>CALWLA010000005.1 GCA_944381405.1 uncultured Lachnospiraceae bacterium | reverse complement strand
CGCAGACTTTGCACCGGACAGAATCAGCAGGTGGTTTGTCCAGCTGATTTGTGTCACCAGTGGTGTCACAAATTCGTCGTCCTTATAGGTCTCATAAAACTGCTTCATGCGGTAGAGTCCACGGCGGTTGAAGCCTTTGACGCCAGGATTAGTCTTTGCGATATACGCTGCCACCTCGTCGATGACCTTGGCACCGAAACCGGAGTTGGCACACAGACCAGAAAGGTATTCCCCCACATTCCAGTACATCTGGATCAGTTCAGCATTGACGGCCTTCAAGGCGCGGGTGCGGGCACTGTCAATGATGGACAGGAGTTCATCAAACTGTCCCATATTCTGCGTTAGTTCTTTACTCATTCCTGCACCCCTTTCAGCATTTGCAGCATGGTCTGTTTCAGCTTCTCATTCATCGGCGATCCCGGATCAAAGCACATCTCCACAAACTTTGCGAGTTCCGGGTTATCCCTGACCGGCGGCGTTGCCTGCCCGTTCTCATAGCGGTTGATTCTGGACTGCGTAGAGCCGATCACCTCGGCAAACTTCGCCTGTGAAAACCCAGTACCCTCCCGCAGGATTTTCAGCCTGTTACCCAGCTCTTTCATTGATTCAACCCCCCCATTTCGGGTTAAGATCATTATAATTGAAGTCCGGGCCGTTATCAACCCGATGACTGATCGTTACCTGTAGATCTCTATTACACCATCATTACTAATGGAGAATCTTTTTCCGTAGTTTGTCATGCGGTTTTGCCAATTTGTCAGATCCAGGGTTTCAATTCCATTTCCTACTCCGATTTTACTGTCCTCCATAATCCGATCTCCGTAAACGCGCGTCTTTGCTGTTTCCGTTGCCTGCTGCCACCACTCTGGCATAGCGTCATGTTCCGGAAATCTCTGATTGCTGCGGTTTCCTGCTTCGTCGCAGACCCAGGCCAATCCATTTTCATCAAAACAATAATATTTCATTGCCGGGGTACCATCTGCGTTTCTTGCCGTACGCTTTCCATCCTGTAAAGGCAACGCATCCGCATGCTGCCGCAGATAGTCAAAAAATTCCTGGCCAACATCATCCCCTAAAGCAATTTTGATCATTTTTTCGATAATGGCAGAGGTTGTACCATAAAAAGCCAGATCCTGGCTGCTGTCAACATTGTTGTGCAGATTATCCCATGAATTACTCAAAGATATTTTTATATAATCCCTTTCAGTCCCATGAACCGATACCAGAGAATTGTGGGTGGCCCGCCAGGTTGAGCCCCTTGCAGCTCCGCTGCCGATGTTTCCGGAAATAAAATTATCTGAAGATATCCCAGAGGCTTTAAAATCTGTATTATAATAATTTGCAGCCCACAGCTTCAATAACGCATCTTTCATGATTTCCCAGATTTCGTCATCTGTTTTCCCCTGATACTTTTCTGCCATTTCCATCTTTACATGGCCATATTCGTTATGCTGGACAACGCCGTCAACGACCCATCTTCCTTCTTCATCAACCTGATAGCCGTCTGATGCAATTGGTGATACGGTCAGGATAGACAAGTCGATGGTGATCACTGACGGGCGGTCCTATATCGTGAAATCCGGTGGCAAGACTGCGGAAAGCACTCGAACCGTCAGGATACCTGCGGCGCTCGCAGACCAGATCAGGAAGCAGGGCTACGTCTACAACGGAAAGCCAGATAACATCAACCTGTATCTGCGCCGCACATTGAAGCGGTTAGGTATCCCGCACTTCAGTGTGCATAAGCTCCGTCATTACTACGCATCCCGCTCTCACGCTCTCGGAGTGCCGGACGTATATATCATGCAGGCGGGCGGCTGGAAGACGGATAATGTGATGAAATCAGTCTACCGGCACGCCCTGTCTGATCAAGAAAAAAAGATGAGCGATCTAGTAATACGGCACATGGAAAAGATTATGTAAACTATTTCGTGGGCAAATTCGTGGGCAAATTTTTCCTGAAAATGTCCATATTCGTCCTGAAAATTTCAGGAAAAGGCCTATGAGACACCGGCCCAAAACATCAAAAAAGCACGGTATATAAGGGATTTTCAACATTTTCCCGAATATACCATGCTTTTTTCATAGATGGAGACAACGGGATTCGAACCCGCGACCTTTGCGTTGCGAACGCAACGCTCTCCCAGCTGAGCTATGTCCCCGTAGATATTTATTATAGCACGGGAACAGGAAATAGCAAGAAAAAATCACTGCTTATCGTACAGGATCTTCCGGATCTCCACCAACCGGTCACGCAGCACGGCCGCCTCCTCGAAGTTGAGCTCCGCGGCGCAGATGCGCATTTTTTTCGTCAGCTCCTTTTCCAGGGCCCGCAGTTCCTTTTCCGTCATGGACTCCGGATCCTTGGAGTTCTTTCCGGAATCGTCCTCCACGCTCTTGGAGATGACGATCAGGTCCCGCACCGCCTTTTTGATGGTCTGGGGCGTGATGCCGTGGGCCTTGTTATAGGCGTCCTGAACGCTGCGGCGGCGGTTGGTCTCCTCGATGGCCCGGCCCATGGACTCGGTGATGGTGTCCGCATACATGATCACATGGCCCTCGGCGTTTCTCGCCGCCCGGCCGATGGTCTGGATCAGAGAGGTCTCGCTTCTTAAGAAACCTTCCTTGTCCGCATCCAGGATCGCCACCAGGGATACCTCCGGAATGTCCAGGCCCTCCCGCAGCAGGTTGATGCCCACCAGCACATCGAAGAGCCCCAGCCGCATATCCCGGATGATCTGGCTCCGTTCCAGGGTGTCGATGTCGGAATGGAGATACCGCACCCGGATGCCGATGTCCTGCATATATTTGGTCAGATCCTCCGCCATGCGCTTGGTGAGCGTCGTCACCAGCACCTTGTTTCCCTTTTCCGTTTCCCGGTTGATCTCCGTTACCAGATCGTCGATCTGGCCCTCCACCGGGCGCACGAATACCTCCGGATCCAGAAGCCCCGTAGGCCGGATGATCTGCTCCGCCCGCAAAAGCTCGTGGGACTCCTCATAGGGGCCCGGGGTAGCGGACACGAACATCATCTGGTCGATCTTTTCCTCGAATTCCTCAAAGTTCAGGGGCCGGTTGTCCAGAGCCGAGGGCAGACGGAAGCCGTAGTCCACCAGGGTGGTCTTCCGGCTGTGGTCCCCTGCGTACATGCCCCGCACCTGAGGCAGGGTGATGTGGGACTCGTCCACGATGATCAGGAATTCCTTTGGAAAATAGTCGATCAAGGTGTAGGGCGGCGCCCCTGCAGGGGAACCCACCAGATGTCTGGAATAGTTCTCGATGCCGGAGCAGAATCCGGTCTCCCGCAGCATCTCCACGTCGAAATTGGTGCGCTCGGAGATCCGCTGGGCCTCGATCAGCTTGTCCTCGGATTTGAAAAAGGATACCCGTTCCTCCATTTCCTCCAGGATCCTGCCGCAGGCCGCCTCCATTTTTTCCTTGGGCACCACATAGTGGGAGGCGGGAAATACCAGCACATGGTTGAGGGCGGTCTTGGTCTGTCCCGTAACGGAGTCAAAGGCGGTGATCCGGTCGATCTCGTCCCCGAAAAACTCCACCCGGTAGGCCTCTCCTCCGGAATAGGAGGGGTAGATCTCCAGCACGTCTCCGTGCACCCGGAAGGTGCCTCGTTTAAAGTCCATCTCGTTTCGGGTATACTGCATGTCCACCAGCCGCCGGATGATCTCGTCCCGGTCATGGGTCTGCCCCGGCCGCAGGGAAACCGTCATTTTCTTATAATCGATGGGAGAACCCAGGCCGTAGATGCAGGACACGGAGGCCACGATGATCACGTCCTCCCGCTCCGACAGGGCTGCCGTGGCGGAATGCCTGAGCTTGTCGATCTCGTCGTTGATGTCGGAATCCTTTTCGATATAGGTGTCCGTGGAGGGCACATAGGCCTCCGGCTGATAGTAATCGTAATAAGACACGAAATACTCCACCGCGTTGTTGGGAAAAAATTCCTTGAACTCGCTGTAGAGCTGCGCCGCCAGGGTCTTGTTGTGGGCGATGATGAGGGTAGGCTTGTTCAGCTGCTGGATCACGTTGGCCATGGTAAAGGTCTTTCCGGAGCCTGTGGCCCCCAGCAGCGTCTGAAACTGGTTTCCCTCCCGGAAGCCCTTTACCAGCTCCGCAATGGCCTGGGGCTGGTCCCCGGTGGGGGCGTATTCTGATACTAATTCGAAGTGGTCCATATCCCTTCCTCTCTGCCTTTCCGTCGTTCTTTTTCTCTGTCTTCGTCCTTTTCTTTTTCTGGATTTTATTGTAGGATATACATAAATGACTGTCAATTCATATCCTGCCAGGAGGTATAAAAATGAAGGTACTGTTGGTAAACGGCAGCAGCCACGAGCATGGCACCACCATGGCTGCCCTTTCCGAGATGATAAAGGTGTTTGAAGCAGAGGGCGTCGAGACGGAGGTATTCCAGCTGAAGGATCCCATCTCCGACTGCCTCCAGTGCGGCGGCTGCCGGACAAAGGGCTGCTGCGTGCTGCAGGACGGCGGCGTCAACGAGTTTGTGGAAAAGGCCCGGCAGGCCGACGGCTTTGTCTTCGGGACCCCGGTTTACTACGCCCATCCCAGCGGCAGGATCTTCTCCTTCCTGGACAGGGCCTTTTACAGCAACGCCGGAGCGGAGGCTTTCCGTTTTAAGCCCGCCGCCTCCGTGGCAGTTGCCCGCCGGGGCGGCACCTCCGCCACCCTGGACGCCCTGAACAAATATTTCGGCATCTCCCAGATGCCTGTGGCGGGCTCCACCTACTGGAACATGGTCCATGGCCGGGTAGCCGCAGACGCGCCTGAGGATGAAGAGGGCATGCAGACCATGCGCAACCTCGCCCGGAACATGGTCTGGATGATGCGCTGCTTTGTGGCTGGAAAGGAACAGGGCGTTCCCTATCCGGACAGCGAAAACATCGCCTGCACGAATTTCATCCGATAGATTGACAATTTTTTGCCATTTCTCCTTAACTATGTTAAAATAGCCGGGAGACAGAACCTTTTGGAACAGAATTGGAGGAACAAGGACAATGAACAGAAAACCGGTCGTACTGGTGATCATGGACGGCTTTGGGCTTCGGGAGGAAACCGAAGGCAACGCGGTTGCCATGGCCAAAAAGCCGCATTTGGATAAACTGATGGCGGAATGCCCCTTTGTCAAGGGCTACGCCTCCGGACTTTCCGTAGGACTTCCCGACGGACAGATGGGCAACTCCGAGGTGGGCCACCTGAACATGGGCGCTGGCCGCATCGTTTATCAGGAGCTGACCCGCATTACAAAGTCCATCGAAGACGGAGACTTTTTTGAGATTCCCGAGTTGCAGGCGGCAGTGGCCAACTGCAAGGAAAAGGACAGCGCCCTGCATCTCATGGGGCTCGTTTCTGACGGCGGCGTCCACAGCCACATCACCCACATCTATGGACTTCTGGAGCTGGCACGGCGCAGCGGTTTGAAAAAGGTCTATGTCCACTGCTTCATGGACGGCCGGGACACCCCGCCGGACAGCGGTCTTTCCTATATCAAGGCCCTGGAGCAGAAGATGCAGGAGCTTGGCTGCGGCGAGATCGCTACCATCAGCGGCCGTTATTATGCCATGGACCGGGACAAGAACTGGGACCGGACGGAAAAGGCCTACGACGCCCTGACCCAGGGCACCGGCAGAAAGGCCCCCTCAGCAGAGGCCGCCATGGAAGCCACCTATCAGGAAAAGGTTTACGATGAATTTATCGTTCCCGTGGTCATCGAAAAGGAGGGACATCCCACTGCCTGCATCCAGGAGGGGGATTCCGTCGTGTTCTTCAACTTCCGGCCCGACCGGGCGCGGCAGATGACCAGAGCCTTCTGCGACGACAGCTTTTCCGGCTTTGAAAGGAAGGTGCGTCCCCATGTGCTCTTTACCTGCTTTGTGGACTACGACGAGACCATCGGCAACAAGCAGGTGGCCTTCCACAAGGAAGAGATTCACAACACCCTGGGAGAATATCTTGCAGCCAATGGAAAGACCCAGTGCCGTGTGGCGGAGACGGAGAAATACGCCCATGTCACCTTCTTCTTCAACGGCGGCGTAGAGACCCCCAACGAAGGGGAGGACCGTATCCTGGTGCCCTCTCCCAAGGAGGTGCCCACCTACGATCTGAAGCCTGAGATGAGCGCCCCCATGGTCTGCGAAAAGCTCTGCGGCGCCATCGAATCCGGAAAATACGATGTGGTGATCTGCAACTTCGCCAATCCGGACATGGTGGGCCACACCGGCGTCATCCCGGCAGCCGTCAAGGCGGTGGAGACCGTGGATACCTGCATCGGAAAGGTCTGCGAATCCATCGACAAAACCGGCGGCGTGCTGTTCATCTGCGCCGATCACGGAAACTGCGACATGATGATCGACCCCGAGACCGGAGAGCCCTTTACCGCGCACACCACAAGTCCGGTTCCCTTTATCCTTTATAACGCCGGACCGGGAATAGGCCTTCGGGAAAATGGCGTGCTGGCGGATATCGCCCCCACCCTGTTGGAGCTGATGGGACTTCCCCAGCCAAAGGAAATGACCGGAAAGTCCCTTTTGATCAAGAAATAAACGTCTGAAGGCACCGCCTTCCACACCAGGTAAACCCATGAAGATTGCAATCGTTACCGACTCACACAGCGGCATCTCGCAGCAGGAGGCTGCGCAGCTTGGCCTTTATGTACTGCCGGCGCCCTTTATCGTAAACGGCGTCCAGTTTTATGAAGACATCAGCCTGACGGCAGAGGATTTTTATCAGAAAATGGCAGAGGGGGCGGAGCTTTCCACCTCCCAGTGCTCTCCTGCGGAGATTACGGAGCTTTGGGATAAGCTGCTTGCGGATCACGATCAGATCGTCTGCATCCCCCTTTCCTCCGGACTCACGGGAGCCTATCAGACCATGACCATGCTGGCGGCGGATGAGCCCTATGCCGGCAGGGTCTTCCCGGTGGACAACACCTCTGTTTCCGTTACAGAGCGGCAGGCTGCCCTGAACGCCATGGAGCTGGCACGTCTGGGCTATGACGGCGCTTCCATCAAGCGGATCCTGGAGGACACCCGCAAGGACAGCCTGATCTTTATTACCGTCACCACCCTGAAATATCTGAAAAAAGGCGGCCGCATCACGCCGGCTGCCGCGGCGCTGGGTACGCTGCTAAGGATCAAGCCCGTGCTGAAGATCGACGGCGACAAGCTGGACGCCTTTGCCAAGGTCCGCACCATGTCCCAGGCAAAGGAGACCATGCTGGCAGCCATCCAGGACTGCCTGAATAACCGGCTGTCGGATCCCGAGGCAGAAAACAGTTATATCATGATCGCCCATACCCAGAACGAGGCCATGGCTCAGGAATTCATGCAGGAGGCGAAGGAGCGCTGGCCCAAGGCGGATTTCTATATGGCGCCTCTGGCCCTGGCCATCGCCTGCCACACAGGCCCCGGCGCCCTAGCCATCGTTGCGGAACGCAAGCTGCGGGAGCTTCCCCACACCTAAGCTGCGGACCTGCGGGCCCGCCCCTGCGGCAAAGACCCTGCCGCCTGTTTTATCACAACGTTTTCTGCAGGCCCCACTGCAGATGCCCGCCGCCACCGGCTGCCTGACAGTCACCGGCTTTTCTGCCGCCGGCTGTTTCCTGGCTGCCGCCGCTTTTGCGGAGAAAGGAATCGATGTATACCGGCCGTCTTTTTCCATGGATCGCCGGATCGTTTGTGCTTGGAGAGATCAGCGGGATCTGCGAGCTTTCCGCAGGCCTGCGGTGCTTTGCAGGAAGCCTGTTTCTCTGTATGCTGCTGCTTCTGGCAGCCTGCAGAGCTCCGGAGGAGGACCTCCGGAACCGAAAACCGTTTTTTAAGAGCAGAGGTTTGGAAAAAGGACCTCTGCTCTTTTTCTTATGCTGCTTTCTTTTCTTTCTTGCAGGCTTTTTCCGGGCTGCGGCAGTCTCTGGGGAATTCTCTCAGCCCCAGCACCAGGCTTTCTTTTCCCGTTACGGCATCCGCAATCCCGGCGAATTCGACTACGGCCTTTATCTGAAGGGCCTTGGCATCTCCTCGGAGGAGGCCCTGGAGGCATACCGGCAGGGCGGTATCCTCAGCAGCGGCCTGCCTTATTTTTCCACCCTGGGCAGCCTGCGGCAGCGCTGCATGGAGGTGCTGGACGCCCTGCTGCCCCAAAAGGACGCCGGTCTGTACCGGGCGCTGCTTCTGGGAGATAAATCGGAAATGGACGAGGGAGTACGGGATCTTTATCAGTCCCAGGGCATCGCCCATCTGCTGGCGGTTTCCGGCCTGCATGTGGGCATCATCGGCATGGGCTTTTTCCGTCTGCTGCGGGTTCTCGGCATGGGGCTTTCCGGCGCAGGCTTGCTATCTTCCCTGCTGGTGGTCAGCTATGGTTTTCTTACCGGCGCTCAGGGCTCCGCCGTAAGGGCCGTGGTCATGCTGCTGGCAAAATTTTTGAGCCTGCGCCTTGGCCGCAGCTATGATTCCCTGTCCGCCCTGGGGCTTTCTGCCCTGCTGTTGGCCGCCGCCTATCCCTACATCCTCCTCCAGAGCGGCTTTCAGCTTTCCTTCGGCGCCATTCTTGCCATCAGCCTGCTGGGGGAGCATCTGTTACGGGCCCTGGAGCTGGAGCGGGAAAACCGGAGCAGGAAAACGGGCTTTGTCCTGTATATCTCCCACCGGGGACGGCTCCCCGGGGCTGTCCGCACCGTGTTCACCAGCACCGCCATCCAGTTTTTCACCCTGCCCCTGATCCTCTATCATTTTTTCACCTTTCCACCCTATGGGATCCTGCTGAATTTCATCGTCATCCCCCTGATGGGCTTCGTCCTCTGTTCCGGCCTCCTGGCCCTCTGCCTGGGGCTTCTGACCTCCCTGCTGCAGGAAAGCCCCCTTCTCGCTCCCGCCGCAGGCTTTCTCTGGCTTCTGGCCCGGGGCGCTGCCGGCGCCGGTCACTACATCCTGCTGTTTTATGAGCAGCTCTGTTCCATCACAAAAAAATTTCCGGCCTCCTCCATCCTGTTGGGGAGACCGGAACTCAAAGAAATCGTCCTGTATTATTTTCTGATGCTCGCCGGTTTTGTGCTGCTGTTCTTTCCCTTTTTCTGCAGGAAGCGCCTGTGGGAGCTGCCGGAAAAAGGCCCTGCCCCAAAGCTTTTGAAAAACCGTTTTTCCCTGCGGCAAGCTGTCATCCACGGGCTCTTCCGGCGGCTCTTCCGGATCCGGCCGGAGCTTCGGGCCCTGCTTTATTTCCTGCTGCTGACCCTTTCCGCAGGGCTTTTCGTAAAATCCCCGCCCAGAGAGCTGGAGATCACCGCCATCGATGTGGGGCAGGGAGACGGCTTTCTCATCCGCTATCAGGATACCAGCATCCTCATCGACGGAGGCAGTACCTCGGAATCGGAGCTGGGAAAATACACCCTGGAGCCGGTGCTCCTTTCACAGGGCGTCTCCCGGCTCTCCGCCGCCATCATCAGCCACTGCGACGCGGATCATACCAGCGGTCTTTCCTATCTGCTGTCCAACACGCCGGAGCTTACCATAGAGCGGCTCCTGCTGCCAAAGGCCGCCAGGGAGGATCCCGCCTACGACCCGCTGAAGGCCTTTTTCTCCCAGGAGGACATCCATTATTTTTCCGAGGGCGACCGGCTTTCGCTGCCCGGTGGCCCGGAGCTTTTATGCCTGTATCCCGGCAGGGCCCGTACCCCGGAGCTGAATTCCCACTCGGAGGCGCTACTGCTCCGGTACGGCGGCTTCAGCATGCTTTTTACCGGAGATATGATGAAGGGAGACGAGGCCCTTCTGGCGAAAGCGCTGCGGCAGCATCAGGCCCTTTCGGAGGGCCTGTTCCTTCCGGGAAGGCTTACCGTCTATAAAGCCGCCCACCACGGAAGCCGCAGCAGCAATTCCGACGTCCTGTTAAAACAATTTGCGCCGGAATACGTTCTTTTTTCCTATGGGGAAAACAATTCCTATGGACATCCCCACCGGGAGGTAGTGGAACGGTTTTCCCACTATGGCGCAAAGCCGCTCATGACCGGGCGCTCCGGCGGCATCCGCCTGCTGACAGACGGCAGGAGGCTTCGGATCATTCCGTTCCTGCGGGATTGAGGATCACCGCCACCGTATGGCGGTCCGGCTTGATGATCAGATTGCCTCCGTGGGCCAGCATGATCTGCTTTGCGATGCGCATCCCCATGATGTGAGGTCCCTCTGTGAGGGCTCCGGCAGGATCCTGCTCCGGCTCTGCCTCCGTCTCCTGCAGGCTGCTGCCCAGTCCGTTGATGCGGCTTGCCACCGCCTCAGGGATCCCTCTTCCGTCGTCCCGTACCTCCGCCACCGCGTTGCCGCCAGCCACATAGGCCAGGATCATCACGCTGCAGCCCTGGGGATTATGGCGGAAGGCGTTTCCGATCAGGTTGTCAAAGACTCTCCGCAGCAGATTGTGATCCGCCGTTACCGTCAGGCTCTCATATTCCGGCAGGATCATCAGATCGATCTGATAGCTCCCCTCCTCCTGCTGGTCGAAATATCCGGAGTTCAGCATGCCCGCCACGGATTCCCGCAGAAGCTCTGCCGGACGGAACCGGGTCAGCCGCAGGGGCTGCCGGTCGTATTCCAGCTTGGAGGTCAGATTCAGATCCTCGATCAGGGCCTTCATCTTCAGGCTCTGTTCCTTGATGACCGCCACGCTCTGCTGCTGTTCCTCGGAAAGGGCCGGGTCCTCCTCCAAAAGCTCCGCATAGCCCATCACCATGGAAAGGGGCGTCCGGATGTCATGGGAGATGCCCCGGATCCAGTCGATGCGGGCGGTATCTCTCCGGCCCAGGGCCTTTCGCTGTTCCTCCAGCATATCCGAGGTCTGGTTGATGCTGCGGGCCAGGGCTTCCGTCACCCCCTCCTCCGGCAGATGTACCTGGGCTCCCTCCGGCAGCTGCCGGATGCCTCTGGCGATGCTGTGGAGCCGCAGGTAGCCTCTCCAGGCCAGAAGCAAAAGCAGCAGCATGAGACAGAGGGTCCCCGCAAGGGCCGGAAGCAGCCAGCCTCCGGCACGGTCCTTTAGCAGGAGCCGGAAGACCGCCTGACAGAAAAGCTGCAGAAGGCCGATCAGCAGGACATAGGCCCCCAGCCGTTCCCAGAGCTTCCGCTGCTCCCGCCGTTCTTTTTCCGTCATGGGCCCGTTTTGATGTTCGGCCGCTCCTTCCTTTTTCTCCATCGCTTTTGTCCTGTCTTTCTTTTTATTTCAGTTTGTAGCCTATGCCTCGGGCTGTCACAAGCCACTTCGGCTTGCTGGGATCCTCCTCGATCTTTTCCCTGAGCCTGCGGATATGCACCATCACCGTATTTTCATAGGTGTAATACTGGGCGTTCCACACCGCCTTGCAGAGGTTGTCAAAGGTAACGATCTTTCCGCGGTTTTCCGCCAGGGTTTTCAGGATATGCAGCTCCTTTACCGTAAGGGGCTCTTCCCGGTCTCCGCACCGCACGGTCCCCGCCTCAAAGTCCACCACCCGGGGCCCCAGCTCCAGAAACCGGGTCTCCTGGTCCTGCCGTGGCTCCTGCTGCACCTCCCGGCTGCCATAGCTGCGCCGCAGGATGGCTCCCATCCGAAGCAGCAGTTCCCTTGGCAGAAAGGGCTTCATCATGTAATCGTCCGCCCCCAGCTCCAATCCCCGGAGCCGGTCTGCATCCTGGTCCCGGGCGCTGAGAAACAGCACCGGTATCTCCTGGCAGCCCTTCTGCTGCCGGATCGCCTTCATCAGCTGAAATCCGTCTCCATCCGGCAGATTGATGTCCAGTATGATGAAATCCGGCCTCTGGGCCCCGATCTCCGAAAGGGCGCTGCGGCAGTCCTCCGCCAGCGCCACGTTCTGATAGCCTTCCTTTTTCAGAAAGGTGCCAAGCATCCGGCGCAGGTCGCCGTTGTCGTCCACGATCAGGATCCTGTTTTCAAAAAGTCCCTTGCTCATATCCTTCTCTCCGCATTTCCTCCGAAAGCCCTTGAAAAAGCTTCCTGTTTTGCTTCCGATTTTCCCGTATAGTATAGCAAAAGCAGGGTGCCTTTTGCACCCTGCCCGATGGAATTAAGGTAAATTTCAGGTTTCGGAAGCTCCTTTTTGCCTGGCGCTTCCCAACCGATCCGATCGTCAGCGGATCTGATTATCAGCAGATGCCCTGCGCCATCATGGCCTCCGCCACCTTTTCAAAGCCAGCGATGTTGGCGCCCATGACGAAATTGCCCTTTGCGCCGTACCGCTCCGCCGCCTCTGCGGTCTTGCGGTAGATCTCCTTCATGATCCCTTGCAGCTTTTCGTCCACCTCTGCAAAGCTCCAGCTCATGCGTCCGCTGTTCTGGCTCATCTCCAGGGCGGAGGTTGCCACGCCGCCTGCGTTTGCCGCCTTTGCAGGCATATACAGGAAGCCCTCCTGTACGAAATATTCCGCCGCCTCGATGGTAGAGGGCATGTTTGCGCCTTCTGCCACCGCAAAGCAGCCGTTCTGCCTGAGAAGCTTTGCGTCCGCAAGCTCCAGCTCGTTCTGGGTCGCGCAGGGCAGAGCGATGTCGCAGGGCACGCTCCAGATTCCCTTGCCCGGATGGTAGGAGGCGCTCGCCACCGCTTCCGCATACTCGCTGATGCGGCCCCGGCGCTGTTCCTTGATTTCCTTTACCAACTCCAGACGGATGCCCTCCGGATCCACCACATAGCCGTTGGAATCCGAAAGCGCGATGACCTTTGCTCCCAGGGACTGGGCCTTTTCACAGGCATAGATGGCCACATTGCCGGATCCGGAGATCACCACCGTTTTTCCGGGAATGTCCTTGCCTGCATGGGCCAGCATCTCCTCCAGGATATAGATCAGGCCGTAGCCGGTGGCCTCCGTCCGCACCAGGGAACCGCCGTAGCTTAAGCCCTTGCCCGTAAGGACCCCTTCGTAGCGGCCTGTGAGCCGTTTGTACTGGCCGAAGAGATAGCCGATCTCCCGGCCCCCTACGCCGATATCACCTGCCGGAACATCGCTGTCCGCTCCGATATGGCGGTACAGCTCCGTCATAAAGCTCTGACAGAAGGCCATCACCTCCCGGTCGGATTTTCCCTTGGGATCGAAATCCGCGCCGCCCTTGCCTCCGCCGATGGGAAGGCCTGTCAGGGAGTTTTTGAAGATCTGTTCAAAGCCCAGGAATTTCAGGATGCTTTGGTTCACAGAAGGATGGAAGCGCAGGCCTCCCTTGTAGGGTCCGATGGCCGAGTTGAACTGGACCCGGTAGCCCCGGTTTACCTGCACCTGTCCCCGGTCGTCCACCCAGGGGACCCGGAAGGAAATGATCCGCTCCGGCTCCGTGAGCCGCTCCAGAAGGCCTGCCGTCCTGTAGGCCTGTTCGTTTTTGTCGATCACCGGCCTCAGAGAATCCAGCACTTCCTTTACCGCCTGTAAAAACTCCGGCTCGTTTCCGTTCTTTTTTACCACTGCCTCATAGATCTCATCTACATATGACATGCCTTCTGTCCTCCTGTACGTTCTTTTTTTCTCTGCTACATTAGCATGTTAAAGTAACACGTATCCTATTTTACCCAAGAACCGATCGCGGCGCAAGCTTTTTTTATGGATCCGGCGGATTTTTCGCAAGAATCAGCCCCGGATCTCCTTTACCAGCGCTGCTGCCTCCCGCACCATGGCGGTGATCCTGTCGAATTCGCCTGCCGCGATGAGGTCCTTTTTCACCATCCAGGAGCCGCCGCAGGCCGCCACTGCCTTCATGGACAGATAGTCCCTGAGATTGCCTGCGTTCACGCCTCCTGTGGGAAGGAAACGAAGGCCCGGGAAGGGACCGGAGAGGGCCTTGATCATGGCCGGACCTCCCAGCTCCCCTGCAGGGAACAGCTTCAGGATCTGAAGGCCCCGTTTCACGCCCTGAATGATCTCCGAGGGCGTCATGCAGCCGGGATACACCGGGATCCCCCGGGCTATGCAGCCGTCTACCACCTCCGGATCAAAACCGGGGCTTACCACAAACCTGGCGCCTGCCGCAGCAGCCCGTTCAGCCTGCTCCATGGACAGCACGGTGCCTGCCCCCACCAGCATCTCCGGGCAGCGCTCCGCAATGGCCCGGATGGCATCCTCCGCCGCAGCGGTACGGAAGGTCACCTCTGCGCAGGCCAGTCCGCCGGAAAGCAGGGCCTCCGCCAGGGGCACCGCGTCCTTGGCGTCCTCGATCACCACCACGGGAATCACGCCAAAGGCCGCCAGCCTTTCGTTCATTTCTTCAAACATCTCTGTTCCCTCCTTTCTTTTTCGGGCAGCCCGAAAACCGGACTGCCCGTTCCTGCTCTTTCTTTATTTCATTTAAAGCCTGGAAAGCTGCTCCTGTACCTTCCGGAGCATTTCCTCATACTTTGCCAGCTTTGCTTTTTCTTCCTCGATCTTTGCCGCAGGCGCCTTGGCCACGAATTTCTCGTTGGACAGCATGCCGTGGGAACGCTTCAGCTCTCCCTTAAGCCTTGCCTCCTCCTTCAGGAGCCGTTCCTTTTCCTTTTCCAGATCCACCAGATCTGCCAGGGGCATGAAGATGGATGCGTTGGAGACCACTACCGATACCGCGTTCTCCGGAATGCCTTCCCGGTCTGCCTGACAGGTCACCTCTCCGGCACCGCAGAGGGATGCAAACACCACCTTGGTATCCGTAAAGGTCTTTCTGACCCCGGCGTCCTCCGTCACCACATAGACGGCAGCCTTTCTGCTGGGTGGAACGTTCATATCCGCCCGGACGCCCCGGATCGCCCTCACCGCTTCCTTCACCGCCTCTACCTGTGCCTCCTCATCCGTAAAGGCCCACTCTTCACGGTATTCCGGATAGGCGGAGATCATGATGGATTCCTCCCGATCCTGGATGTTCGTGAAGATCTCCTCCGTGATGAAGGGCATGAAGGGATGCAGCAGCTTCAGGGCGTTGATCAGCACCGTCTTCAGGGTCCAGAGGGCCGCCGTCTTGGTGCTGTCTGTCTCGGAATACAGCCTGGGCTTTACCATTTCGATGTACCAGTCGCAGTATTCGTCCCAGATAAATCCGGTGACATTGTCCAGGGCGATGCCCAGCTCAAAGGCCTCCATGTTCCTGGTGACATTTTCGATAAGCCGGTTCAGGCGGGACAGGATCCACTTGTCCTCCACCGTAAGCTGCAGCTTTGCCATGGCTTCCTTGACGCTTTCCTCCGGCTTCGCAGCTTTTTTCCGCTCTGCCGCCTGGTCAGCGGTTCCGCAGAGGCCTGCTCCGGAAAGCAGCTCCGCAGCGGCTCCATCGGCCTTGTCCAGATTCATCATAATAAAGCGGGTGGCATTCCACACCTTGTTGGCGAAATTCCGCTCGTTTTCCACCTTTTCCCAGTAGAAACGCATGTCGTTGCCCGGAGCATTGCCCGTCAGCAGGGCTGCCCGCAGGGCGTCAGCGCCGTATTTGTCGATGACCTCGATGGGGTCGATGCCGTTTCCGAGGGACTTGGACATCTTCCTGCCCTGGGAGTCCCGCACCAGGCCGTGCATCAGCACCGTGTGGAAGGGGCATTTTCCCGTATGCTCCACGCCGGAGAACACCATACGGATCACCCAGAAGAAAATGATGTCGTAGCCGGTTACCAGCACGCTGGTGGGATAGAAATAGTCGTATTCCGGCGTGTGCTCCGGCCAGCCCAGGGTCGAGAAGGGCCACAGGGCTGAGGAGAACCAGGTATCCAGGGTATCCTCGTCCTGGGTGAAATGGGTGCAGCCGCAATCCGGACATACATCCGGCGCCTCTTCTCCAACTATAAGCTTTCCGCACTGATCGCAGTAGTAAGCCGGGATCCGGTGGCCCCACCAGAGCTGGCGGCTGATGCACCAGTCCTTGATGTTGTCGATCCAGTGGAGATAGGTCTTGGCGTAGTTTTCCGGCACGAACCGCAGCTCGCCCTCCTCCAGCACTCTGCGGCAGTCCTCTGCGAACTTGTCCATCCGCACGAACCACTGGGGCTTTACCATGGGCTCCACCGTAGCGCCGCAGCGGTCATGGGTCCCGACGCTGTGGCTGTGGGGCACCACCTTGACCAGAAGCCCCTGGGCCTTCAGGTCCTCCACCATGGCCTTTCTGGCCTCGTAACGGTCCATGCCGTCGTACTTGGAGCCAGGGCAGCAGATGGTGGCGTCGTCGTTCATGATATTGATCTCCGGAAGGTCGTGCCGTCTTCCCACCTCGAAGTCGTTGGGGTCGTGGGCCGGGGTGATCTTCACGCAGCCGGTCCCGAACTCCATATCCACATATTCGTCGGCGATCACCGGGATCTCCCTGTCCGTAAGGGGCAGCTTCAGCATCTTGCCCACCAGATCACGATAGCGCTCGTCCTCCGGGTTTACCGCCACCGCCGTATCTCCCAGCAGGGTTTCCGGTCTGGTGGTGGCGATCTCCACATAGCGGCCCTCTTCTCCCACGATGGGATAGTTGATATGCCAGAAGGAGCCCTCCTGATCCTCGTGAATGACCTCCGCATCGGAAATGGAGGTATGGCATACCGGGCACCAGTTGATGATCCGGCTGCCTCTGTAGATATAGCCCTTGTTGTAAAGGTCGATGAATACCTTCTGCACCGCCTTGGAGCAGCCCTCGTCCATGGTGAAGCGCAGCCGCTTCCAGTCGGCGGAGGCCCCCATCTTGTACATCTGTTTCAGGATGCGGCCCTCGTATTCCTCCTTCCAGGCCCAGGCCTCCCGCAGGAAGCCTTCCCGGCCAAGCTCGTGCTTGTCCTTGCCCTCTGCCTTCAGCTTGTTGATCACCTTGACCTCGGTGGCGATGGCCGCATGGTCCGTACCGGGCTGCCACAGCACCTCGTAGCCCTGCATCCGCTTAAAGCGGCAGAGGCTATCCTGCAGGGTATTGTCCAGGGCATGGCCCATGTGCAGCTGTCCCGTCACGTTCGGCGGCGGCATCATAATGGAAAAGGGCTTTTTCCCGGAATTTGCCTCTGCATGAAAATAGTCCTTCTCCAGCCAGTTTTTATATATCTCAGGCTCCATGGCCTGAGGATCATAATTCTTTTCCAGTTCCTTCATCGTTTCCTTTCTCTCCTTCCACAAGGCTTTTCTTCCGGCCCTAGTTCATGCGCCGGAAGTCCTTTTTCCACTTCCGCAAAAGCTCTCCCAATGCCTTTTCCCGTTTGACCGGATCCAGCAAAAGCGCCTCCGAAAGCGCCTGAAAGCTCTGGGAGGACCGGGCCTTTTCCCTTGCCTCCTCCCGCCTGAGATCCAGCTCCTTCTTTTTTTCATCCGTAAGGGGCGTCTCCGGCTCCGAGGGAGCTTCCTGCTGCTCCCCGGCTCCCGGGGTATTGGCATGCAGCAGATACAGAAGGCTTTCCGCCCGTTCCGTGGGGCAGAGCTCCTCCGCTGAAAGCAGCAGCTCCTCCGCTTTTTTTTCTTCAAACAGCTGCACACAGGCCGAAGCCATATCGCACAGATAGCCGGCCCGTTTCAGCAGCAGGCCGGAGGCTGTCCGCTGATCCCCGGCCTTCCGCAGCTGCTCCGCTGCCGCCTGATCCGCCTCCCGGAAGCTGTCATAAGCGCTGCGGTACCGTCTGAGCCGGAACATGGCCGCTCCAAGGGCGTGCATGTATTCCTCCCTGCCGCAGTTCCGATAGCTGCGGATACGCCTGCGGCAGGCCTCTGTTTCTCCCTGGGTATAATAATTACATTCCTGGAGGATCGCCATCAGGATATCCTCCCCCCGCTCTTCCTCCTGGGAGGCC
Organism: uncultured Lachnospiraceae bacterium; assembly: GCA_944381405.1. Taxonomy (GTDB): domain Bacteria; phylum Bacillota; class Clostridia; order Lachnospirales; family Lachnospiraceae; genus Avilachnospira. The sequence goes on along the minus strand of CALWLA010000005.1, from coordinate 83,241 downwards.
GCCAGCTGCTCGATCTTTCCGGCAAGGAAGGGAAGGCCCAGTTCCTCCCGGATCCAGCTGCAAAGCTCCGGGGTGGCAAAATCGTCCATGATCAAAATCGGATAATTATAGATCACATAGCAAAGCTCCGGCAGAGACCACAGCCGGATATCCAGTTTTTCGTTATAGAAAGGATTTGCCGCATCCTTTGTACATAAAAGCAAAGCCATCAGATCTCGATCTCCTCATAGATACATGCGTCCGTCTTCGGGAACAGCTCTCCCATTCCCTCGTCCCTCAGACACAGCTTCATCTTATGGGCCTCTGGAAAGCTGATCTCCAGGGAAACCTGGGTACAGCGGTCCGGACGCTCCGGAAAGCCTGTCAGGGGGATCCGGACGGTCCTCGGCTTCTGCCGGTTTCCCACAGGCCGGATGTCGATGTCCACATAGTTCTGCCGGTAGGGGATCAGGGAGATCCTGCCGGAGGCCTCTGCCCAGGGGTCTCCTGCCGCCGCCAGAAGCAGCCGCTCCTCCCGGTGCTTTGTCACCACATTCAGGCTGATATCCGCTCCCAGCCGGGATTCGCAGATAAACACATAGGGGAATGCGCTCTTCGGCCTGGTCCGGTCAAAGGCGGCCGTGGAAGCGCCGTGGGCAAAGAGCCCTTTCTCCACACAGGCCCGGCGTCTTCTGCAGATGAATTCCTTGAACTGGGGAAAGAAATTGATGTCCTCAAAGCCCTTGCCCGTAAGGAACACCGAGGAATAATTCTTCTTTGCCATGAGCTTTTCCCCGCAGCCCAGAAGGATGCTGTCTCCCAGCTTGCGGCCTGCCTCACTTTTGAGGATGTCCAGGCTGAAGCCCTCGTCCATGGGCTCTCCCTCGCAGAGCACCGTGGCCTTCTGCATGCCCCGGATCACCTGCAGCTCATAATAAAACAGCTTTTCCTCTGACAGGTTAAAAAGCGCCACCGCGTTGTTATAGAGCTCCTTCGGTCCGTTCAGGACATAGTACATCATGGCTTCCGTATGGCCGATGATATGGATATGTTTCTTCGGGATCTGAAGCCCCTTGGCCGCTTCCAGCACCGCCTCCCGCCATTCCTTCTGAAGCCCGGAAAGGGTGATGACAAGCTCCGTCTCCGCCCCCTCCGTTTCTCTGGAAACCGGATTGGGCATGGCGGCCCGGACCGCCTTTTTCAAAAAGATGGAAAGGAGCTCCCGCCCCTCATAGCAGGTGCCCCCGATGGTAGCTGTCCCCCTTCTTGCCGCCAGGCGGAGCAGTTTGTCCACCAGCACGCCATCTCCCTTCAGGGTCTTCCGATAGGCCTCTTCTCCGATGGAGAAATGCTCCGTATCCCTGTCCCTGCAGATGACCGTCGGCAGAACGACGGCTTCCTCATTTCCATATATATGCACCGCAGTATAATCGCTGCAAAGATCTATTCCGATTGCTGCTGCCATTTCAAACTCCTACCCTGATAATTTCCTGTTTCCGGCCCTCTGCCGGGATCCGTCACTCTCTGATCCCGAACAGCGCCAGATTCATTTCCTCCCGCAGAACATAGGCCGTCATGCTCTCTCTCAGCTTTGCCTCATCTCCGGAAAGCAGTTCTGCCGTCATCTGATCCAGAAGTCCGTATCTGGAACCGGGATCTGCGGCAGAGGTCTTTCTGCCGTTCAAAACGCCCTCTTGCACGGGCTTTTCGGATCCGTCCTCATAGATTCTGTAATGCAGCTCGTCGTCGGTGAAAAGCTGCACCTCCTTCAGATAGATTCCCTGATAGACCCGGCGCATCTCCTCTTCATGGAATGCCCTGTCCTCCGGCTCGATCTTCATGAAGAGCCTGGGCTTTCTGGATCTGCTTCCGTGATATTCGATATAATTTTTTTCCATGATCTCGCCGGGAACCGTCACGTGCTTTGCCAGCCGTTTCATATAGCCGAACACCAGCCCGTCGGAAAGCAGCACAGAAAGCAGCCTCTCGCACAGCCTGCAGGCTTCCGCCTCCGGCTCCTGTTCGCCGCCGCTGCGGCCTATGGAGGCATACGCCTCTGCAAAATGCCTGGTCCATGCAAGAAGATACAGGCTGGGAAGCTTTTCCGGCTTCTGATCCGCCAACAAAAAGCCGTACAGCAGATCGAAGAAGGACTCCGGAAGCTCTGCTTCCTCCACAAAATAATCGTGACAGCGGACAGAAAAATACGCCCGCATGACGGTCTCTCCCACATCCTTCTGCCGGGCTGCGGCAAAGGCCTCGTCCAGATGCTTCCTGCCTCCGGCAAACAGCTTGGCGATCAGGATGCGCTCCGCAATGGTTCCCGTATCCGCGCCTGCAGCCTCCGCCGCCCGCAGGATGCCGTACATATCCTCCGTGGCTCCCTCATAGAAGGAGCACAGATAGGAAAGGAGAGATTTTTCCCTGACGTCCTCATCATAAAGCCTGCGGCAGGCGGATACGAAAAACCGCAGATCCTCCCCCTCCTGGACCGGAGCGGTACCGGATCCGATCATGGAGACGCAAAGCCTGCAGAGGCTCTCCTCCTCTGCGATCAGAAGGCCATAGCGCTTTACCATGGCATAGGCCAGCTCCAGCTCTCCCGTTTCCACAAGGCAGCTGAAGATCTTCTTTTTTTCCGCTCCCGGCAGGCGGTCCACATCAAAGCCCTTAAGGAAGTCCATGCTTCCGCCAAAGCTCACCAGCGCGGAAACCACCTGTTCCACAAACTCCGGCCGCAGAGGCAGGGTATTCACCGCATCCAGCAGCACATCCTTTTCCTGCTGGGTCTCCACCCCCTTCCGGAGAATGCCGCGGACCGCCGACAGCCTGATCATAGGATGGTCCGGCTTCAGTTCAAAGCACCGGCGCAAAAGCTCCGGCTTGTGCATCACCGCTGTCTGCCGGAATTCCACGCCCCTGTAATATCTGCCGTAGCTGTCCAGAAACAGAAGCTCCGCCTCCGGAAAATAAAGGGGCACATACGCCTTTCCGTCCTCCAGAGGATATAGCTCCTCTCCGGTAAGCTCCGGATACCGGACCGCCACCTTCCGCATCCGGCTGTCGGGACACTGAATCAGACTGGTCTTCAAAAGCGCCGGAAGGATATCCGCGATATGGGCATCGATCATGTCCGGATAGATCATGTGCTCGTAGATCACTGCCAGACAGCCGTCGATCCTGCCCTTCAGCACGGAACGCAGGGCGTAATCCCGCATTTCCGGCTCATAGCGCCTGAAAAGCTCCGGATCCGTGTCCGGATGCTCCAGAAGATTTTTGTAGATCACGGATTTCCGGTAAGGATCCAGGCTGCTGTCATAGGCAAAGTACAGCAGGATCTCCTTGGGGATGCGTCCGGAAAAGTCCTCCGGCACCGCATAGATATAGTACTCGTACAGCCTGGTCAGCCGCACATCCCGGCGCACCGCCTCCTCATAGACGCGGAAGGCAAAGCCGTCGGTCTGCTGCTCCCGGATCAGAAGGGAGGTAAGCTCCGTAAAGAGCTCCGGATCCTCCGGCAGATGCTCCAGGATGAACTGTTGAAAGGCAGAAACAGCCGTTTCCTCCTGGACAGCCTCCTTGGGCCTTCCCTCCCGGGCGTCCAGCACAAAGGCCTCCTCCTCTTCCGGCTGCCGGTCATATAGGGTGACACCCTCCGCCGTAAAACGGTAGGGGACGGAAAATTCTCCCGCATTGGTGATCAGGCAGAGCCTGCCGTAGATCACCGTTCCCGCTTTCAGAAAAGAAGGATCCACCCGAAAGGCGATCCGATTTTTATTTCCCAGGAATACTGCGTTTTCGATCCGGACCCTGGGGTTGTCGGAATAACAGAGTCCCTTGATGCCCAGTCCGTTTACGCTCCGCAGAGACAGCTCCCTTCTTCCGCTTCCGGAAAAAGAAACGCTCTCTTCAAAGGAAGGCGGTATAAGCTCCGCCTTCGGTGTTTCGCTGTCGATAATTCCCTTTGCCAGCCGGTTGATCTTTTCCTTCATAAGCCTTTCTGAAACCATTCAGCCTTCCTGAGGGTACAGGCCCCCATAATTCCGTTTTATTTTACCATAACGCAGTTTCAATTTAAAGCGGAATATGTTAAGATAAAAAAGAATTCAAAAGGGAGGACGAGGTCACGATGATACAGGAACCGGAAACGCTTTACAAGCTCATGGTGCTCTATATGCTGAAGGAGGTCAATTTTCCCCTGACCAATTCCCAGCTGAGCCAGTTCTTTCTGGACAAGGAATACACCACCTACTTCACCCTGCAGCAGGTGCTTTCGGAGCTGATCGATTCCAAGCTCATCGCCGACCGGCGGTCCGGAAATTCCACCCGCTATGAGATCACCTCCGACGGGCTGGAGACCCTGGGCTTTTTTGGAAACGACATCGGGGCCGCCGCCATTGCGGATATGGATCAGTACCTTTCGGAAAACAAATTCCGGCTGCGCTCAGAGGCGGGCACCACGGCCGATTTTTACAAGGAGGGCCCTGAAAATTTCATCGCCCACTGCGAGGTGCGGGAGGGCAGGAATCTCCTGATCGGCCTGGATCTTTCCGTGCCGGATGAAAAGCAGGCCTCCAGGATCTGCACCAACTGGCGGGAACGGAGCCAGGAGATCTACAGCTTCATAATCAAAAAGCTTACGGAGTGATCCGTAAGCTTTCAGAGGAAAGACAGAGTCCGAAAAGGGGCTTTGTCTTTTTTTAAATGTTCACATCTCTTCCTTTTTTCTTCCAGTCGTAAAACTCGGCCACTGCCGTAAACAGGGCGTCGGAGCTGGAGTTGATCATGGTCTCCACGGAATCCTGGATGACGCCGATGATAAAGCCCACCGCCACCATCTGCATGGCAAGGTCGTTCCCGATGCCAAAGAGCGAGCAGGCCATGGGGATGAGCAGAAGGGAGCCTCCCGCAACGCCTGAAGCGCCGCAGGCTCCAAGGGCTGCCAGAACGCTCAGGACGATGGCCGTGGGGATATCCACGCTCATGCCCAGGGTATGGGCGCAGGTCATGGTCATGATCGTGATGGTGACCGCCGCGCCGCCCATGTTGATGGTCGCCCCCAGTGGGATGGATACGGAATAGAAGTCCCGGTCAAGGCCCAGCCGCTCGCAGAGCGCCATGTTGACAGGGATGTTGGCCGCGGAGCTCCTGGTAAAAAAGGCCGTGATTCCGCTCTCCCTCAGGCATTTGAACACCAGGGGATAGGGGTTGCACTTTAAGAACACCGCCACGATGGCGGGATAAACGATGAAGGTCACCACCGCCATGCTTCCCACCAGCAGCAGAAGGAGCCTGCCGTATTCCGTAAAGATGCCCAGACCGCTGCTGGAAACAGCCGTAAACACAAGCCCCAGCACGCCGAAGGGCGCCAGCTGGATGACCCATCTCACTGTGATGGACACCATCTCTGCAAGGTCCACGATGACCTTGATGGTACTCTCCGCCTTCATGGTCCTTAAGGCCATGCCCCCGAGGATCGCCCAGAAAAGGATGCCGATGTAGTTCGCCTCCGCAATGGCGGTGACAGGGTTCATGACCATATTCGAGAGCAGATTCAGGAGCACCTCGGCGATGCCTCCCGGAGAGGCCCCTTCGGCGGCCCCGGCGGCAAGCTCGATGGTGATGGGAAACAGGAAGCTGGCGATGACCGCCACCACTGCCGAAAGAAACGTGCCCAGAAGGTACAGGAAGATGATCATCCTGAAGCGCTCGCCTATGCCCTCGTTGGCGCCTGCCACAGAGCTGCACACCAGGAAGAACACCAGCACCGGCGCCAGGGATTTCAGCGCTCCTACAAAAATGTCTCCCAGGGTTCCGATGCTGGCGAGCCCAGGTACGAAAATTCCCAGAAGCGCGCCGGCGATCAGTCCGATCACGATCCGCAGGATCAGGCTCGTTCCGGTATACATGCTTACAATCTTTTTCACGAAGATTCCTCCTTTCTGTTTTCCGGCTTATGACCCGGCAAGGTTCCGGTTCAGGGCCCGGATGCCTTCAAGATAGGGCCCTGCCTCTCCGGAAAGCCCGTAGATGCCGCCCTCCGTCACATGGGTATAGAGCTTCACATTGTCCAGAAGCACCTCTCCATCCGCTTTGATCCTGATCCTGCCTCCCAGCTGCTTCGGGAAGGAAAGCTCCAGCGTGGTATCCCCCACCTCTGCCACAGCGGTTTCCGTATGGTCCCCTACCGTTATGGTGAGCCTTACCGGCCGTTCCGCCACCGCCCGCAGAGAGATTCGGGTATTTTCTCCGCCCAGATAGGTCCTTCCGGAAAGGTCCTGGCTGAGGGAGGCTCCGGCGGAAAGCTTTGCCATGCGGGTCCCCTCATGGGTCACCGTATCCACCCGGCCCAGGGTCTCCCAGCCCTCCAGGGAATAACCGAATTCCGGATTGTAAATGATATTGTCTGCATAGTCCCGGTAGGTCCAGATGCCATATCCCAGGGTCTGCCTGCGGAAGACCTCTCCCATCTGCGTAAGGTATGCGTTCACCTCGGTTTCCGGCAGCCGGGCGATCTTTTCATAGCCCGGAGTGGTCTCCATGTAAAGGAACTGATCCACGAACACCGGCTTTCCCGCATAGGTCTGGCTGGCTGCAAGGAGGCTTTCGCTCATCTTTGCCGTATCCACCGCATTCAGCACCGTCCCCTCTCCATAGCCCATGCTGGCAGACAGCATGACGGAGCAGTAGGGCGCTCCGGCGCAGGGGAAGGTCGCCTGATGGTTGTATCCGTTTTTGCTTCCGTCAAGCTGCACATAAGGATCCTGATCCAGCCTGCACTCCATGCTGAGGGCCGGAAAGACCTGCTGGGTCTCTGAAAGCAGCTCCAGAAGCCAGCTGTCATACCATTCCAGGAACAGCCGGTAGGCAGGGCTCTCCGGTTCCGGAAAGGAGGGGTTCAGAGCCTCCTTTGCATCTCCGTAGAGGGCCTGAAGCTCCTCCTGGGAATAATGCTCCAACACATAGTCCGTATAGCCCATTTCCTTTGCCCTGCGGCTGCCTGAAGCGGTTCCCGCAATGTTTTTTTCCGTTTCCACGAAATTCCAGAAATCCTCCCAGGTCAGGAAGGCCCCGGCATAGCAGTCATAGGCGGATACCGTTTCATAGACCTGCTTTGCGTAACGCTTCCAGGCCTCCAGATAGGTATCGTCATAGATCAGCCCCTCGAACCGCTCCAGCACATTGGAATGATCGTAGTAATCCCAGCTGTAGCCGAGACGCAGCATCACGGAAAGCCCCTGCCTTTCCGCCGTTTCGCAGACGGTCCGAAGCTTGGCAAAGGCGTCCTCGTTAAAGGCGGAGATCAGCACCGAGGGCTGGAATTCCCTCCAGGGGACGCACAGGATAATGGCATTAAAGCCATCCTCCCGGATCCTGGCAAAATCCTCCTCCATGTATTCCGTTTCCGTGGACCAGAAATTGATGACCCACTCCCTTCCGGCATAGGTCACGGCCCTGACCGGGTCCTCCCGGGAAAGCTCCGCAGCCTGGGACCCAAAGGGCAGGGCACCCAGCAGGCAGAGGCCCAGCAGGGCGCCCAGCAAATAGTTCCTTTTCTTCATCATCCTATCAGTTTCTCCGGGCTCCTTCCTTGCCGGAAGACTCCGGAAGCCTTTCTTACAGCAGTATCATTCCGTGGGCTTCGCAGATGCTCCGCATCTCCTCCGGCCATACGCTGGCCTGGACCTCTCCCACGTGGGCTCTGCCCAGAAGCAGCATGCAGAGACGGGACTGTCCGATTCCGCCGCCGATGGTATAGGGAAGCTTTTTCTCCAGGATCATCCTGTGGTAGGGAAGCTCCTTCCGGTCCTCCGCTCCCGCCTTTTCCAGCTGCTCCAAAAGGCTTTCCTCAGACACCCGGATGCCCATGGAGGAGATCTCCAGAGCGCACTTTAGGGGCTCGAACCAGAACAGGATATCGCCGTTCAGCTGCCAGTCGTCATAGTCCGGCGCTCTGCCGTCGTGGGGCTTTCCGTCTCCCAGCTTGTCTCCGATGCGCATAACGAACACGCAGCCGTATTCCCGGCAGATGGCGTTTTCCCGTTCCTTGGGGGTAAGCCCCGGATAGCGGCGGCGCAGCTCCTCGGAATCGATGAAATAAATGTCCTCCGGCAGATGGTAGACCGCCTGGGGATATTTGTACCACACCTCGTGCTCCATGTGCTTGATCACCTTGAAGATGGTCCGCACCACCTCCCGCAGGGTCTCCTCGTTCCGGTCCTCCTTCCGGATGACCTTTTCCCAGTCCCACTGGTCCACATATACGCTGTGGAGGTTGTCAAGCTCCTCGTCCCGGCGGATGGCGTTCATGTTGGTATAAAGCCCCTCTCCCGGCTGAAAGCCATAACGGTACAGGGCCATGCGCTTCCATTTTGCCAGGGACTGCACCACCTCGATCTCCTCTCCCGGCATCGCCAGAAGGTCAAAGGACACCTTCCGTTCCACACCGTTTAAGTCGTCGTTCAGGCCGGTGCTTTTTTCCACAAACAGGGGCGCTGAGATACGCTCCAGATTCATTTCCCTTCCGATCTCCTTCTGGAAGGTGTCGCGGATATATTTGATCGCTTCCTGGGTCTCCCTGACGGAAAGCTTCGGGTCATAGTGTTCCGGTAAAATCAATGCCATAATTCTGCCTCCTTTGTCATGCCGCGGCCCTGCCGGGCCATAAAATGTCCTGTCGGTCTGCCATTATGTATCCTGTTCGATCAGCCTTTTCAGCTCCCGGTACTCCTCCGGGGTCACATCCCGGTACTGTCCCTCCGGGAGGTCCTTAAGCTCGATGTTCATCACCCGGATGCGCTTCAGCCGGTCCACATAGTTGCCCAAAGCGTCGCACATGCGCCGGATCTGCCGGTTCATGCCCTGGGTAAGGATGATGTCAAAGCTGTGGTCGTCCAGCTTTGTCACCTTACAGGGCTTTGTGGTGACGGTGACGTATTCCCGGCCCCGAGCCTTTTTCCGGTCCTTGTCCGAGGCGTCGATCACCGGGATGGTGATCTCCACGCCCTCGCTCATCTGTTTCAGGAAGGTGTTGGTGAGCTTCCTGCGGCAGCGGACGATGTATTCCTTTTCGTGGCCATAGCGCTGCCGGTTGATCAGATTTACCAGCTCCCCCTGATTGGTCAAAAGGATGATGCCCTCGGATTCCTTGTCCAGGCGTCCGATGGGGAATATCCGCACCGGATAATCGATGAATTCGATGATATTGGTGGCCCGGTCCTTGGAGGAGGTGGTGCAGACGATGCCTCTCGGTTTGTTGAAGGCGATGAGCACCGGAGCGTCCTTCTGTTCCGGCCCGATCTTTTTTCCGTCCAGCAGCAGCTCGTCCGCCTCCGTGATCTTCTGGCCCAGCTCTGCCGGCCTGCCGTTTACGGTGATGCGTCCTTCCTCCACATAGCGGTCTGCCTCCCGTCTGGAGCAGATGCCCATTTCGGAAAGATATTTATTCAAGCGGATCTCTTCCATTGGGTTCCTCCTGTTCTGCGGGAAGCTTCAAGCCTTTGTCCTCCGGGAGCCGCATGAAGAGGCAGGCATCCCCGAAGGAGAAAAAGCGGTACCGTTCCCTGACGGCTTCCCGATAGGCCGCCAGCACCCTTTCCCTGCTGGAAAGAGCGGATACCAGCATCACCAGGGTAGACTGGGGCAGATGAAAATTGGTGATCAGGGCGTCCAGCAGCTTCCATTCATAGCCCGGATAGATAAAGATCTCCGTCCATCCGCTCTTGGGAGCCAGGATGTATTTGGGAACGATCCGTCCCGTTTCCTCCTGGAACCGTTCCTTTCCCTCTGCCGTGATCTTCCGGAAGCCGGGTTTCCCTCCTTCCGCAAGGGCCTGTTCCAGCTGCTCGTATTCCGGATTGCACACGGCTGCGGATTCCAGGGTCCTGGTGGAGGTGGTCCCCACGCAGATCACCCTGTGGCCTGCGGCGATGGTATCGTTCACCGCCCGGGCGGTTTCCTCCGGCACGATATAAAACTCGGAGTGCATGTGATGATCCTCGATCTTATCCACCTTGACGGGGCGGAAGGTGCCCAGCCCCACATGGAGGGTCACATGCAGGATGCGGACGCCCTTTTCCTCGATCTCGGAAAGCAGCTCCTTTGTAAAATGCAGGCCGGCGGTAGGCGCCGCAGCAGAGCCCTCATGCTCCGCATATACGGTCTGATAACGGTTCTTGTCCTTCAGCTTGTGGCGGATATAGGGAGGCAGGGGCATCTCCCCCAGCCGGTCCAGCACCTCCTCGAAGATCCCCTCATAGGAAAATCTGATCAGGCGGTTGCCTTCCTCTGCCACATCCTGGATCTCGCCCCGCAGAAGCCCTTCTCCGAACACCACTCTTGCGCCCTTTCTGAGCTTCCTGCCAGGCTTTACCAGGCATTCCCAGACATCGTCCTGCATCCGTCTGAGCAGCAGCACCTCCACATGGGCGCCTGTATCCTCCTTGACCCCCAGAAGCCTTGCCGGAATGACCTTGGTGTCGTTGATCACCAGGCAGTCTCCCGGGAGCAGATATTCCATAATGTCTCTGAAATGCCGGTGGCCCACGCGCCCGCTGTCAATGTCCATGACCATCAGCCTGGAGGAACTGCGGTCCTCCAGCGGATCCTGGGCGATCAGCTCTTCCGGCAGTTCGTAATCAAAATCCTTTACATCCATCTTCCCGTACCATCCATTTTCCGTTTTTCTGTAAAGCCTTTTTAAGGGACTGCTCTTTCCGAAGCAGTCAATAACGAGTTTCAGCCGGCTTTCCGGCCGGCTGATGCACCTTAACCAATCTGTATGATCGTTTCCTCCTGGCCGGTCTCCGGAGAGGTTTCTGCCGGGGCTGCCGTTTCTTCCGGGGCTACCGTTTCTGTCTCCTGCTCCGGCAGGGCCTCTGCCGGGGTCTCCGCCCCAGGTTCCGGGGCTTCCGCGCCCTCCTGCGTCGCCTCAGAGTCCTGCTCCGGGGCGGTTTCGGAGTCGATCTCCAGCACCAGTCCGCCTACCAGATCGGAATCCTCGGGATTGAGGAAAAGATCCACCTCCTGCTCCCGGTTCACATCCGGCGCGGTCTCGTTGTAGATCTCTCCGTTCAGGAAGGAGGTATAGATCAGCGCCAGATCGCTGTCTGAAGAAAGGGCGCTACGCAGTTCGGCATTGACTTCCTCCTGCATGGCGATCACATCCGGATCCTCCAGCTTCTGGTTGATATATTTTACGGTCTCGCTGTCCGGATTTTCCAGGATCCTGTAGCTTCCGTCTCCCTGAGCCTGCACATAGCAGTACATGATGCCCGGCGCATTGGTATTGGTCCGGCGGAAGTTGATCTTATAGCGGATGATGCAGACCCGGTCTCCGTCGGCAAGTCCCGGCATGGTGTAAACCGATATGCCGTCATAGGACTGGATCCAGGAAGCCTGGGCCCTCAGCCTGCTGGTCAGTTCCTCCTGGCCTGACGCATCCCCGCTCCTGCCGAAAAGCCGGTACAGCGTGTCCGTATCCGCCGCCAGACGGGCAGTAAAATACTCGTCAAAGAGCCTGTTGATGGCAGGATCCTCACAGGCGGCAAGCTTGTTGGGGTCCACCTGGGTCTCCTCCGGAAGGCTTTCTCCCGCCGCTTCTGCAGCCGGACCCTCTTCCCCGGAGGCTTCCGCCGTCACCGCCGCCGTCTGGGCGGCTGGCCGCTCCGTTCCGGAGCCCGCGATGGCCTCGCACAGCAGGATGAGCAGCATCAGCAGGATGCAGATCGCCGGAATCACTAAGAGACGGCCATATTCCTCCCATAATTCCGCAAGGGAAAATGGAGGGGAAGCAGCCGTCTTCCCGGATAAAATGCGTTTTTCTTTTTTACCGCCGGAGGACCTGAGCAGGCTCTGCTCAATGTCCTCCAGGGTCTCAAATCTCTTGCTTCTTTTTTTCAAAGTCCATGTCTCCCGACAGGCATGCGCTGTCTTTTACTTCAGCTTCTTGACGTATACGCCGTTTGCGTCTACCTGATAGGTTCCGTCGATGACCGTGTTCACAGCCATGGTTCCGTCGCTCTGCAGATAGTAGGACTTGCCGTTATCCGTCACCCACTTGTTGGTCACCATAGCGCCGTTCTGGGGATTGAAGTAATACCAGGCGCCATTGGAGAACTGTCTCCAGCCCGTAGCCATGTAGGTGTTGTCGTCGAACCAGTAGGAGGTTCCGTTCAGGTCAAGCCACTCGGAGCGGCACAGCGTTCCGTCTGCCTTTTTGTACTGCCACTGGGTATCGGATACCTGGATCCATCCGGCGGTTCCTGTCTGCGTTTGGCTCTGGCTCTGGTCTGTCCCGGTGTTTCCCTTCGCTGCAGCGATCAGCTGATAGCCGTAATCCAGCAGAGCCTTTGTATCCGTGTATTGCTGCTGGGTGGACTTCATGACCACTGCGATCAGCTCGTGGCCGTCCTTCTGCACCGCTGTTGCCAACGTGTTGCCCGCCTTTGAGGTATAGCCGGTCTTTCCGCCGATGATGCCGTCATAATGCTGGCTGTTGGCAGGATTGATCATCTTGTTGCCGTTTGTGATGGCAAGCTCGCCCCTGTTCTTTGCGGCCGGCAGGGTGTAGTTCACGGTGCTTGCAATGGTTCTGACCGTCTCGTTGTCAAAGGCCGCCTTTGTGATCAGCGCCATATCATAAGCGGTGGTGTAGTGGTTTGTATCGTTCAGACCTGAGGCATTGGCAAAATGGGTATTGGTGCATCCCAGCTGCTGGGCTCTCTGATTCATGAGCTCCGCAAAGGCTGCCTGGGTTCCGGAAACCTTTTCTGCCAGCCCGTTCGCCACCTCGCAGGCGGACTTCAGCAGCAGGGCGTAAAGGGAATCCCGCACGCTGAGGGTATCTCCCGTATCCAGCTGCACCGTCGCCGCCCCGGACTCCAGTCCATGGGTGGCAGTTTCCGAATAGGTCACGGTATCGTCAAGGCTGCAGTTTTCCGCCACCAACAGCGCGGTCATCAGCTTCGTCATGGAAGCCGGATACATCTGCTGATTGGCGTTCTTGTCAAACAAGACCTGTCCTGTGGTCGCGTCGTAAAGTACCGCCGCCTCAGAGCTTACGCTGGGCTTCTGGATGCTTTCGTCGATGGTGATCTGGGCTGTTCCGGAAGCTGCGGTGCCGGAGGCTGCTGTTCCAGTGGAAACGGTGCCGCCTCCCGGCGCTGCTTCAGAAGAAGCCGTACCGGTCTGAGACGCGGTCTGCTGCTGTCCGCTGATGATGATGCTGCCGCCGGAAGAGGAAGCTTCCGTTCCGGTCCCCGTAAGGCCGCCTGCTCCAGGGCCTGCATTCACATATTCATTGGCGTTCCTGCCGTTGGAGCCGACAGCCACATAGCCGTCGTCCCCCACTTCCTTGGTTCCTTCAGGTCCGATGCTGGAGATGTAGTTTCCTTCCGCTCCGGCGATCTCCGGCTGGGCGGCGGTCACCACCTGGTTCGCATAAGCCGGCTGGGCGGCGAGCATCGCTGCCGCAAGGCTCAGGGCGAGTAGTCTCTTTGTTTTACGCATATGACAGAAAACTCCTTTTACACAAAATCATAGGCTTAAGTATAGCACAGTTGCTCCTGCAATAAAACCCTCATACCTTACAAAACCTTTACAAAGGGCTTAAGGCTCCTCAGGGCCCTCCGCCTGCGCTTCTGCAGCGGTTCCTGCGGCAACGGTCTCTTCCTCCGCCGCCTCCGTTCCAGGTTCCGAAATGCCCTTCACCCGCCGGTAGATCTCCATGAACTCCTTGCCTGTTATGGTCTCCTTTTCGATGAGGTAAGCGGCGATCTCGTCCATGACGCCCCGGTTTTCCGAAAGGATCTGAAGGGCCTCTTCGTAGGCCTTCTTCAGCATTTCCTTCACCACCTGGTCGATCTGGGCCGCCGTCTCCTCGCTGCAGTTCAGCACGGTCCTGCCGGTGAGGTACTGATCCTGGGTCTTTGCCAGTCCCATGACGCCGAATTCCTCGCTCATGCCATACTGGGTCACCATGGCTCTGGCCATGTCCGTGGCCTGTTCGATATCGTTGGAAGCTCCGGTGGTAATGCTGTCAAATACCAGCTCCTCCGCCGCTCTGCCGCCGAAGGCCGTTACCAGCCTTGCCCAGAGCTCCTTTTTCGACAGAAGGTACTTTTCTTCCTCCGGCACCTGCATCACATAGCCCAAAGCTCCCATGGTCCTGGGCACGATGGTGATCTTCTGCACCGGCTCCGCATCCTTCTGGACTGCGGCGATGAGGGCGTGTCCCACCTCGTGATAGGAAACGATCCGCCGCTCCTCCTTGGAAAGGATGCGGTCCTTCTTTTCCTTACCCACCAGGACCACTTCCACAGCCTCGAAAAGATCCTGCTGGCTGACGGCCTTTCTGCCGTTCTTTACCGCCATGATGGCGGCCTCGTTCATCATATTGGCCAGATCCGCGCCCACAGCGCCGCTGGTTGCCAGGGCGATCTCGTCAAAATTCACCGTTTCATCCAGCTTCACGTCCTTGGCATGGACCTTCAGGATGTTCACGCGGCCCTTGAGGTCCGGTTTTTCCACGATCACCCGGCGGTCAAACCGTCCGGGGCGCAGAAGCGCCGGATCCAGGATCTCCGGCCGGTTGGTGGCGCCCAGCACCATGATGCCCCTGCCGGGATCAAAACCGTCCATTTCCGAAAGAAGCTGATTCAGGGTGTTTTCCCGCTCGTCGTTTCCGCCGTAACGGGAATCCCTGGACTTGCCGATGGCGTCGATCTCGTCGATAAAGATAATGCAGGGGGCCGTGTTGTTGGCCTGTTTGAACAGGTCCCGGACGCGGGAAGCGCCCACGCCTACGAACATTTCCACAAAATCAGAACCGGACAGGGAATAGAAGGGCACCTTGGCCTCTCCCGCCACCGCCTTTGCCAGAAGGGTCTTTCCGGTTCCCGGCGGGCCCACCAGCAGGGCTCCCTTGGGAAGCTTTGCGCCGATGCTCCTGTATTTTCCGGGATTGTGGAGGAAATCCACGATCTCTACCAGGGATTCCTTGGCCTCGTCCTCTCCGGCCACGTCCGCAAAGGTCACGCCGGTCTCTTTTTCCATGTACATCTTGGCGTTGGATTTTCCCACGCCCATGATACCGCCGCTTCCCCCCATGCGCCTCATCATGAAGTTCATGATCAGGAAGATGAAGATAAAGGGCAGCACCAGGCCGATGAGGATATCCCAGATAAAGCCCGTGGTATCAGGCTTCTGCTGGTTGATGGTCACGCCGCTCTGCAGAAGCATGGGAACGAACTGCTCGTCCCCCTCCACCCGTACCGTATAGTAATGGATCAAAGGAGAATAGTTTTTTGAATCCGCCTTTACGCTGATAGAGATCTGCCAGTCCCCGATGTTGACGGACTCCACCTCTCCGGACTCCACCATCTCGTAAAACTGGTCGTAGGAAACCTCCTCCTCGGATCTGTCCCGCATCATATCGCTGCCCCAGCTCATGAGGAACATGCTCAGCACTGCGGCAATGATGATGATCATAATGTTCTGACCGAAGTTCTGGGGCTTCTGCCCGTCTCCCCGGTTCTGTTTGTTCTGATTAGGATCCATTGAATTAAAACTCCACTTTGGCCCCGACAGCCTTTTCTGCAGGGCTTACGCTTTTCTGCCTTTTTTCTTTTCCAGCACCGGCTCGCTGGTGAGCTCTACCCCGAGCTTTTTGAACATCATCTCGTCCACATGGGCCAGCATGCAGGAGGTATGCACCTGACAGCCCCGCAGCTTCGGAAGCTGCTGCATGGCCAGAGCCGCATTTTCGTCCGTAGCGGCACTCATGGACAGGGCGATCAGGGTCTCGTCCGTATGCAAGGCCGGATTTTCCGAGCCGAGATAATCGATCTTCAGGGTCTGGATCGGCCGGATCGCCGCCGGTGCGATCACATGCTGCTTATGCTCGATGCCCGCCAGGGTCTTCAGGGCGTTCAGAAGTCCCGCCGAGGAAGCTCCCAGCAGCTTTGAGGTGCCTCCGGTCACGATGGAGCCGTCCGGCAGCTCGATGGCCATGGCCGCCGCGCCGTCCTTTTTCGCCCGCTCCAGACAGGGGGTCACCACCCTGCGGTACTCCGGAGTGATGTCTGCCTGCTTCATCAGAAGCTCGATCTTGTAGACCTCTTCCTCGCTGCCGGTTTCCTTTACCACGGAATCCTTTGCTTTATAGTACCGGCGGATGATCTCCTGCCGGGAGGCCTCGCAGCAGGCCTCGTCGTCGATGATGCAGTTGCCCACCATGTTGACCCCCATGTCCGTAGGAGATTTGTAGGGGCTCTCGCCGTAGATCAGCTCGAACATGGCGTTCAGCACCGGGAAGATGGCTACGTCGCGGTTGTAGTTTACCGTGGTCTCCCCGTAGGCCTGGAGATGGAAGGGGTCGATCATGTTCACGTCGTTCAGATCCGCCGTCGCCGCCTCATAGGCCAGGTTCACCGGGTGCTTCAGGGGAAGGTTCCATACCGGGAAGGTCTCGAATTTGGCGTATCCAGCCTTGATGCCCCGCTTGTTTTCATGGTAGAGCTGGCTTAAGCAGGTGGCCATCTTTCCGCTGCCCGGTCCCGGAGCGGTCACGATCACCAGAGGCCTTGTGGTCTCGATGTATTCGTTTTTGCCGTAGCCCTTGTCGCTGACGATCAGGGGCACGTTGTTGGGGTATCCCTCGATGGAATAATGACGGTATACCTTGATCTTTTTTCTTTCCAGGCGCTGCTTGAACTGACTCACCGCCTGGCTGTGGCTGTATCGTGTGATCACCACGGAGCTGACCGTAAGGCCTCTGTCCCGGAAGCTGCCGATGAGCCGCAGCACATCCTCGTCATAGGTAATGCCCAGGTCCTCCCGTTTTTTGTTCCGCTCGATGTCCTCCGCGTTGATGGCGATCACTACCTCGGCTTCATTCTGCAGCTGCAGCAGCATCCGCAGCTTGGAATCCGGCTCAAACCCCGGAAGCACCCTTGAGGCGTGATAGTCGTCAAACAGCTTGCCCCCGAATTCCAGATACAGCTTTCCCTCAAAATGGCTGATCCTTTCCTTGATCCGCTCCGACTGAATTTTCAGATACTTTTCGTTATCAAATCCGATGCCCATGCTCTGCTCTCCTTCAGCTCTTTACTCTGGTTGTTCCTTACAGGACCTTGCTCAGGAAGGTCTTAAGCCGTTCTGATCTGGGGTTTGTAAAGAATTCCGACGGGGGCGCTTCTTCCACAAAATCCCCTTCGTCCAAAAACATCACTCTGTCCGCCACTTCCCTGGCAAAGCCCATCTCATGGGTCACCACCACCATGGTCATGTTTTCCTCTGCCAGTTCCCGCATGACTGTCAGCACCTCGCCCACCATCTCAGGGTCCAGGGCGGAGGTCGGCTCGTCGAACAGCATGACATCCGGCTTCATCATCAGAGCCCGCACGATGGCGATGCGCTGCTTCTGGCCGCCGGACAGCTGATCGGGATAAGCGTCCTTTTTCTCCAGGAGGCCGATGCGGGTCAGGAGCTTTTCCGCTTCGCTGACAGCCTCCGCCTCCGGCATGCCCAGAAGCTTTACCGGCGCCAGGGTCATATTTTTCAGGATGGTCATGTGGGGGAACAGGTTGAACTGCTGAAACACCATGCCCATCTTCCGGCGCAGCCGGTCCACGTCCACGTCCTTTCCCAGGATATCCGTTCCTTCAAAAAGGATGCTGCCTCCGGTGGGCTGCTCCAACAGGTTCAGGCAGCGGAGAAAGGTGGATTTTCCGGAGCCGGAGGGCCCCACTACAAAAACCACCTCGCCCTTTTTGATGGTGGTGGTGATATTTTTTAAAACCGTATTTTCCCCAAAGGTCTTTTCCAGGCCCCTGACTTCGATGAGGGTCTCCCCGTTTTCAATGGTATGCTCTGTTTTGTTTTCTGCCATGGCTTACCTCTTTTCGTTCTTCCGGAGATTGCGTTCCAGCCTTCCTACCAGATGGGTCAGGAAGGTCACCACGATCCAGTAGACCAGCGCCACTGTCAGCAGCGGAAGGGCCGGATTGTAGGTGCGGCTGCGGATGATATCGCCGCCCTTGGTCAGATCCTGCATGGCGATATATCCGGAAACAGAGGTTTCCTTCAGAAGCGCGATGAACTCGTTGCAGAGGGCAGGCAGCACGTTTTTGATGGCCTGGGGCAGGATGATGTACCAGATGGTCTGGCGGTAATTGAAGCCCAGGCTCCGGCCTGCCTCGAACTGTCCGTTATCGATGGACATGATGCCGGAACGGAAAATTTCCGCCACATAAGCGCCGGAATTGATGCCAAAGGCAAGGATGGCGATCACCATCTTGGAGGCATCCGGCGTGGCGAAAATAAAATAATACATGATCATCAGCTGTACCACCACCGGCGTTCCCCGGATCACCGAAAGATACACCTTGCAGATGGCGTTCAGCACCCGGAGCTTTCCGGTCTTGTCGCAGGTGGAGCGCACGGTGCCCACCAGGAATCCCAGCAGGATGCCCAGAAGCGCCGCGAATAAGGTGATGGTCAGCGTTGTCTTAAGGCCGCCCAGAATGTAGGTCACAAACCTGTCGTCCGCCGCGAAATTCATGTAGAACTGCTCCGGCGTAAAATACTGTCCCCAGTTCAACTCACTGTTTCCTTTCTGTTTTTCATTTATTTCTTTTCATACGACAATGCCAAAGCTATGAAAGCTTCGGCATCGTCATTCCAAATCAATCTTTTTTATTTTACACTATTTCTTCTGATTCAAGAAGTCTTTTTTCTGACTTTTCACAAGTTTTTCCCAGTTTATTCTGCCGGGATGTACTTGTTCATGATCTCGTCGATGGTTCCGTCTGCCTGCAGCTCGTCGATGGCTCCGTTGATCTGATCCAGCAGCTCCGTGTTGCCCTTCTGCACTGCGATGGCGTACTCCTCCTTGTTCATGGCGTCGCCTGCCTGCTTCAGATCCTCGTTCTGAGAAAGGAACACCTTTGCGGGAGCGCTGTCCAGAAGCACTGCGTCGATCTTGCCCTGCTTCAGGGACTGCACTGCCTCGAAGAAGGAATTGTAACGCTCAACGTTGCCGTCTCCCACAAGCTCCGTAGCCGTCAGGTCGCCGGTGGTGCCGGTCTGGGCGCCTACCTTGTGGTCTGCAAGACTGTCAGGTCCGGTGATCTCCGTATTGTCCGCCTGTACCAGCAGTACCAGGGAAGACTCCGCATAGGTATCGGTGAAATCAACGGAAACCTTACGTTCCTCCGTTACCGTCATGCCTGCCATGGCGAAATCGCATTTTCCGGAAACCACTGAGGGAATGATGGCGTCAAAAGCCATGTCCTCGATCTGCAGCTCCATGCCCAGCTTGTCCGCGATGGCCTGTGCGATCTCCGGGTCGATGCCTACGATGGCATCCCCGTCGTGATACTCCCAGGGCTCAAACTCTGCGTTGGTTCCCATGACGATCACGCCGCCTGCCGCCTCAGTTGCTTCCCCTTCGGTCTCCGCCTCAGTTTCAGCTTCCGTTACAGCCTCCTCTGCTTCAGCCTCCGTCTCAGCTGCTGCCGCCGTGGTTGTTGCTGCGGTGGTCTCCTCTGCGCTGCCTCCGCATGCTGCGAGAGACGCCATCATTGCCATTGCCAGCATTGCTGCCGCTGCTTTCTTTGTCAGTTTCATAATCTTCCTCCTCTCCGGCCTCTGCCGGTATATACGTTTTGAATATTTATTCAAGTTTTTCGCATAAAAATTACTTTGTGTCCAACATTATAGCGCATATTTGAAAAAAAGCAAGCATTTTTCTCATTTTTGCTGCATTTTTCCAGGAAAAAGCCTGCTATAATAGGCCTTATGAACGGAAAAGATCCTCAAAAAACCTGCGGCCTGTGCATTCTCGGCATCGGCCTTCTGCTTTTTTTCATGGAGGCATGGAAGCAGCTCTATCTGTATTACTGGGTTTTTGACCGCCGCTACAACGTCTGGTATCTGCCCTGGCAGCTTTGTTCCATGCCGGTCTATCTGTGCCCTCTTTACGGCCTTTTGAGCCTTGGGAGCGCCGGCCGCATCCGGCGCAGCCGGTTCCTTAAGTGGTTCCTGCCTGCCGCGGCCACCTTCCTCATGGACTTCGGCATGCTGGGAGGCGTTGCCGCCCTTCTGGTTCCGGAGGGCTTTCTCCATCCGGGACATCCCTTTCTGTCCCTCCACGGATATCTCTGGCATATCCTGCTGATCGCCCTGAGCCTTCTGATCGCCCGCATGGGGGCTGCGGATACCACAAAGGCAGGATTTCTGAAAACCCTGCCTTTGTTTTTCCTGGGAGCCGGTGTGGGAGAGCTGCTCAACGTCCTGCTCCGGGATCACGGAGACTGCGACATGTTCTATATCTCTCCCTATCATTTAAGCTCTCAGCCTGTCTTCCGGGATATCGACGCGGCTCTGGGCCGCATCCCGGGCATCTTCATCTATCTGGCCGCCATCCTGCTGGGGGCCTTTCTGATCCATCTGCTGCTGTCCCGCTTATCTCAGAGGCTTCATGGACAGCGTGTCCAGAAATCTTGAAAAAGCCTCTCTGCCTTCTGCCGTACACTTGTAAACGCCGGCGTCCTCCAGCACCCTGCAGAACACCCTGCCCACCTCCTGGTGGATGGTCTCTCCGAGGCAGGAAGCCTCTGCCCGGCCCTCCCGAAGGGCCTCCTGCAGCCATGCCGCCGTCCAGTCCGCGTGTTTTTCCAAAGCTTCATCCTTCCGGAGCCTTTCCAGCGCCAGCTGAAGTCCCTCTTCGCCGGTTCCTTTTTCCGCAAAGGCCGCCAGAATGGTTTCCTCAAGTCCGGACATCTCCGTCTTCAGTCTTGCGGGAAGCACCGCAAGTCCCATGACCTCGATCAGGCCGATATTTTCCTTTTTGATATGATGCAGCTCCGCATGGGGATGGAACACGCCCATGGGATGCTCTGCCGTGGTGATATTGTTCCGCAGCACCAGATCCAGCTCATATACGCCGTCCCGGCATCTGGCGATGGGGGTGATGGTATTGTGGAGTTCTCCTTCGGTCTCCGCATAGATAAAGGCCTGCTCATCGGTATAGCCTCTCCAGGCGGCCAGCACCTTTGAGGCAAGGCTGCAGATCAGGTCCGTATCCTTTCCGGAGATCCGGAGCACGGAAAGGGGCCATTTGACGATGCCTGCCTGAAGGCCTGCATATTCCTCCGGCAGGGCAAAGGCCTGCTCCACCGGCGCCTGGGCCATGGGGAACTCGTAGCTTCCGCCCTGGAAATGGTCATGGGTCAGAATGGAGCCGCCTACGATGGGCAGATCCGCATTGGAGCCCAGGATATAATGGGGGAACCGCTTTACAAAATCAAAGAGCCTCCGGAAGGTGGCGTCTGAGATCTTCATGGGCGTGTGGGCATAATTGAAAACGATGCAGTGCTCGTTATAGTATACATAGGGGCTGTACTGGAAGCCCCAGGGCTCGCCGAACAGCTCCAGGGGAATGATCCGGTGATTGTCCCTAGCGGGATGGTCATTTCTTCCCGCATATCCCACATTGTCCACGCACAGCAGGCATTTGGGATAACCGGACTGCTTCATCTTTTTGGCCGCTGCAATGTCCCGGGGATCCTTTTCCGGCTTGCTCAGGTTGATGGTGATATCCAGCTTTCCATAAGGGGTCTCCGTTTTCCAGCGGAGATCCTTTTTGATCCGGTAACGGCGGATGTAGTCGCTGTCCTTGCTCAGCTTATAGAAATAGTCCGTGGCTGCCTTGGGGCCCGCCGTCTCATACAGCGCCTCGAAACGCTGCACCACCTCGCTGGGCCTTGGCATCAGGCAGTTCATCAGCTTGGTGTCGAAGAGATCCCGCTGGGTAACGGTATCCGCAGGCAAAAGTCCCTGCTCCGCTGCAAAATCGCAGAGGCCTGCCAGGATCTTTTCCAGGCTGTCGCCCACCGCCTCTCCTTCTGCCAGGGGCAGGAGCTCCTCTGCCGCAGGCTCCTCATATTCCGAAAGCCCCAGCCGGGCGAGGATCTGATTGCGGGCATATACCGCATCCTCCTGCGCCAGCAGTCCCTGCTGCAGGCCATACTCCACCAGGCTTTTGACATAAGCATTGATATTCATAAAATTCCCCTCCGAATCATGATATTCGTGATCGATCCATAAGCCTTTGCATGGGCCTTTGCAGCCGTTTCACCAGCTGGCCCCCCAAAAGGCCGATGAGGATCCCCGCCGCCGTACCGGCTGCAAAAAGCGCCGGAAAATAGGTAAACACATAGGGCGACTTTACCAGGACCGCCGCGCATATGAGCTGCCCCAGATTGTGGAGCACGCCTCCCGCTGCGCTGACGCCGGTTATCCCAAAGGCTCCTGTTTTTTTCAAAAGCGTCATGCCCGCAAGGCTCAGGCCAAACCCGCAGACAGAATACAGCATGGTAAAGGGACTGCCGAAGGTAAATCCCCACAGCAGGATCCGCAAGAGCCCGATCCAAAGGGCCTGCCTCCCGCCAAGGGCGTAAAGCGCCGTCATGGTGGTGAGATTTGCCAGTCCCAGCTTGGCTCCCGGAATGCCGAAAGTAAAGGGAATCAGCATCTCCACATAGGAGAGCACCAGAGACAGCGCCAGCAGCAGTCCATATGCGGCTATTCTTCCTGCCGGAACCCGTTCCTTCATTCCCCGACCCTCTTTATCCTATAGGATTACAATGGTATAAGCATTATTTATTTTAGCACACGCCAGTCTACCTGAAAAGGCGGGATTTTTGAAAAAATATTCATTTTACCCACCCAATTTTGCGAAATCCTATTGACACCTTGTCGCTTTGGTGATAGATTTCTTTTGCTGTATGAGAATATGGCAGTTACTTGCAGGGAAGCCGGAACACCCGGTTTCCGTTTCACAACTGTGGTGCGGGCAGTATCCCGCGCAATTCATTTAGGAGGAATTATATGAAGGGAAAAGTTAAGTGGTTCAACAACCAGAAGGGTTACGGATTCATCTGCGACGAAAACGGCAAGGACGTATTCGTACACTACTCCGGTCTGAACATGGAAGGCTTCAAGACCCTCGACGAGGGCCAGGAGGTCGAGTTCGATGTGATCGAGGGTGCTAAGGGACCGCAGGCTGCTAATGTAACCAAGTTATAATCAATCAGACACTAGCTGCTTTTCTTTTTATGATAGATCAGGGCCTTTTGGGGCCGCAGGCAAAGACAGACTAGAAACAACGAGCGATTAAAAAGGAGCGTTGCCGAATAGATGAGCAATCCATCTATGAAGCAACGCTCCTTTTCCGTTTAGGGCTCACGCCAGCCGCCTGATTGCAGGCATATAGACATCCACAAGGACAACCCGTTCGTTCTGGTTTGGGATTATATTCTTCAGCGGTGACGGGACCGGGATATCCTCTCCGTCCTCTTCCATGCCATAAAGCGTTATTCCGAGAAGCTCTCTGGCAGAGATCAGCGCGTCGTCATCATCAACGCCGCTTGTTGCTACATCCAGATCAGGAAATACAACCGCTATTTCCTGCCCCTCCTCATAGCTGAATACCGCCGGATAAAAATATCTGTCCTTCTTTTCCATATCTGCCTCCTTTGCCGAAAGGGCCAGAGTTACCGGAATAGTAACCCCGACTGTCTTTCAACGCTGTCGAGTGTTTTTCTTGGAATATTTTATCATATTTTCACCTCTTAGTATCATTAAGCGATACTAAGAGGTGAAAATCAAGTCTTTTTATTGATTGCTCTCGTTATAAAATAAAAAAAGTTAGACACGTCCTGAGCATTTTTCTCAGAATAACGTGTCTAACTTGTTTTTACGAAATCAGATGAAGGTCAGTCCTTAGAACTTCCCATTCTGTGCAGCTTCCTGTACCGCTACTGCAACCGCAACGGTCGCTCCGACCATGGGATTGTTGCCCATGCCGATCAGTCCCATCATCTCTACATGGGCCGGCACAGAGGAGGAGCCTGCAAACTGCGCGTCAGAGTGCATGCGTCCCAGGGTATCGGTCATGCCGTAGGAAGCGGGGCCTGCTGCCATGTTGTCTGGATGCAGGGTACGTCCGGTGCCGCCGCCGGATGCAACGGAGAAATACTTCTTTCCTGCCTCAAGCCGCTCCTTCTTGTAGGTACCTGCTACCGGATGCTGGAAACGGGTGGGGTTGGTGGAGTTTCCGGTGATGGAAACGTCTACGTTCTCCTTCCACATGATGGCTACGCCCTCGGAAACGGAATTTGCGCCGTAGCAGTTTACCTTTGCTCTCGGTCCGTTGGAGTAAGCCTTTCTGGAGACTTCCTTTACCGTATTGGTATAAGGATCGTACTCTGTCTCAACAGAGGTGAAACCGTTGATACGGGAAATGATCACTGCCGCATCCTTGCCAAGGCCGTTCAGGATGACCCGGAGGGGCTTCTGGCGAACCTTGTTTGCATTGTTGGCGATACCGATAGCGCCCTCAGCCGCTGCAAAGGACTCATGTCCTGCCAGGAAGCAGAAGCACTCGGTCTCCTCGGAAAGGAGCATCTTGCCCAGGTTTCCATGGCCAAGACCGACCTTACGGTTGTCCGCTACAGAGCCCGGGATGCAGAAGGCCTGCAGGCCCTCGCCGATGGCTGCCGCTGCGTCCGCTGCGTTTCTGCAGTTCTTCTTGATGGCGATGGCTGCGCCGGTGATATATGCCCAGCAGGCGTTCTCAAAGCAGATGGGCTGTACGCCCTTTACCATGCTGTAAACATCCAGTCCGGCGTCCTCGGTGATCTTTCTTGCTTCTTCGATATCCTTAATTCCGTATGAGTTAAGGACTTCGTTGATCTTATTGATTCTTCTCTCGTAACCTTCGAAAAGTGCCATTTTTCTCTCCTCCTTAACTCTTATTTCGTGATTTCCTCATCGGTTCTGGGGTCGATGATCTTAACAGCCTCATCCACCCGGCCGTATTTGCCCTTTGCCTTTTCATAGGCGGTGTTGGGATCGTCGCCCTTCTTGATGAAATCCGTCATCTTTCCAAGAGAAACGAACTCATAGCCGATGATCTGATTGTCCGCATCCAGGGCAACGCCTGTTACATATCCCTCTGCCATCTCCAGATAGCGGGGTCCCTTTTTCAGAGTTCCGTACATGGTTCCCACCTGAGAGCGCAGGCCCTTGCCCAGATCCTCAAGTCCGGCTCCCACAGGAAGTCCGTCATCGGAGAATGCAGACTGAGAACGTCCGTAAACGATCTGCAGGAACAGCTCTCTCATGGCAGTATTGATCGCATCACACACCAGATCCGTATTCAGCGCCTCCAGAACGGTAAGGCCCGGAAGGATCTCCGCCGCCATAGCAGCTGAATGGGTCATGCCGGAGCAGCCGATGGTCTCCACCAGAGCCTCCTGGATCACGCCCTCCTTGATGTTCAGCGTCAGCTTGCAGGCGCCCTGCTGCGGCGCGCACCAGCCTACGCCGTGGGTAAGTCCTGAAATATCCTTGATCTCCTTTGCCTGAATCCATTTTCCCTCTTCCGGAATCGGAGCAGCACCGTGATGTACGCCCTGTGCAACAGGACACATATGTTCTACTTCCTGTGTGTAAATCATGCGATTTAACTCCTTTCGATTTTCAAACGCTTTTTCAGAAACCGGCCCTTTCTGAGACCATGAGTCTCCTCATTGCACGGAAAACTCCGGCTTCCGTCCGACCGCATATATTTTCTCACAAAACAGGTAAAAACACAAGGACTTTCCCATAGTTTTGTGATTTATTTAACAAGCTGTGGAGCCCTGCCGCCGGCGTCTTTTTATTCTGCAGGGCTTTTTTTCGCCTCCGGCAAAAAGGTCCCCCGGCGGCCCCGCCTGCCCGATACCGGACGGATTTCCCCGATTTTGGCATCGTTTTCCCACCAAAATGGGAAAATCACCGCATTTTTTTCACATAAAAGCGCTTTCAGAGCTCACTTTCCTTGAAAAATCAACACAAAAGTGGTATATTGACTTCTGATAAAGTTTCAATCAACTTCATTTTGGAAAGGCAAGTTATGGATAAAAGGTATATCCTGTTTGATCTGGACGGGACGTTGACGGATTCTTATGAGGGAATCATCAATGCGCTGGTTTATGCGCTTTCGGAGCTGGGGGTCTCTCCCAAGCCTGAAAGCTTCCGCAATGTGATCGGCCCGCCGCTGCATCATACGTTCATGGACGTATACGGCATGACTGCCGCCCAGTCCGACGATGCTGTCAGGATCTTTCGCGAATACTACGACACCAGGGGCAAGTTTGAAAATCACCCCTATGAGGGCGTTCTGGAAATGCTCCAGACCCTGAACGCACATGATAAAAAGCTGATGATCGCCACCTCCAAGCCGGAGCACATGGCCGTTGAGATCGCAGAGCATTTCGGCCTGAGCCCCTATCTTTGCTTTATCTCCGGCGTCACCAGAGATACCCTGACGGATCCCGCAAGGGAGCATGCCCGCGCCTCAAAAAAGGACGTTCTGCTCCACATCCTCCAGTCCAACGACATCAAGGATCCGGAAAACGCGGTGATGGTGGGAGACCGGGCCTATGATATGACGGCAGCCCGGGAGCTTGGCCTTCAGACGGTAGGCGTCCTGTACGGCTATGGTTCCGCCGAGGAGCTTTTGGGCTCCGGCGCGCAGTTCCTGGCCCAGAGCCCCATAGAGGTCACCCGATACATCGTGGAATCCTGAGTCCGTACAATATGAGATCAAAAACTCCCGGAGTAGTCTCCTCCTGTAAGGGAAGGAAGGCTCTCCGGGAGTTTTTTCTGTTTTTTCAGCAGTTCTGTTTTCGCGGAAAACCTTCTTTAAATTCCGCCTGCGGCTCCCATTTCTTTCCCCTGCTCCGCACGGAACGCTTTCCTGGAAAACCGCCAGAAAGTAAAGGTCGTAACGGCGATGGCGGTCATGTCGGAGACCGGTTCTGCGATCAGCAGTCCATCGGTTCCAAAAAACACCGGTAAGATCAGCGCCAGCGGGGTCAGCAGAATCACCTTCCGAAGCAAGGCAAGGAACATGGAGATTCTCGCCTGTCCCAGCGCAAGGAAGCTCTGCTGACAGGCGGATTGGGCGCCCATGAACAGAAAGCCGAACAGATAGATTCGCATTGCCCTCGCCCCCAGAGACTTCACCTGGGGATCCGAGGTAAAAAACATCATAAAGAAATCCGGAAACAGCAGGAACATGCCTGTAAACACCAAGGAATACAGCACCGTGCTGCGGAACAGCAGGCGGAAGGCCGCCCTGACCCTTTCCATATTGCCTGCGCCATAGTTATAGGAGATGATTGGCGTCGCTCCCATACAAATTCCCTGCATAGGCAACCACATCACCTGACTGAGGCTGAAAAGGATCGCCATAACGGAAACATAATAATCGTTTCCGTATTTCTGCATACCGGTATTGAACACCAGTTGAATCAGGCACTCCGTCGCCTGCATGATAAAGGGGCTGATGCCTAATCCCAGTACCGGCGCCAGGACCTTCCGGTCTATTTTCAGAAACCGCTTTTCAAAATGAATCGGCGCTCTGCTTTTTCCCAGAAAGGCCACCACCCAGACGGCGGAAACGGTCTGAGACAGGACCGTGGCCAGGGCTGCCCCTGCCACTCCCATATCGAAGGCAAAGATCAGAACCGGGTCCAGAATAATATTGATGACCGCGCCGATCAGTACGGTTTTCATGGCCGTTGTAGCGTACCCCTGACAGGAAATAAACTGATTGAGCCCAAGAGCCAGCTGTACGAAGATCGTTCCCAGCACATAGATGCGCAGGTAGGAAAGGGCATAGGGAATGGTAGTCTCCGACGCGCCGAACAGCAGCAGGATCGGTTCCATGGACGGCAGGAATACCGCCGTCAGGACAATGGCCGTCAGAATCAGGAAAACCGTGGCGGTTCCCAGGATCCTTCCCGCCTGTTCCCGATCCCCTGCCCCAAGGGCCATTGCCGCCCGGGGCGCGCCACCCTGTCCCACCAGATAAGCGAAGGCGGAGATCAGAATGATAACGGGAAAGCACACGCCAAGACCCGCCAGCGCCATGGAGCCGATTTCCGGAATATGTCCTACATAAACCCTGTCTACGATATTATACAGCAGGTTGATGAGCTGGGCGAATACTGTCGGCAGCGCAAGCCGCGGAAGCAGCTTTCCGATCGGTTCCTCCGAAAGGCTCTGTTCGTTTGTTCCCATTCTTTCCCTCCATGAAAAAAGCTGCCGGACACCCGGCAACTTCTATAGTATACCACATTTGCTGCACATGATAAGAGCTTCTGTTACTTTTTTGATTTCACAGAAGCTCTTATCGCTTACAACCTGCCATTGGACATTTTCTCCTTTCTCTGGATTTCTGAACATTTGATAATTACTTTTTTTACCTTTCTCTTTGGTAAGTTCTGATGAAACTCATTGTCTTGAATTTCTTCTAAAATAATTATCAGTCCTTATGGCTCTATTCAGTTTTATTTGGGTCTTAAGGGCTCCTTACGACTTTCTTCATTCCTGGTGAAATGCTATCCCTCATCCAACAATTTTAAAATGTCCTTGCATCTGTCCAACCATTGATCTTTTTTGATAGCTTTGAAGATTTAATAAGGTCTTCTTAAGTTGTCTTTATAATAGCATAGATCCAGCGTTTTTTCTATCGGTAATTGTACTAAAATAAATACAATTTTATTGTGCAAATTGTACCCGAATAAATACAATCCTGCTGTAAGCTTTCTTTCCGACTTCTTACGCTTTCTTACGAAATCCGCCTCCGTCTTGCCCTTGGACCTGCTCCAGGGTCTATAGTGAGTCCCGAAGAAAAACAAATGAAGGAGGCTTTCTATCATGAAGCATAAATTCTTATTCGGCGCGGCTCTTGCCCTGTCTCTGTCAGCCCTGCAGGCCGCTTCCTGTTTTGCCGCAGGCTTTGTCACAACGCCCCAGGGCGTGAAATATCAGTGGGGCGACGGCAGCTACTGTTACAATAACTGGGTCCAGGTCAGAGACCCCTGGTTTTATTTCGGAAACGACCAGCTGATGCGTACCGGCTGGATCCAGCGGGACAACACCTGGTATTTCGCAGCGGACACCGGAGAGCTGCAGGCGGGAGCCGTCAAGATCAACGGCAACGTCTATTACTTTGACAAGCAGACCTGCAAGATGATCACCGGCTATCAGCCCTATGATTTCGATATCTATGAATTTACGGAAAACGGCACCGTAGGAAAAACGCCTTACATCTTCACCGAGTGGAACAGCGACGGCACCCTGCGCAGCGGCGTCAGGGAGCGAAGCGTCAGATAAACGAGCTCCATAAAACGGGCGGCGGCGATGCTCCCCTATCCCCTTTTTTGCCAACGCCCATATATAAAAACGCGACAGTCTTCCCCATTTTCAGACTGCCGCGTTTTTCTTGTGTTTCCCAAGCAGGGCGCCCCTCTCAAATCAGGGCCCAATCCCTTCTCCGGCCAGAGTGCAACTCCTGCTCAGGCCAGGGGCGCGAACATCTGGATCAGATAACGGACGGCCCCCGCTTCTTCAAACTGATTCAAAAAATAGCTGTGGAGCTTTCCGGAAAGCTTAAGTCCCTGCTCCGCGGCATACTGCTGTACCGCCCGAAGCTGTTCCGCTCCCGGAAAGGGCTTTTCGGAAATACAGCTCATCCGAAGGCTCCTTCCTCCGGCGATCTTCCGGTCCTCCCGCAAAAGCTCCTCCCGGCCCAGCTCCCGAAGCTCCCTTTCCTTCAGCATCAGGTAGCAGCCTCCGGGGCTTTCCAGATCCCCGGACAGATCGTACTCCGCGTTGAGGTAGCAGAGGGTCATGTCATCGTCCTCCCGGCCCAGGGAAAAATAATCCATGACCGTTTCGAAGAACTCCCCTCTGACCTCCGTCAGGGCGTAAAAGGGCTCCATCTAGCACACCACAGGCTCCATCTCCTCCTGCTGCGCCCTGTAATAGGATCTGGCCAGCTGCAGCCTGCGGATATTTTTCTGATGCTGTAACAGCGCCTGCTCCTCCAGCCGGAGCTGTTCCTCCAGGACCTGGATGCGTACCTCGGGAGAGCTGCTCTCAAACAGCCTGCGGATCTCCCGCATGGGGAGATAGCTGCCCCGGTAACACCGGATGCCGATGAGTCTGCCCAGATCCTCCGGCGTATACTTCCGAAAGCCGTTTTCATCCCGCTTCGGTTTCAGGATTCCCTGCTCCTCGTAGATCCGGAGCGTATCCCTGCTGACGCCGAGAAGCTCCGCCATTTCTCCGATCAGGAATTCTTCCTGCATGTTTTCCCCTTTCCGGTCCCGGCAAAAGGCCAAAGCCCGTTCCTAATCCAGGGACAGCTGCGCCACCGCTTCGCTGACCCATCCGGTCCCATCTTCAAAATAAATGCTGTACCAGAGGCTGTCCTCCCCTGCGGTTTCCGTCTGTCCGGCGTACTCAAAGATCTCTCCCTCATGGCCGCCGCCGATGACCTCAAAGGCCGTACCCGGCCCTTTCCGGATATTGCAGTTCTGGGTGATCCACACCCCGCCGCTGGCTGCCGCCTCCGCCGGTACGGTCCCCTGGTCGTGAACCGCCGTATACCGGTAGCTCAGACCAAAGGAGATGCCGAAGGCCAGGGCGCAAAGGAGCAGGAAGCACCACGGCGTCCCCTTGCGTTTTCTTCTTTTTCTTGTTTTCTCAGGCATAGAAGCTTTTCCTCATCCCTTTAGACGCCTGGTCCGGCCTCCGGGGCTTCCCCAGGCGCTGCCGGGCCCTGCCCCTCTGCCTCCGGCATACCTGCCCCAGGTCCCTGGGTCTCTGCCGGTTCCGGCGCTGTGGGGGCGGGAGCTGTTTCAGCCGGAGCTGTGGGGGCAGGCGTAGGTTTCACAGGCGCTTCCGTTTCCTGAGGCGTCTCAGAGATGGCCTCTGTCTCCGGTTCCTTTGCCGGCCTGCTGCCTTCCTGGGGTTTTGTTTCCTCAGGCTCCCGGCCTTCTCCGCCGCTTTCCGCAGTCTCTTCTGTTTCTTCCTCATCGGAGGAGGTTTCGCCTTCCGAGGTTTCTTCAGCTGCGCCCTCGCTCTCCGTTTCACTCTCGCTTTCCTGCAGGCTCTCGCTTTCCGTTTCAGCGGAGGGCTCCGTCACCGGCTCTGCAGGCTCCGTTTCCGCAGGCACAGGCGCCGGATCCTTAGGCGTGATGCCGCCACCGGTGCCTGCCTCCGGGGCGTTCTCCCCCGCCTCCGTCAGGCCGCTGTCGCTGGCGATCCGCTGGCTGATCTCCTTTACCCTCGCAGAAGGGGTATAAGCTTCCTCCCCATACAAAAGCTGATGCAGGGTCACCACGTTGCTTTCCAGGGTCGTGGGAATGACGCAGTCCTTGGAGCCGATGCGCATGGTTTCCCTGGAGAAGGGGAAGCCAGTGGATTCGCTGATCTGGAAACGGTCCATCATCTGCAAAAGCGGAAGGATATCGTCGATGCCGATGCTGGTAGACACGTTGGACAGCACCGCTCCTGCTGCGTTCCGCAGGGTCTCCAGATCCGCCGTTTTTGCCTTTTCCACTGCCAGGCTGATGACCTTCCGCTGCCTTGCGGTACGGTTGAAGTCCGTATCCATCAGCCTGAGCCGTCCGTAGGCCACCGCCTGGACGCCGTCCAGATGATTCATGCCTGCATGGGTCAGCTGTACGGAGCCGATTCCCGTTGCATTTACGGTTTCCGTAATAAAGGCGTTGATATAATAAAACTCCGCGTCGCTGATCTCCAGATCGATGCCTCCCAGGGCGTTGATCCCGTTGGCCACCGCCGCCCAGCTGAAGGTCACATAGTCGTCGATCTGAAGGTCCAGGTTTTCCTCCAGGGCCTTGACCGCCTGTTCATGGCCTCCTTGGGCATAGGCCTCATTGATCTTGTGATACTCGCCCTCATCGTTTATCTTCAGGTAGGTATCCCGGTAAACGGAAACCAGCTTGACCTCCCCGGTCTTCCGGTTGATATTCGCCACCATGATGACGTCAGAATTGGTCCCCCGTTCCAGCTTGCCTTCCCGGGAGTCCACTCCGAACACCGCCACGGTCCAGTTCTGCCCTGTCATCAGGTTTTTCACAAAGAAAAAGCCCGCCACAAGCACAAGCACCGCCAGCAAGATCTTCAGCGCTTTATGAGATGATTTTTTTCGTTTGTGGGAGCCGTAGGAGCTGCGCTTTCCTGCGCTTTCTTCCTGCCTATGGACGCTCCGGTTCCCTCTGCCTTCCTGTCCTCTGCGCCTCTTGGGAACCGTTTCCTCCTCCAGGTCCTCCTCCCAGTCATCTTCCCAGTCCTCATCCTCGGTCCTTCCCTGCATGATCCGAGCGTATTCATTTCCAGAGGATCTTCTGACTCTTTGCCTTCTTCTGGCGTCATACCCTCTTTCTTCGTATGATTCCCGCATATTTTTTTCAGGCCTCCATTCGTTTTTCTTCCATTTTATTCATTATAAAACGCCGCCCGAAAAAAATGCCGTTTTTCCGTGAATCGTAAATATTCTTTAAGAAAGGTAAGAATTTGCCCTTAGCCCTCTCCTCCAAAAATCATATCGAAGGCCACCCGATAGCCTTTTTTCAGAGAGCTCAGTTCCACATATTCCTCCCTGGTATGAGCGCCCTTTCCCTCGTAGCAGCCGACACAGATGCTGGGGATCCCCAGGGAAAGAGGGATGTTGCAGTCCGTGGAACCGGCCTTCTGCAGGGGCTTTTTCCCCGCATACCGCTCCACGGCGCCTGTGGCCCTGCGCAGAAGCCTTCTGGCCGCCTCGGGGTCCACGGTCCCGCCGCAGGGCCGCTGGCCCAGAAGCTCCCAGGAAAGGTCGAGGCCCTTCCGCCTTTCTCCTTCCATCACTTCCAGGAATTTCTGCTCCATATAATCCAGATAGGCTGCGGTATCCGAACGGAATTCGTACAGCATTTCCGCATGCTGGGCGATGGTGTTGACGGAGGTTCCGCCGGAAATGGTCCCCACGTTGTAGGTGGTACGGCCCTCGGAGGGCAGCTTGATCTGGTACAGCCGCTGGATGATCCCCGCCAGCTTTTCGATGGCGTTTGCGGCTCCGAACTGATTAAAGGAATGTCCTCCCTCGGTCTCCACCTGGATGCGATAACGCATAGAGCCCACCGCTTTTGTGATAACGCTTCCAAAGCTGCTGTCAAAGGTGCAGAAGCTCTGGATCCGGCTGCCGTAGACCCGGCAGATCTCCCGAACGCCCCGCAGGTTTCCAAGGCCCTCCTCGCCGGTGTTGCACACCAGAAGGAGCCCTTTCTCCCGGAGCGCCTCCAGTTTTTCCCCCTTCCCAAGCTTCCCGGCAAGGTATTTTGCCGCAAGCAGAAGGCATACCAGACAGGCGGTGTCGTCTCCCACGCCGGGACAGCAGAGCCTGCCGTTTTCCTCCTTCAGGGGCAGAGGCTCCAGGTCCGGAAACACCACGTCCATATGGGCCATAAATACCTCCAGAGGCCCCTCGCCCTCTGCTTCCACAGGATAGACCACATTACCCGCAGCGTCAATGAACATGCCCTCTGCTCCCTGCTGCAGCAGCCAGTCCCTGCAGAACTGCCCTCTGGCCTCCTCCCTGCCGGAGGGGGCGGGGATCCGGGCCAGGGTCTTCAACAGCTCCAGGGCCTCCTGCTCGTGTTCCGCAATAAATTGTTCCATCTCTCTATTCAGCATGTTTTCCCTCCAAAAGCACGCAGCATTCTATTTCGTCGGTCCAGGGGAACATGTCCACCGGCTGGATCCTGCGCACATGAAAGCCCTTGGCCGTAAGGAACCGCAGATCCCTGGCCTGGGTCTCCGGATTGCAGGAGATATAGACGATCTTTTTCGGAGCGAGGCGCACCAGGGAGGACAGGAATTTCTCATCGCTGCCGGAACGGGGCGGATCCATAAAGACCACCTCCGCCTGCTGCCCGGCCTCTGCCATTTCCTCCATGAATTCCCCTGCATCCCCCTGGAAAAAACGGATGTTTTCCATCCGGTTTTCCCTAGCGTTGAGCCCTGCGTCCCGTACCGCCTCCCGGTTCAGCTCGATGCCCGTCACCTCCCCGGCCTGGTCCGCCGCAGCGATGCCGATGGTGCCGATGCCGCAGTAAGCGTCGATGACCCGCTCCCTGCCCTCAAGCTCCGCAAAGCTGATGGCGGTGCGGTACAGCTTTTCCGTCTGCAGCGGGTTGATCTGGTAAAAGGACCCCGGGGAAATGCGGAAGCTTTTTCCGCAAAGGGTGTCCCGGATAAAGCCCGGCCCAAACAGGGTGATGTTCCGTTCCCCCAGCACCATGCTGGTACGCCTGTCGTTTACGTTCAGCACCACGGTGGTGATCTCCGGATGCTCCTTCCGGAGCGCTTTTACGAAATTGTTCTTCGAGGGAAAGACCGGCGATACCGTTACCAGCACCACCATGATCTCCCCCGTGGAAAATCCCCGCCGCACCAGCACATGCCGCAGAAGGCCGTAGTCCGTATCCTCGTCGTAGGTCTTGATCTTAAAGGATCTCAGCAGCTCCCGGATGGTCCGGATGATGGCCTGGCTCTTCCGGTCCTCGATCTGGCATTCCTCCACCTGTACGATGCGGTGGGTATTATTTTCGTAGATGCCGGAGATCACATTGCCCCGCCGGTCCCTGCCAAAGACGGCGTGGACCTTGTTTCTGTAAAAATAGGGGGTTTCCATGCCGATGATGGGGCTGATCCGTCCGTATTTTCCCAACAGCTTCCCCACCTGCTTCTGTTTCTTTTGGAGCTGCTCCTCGTAGGAGATGCCCTGATACTGACAGCCTCCGCATTTTTTTGCAGCCTTGCATTTTTCCAACTGTTCCATAGATGTCTCTCCCTGTATCTCCATGAACTGGCCCTGCGTCTTCCTATGCCCGGATGGCCCAGCGCATCTTGGTGGAGCGGGCTCTGCTGTTCTGCAGGCACTCCTCCGCCGAGGGGCGGATCACGTCCTCGGATATCTCGCTGTAAAGCCCCGCCTTGTGAAAGGCCTTGAAGGATTTTTTCACCAGCCTGTCCTCGCCAGAATGAAAGGTGAGGATGGCAGCCCTTCCGCCGGGCCTTAAGCATCCCGGCAGCTTTTCCAGAAAGGCATACAGGGATTCAAATTCGTGGTTGACGTCGATGCGCAGCGCCTGGAAGGTCCGTTGGCAGGACTTTTTCACCTGCTCCCTGCGGTCCTTTTCCGGCAGAAAGGAAAGGGCCTCCTCAATTGCCCCTTTCAGCTGGAAGGTGGTCTCCAGCGGTTCCTTTTTCTTTCGTTTCCGGACAATGGTCCTGGCGATCTCCTCCGCGTAGGGCTCGTCCGCGTTTTCCACAAGCATCCCCCGAAGCTCCTCCTGCCCGATGGTCCGAAGGCGCTCCGCCGCGCTGATCCCCTCCAGGGGATTCATGCGCAGATCCAGAGGGCCGTCTGCCTTGAAAGTAAAGCCCCGCTCCGGATTGTCGATCTGCATGGAGGAGACTCCCAGGTCTGCCAGCACGAAATCAAAGCCCCCTGCCTCCTCTGCCACCTTGTCGATGTCCGCATAGTTCTGCAGCCGGACCGTCAGTATCTCCGGACCGAAACCGGCCTCCAGGAGCCGGGCCTTTGTTTTCTCCGACTCGATGGGGTCGATGTCCAGGGCATAAAGATGCCCCTGCC
Source organism: uncultured Lachnospiraceae bacterium (assembly GCA_944381405.1). Taxonomy (GTDB): domain Bacteria; phylum Bacillota; class Clostridia; order Lachnospirales; family Lachnospiraceae; genus Avilachnospira. Next base: position 47,690 of record CALWLA010000005.1, on the reverse strand, counting down.
CCTTCAGGCATTTCAGCATTTCCCTGGTATGGCCGCCGTATCCCAAGGTAGCATCCAGGCCCGTCTGTCCCGGCTGGATCTTAAGGAACTCCAGGATCTCCTTTACGCAGATGGAAATGTGCATCCCCGCAGGGGTCCCGCCTTTTTTGATCACATGAGCCACGGTATCCGCATATTTTTCCGGCTGCAGCTCCTTGTATTTTTCGCTGAATTTTTTCGGATAAGCGCCGGAATACCGCACTCTCCGCTTATGCTGTTTTTCTTCCATTTTTCATCATCCCTCCACTGAAACAACAGGAAACCGGTCTTCCACAAACACCAAAAGCGTCCCCTGCCGCACCGCGATGCTGGCGGGCAGCTTTGTAAATTCGTTGCTCAGACCCAGGGGAAAGCGGTTTGTGAGCCTTCTTTCCGCCACCGTATACTTGAGGCCGGATTCCTCCACCCCAAGACTTTCATCGCTGTGGGAAAACACGGAGACCATGCCGCTGATTCCCTCCGGAAAATACAGGCGGCAGTCCGTGACGGCGGTGATGATCTCCCGCTCCGAGAACAAAAAGGCCGCTATCCCCTCCATGGAAAGGGCCGCCATATCCTGGAGGGTAGCCATGGTGTGGTCCAGCCTGCCTCCGGTGCAGCCGTACAGGAAAAATCGCCGGTACCCCAGCTCCCTTCCGATCCGGATGGCCGCGGCGGAATCGCTCAGGTCCTTGATGACGGAAAGCTGCCGGAAGTCCTCTTTCCCCTCCCTGCGTTCCCGCTCCAAAAGCTCCGGCGGGTAGGAATCGAAATCCCCCAGCAGAAGATCCGGCGTAAGGGAAAGCGCCCGGAGATGCTCCATGCCGCCGTCTGCCGCGATCACATAGTCCCCTTCCCGGGGCAGGGTTTTCAGCCCATAAAAAGAGCCTGCTCCAAAGATGTAACAGGCCTTTTCTTTTTCATACAGATCAAATTTCCAGCTATTCATAGTCTTTCGGATGGGTCCTTTCCTGCAAAATGCCAACTGACCCTGCGCTTCTTTCACAGCGGGTTTATTTCTTCACTTCAAACTTGTAGCCGATGCCCCAGACCGTAGAGATGGACCAGTGCTCATTGTTATCAAGCTTTTCCCGAAGCCGCTTGATATGCACGTCCACGGTGCGGGTGTCTCCCAGGTATTCATAGCCCCAGATATGATCCAGCAGCTGTTCTCTGGTGAACACCTGATTGGGGGAAGCCGCCAGGAAGTACAGAAGCTCCAGCTCCTTGGGCGGCATCTCTACCGTATGGCCCTTGTAGATCACCGAATAGTTTGTCAGATTTACCGTCAGGTCCGGGTACTCCACATACTCTCCCACCTGCTCCGGGGCGTCCTGCCTGCCGCCTCTGCCGTTATACCGGCGCAGCACGGCCTTGACCCGGGCCACCAGCTCCTTGGAATCAAAGGGCTTGATCATATAGTCGTCGGCCCCCAGCTCCAGGCCCAGCACCTTGTCAAAGACCTCTCCCTTTGCGGAGAGCATGATCACCGGCGTATCCGACAGCATCCGCATCTCCCTGCAGACCTGATAGCCGTCCATGCCGGGAAGCATCAGATCCAGGAGCACAAGATCCGGCTTGTACTGGGGAAATTCCCGCAGGGCCTCCTCTCCGTCTCCCACGATCTTGGTATCGTAGCATTCCTTGTTCAGGTACAGGGAGATCAGCTCCGCGATGGAAGCGTCATCATCCACGATCATAATTTTCTGCCGTTCTGCCATAGCATATTCCTCTTCTCCCTGATCCCGGGCACTACCGGAAGGTGACCACCGTTACGCCGGTGTCCCCCTCTCCGAATTCTCCCAGGCGGAAGTCCTTTACATATTTCAGGCGCTTAAGATGCGCGTGCACCGCCTTTTTCAGGGCGCCGGTGCCCCGCCCGTGGACCACCCGCACCTGCTCCAGATGAGCAAGATAGGCGTCGTCCAGATATTTGTCCAGCACGGGAATGGCCTCGTCCGTGGTCATGCCGATGAGATTTACCTCCGGCTTTACGGAAAAAGCCTTGGGGGAAAAGCTGACGGTCCTTGCGCCGCTTCTTCCGGTCTTTTTCTCCGTATAGCCCGGACCGCTGACAGAGGACTCGTTCAAAAGCTCGATGTCCCGCACGTTTACCTTGGATTTCATGATACCAAGCTGTACAAAAATGTTTCCGTCCTTGTCCGGCAGAGTGGATACGGTTCCCGTCATGCCGCCCATGGACACTACCCGGACCCCGTCTCCCACCTTCAGCTTTTTGGGGGAAATGGGCTGGGCCGGGCCCTTGACCTTGACGGCGCTGCCCCGCTCCGCCTTTTTCAGGCTGCTGCGGAGCCGCTCCCGTTCCGTTTCCGCAGCGGCGTTTCTGTCCGCGCCCCCTGTCTCTGACAGGCGGTTCAGATTGCGGATCGCCGAATCCGCAGTCTCCTTTGCCTCCCGCAGGATCCTTGCAGCCTCAGCTCTCGCGTCCCGCAGGATCTTGTCTTTGTTTTCATCCAGGCGGCTTTCCTTCTGGCGGATCCGGCTCCTGAGGGCCGCGATCTCCTTTTCGTGGCTTTCGATCTCCGCCCGGCTCCGCTCCGCCTGGAGCTTGTCGTCGTTCAGCTTCTGCAGCAAGTCCTCGAAGCTCTCGTCCTCTTCCTGGATGCGCTTTCTGGCGTCCTCGATGATGTATTCCGGCAGTCCCAGCTTTCTGGAGATGGCAAAGGCGTTGGATTTGCCGGGGATGCCGATCAGCAGCCTGTAGGTAGGCTGCAGGGTCGCAAGATCGAATTCGCAGCAGGCGTTTTCCACCCCCTCCGTCTGCAGCGCATAGACCTTCAGCTCGCTGTAGTGGGTGGTGGCGATGGTCCTGGTCTGCATATTGTGCAGGAAATTCAGGATCGCCATGGCAAGGGCCGCGCCCTCCGTAGGATCCGTTCCGGCTCCCAGCTCGTCGAAAAGGCACAGGGACCTGGCGTCCGCACACTCCAGGATATGCACGATGGTCTTCATATGGGCGGAAAAGGTGGACAGGCTCTGCTCGATGCTCTGCTCGTCTCCGATGTCCGCGTAAACCTGGTCGAAGATCCCCAGCACGGAGCCTTCCTCTGCCGGGATGTGCAGGCCCGCCTGGCCCATGAGGGTCAGAAGCCCCGCCGTTTTCAGGGAAACGGTCTTTCCTCCCGTATTAGGGCCCGTGATCACCAGAAGATCAAAATTCTCTCCCAGTCTCAGGTCGATGGGCACCACCCGGTCCTTTGGAATCAGGGGGTGGCGGGCCTTTTTCAGGTCGATCCGCCTGTCGCTGCTGAACACAGGCTCCACGGCGGAAAGCTCCGCGGAGAAAAGGGCCTTGGCAAAGATCATATCCAGCTTCCGCAGGTATCTGACATTTTCCCCGATCTCATAGGTATAGGCGGCAAGCTCTCCGGAAAGCCGCAGAAGCACCGCCTCGATCTCCTTTTTTTCCTCCAGAGCAAGCTCCCGCAGCTCGTTATTGAGCCTGACGATGGGCATGGGCTCGATGAACAGGGTCAGCCCCGTAGCGGAGGAATCGTGTACCATCCCCGGCACCTTGGACTTGTATTCCGCCCGGACCGGCAGGCAGTAGCGGCCGTCCCGCTGGGTGATCACCGCGTCCGTCAGGCAGTCCCGGTAGGTGTTCAACAGCCCTGTCAGGCTTCCGTGGAGCTGGTCCTCCGTCTGCTTCATTTTCCGGCGGACCCGCAGCAGCCCCTCCGACGCGTCGTCCGCCAGCTCATCCTCGGAAAGGATGCAGCGCTTGATCTCCTGATTGACCGGCGTCAGGGGCTCCAGCAGTTCAAAATATTCCGACAGGCTGTCCCTGCGCTCCCCTTCCTCCTCTGGGCCCTCCGTTCCGGCGCTGCGGTCAAAGGACTTGGCCCTGGCGGCAACGGAAAGAACGGAGCTAACCGCAAGGAGCTCCGGGATGGACAGAGAGGCCCCTACCTTCAGCCGTTTCAGGGTCGCTCCCACATCCTTGACGCCCCGGAAGGAAAGGGAACTGCCCTTTAAGCGGATCCGGTCCTTTGCGTCCGAGGTGTTTTTCTGCCATTCCCGGATGCGCTTTGGATCTGTGTCCGGCTTTATCTTCTCGCAGAGGCTGCGGCCCGCCTCCGATGTGGCGAAGCTGCAGAGCTGCTCTACGATCTTATCAAATTCCAGTATTTTTAAGGTTTTTTCTTCCATGGAAAATAGTATAACATGAAATCCCGATAATATCCATCACTCCCTGCAAGGGGCTGATTTTCCCTGCCGGGCCCGGTTTCCTGCCAGACAGGCGGCAGGGGGCTTAAATTCAGTTTGAGGGCATCCCCTCCGACCGGTGATGCCCTCAATGATTTTTCCTACTGTTCTATTGTCTTGTTAAAACCTACTGCTGATCAGCCATACATGGGGATGTCTGCTGTGGCTCCGATGTTGCTACCTGTTGGATCTCCTAAACCAGAATACATATCAGCAAATGGATTGTCACTACCTGAACTGCCATAAACACCTTCTGGCAAGCCTTCTCCCATACCTGTTACCTCATCATTACTAAATATAGGCTTATTACCGCCGTCATTTAGTGTGTTAGGATTCTTCTGAGGTGTTGAGGTGTTTGCATAAACTACTACTCCGCCTTCCACATGCTTTGTGTTCTCTACATTCGGTACATTGTCTACATTCACATTTGCTGCTCTTAGCTGAGCTATCGTATCAGCACTTAAGCTTCCCTCATCAGCTTCATTGACACTTGCTGAAATGGTAATGCCATTGTAGGCACCTCCATTTGTAAGCATTTTTCCATAGGTTCCAGTGCCACGAACTGTATCCAGAAGATAGTATTTGCCGCCATTGGATTTTACTACGCCAGTCAACATATTTCCGCTTGCGTCTAATAGGTACCATTGTCCATTGTCATGTACCCAAGCGCTGGTACAAAGCGAACCATCATTCATATAGTAATACCATGTGCCTGATAGGTCTGCTTTCTCATTTGCCCAGTTTGAGGAATAGGCTTCTGCCGCATAGGCGGTCATGACAGGCATGATAGGGTTTGTAAACAGGAAACCGAGGAGAAGTCCCGAGCTTAATAATATATGCTTACTTCTAAGCAATTTGCATTCCCCCTGTAAGAAATATTGCCATATCTTGATTCACTTACAATTCACTAAGGTCTACATTATGAAGCATCATAGCCGCTTCTTCTTTAGTGTCCAAGCGGCCATCATTATCATAATCAAACTGCTTTCCTAAATCATTTAATGTACCATCAGCATTTGTTCCATTGATATACTGTATGTATTCTCTTTCTGCTGTTACCTCTTCTATAGTACGAGATTTTTTGAATATAGCGCTATCAGTATGAACCACCTTACCGTTACTGTCCTTCTTTTGATAAGTGACTTTAATCGTACCATCCGAGCAATACTCCAAAATTTCATCAACGGTTACGGAACCATCCTCCTGCGGAGAAAAACGATTTTCCCAACTCTTCGGCATATATCGATCTTCAACAGGTATATTATGTGAAGCTATGGTTCTCTCCTGATTTTGCCATGGAATCAACGTCGACCATCCAATAAGTCCACTAAAATAAGCATGTTTTGGATCATTGAAAGTAACATATATCCCCGAATCATCCATCTGGTCAATAATCATTTCTCTATAGGCCATCGTACTGCTATCCGTCTTATACTCTCCAAGCCAACTAGCGGTCTGTGCGGCAACCTGTTTGGTCTGCACAACTCCATTGACTGTCCAGGCACCATTGCCATCAACTGACGAACCATCAACGACAGTGTTTTCCGCTATATAACCGTTGCCATCAAAATAATAGCACTCTGCGATACCGTCACCGTTTCCATCGATCCACTGCCAGCCGTTGCTGTACCATGTGGAATTGTCGGCATTGGTGCCATACCACCAGCCGGTTTCATTTTTCTGCCAGCCAGAAGCAAAGGCCGAAATCGCTGTAAGAACTGATAAACCTGCACTCAAAACAAGTACTGCTGTTTTCTTTCTCATGGTTATCTCCTTAATCCCGCATAATTTTTAGTAGTTATACGAAAATTATTTTTTAAATTGAAATTGAAGCTGATGAGAGCATCTAATTGACAAAAGCTAAATAGTGACATATCTGTTCACCTCACCCTAAAAATGTTTAGACAATTAAAAAAGGCAAGGCGCTCGGTTTCAGCACGACACGCCTTGCCATATATGCATACGACAAATAAACTCCCAGCTTCTACTTGTCCATAAATGCTTTATGGATTATAATAGAAACGCATAGCAGTGTAGCCCACGGTGAGGTGCTTCTACCAAAGCACTGTTCACGTCTATCGAGTGTTGGCGCACTTGGATAGACGCTATGCCTTTTTTAATTATCAAAATCATTTTAACATGAACATCACTTTTATTCAATCCTATTTTCTCTTGACATCCATATTAAAAAAGGCGCTTCCCCGGCTGGAAGGACCTGGATAAGGTCCGCCGCGCCCGGAAGCGCCTTTTCTTTATTGTTTTTAAAACCGTCTATCAATTTTCCGGCTGATTGATGCCGGAGTCTTTTGCATCCGGTGTCTCCGGCTGCTGTCCGCCCTCAGAGGGTTCTGCCGTCACAGGCTGCCTGTTTTCCGCCTCGTTTCTTCTGGCCTGTTCCTCCAGGCTATTTTCCGGGCTGTTCAGGATCTGCATGAACTCCTCGCCGCTGATGGTCTCCTTTTCATAGAGGTACTTGGCGATCTCGTGGAGCTTCATCAGGTTGTCCTTTAAGATCTGTCCTGCTTTTTCATGCTGCTGTTTTACCAGCTGTACCACAGCCTCGTCTACCCGCTGCAGGGTCGCGTCGGAGCAGGCGATGGCGGAATCTCCGCCAAGATACTGGTTGCCTCTTGCCTGCAGGGCTACCATATCGAACTCGTCGCTCATGCCGTAAAGGGAGATCATGCCCCTTGCCAGCTTGGTGGCCTGCTCGATGTCGTTGGAAGCGCCTGTGGTAATGCTGTTGAAGATCAACTCCTCAGCCGCCCGGCCGCCACAGAGGGTGGCGATCTTGTTTTCCAGCTCCTCCCGGCTCATGAGATAATGATTGCCGTCGTCATCCACCTGCATGGTATAGCCCAGTGCGCCGGAGGTCCGGGGGATAATGGTGATCTTGTATACCGGAGCGCTGTTGGTCTGCTTTGCGGCAACCATGGCGTGTCCCACCTCGTGGTAGGCAACGATCAGTTTTTCCTTGTTGGTCATGACCTGGTTCTTCTTTTTGTAACCGGCCATAACGACTTCGATGCTTTCCTCCAGATCCTGCTGGATCACCCGCTCTCTGCCAGCCTTGACTGCCCGCAGCGCCGCCTCGTTGATGATATTTGCCAGCTCTGCGCCGGAAGCGCCGGGGCAGGCCTTTGCGATGGCGTCAAAATTGATATTGCCAGCCATCTTGACGTCTTTTGCATGGACCTTCAGGATGTCCACCCGGCCCTGCATATCCGGCAGCTCCACGGGGATTCGCCGGTCAAACCGGCCCGGTCTGAGCAGCGCGGGATCCAGTGCGTCCGGCTGGTTGGTGGCCGCCAGCACGATGATGCCCTTGGTGCTGTCAAAGCCGTCCATCTCCGTCAGCAGCTGATTGAGGGTCTGCTCCCGCTCGTCATTGCCGCCGTAAGCGCCGTTGCCACGTTTTTTGCCGATGGCGTCGATCTCGTCGATAAAGATGATACAGGGGGCTTTTTTCTCCGCCTCCTTAAAGAGATCCCGCACCTTGGCAGCGCCCATGCCCACGAACATTTCCACGAACTCCGATCCGGAGATGGAGAAGAAGGGCACGTCCGCCTCTCCGGCAACTGCCTTTGCCAGCAGAGTCTTTCCGGTTCCCGGAGGGCCCACCAGCAGAGCGCCTCTGGGAATCTTTGCGCCGATGCTCTTATATTTGCCGGGGTTGTGCAGGAAATCCACGATCTCCGTCAACAGCTCCTTGGCCTCGTCCTCCCCCGCTACGTCCTTGAATTTAACGCCGGTCTTGTCCTTGGAATACAGCTTTGCGTTGGACTTGCCCATGCCGCCGAAGAGTCCGCCGCCGCCCTGCATGGACTGGGTCATCCGCTTGGAAAGCCTTGCGCCGAACCAGAAGATCAGGATCAGGGGCAGCATATTGATGAGGAGCACCAGCAGGGCCGGAACCTCTGTGGGGATATCCTGGGTAAAATGAGCACCGGAGTTGTAGATCCGGTCCACTTCCAGGATATAGTTGATACGGCCTGTCTGATAGACGGTCTTCGGTTCGTCCTTGAGGGTGTACTCGATAGTGGTATCCGACAGATCCACCTGGTCCACGTTCCGGGCGTCCAGCTCCGTCAGAAACTCGTCGTAGCTGGCCGGTTCGATGCTCATCCTGCCGATGGCCGGCAGCATCAGGGAATTGAAGAACAGCAGCACCACCAGGGCGATCACCGCATAGGCCACCATGGGAATCGGCGGTTTTTTGATGGGATGGTTGCCGCCTCCGTTTCCGTGGCTGCCATCGTATTTTGAATGGTCCGGGTCCTCCCGGTAGTCAAAGATATTGCCTAAATTTGCCATATATTTTTCTCCTTTATGACATCCTGTCACCAAGTATATGGCCTTTTCAGCCCTTCTGCAAGGGGCTTCCCACATCTTTTAGAAAAGTTTTAGAAAGTTCACAGGACATACACAAATCCCCGGGGACCAGCCCCGGGGATCTCATTTTATACAAGGATTTCCGCAACCTTCGGGAACATCTGCACGCTCCGCGGAAGGATGCCCTTCATCATGGCGATAAGGATCCCGTAATTGGTCATGGGTACCCCCTGTTCTGCCGCCACCTTGAGCCGGTGCTGCATCTCCCGCTCGTTCAGCATACAGCCGCCGCAATGCACCACCATTTTGTAGCTGCTGAGGTCCTGAGGAAATTCCGTGCCGGAGGTAAAGCAGAACTCCGGTTCCTTTCCCGTATATTCCCGGATCCAGCCCGGCAGTTTTACCGTTCCGATGTCGTTGCACTGCCGGTGATGGGTACAGCCCTCGCTGATCAGGATCCTGTCCCCGTCCTGAATATCCCGCAGGGCCGCCGCTCCCTTTACCGCCTCTGCCAGGTTTCCCTTGTAGCGGGCAAACAGGATGGAAAAGGAGGTCAGCGGGATGTCCTCCGGCACGATACTGGACACTGCGCCGAATACCTGGCTGTCGGTGATCACAAGAGCCGGTTTTTTCCAGAGGCCGGAAAGGGTTTCTGCAAGCTCCGTGTCCCGCACCACCAGCGCCCCGGCGCCGCTCTCCAGGATGTCCCGGATGGTCTGCTGCTGGGGCAGGATCAGCCTGCCCTTGGGCGCCGCCTTGTCGATGGGCACCACCAGTACCACCAGGTCCAGGGGAGAGATCAGATCCTGCACCAGCTTTTTCTCATCGGATTCCGGTTTGTACAGCCGGGCGATGCGCTCCTTCAGCGCCTCGATGCCGGTTTTTTCCGCGGCGCTGACAAACAGCAGCCGTTCTTCCTCCAAAAGCTTTCTGCCCCGGTCGCCCAGCAGATTTCCCTTTCCGGAAAGCTCCTCCGCAGACAGCAGATCCGCCTTGTTCCAGACCACCAGAGAGGGAATGCCCTTTTCCGCGATCCGGTCCAGCATCTTGATGTCCGCTTCGGAAAATCCCTCGGTGCCGTCCACCACCAGCACGGCGATGTCCGTTTTATTCAGCACCGCCAGGCTCTTCTCCACCCGCTGCTGTCCCAGGGCTCCCTCGTCGTCGATTCCGGCGGTGTCGATCATCATCACCGGTCCCAGAGGCAGAAGCTCCATGGACTTATAAACCGGGTCCGTGGTGGTGCCTCTGACATCGGAAACCACCGCCAGATCCTGACCTGTTACGGCATTCAGCACGCTGGATTTTCCGGCGTTCCTCTTTCCAAAAAAACCGATATGTATCCGTTCCCCGGAGGGCGTCTGATTCAGTCCCATGCTTACTCCTTTCCTTAATTCTGCCGTGTTCCTCACGGCATAAAGGTATACCCGCAGGGTGTTTCCTTGATTCTGCCGTGTTCTTCACGGCATAAAGGTACACCCGCAGGGTGTTTCCTTGATTCTCTCCTACGGCTCCATGCCGGGATAATCGCCCCGGTCCACCACAGCCTCATAGCCGATGGCGGAAAGCTCCTGCCGCAATTCCTCCAGGTGCTCCGCCGCCTCGGTCCCGCTGCAGCGCTTGTTGTCATACAGCTGATATTTTTCCCGCACAGAGGCCGGTGACAGGTTCGGCATCACCACGTTGGCCCCCGCCAGGATCCCCAGCTGCCTGCCCTTTTCCGCCGCAGTCCCAAGCGCCGTGGTGGCGGGGATCAGGGCTTTGGGCAGCATCAGCCGCACCAGGCTCAGGGTATACAGGGTCAATGCCGTGCTGCCTGCCGGTTCCTGCCGGAAGGGTGTATCCCTGTGGGGGATAAAGGGGCCGATGCCCACCATCTCCGGCTGTAGCTCCCGCAAAAATTCCATATCGTCTATGAGGCACTCCACCGTCTGTCCCGGAGAGCCGATCATCATACCGGCTCCCGTCTGATACCCCAGCTCCTTCAATGTCTCCAGGCATTCCTTCCTGTGGGAGAGCCTGAGCTCCGGCGGATGCAGCCTTTGATAATGTGCCTCATTGGCAGTCTCATGCCGCAACAGATACCGGTCCGCTCCTGCTGCCCGCAGGGCGGCGTAGCTGTCCCGGCTCCGTTCTCCCACCGACAGGGTCACGGCGCAGTCCGGCCACTGTTCCTTGATCGCCCTTACCATGGCGCAGAGGCGTTCATCCGTAAAATAACCGTCCTCGCCCCCCTGGAGCACAAAGGTGCGAAAGCCAAGCCGGTAGCCTTCTTTGCAGCAGCCGAGTATTTCCTCCGGGGTCAGGCGGTAACGCTCCGCCGCCTGGTTGCTCCTTCGGATTCCGCAGTACAGGCAATCGTTCCGGCAGTAATTGGTAAATTCGATCAGTCCCCGGATATAGACCCGTCTGCCGAAGATCTCATCCCGGCGTGCGGCTGCAAGCTTTGCCGCATAGGCTGCGGTTTCCTCTGTCCGGCCTTCAAACACCGCCTGCCACGCCTGCCGGGAAAGCGTTTTTCCCTGGGCCAGGGCCTCTATCCCTGAGAGACAGTCTCGCCGCAGGGCCTCCTTGCGGCTGTCGTTTTCCTGCTCCTGTTTTGTCCTGAGCTCCTGCATCAGGCCTCTTCCGTGCCCTCGGTCTTGGAATAAAGGGCCTTGGAGCTTACCTTGGGCAGGCTGCCCAGCTTGCCGGACAGGGCGCTGATCACATCCATGGGCGCATCCAGCACGATGCTGATGATGTTGACCTTTTTCTTTCCATAGGGAAGGCCCATTCTTCCGATGATGTACTGGCCGTATTCATGCAGCAGTCCGTTGACCTTTTCTGCCTGCTCCGTATCCTCCACGATGATGCCGATCACTGCGATTCTTGTTTCCATATTGTGACTCCTTCCTGCCATGTTTTTCATGGCTTAACGATGTGCCCGCAAGGGGGCCTCTTGATTCCGCCCAAACAAAAAGCGGGCCGAAAGGCCCGCATGGAATCTGTTCATTCAGACCCGTTACGTTTGGGATACTCCCGGCCTTTCCGTCAGAATTTCTTTCGGTCAGAAACTGGATAGATAGTTTGATTTTACCGTAAGGACCGGGAAAGGTCAAGGATTTACTTTTTCAATTCGGCTTTCCTTATTCCAGATACTTTTTCCCTTCCTTGAAAAAGCTCAGAACGATCAGGACCAGCACCACTGCAATGGGAAAGGCCGCGATGATGGAAACCGTCTGGAGATTCTGCATGCTGTTTTCAGAGAAGATCAGCGCCACCGGCAGCAGGATCAGCAGGATGGCCCAGAACAGCTTCATGCCCGCCGAGGCGTCCTCCCCCGCCTCCAGTTTTTTATAGGAATAGGCAGAGGCCACCAGGGTGATGGAATCAAAGGAGGTGGCATAAAAGGCGATCATGGATACCGCCAGAAGCGCCATCACAAGCTGGGGGAAGGGCAGGGTGCGGATCACGCTCATGATCACCGCATAAAGATCTCCGGTGGCTTCGTAAAGCCCCATGAAATCAAAGCTGCCATGGACCTGGAGCCCCAGGGAATAGTTTCCCAGGATGATAAAGGAGATAAAGGTGGAGCTCAGGCCGAACACATAGGCCCCCAGCACCACCTGTCTCACGGTGCGCCCCCGGGAGATATTGCCCATGAAAAAGGGAGCCGCCACGCACCAGGTCATCCAATAGGCCCAGTAAAAGATCGTCCAGTTCTGGGGGAAGTTGGAAAGCCGCAGGGCGTCCGTATAGGTGGACAGCCGGATGAAATTCTGGGCCAGGTTTCCAAGGGCCGTAAAGCCGGTTTCAAAGATATAGATTCCCTCGCCGCCCAGGAAAAACACATAGGCCAGCAGGGCAAAGAACACATACATGCAGATCTCCGCCAGGAAACGGACCCCCTTCATGCCCCGCATGACGGAAACCGTATAGACCAGGCAGGTAGCCAGCAGAATGGCGATGGTGAGCCACCGGCCACTTTCGATGCCGAAAAGCTCCGCCACCGTCTGTCCCAGAAGAGGCGTAGCCAGGGAAAAGGTGGTGGCTGTTCCGGCGATGAGGGCAAACACCGCCAAAAGGTCGATCAGCTTTCCCGGCAGGCCGTCGGTATGTTTTCCCAGCACCGGCCTGCAGGCCTCGGAATATTTCTGTTTATGGCAGCCCCGCACATGCAGCATAAAACCGAAGCAGGCCGCCAGAGTCGCATAAAAGCTCCAGGGGATGGGGCCCCAGTGAAACAGGGGAATGGTGGAGGCCCAGTCCTGCACGCTTCCCAGCTCCGCCACATAGGGCTCGTTGGCGTAAAGGATCCATTCGCAGAGGGAATAAAACAGGATGTCCGCCGCAAGGCCGGAGGTAAACATCATGGCTCCCCAGGTAAAGCCGGAGTATTTCGGTTTTTCGTCCTTTCCTCCCAGCCGGATATTTCCATATTTTGAAAAGGCAATGTACAGGGAGACCAGGAAAAACCCAAGGCCGATGACCAGATAATAGCTGCCCAGCTCGTCTCCCAGAAAACCGCGGATCGCCGCCAGGGTCCCTGAGGAAGCCTCCGGGGCGGCCAGAAAGGCAATGCAAAACAGCAGGATCACGCAAAAGGGCAGAACCGTTGTAAATGGATCGATGTTTTTAAAAATTTTTTGCATACTGCTCCCCCATAACAAAAAAAGCGCTAGGTTGTTCAATTTTCTTTTATTTTAGAAAATTTTGAACATCTTAGCACTTCTATAGGAGAAAGTCAAGGGAAAGTGGCCTGCCGCCATTTTTTGCCCCTGTTTCCTGGCCGCCGGTTCCCCGGTCTTTCCTTTCGGGTTCCGCTCAGCCCCGATAGCCCAGGCTTCCTGCCACCACTGCGATGAAATCCTGCACATTGGTGACCATGGTGGTAGCCGACAGGCTGCCCCGATCCAAAAGCTTGTTTACCACAAATTCATCCGCATCCACGGTATAGAGATACACGGGGCGCACGCTTTTGTCGGACAGCACCCGGTAGCAGGGGGTCATGTTTCCTGCTGCTATGGTGTGGAGCATGGTTGCCAGGCAGATCACCGTCGTAGCCTCCTTCAGCAGCCCCCGCATGGCGCTCTGGCCCTCATAGGCGCTGCCGATCACCTCCGGCAGGGGGCCGTCGTCCCGGATGGAGCCGGTGAGCACCATAGGGACCCCTTTCCGGACGCAGCTTTGGATGATGCCGTCCCGGATATCATAGGCCTTGATAAATTCCGGGATGGAGCCGCAGGCCCGGACCTTGTTGATCACGTCCAGGTGGTTGTAGTGGCCATTTTTCTGAGGCCTCTGGGTATAAATATCCTGCCCCAGGGCGGTGTGGAACAGGGCCCCCTCCAGATCGTGGGTAGCCAGGGCATTGCCTGCCAGAAGGCCATGGACATAGCCCTCCTCCACCAGAAAGGACATGGCCTTTCTGGCCCCTTCGTCAAAGGCAAAGGCGGGCCCCATGACCCAGAGGATCCTTCCGTGCTCCCGTTCGTACTGCAAAAGGGCGGTCAGCCTGTCGTAGTCTTTCCGAAAGGAGGTCTCCCGGCTGCGGCCTTGCCGGAAGGAAAACTGGTCCGCATCCTGCTCTCCCCCTGCCGCTAAGGCCTCGGAAAATCCATCGGTATGCAGGTAGATTCCTTCCGAGCCGTCTTCGCTGCGGCCAAGGGCCACCAGATCCCCCTGTTTCAGGTTCCGGTTTTCCACCACGGAAAGGCTCCCGTCCTGTTCCAATACCACGCTGGCATCCATCCGGCTTTCCTCCGCCAGACGCCAGCTGCCATCGATCTTGAAATATTCCGGATACATGGAGGTGCTGTGAAAGCCCTCCGGCGCAACCCCGTCCCGGGGAGCCTGCCGGAACTGGGCGTCCGGCGCCGTTAAAAGGCCAAGTCCTGCAAAATCCGGATGCCTGTATGCGGGCAGCTGAAATTCCATCGGGATTCCTCCTTTTCTTTCTGATCCTGCCGGAGACAGGATGTTTTCTGCTGACTCTGTGTCCCCGGTTTCCCGCTACTCTGCGGCTCCGGCCTCCGCTTACTCTGCGGATTCAGTCTCCGCTTCCTCTCCGCCGGAAAGCTGTACCGGCTGATTTGCCATCTGCTCCAGATACCGTTCCCGGCCCTCCATCCATTCCTCTTCAAAGGTCTCGATGTCCGGATCCAGCGGGATCTCCTCGCCTGCCGCAAGCTGCAGGTTCACCGGATAGGTGTCCGGATCCTCCTGGGTGCTTTCGGGCCTTATGGTAAAGGTCAGGGAATACTTGTCAAAGAGGTTGCCGAAATCCTGCTGGCTGCTGATGGTGTATTCCGTGGACTGGGTCACTGCGGAATCGTTCACATGGCGGATCACCGCCGCAGCGAACTGGTCTGCCTCCTCCTCGGTGGTATCGTCCATGCACACCGCGTCGATGACGATGGATTTCTCGTCGTTGTCTCCGGTGATGTTCAGGTCCATGATATAAACGTAGGGATTTTCCTCTACGCCGCCGAAGCAGTCCAGGGTATCGTTATGCAGCTGCACAAAATCCAGCGCCACATTTTCCGTGGGGCTGAAATCCGGCCCTCTCTGTACCACCGTCTGTTCCGTGGGCGCGCAGCCGCCGGAAAGCGCCGCGATACATAAAACCGCCGTCAGGATCCCTGCCAGCCTTCTTTTGTTCCTTTTATCCCTTCTCATAGCTTTGATTCCTCTCTGTTTTCAGTAAATTGCTTTTCAAAGTATATCATAAAAGCCCCGGTCCTTCTCTTACAAATTTGTTATTTTTTCCTGACCGCCGGAGCCTTGCTGCCGGATGTGTTTTTCAAGGGGCCAAAAAACCGGACGGCATGCCGCCATGACACGCCGCCCGGTCCTGTTTTTTTCCTCCTGAGCGCTTACCTGCCCTCAGAGCTCCTCAAAGCTGCCTTGGTTCTGAGGCCGCATCAATGCTGGTACTGCTCGAAGAACTCCCGGAACAGATCGTAGATATCTCCCGTATATTCCTGGGAACCGGATCCGTTATCCTGGGATTCGCTTTCGGTCTCTCCCTGGCTTTCCGTCTCCGGCTGTGCGTCCGGATTCGAGCCGAGGGTCACGTCGATGGTCTTCTCCACATACTGGCCGTTTTCCAGTCTCTGTACCGTTACCGCTACCGTGGAGCCCGCCTCGTAGTACTGCACCAGTCTGGTAAGCTCTTCTGCGGTGCTGACGGTCTGTCCGTCGAACTTGGTGATGATATCGTTCATCAGGATGCCTGCCTGCTCTGCCGCAGAGGTCCTGCCGTCTTCATTGTCGTAGCCTACCACCAGAACGCCTACCGGCATCTTCAGAACGTTTGCATACTGCTGGGTAATGGTGTTCACATACACGCCCAGGCGTCCCTGCTGGCTCTCCGGGATTTCCTCCTTGGTCTTTGCGTTTGACAGGCTGTCGATCACATCCATGGCCTTGTAGATGGGGATCGCGTAACCGATGCCCTCCACATGGGAAGCCGCTGCCTTTGCCACGTTGATGCCGATGAGCTCTCCCTTCATATTCAGGAGCGCGCCGCCGGAGTTTCCGGGGTTGATGGCCGCGTCTACCTGGATCAGATTGGAGTTGGTTCCTTCCTCGGTGGTGATCTCCCGGTCCAGGGCGGAAATATAACCTACGGTCACGGACTGGCCGAAGCCAAGGGCATTGCCGATGGCGATAACGCCCTGTCCGGGCTCCAGATCCTCTGAGTCATGGAGCGTCGCTACCTTTACCTGATCCAGGGTCTCCTGGCTGAGGTCTGAAAGCTTGACTGCCACGATGGCCAGGTCCATGGCGGAGTCCGTTCCCTTGATGGCCGCGTCTACTGTTGCCCCGTCGATGAAGGTCACGGAGATCTCCTCGGAGTCCTCCACCACATGGTTGTTGGTGACGATCAGCAGCTCGTCGTCGGTCTTTCTGACGATAACGCCGGAGCCTGCCGCCTCTGCCGTATATTCCTGAGGCTGTCCGCTGCCATAGAAATAATCAAAAATGCTGCCGTAGCCCTGCTGGCGGATCAGCATCGTATTGGTGATGCTCACCACTGAGGGCATGCTCTCCTCCACGATATCGGAAACGTCCAGCAGCTGCGCCGTGGATGCGGATGCCTCTGCTCCCGTTCCTGACTCCGCCGGAGTCTCCTGCGCCGCTTCCGTTTCCTGCCCGGCCGCCTGGCTCTGCTCCGTTCCGGACATCTGAGAAAGCAGTCCGCTGGAAGCCACATTGATGCCTACCATGGTCCCTCCGGCAAGAACGCCGAACAGCACAGCGCTCAGAATGATTGCCAAAACCTTTTTCATATCAGCTATACCTCCGTATTTTTTATCGTTTTTGTTCTTTCCTTCCTTTACGTGACCCATTAAACACCTTTTCTATGAATAAATTGTGTCCATGTTCACATTTTTGCAGGATTTCAGAATTTTTTCATAAATTCATACTTTTTTTAGATTCCTGCGTACCGGATCTTTTCGTATCGGATTCCTGCGTACCGGATCTCTGCATAAAGGAAGCAGGCCTTTCGCCTGCTTCCTGAAAATGCTCGTTTCCGGCCGGCCGTATCTTTCCAGCCATCCGGGGCTGTGCTCCGGTTTATACGCCTGGGCCTCCCTGGCCTTCCGGCGTCAATGCTCCCGGAGCGCCTCCTCCCGGCGTCACCGCCGTCTGGGGGCCGCTGCTGCCAGGTCCGCCGCTGACGGGTCCCGGCGATGCTGCCGTGGTCTCCGGCTGCAGGGATGCCGCCGTGGTAGGCGTCACCGGCTCATTGGAGATCACCTCCGTCGGCCTGCTCTGGGTGGTTTCCGGAGCCGCCGTCGGTGCGGCGCCGGTGGTGGGGTTCACGCTGCCGGTGGGATTCACTCCGCTGGTAGGACGGGTGCTGCCGCCTGTAGGATTGACGCTGCCCGTTGGGTTCACGCTGCTGGTGGGGCGGGTGCTGCCCGTTGGGTTCACGCTGCCGCCAGGCTGCGGGGAGGTCCCCAGCACGTTGCCCTCGTCGTCCACGATCTCAGAGCCTGCGTCTCCCTCCGTTTCCTCCATCAGGGAGCCGGGTCTGGTTTCCGAAGGTCTGGTCTGTGACGGGCGGGTCGTGCTTTCGCCTGTGGTGGGCCGGATCCGGTTGCCGTCCTCATCCGTGGGATAGATCCGGTCTCCGTCCTCGTCGGTGGGGTAAATGACCTCACCGTCTTCATCGGTCTCAAAGATGATGTTGCCGTCCTCGTCGGTTTCAAAGAGCTCGTTCCGTCCGTGCTCCCGGGAGCTCTCCCGCTCCTTGGTCTCATCATCCTTCTCGTCTTCGTCGGTTTCCGCCGCCGTGGTCTTCGGCTTCTGGATCACGCCGTTGTCCGTGCCCACGGATTCGATGGGCTTGCCTTCCTTATAGAGGTTGGAGTCCTCCTTGATCTTCTGGGAATACTGCAGCACCGCGTTGGAGGGCTGATAGTTCTCGTCTCCGAACAGGAACTCGTGGAGCCGGATCACGTTGGATTCCAGAGTGGTAGGAATGACGCATGCGCCCTTCTTGGGGATGTTGGCGTCGCCTCTGGACCAGGGGAAGCCTGCGGTGTCCGCAATGTTATATCTGGTAATGCCCTGGGCCATCCGCACCAGATCCGCAAAGGGGATGTCGATGGCTACCATGGGGAAGCAGTCCACAAGGATATTGTTCAGCACCGCAAAGTCCGCCGTCTTGGCCTTTTTGAAGCAGGCCTGGATGATCTCCCGCTGGCGTTCGGTACGGGCAAAATCCGTATCCATGAGGCGGAGCCGCGCATAGGCCACTGCCTGGACGCCGTCCAGATGCTGTGGGCCGGTATGGGTCAGCTGTACGGAGCCGATGCCGGTGGCCTTTACCGTCTCCGTGATGTAGGCGTTGATATAATAAAGTTCCGCAGAAGAGATGTCGATATCGTCCACGCCTCCCAGGATGTTGATGCCGTGGGCCACCGCTTCCCAGTTAAAGGTGACGTAGTTGGTCACGTTCAGGTCCAGGTTCTTGTTCAGAGCAGCGATGGCCTGCTCCGGTCCGCCCAGGGCATAAGCCTGGTTGATCTTGTTGTACTGGTTCCGCTCGCTGATATTCAGGTAGGTATCCCGGAAAATGGACACCAGCTTGATGTCTCCCGTATCCTGATTGATGCTGGCCAGCATGATGACGTCGGAATTCAGGCCCTTTCCTACGGAGCTGTTCCGGCCGTCCACGCCGAAGACATAGAAATTCCAGTATCCTTCCATCTCCTTTTTCTTTTCGATGGAAAGGTTGTTGTTTTCGATGACCCCCTGGTCTACGTTGATGTCCTGGAGACGGCTGAAGGTCCGGAGCACATAGCCGTAGGCAAAGATACAGCACAGGGTCAGAAGCTCCACCACCGTCCAGATCAGGATCTTTTTGATGCGGGATTTTTTCTTCTGCTCCTGTTCTCTTTTCAGCCGTTTCTGATCCACGGCGCTGCCTGCGGTGTTCAGCTCCCGGGGAGCCTTTCTGCCGGAACTGCCGCCTTGCCTGCGGTTTCCCTGCGCTCCCTGGCCTTTGGTTTCCCTCCTGGGATCCATGGCCTGACCGAAGATCTTGTCCTCCATGTCCTGGTCTTCGGCGATGCTGACATCCTCCTGGAAGCTGTCCTCTCTGTCGATGGCTACATCGTCAAACAGGTCGCCCTCCTCCTCCGGTTCGTCGTCCCAGAGGGCGTCGTCATAGTCCTCGGTATCCGGATAATCCTCATCCAGATACTCCGCCTCAGAATAGCCGGCGTCGGTATAGCTTTCCTCCGGATAATCCTCGTCCAGATACCCCTCTTCCGGCTGGTCTGCTTCCTCGTAGAAGCCCTTTTCCTGCTCCGGAAGGGCCCGGCTGCGCCTGCGGCTGCCGCCGGGGTTGTTTCTGCTGCCTCTTACAAATCCGTCTTCTATACTCATCTCATCGTTTCCTTTTCGTTTGACGCTGTATCAATACGCATTTTTAAAGCCTTTGAAAAGAGTCATGAACAAAATCTTGATATCAAGGCCAAGCGTCCAGTTTTCAATATAATACAGATCGTACTCGATTCGTTTCTGAATGGAGGTATCTCCCCGGTAGCCGTTTACCTGGGCCCAGCCGGTCATGCCGGGCCGGACCTGATGCTTGATCATATAGCGGGGGATCTCCTCCTTGAATTTCTCCACGAACTGGGGCCGTTCCGGTCTCGGGCCTACCATGCTCATATCCCCCTTCAGCACATTCCACAGCTGGGGAGTCTCGTCCAGATTGGTCCGCCGGATAAAATGCCCGATGGGGGTGATCCGGGGATCTCCCTTGGTGGTCCACTTGGTCAGCTCCTCGTCCGGCTTCTGCTGGTACATGGAGCGGAATTTATACATCTGGAAGGGCTTGTTATGGAGCCCCACCCGTTCCTGCTTGAAGATCACCGGTCCCTTGCTGGTGCATTTGATGATCACTGCGATCACCAGCATGGGAATGCTGAAGATCAGAAGCGCCGCCAGCGCGCCGGCGATGTCCACGACCCGCTTCACGATCATATTGAAGGGCTGGGTCAGGGGCACATGGCGGATATTGATCACCGGCAGTCCCTCCAGGTCCTCCATATAGGGGGTGGTGGGGATGATGTTCAGATAGTCCGGGATGAACTTCGTATGGACGCCGGACTTTTCGCAGACATTTACCACCGGCTTCAGGTATTCGTATTTTTCCAGGGGAAGGGTCACGGCGATCTCATCCAGATTGTTTTCCGCAAGGATCCCCCGAAGCTCCGTCAGCTCTCCCAGGACCTTAACCCCCTTGTACATGCTACCCTTTTCCAGATCGTCGTCCAGGATCCCGTAAATATGGTATCCCCACTCCGGGTTCTGCCGGCTGCGCTCGATAAAACCGTCCGCCGCGCCGGAAAAGCCCACCAGGAGCACGTGCTTCTGGTTAAAGCCCTTTGCCCGGATGTCCCTGAGCACGGTCCGCACCACATTGCGCACCAACGCCATCAGGAGGATATTGATTCCGAAGAATGCAATGATCATCCTGGCGGAGAAGTTGTCCAGATAGGGGCCAAGGCTCCGGAAGTTTCTTCCTCCGAAGAGCACAAAGGTAAAGATCATCAGGCCCACGATGTTGGCCCTGCAGATATTTGCCAGCTCGTACCGGCGGGACTGCACCCGTTTCGGCGAATACAGGTTGAAGGCTGCATACAGCAGCAGGTAAAGGGGCACGATGGCGATCAGCGCCCACATATATATCTCAAGGGGCAGGGCTCCCCGTCCCGGGGTCCCCATTCCGATGATCAGAAGCCATGCCAGAAAATAGGATACAGCCGTCACAACTGCGTCCAGGACCACATGCATGAAATTCAGTTTTGTCTGATTGTTTTTGATCATGTCACCTTAGCTTCATGTTATGGCGCAGCAAAGGCCGCTTTTACCCAATATTTGTTTATTATAGCGCAGCTTCCCCCTTATGGCTATTACAAAACGATTAAGTTTTAGAAAAATTTCTGGCCTTCCGTACCTCCCGCAGCTGTTTTTCCACATCCAGCTCCAGGTGGAAGGGCTCTCCGATCTGTTCCTTGGACAGGTCCCGCAGAGCGAAATTGGACTTTCTCAGGGTCAGGTTGGGGTTGTAATAAGGGTCTCCCTCCTGCAGGATCTGAGGCCAGCGGCTGGCAAATTCCGCGATCTCTCCGTTAAAACGCTCCACCTTTTCAGGCGTATCCTCCAGGCCCCTGGATTTTGATTCATAATGATGCAGCAGCGCGTAGGGGTTATAAACGCACAGCAGCCCCTGGGCTCTCACCTTCATGCAGAAGTCGATGTCGTTAAAGGCCACCGCCAGCTCCTCCGTAAAGCCTCCGGCCCGGTCAAAGACCTGCCGCTTCGTCATCAAGCAGGCTGCGGTGACGGCGCTGTAGTCCTGGGCGCACATCATCCGGTGCATGTAGCTGTTTTCTTTTTCGTGGGTCCCGATAAAACAGCCTCCGGCAATTCCGCCAAAGCCTACCACGACGCCGGCATGCTGCACCGTATCGTCCTCGTACAGGAGCCGCGCGCCTACTGCGCCCACATCCGGCCTGGAGGTGTAGCCCAGCATCTCCGTCAGGGTATCCGGATTGATGAGCTCCACGTCGTTGTTCAGAAACAGCAGATACGCTCCCGTAGCCGACTGTACGCCGAAATTATTGATGGCAGAATAGTTGAAGGCCTTGTCCCAGCGGATCACCCGCACGGTCACCTGGGAAATGTCCATCAGCCGCTCCCGGTCCACCGGCGGCTGATAGGTGTCCGTGGTCTTTGACAGCTCACAGTATTCCTGCCGCTTTTTCCGTTCCTCCAGAAGCTTCTCATAGCCTGCCTGGAAATCGGAAAGGAAAAAGGCAGGATTGCCCTGGATCTTTTCATAATAAGAAAAGGTTTCCGGTTCCGTGGAGTTATTTTCCACAACGATGAATTCCAGATTCCGGTGCACGGACCGCTGGATCAGGGACCGGATACATGTATCCAGATCCGCCGTATGGTCCTTGTTGGGGATGATCACGGAGACCTTTTCCCCGGAAGCCGGGAAAATGGTGTGATAAAATCCATAGGTGATGCCGTCCACCACTTGGCTTACAGGGATCCCGCAGCGTTTCTCGTGGGCCAGCACCGCCCGTTTTCCCGCGTCAAAGGCGTAAAGCTTCGAGGCCGGATTGGCAGAGGTGCTGTTTTTATGGCAGCGCCAGTGATAGCAGACCTTCGGGATGTGGATCACCCGCTCCGAGGTAAAACGGCCCTGCCGCAGCGCTTCGCTGCCGTCTCCGGTCTCTCCCCGGACCGCCTCCTCGGTACACCGCAGGAAAAAGTCGTGGTCCTGGGCTCCGTCATAGGCCGGATCAAAGGCCAGCCCCTCCGGATGCAGCTCCCTCACCCGGTCCAGAAGATCCCTGCGGATCACGGACAGATGGCAGATGTAGTTCACGCTGCGCAGAAGGTCCGGATTGAAATCGGATTTGAAATGGGGCTCAAACAGGGCGAGGCCGTCAAAATCCACCTTGTCCTCATCCGTGTAGAGAAACTGAGCCTCCGGATGCTCCGACACCGCCTTTGCCACCTGGTAAAGGGCGTCCGGCGTCAGGGTATCGTCGTGGTCGCAGAGGGCGATAAAGCCGCCTCTGGCGTCCTTCAGGGCCTCGTTGGTGTTGCCGGAAAAGCCCAGATTTTCCGCAAGGGGCTTGTAGATGAACCGGCTGTCCTGCTGCCGGTATTCCTCCATGACCCGCCTTACGGTCTCATCCTCTTTGGCAGAGCCGTCCGCCACGATCACCTCAAACTCCGGATAGGTCTGGTTCTTCAAAGACTCCAGCAGCATCCGCAGATATTTTTCCGGGGTGCGGAAGGCGGGGATGACGATGCTGAACAGCGGCAGCGCCCCTTCCGGGAACAGCTTTCTGTATTCCCGGCTCTGACGCCTGAGCTCCGCCTCGGTGGTCTTTGTCTTTTCGTACCATTCGGAATAATCGTAATCCTCTTCGATGCCCTCCAGCTTGTGGATGGACTTTTTCCAGAGGGCCCGCAGGCCGTTCTGCCGGAAGAAGTCCCAGGCCACCTTGACGGTCTCCTTGTTGCAGAGGGCCAGCAGGCGTTCCTTTTTCCGGTTCGCCACGGAATTGCGCTTGGCGATCACCGCTTCGTTTACGGGGACCGACGCCCGCTCCCCAAAGGCCTCCATTTTCAGGACATAGGATTCGTCCCGCCGGTAAGGAAAACGGATGTCAAAGCCGCACATGGGGTCTTCCCGGTGGTAAACGGCGGCCACATCCTCCCGCAGCATGGGCACATATTCCAGGGGCAGCAGGTTTCCTCTGCTGTCCGCCACGGAAAACCGGATGCCGGAGGCGCTGACCGCGTAAAGCTTCTCAGCCTCCTTTTTCCCCCTTTCCCCGGACAGGCTCACATACTGTTTTTTTCCCTTTTCCTTCGGCAGCACCCAGCCGTTCAAGGTCATGGTGCCTTCCCGAAGGCGCATGATATCAATTCTGTATTTCATCCCTGTTCGTTTCCTTTTTCAGTTTGTTCAGCCTCCGCCAGAGAAAA
Organism: uncultured Lachnospiraceae bacterium; assembly: GCA_944381405.1. Lineage (GTDB taxonomy): Bacteria > Bacillota > Clostridia > Lachnospirales > Lachnospiraceae > Avilachnospira. Next base: position 24,092 of record CALWLA010000005.1, on the reverse strand, counting down.
TCCCCGGCGTAGGAAAAGGTATCCGCCACAAGGCGTCCCTCGATGCGCAGATAGTTGGGCAGCCGCCCCATGGAAAAAGGCGTCTTCCGGCATTCCGGAAGGGTACGGATCCCCTCCAGAAAGCCCTGCCTGTATTCCCTGCCGAAGCCGATCCTGGCAAAGAAGATCTGCTTGATCAGCACCCCCAGCAGGATTCCCGGCAGATTCAGGCAAAGCTGCAGAAGCGGCATGTTTTTATAATTCAGATACACGTTGTTCCTGGCTGCCAGCCGCACCTTAAAGGCGTTGTACCTGGAGCCGGAGGTGCCGCTTCCCACATGGTATACCTCCGCTTCCGGGCAGTAAAGCACCTGATACCCGTGGATCCGGGCCCGGTAGCACAGGTCGATGTCCTCCAGATAAGCAAAATGCTGCAGGTCAAAGCACTCCGGCGCGGCCTTTGGCGGCGCGGTCCGAGTCTGTGCGGTCTTGGGCGGCGCAGTTTCGGGCAGCGCGGTCTTGTCCTTCCCGGCCGCCGGTTTCTTTTTCTCCGGCAGCGCCAGCTTCAGAAGCAGGTCCCTGCGGTAGATGGCCGCTCCGGCACAGGCGGAGAATACCTGCCTCTGCCTGCAGAAGCGTCCGGTGGTCACCGGCTGTCCCACGCCTCTCTGAAAGGCCCAGCCCAACAGATTGTATCCGTCTCCCGCATCATCCAGCAGCTCCTTATGGTACAGCTGGATCATTTTCGGAGAAACGGCAAAGATCCGTTTTTCCTGGTCCTGCTCCAGAACGCCGCATAAAGCCCCCACATAGCCCGGCAGGGGCTCCGTGTCGTTGTTCAGGAGGATGACATACTCTCCCTCTGCCGCTCCGATGCCTGCGTTGACCGCGCCGGAAAATCCGGTATTTTCCGGAAGCAGGATCCCTCTGACCGGAAAGGGGAGCTCTGCGGCTTCCGCCTTTTCCTCCAGACTCCGGATCAGCTCCCCGGAGCCGTCCCAGGAGCCGTTATCCACGATCAGCACGTCAAAATCCGTGTATGTCTGCCTGCAAAGAGCATCCATACACGGCTGCAGAAAATGCTTTCCATTGTAATTCGGTATGACGATGGTTACCTTGCTCATGGCGATTACAGCAGAATATCCTTTTTAAAGCTTTCTCCCGGGATCTCCGGCGCTTCGATCTCCCAGATATCCAGGATGGTCTTTGCGATATCCGCAAAGCTTGCCCGGGTCTTCAGGTTTACGTTCTGTCTGAGGGCCTGTCCGCAGGCCAGGAAGGGCACATATTCCCTGGTATGGTCCGTGCCCCGGAAGCCTGGATCGCAGCCATGGTCCGCTGTGATCATGAGCACGTCCTCCTTCCCCATCAGGGGCAGGAACTCTCCAAGCCACCGGTCAAAGGCCGAGACCGCTCCGGCATAGCCGTCCACGTCTCTTCTGTGGCCATAGGTCATATCCGTTTCCACCAGATTGACAAAGGCCAGTCCCCGGAAATCCTCCTGCAAAAGGGCCTTTGTCTTTTCCATGCCGTCCGCATTGGAAACCGTCGGCGTGGTAAAGGCGCAGTCGTCCACGCCTCTTCCCGCAAAGATGTCCCGGATCTTTCCGATACCGATGGAGGCAAGCCCGGCCTCCTGCAGCGCATCCAGCATCGTCTTTGCCGGCGGGGCGATGGAAAAATCGTGCCGCCGGGGCGTCCGCTGGAAATTGCTGCTGTCGGTTCCCACAAAGGGGCGGGCGATCACCCGGCCCACGCCGTGGTCCCCTGTCAGCATCTCTCTGGCGATCCGGCAGTATTCATAAAGCTGCTCCACCGGGACCACCGCCTCGTTGGCTGCGATCTGGAAGACCGAATCCGCAGAGGTATAAACGATGAGGGCGCCTGTCTTCATATGCTCCTCGCCGTAGTCCCGGATCACCTCCGTACCGGAATAGGGCTTGTTGCAGATCACCTTCCGGCCGGTTTTTTCTTCAAATTCCCGGATCACCTCCGCCGGAAAGCCCTCGGGATACACCGGCAGGGGCTTTTCGGAGATCACGCCTGCGATCTCCCAGTGGCCCACCGTGGTGTCCTTTCCCATGGACCGCTCCCGCAGCCGTCCGTAGACTCCCTCCGGGGTCCCCTGAAAATCGTCTCCCGCCTCCGGCGAAAAACCGTCGATATGAAACAGTCCCAGCCGTTCCATGTTGGGGCAGTGAAACTGCTCCGATCTTCTGATGGTGGCCAGAGTATTGGCCCCCACATCTCCAAACAGCTCCGCATCCGGCTCATAGCCGCAGCCGCAGCTGTCGATCACTATAAGGAATATTCTCTTGATCTCTGCCATTTAAAACTGCCTCTTCTCTCCATCCTTTTTGATCAGATCACGGATCGCTTCCACCGCCACCCGGATCGGGATCTCCGTGTCGTATACCTGGGGATCCTCAAGGCCCAGCTCCCGTCTCGTCTGGTTTGCGATCACCAGCATCACGGAGCCTGCCCGCACGCCTCTGGCTGCCGCCACGGTAAAGATGGCCGCGGATTCCATCTCGGAGCAGAGGCACCCAAGCCGCATCCAGGCATTCCACCGTTCCTTCAGGAGGCTGTCCACCGGCATGGTCTCCGGGCTGTGCTGTCCGTAAAAGCTGTCCTTGCACTGCACGACTCCCACATGATTGGGGATCTCCAGCCGGTCCGCGCTGTTCTTCAGCGCCTGTACGATCTCAAAATCAGCCACGGCAGGCCACTCCATAGGAGCGTACTCCCGGCTGGTCCCCTCAAAGCGGATGGCGCCTGTGGCGATGCAGACATGGCCGCCCATGACTTCCTTCTGCATGCCCCCTGCAGTGCCCACCCGCAGAAAGGTATCCGCGCCGCAGTGGATCAGCTCCTCCATGGCGATGGCCGCCGAGGGGCCGCCGATGCCGGTGGAGGTAACGCTCACGGGCACGCCGTCAAGCTTGCCCGTATAGGTCACGTATTCCCGGTTATGGGCCACCAGCTCGGGCTCATCAAAAAAGGCCGCGATCTTTTCGCAGCGTCCCGGATCCCCCGGCAGGATCACATACCGTCCCACCTGTCCGGGCGCCGTCTGTATATGAAATTCTCTGTTGTCGTGGTTATATGCCAGAGCCATATCTCAATTCCTTCCTTTCCCTTCCTTCCCGCCCGGCAGCCGTCTTTCCTGATGCTGCCGCGAAAAAAGGCCATTCCACTGATACGCCAAGTATACCTTATTTTCCCGGCGTATACAAATGAAAAATTTTGTGGCCGGACCCCCTTTTCCGGCGGCGGCCTTCGTGATAGACTACAGGTAGGTTTTCAGACTGCAGCCAGATGTTCAGACTTCTGGCAGTTTTTTCAGACTACCGACAGTTTTCCGGAGGCACTTTCATGAACCAGAGACAGGAAACAACCGCATCCATCAATCAGATCACCGAGGGAGTCATCTGGAAACAGCTTTTGCTGTTTTTCTTCCCGATCCTTTTCGGGACCTTTTTCCAGCAGCTCTATAACACCACCGACGCGGTGGTGGTGGGCAACTTCGTAGGCACCGAGGCCCTGGCTGCCGTAGGCGGTCCTGCCTCCACCATCATCAATCTGCTGGTGGGCTTTTTCGTGGGCCTTTCCTCCGGCGCAGGCGTCGTGATCTCCCAGTATTTCGGTTCCAACAGCCACGACAAGCTGCGGTTTGCGGTGCATACCGCCATGGCCCTTTCCGTCATCGGCGGCGCAGGCATGATGGTGCTGGGCATCGCCACGGCATCCGCCGCGCTGTCCCTGCTGAACACGCCCGCAGATATCATGGGAGATTCCGTCCTCTATATGCGCATTTATTTTCTGGGCATGATCCCTTCCATGATCTACAACATGGGGGCAGGCATCCTGCGGGCCATCGGCGATTCCAAACGGCCCCTTTATTTCCTGATCGCCTCCTGTATCATCAACATCTTCCTGGACCTGTTTTTCGTGGTGGCGCTGGGACTTGGCGTTCTCGGCGTAGGCGTCGCCACGGTGCTGTCCCAGGTGGTCTCCGCCGCCATGACCCTTTTTGTGCTGCTGCGCACCAAAGAATCCTATCAGGTGCGGATCCCGGAGATCCGGATCCATCAGAAATACCTGTCCACCATCCTGCGGATCGGCCTGCCTGCAGGCCTGCAGTCCGCCATGTACTCCATTTCCAACCTGGTGATCCAGGCCGCCATCAACGGCTTCGGAACGGATACGGTGGCCGCCTGGACGGCCTACGGCAAGGTGGACAGCTTTTTCTGGATGATCATGACCGCCTATGCCACCGCCATCACCACCTTTGCCGGACAGAATTTCGGCGCAGGCCGCATCGACCGGGTGAAAAAGAGCGTCCGGGTCTGCCTGCTGATGGCTGCCGTCACCAGCGTGGTCTTCAGCTTTATCGTTGTAGGCGGGGGCCCGGTGATCCTGCGGCTCTTTACCCAGGACGCGGACGTCATCGACATCTGCATGGGCATGATCCGGGTGGTATCTCCGGCTTACATCACCTATATCTGCATCGAGATCCTCTCCGGCGCCTGCCGGGGCTGCGGCGACGCCTTTATCCCCATGATCCTGACCTGCTTTGGCGTCTGCGTGCTCCGGATCCTGTGGGTCACCCTGGTCAGCATCGTAAGTCCTGGAATCAGCCAGATCGTTTTCTCCTACCCTCTGACCTGGACCATTACCTCCATCCTGTTTATCATCTACTACAAAAAAGGAAAATGGGCCCGCTATCGGGCTTAAGCCCTGCGGTACCCGCGTTTTCTCCTTACAGTCTTCCGATGGCGTCCATGGCCAGGGCCGAACGCTCGCATTCCTCGGCGCTCATGGTCAGCTGCCAGCACAGGGGGCTTCCCTTCATGTGCTCCGCCGCGTAGCTCAGACCATTGGTCCGTTCATCCAGAAAGCTCCTGTCGATCTGCATGGGATCTCCCAGCAAAATGATCTTGGTGCCTTCTCCCGCCCTGGTGATGATGCCCTTTGCCTGATTCGGCGTCATGTTCTGAGCCTCGTCGATGATCAGATAGGTTTTGACGATGGAGCGGCCCCGGATAAAGTTCAGGGCCTCAGTCTGGATCAGTCCCCTGTCGAAGATCTCAGCGATTTTATCCTGCAGCTCTGCCTCGTCCTGATATCGGGTCTCCTGATTGGAATCGATAAGCTGCTCCAGATTGTCCATGATGGGGCGCATGAGGGGCGAGATTTTTTCCTGCTCGTCTCCCGGCAGAAATCCGATGTCCTCATCGAACTGGGCGTTGGGCCTGCAGACCAGGATGCGCCGGTACTCTCCGGTGGGATGATTCAACAGCTTTTCCAGCCCCACCGCCAGAGAATAGAAGGTTTTGCTGGTGCCCGCCATTCCCTTTACGATCACCAGAGGCGCTTTGTCAGCCGGCTGCATCAGCGCCTCCTGCAGGAAATACTGTCCGGCATTTCTAGGGCTGATTCCATAGGGCGTGCTCTTCCGGTATTCCAGCTTGCGGATGACGCCCTGTTCCACCCGGCCAAGCTGGGTCTTTTTTTCGTTCTGATCCGACACCAGTACGACAAACTCATTTTCAAAAAGCTCCGGCCGGATGATCTCCCCCGCTTCGTCGACCTGATATACTTCCTCGGTCCGGACCCCTTTTTTCTTAAATTCCTTGAAGGAAGCCTCCGGCGCGTAAACCCGGCATCTCCCCCGATACTGCTCCGAGGATCTATGCACCTGCTCGGCGGTGAAATCCTCCGCCCGGATTCCCAGAACCTGGGCCTTCAGCCGCAAAAGAAGATCCTTTGTCACAAGCACAGCCTCCCGGCCATCCCGGCCGGAAAGCCCCTTCAGCACCTGCAGGATCCGGTTATCCGCTTTGCTTTCCGGAAGCTCCGGCGGCAGTTCCACATCCTTGCAGTTGGTTTCCACTGACAGCACGCCGCCCTCCTGCAGCGGAACACCCTGCCTCAGATCCCCCTGTCTGCGCAGCTCTTCCAGAAGACGGATAGCTTTTCTGGCATTGGCCCCCAGCTCGCCCTCCGCTTTTTTCATGTTGTCCAGCTCTTCCAGAACCACGATAGGCAGGACCACATGGTTGTCTGAAAAAGCGAACAGCGCCTCCGGCGACTGCAGCAGCACATTGGTGTCCAGAACATAAAACTTGATCATTTGGATCTCCTTTTCTTTCCGCGTAATTTTCTGTATTCAGTTTTTATATATGCCGGCATCAGGCCCCCCGCAGGATCGTTTCCTCCTGCCAGCTCTGGAAACAGCTCAGGCCGATCTTGGCAAAGCCGCTTCTGGTCAGCAGATTGGTATAACTGAAGCCTGCCTTTGCCGCAGCGGCGCAGGCATAATCGAAGCCGTATCCGATGGTCCCTGCGGTGTGGGCGTCTGAGTTTATGATGATCTCTCCTCCCAGCTGCCGCAAAAGCGACAGCAGCGGCATATTGGGATAGGGAATGTCCCTGTATCCCCGGGACATGGCTCCCGTATTGATCTCAAAGACCGCGTTTTTCTTCACCAGGCTCTCCATCACCTCTCCGGCCCTTCGGAGATACCTGGGGCTTTCCTCGTCAAAGAACCGATTTCCCGCATTGAATTTTGCTACGAGGTCGAAATGTCCGATGATGTCGCAGCCGGTGCGCTCCGGTAGCGTCTCCACCAGATCAAAATAGTCCTCCGTCATCCTGTACCAGTCTCCGCCGTAAACTTCCTCTACAATACGGCTCAGGCGCTCGGGGCTGGCGTCGATACAGAGATACTCCCCGCCCTGGTGCAGATAATGCACGGAGCCGATGGTGTAATCCAACCCCTTTTCCTGCTTGCCGAACAGATCCTGCTCGATGCCCACCAGGATGTTGGTCCTCCGGCCCTCCGCCTCGAACAGCGCCTGGATCTCCCTGGCCTCCCGGAGGTACTCCTGGAATTTATTCCGTTTTACGCAGAAGCTTTCATCGAAGCTCTGATAGCTGTGGGCGGAAAATCCCAGATAAAACATTCCCTTCCGCTCCGCAGCTTCCGCCATCTGCATCAGCGTGCTTTTTCCATCGTCGAAAATCGAATGGGTATGGTAATCTCCTCTCATGCAAAAGTCCTCCTGACCTGAAAGCATTCTGTGATCCTGTCTTTCCTATCTGTGAGTATAGTCCATTCCCGGTACTTTATCCAGCAGTTTGGGGTAAAGGGTATGTAATGTTTCTGTAAACCCTCTGCCAAAGCCTTCCGTTGCTTTTTTCCGGATTTTATGCTACACTGACTCCCGCACGTCAGTTCGAGACCTTCCTGACGTAAAACAAAACTAAAGGAGAAAACTGAATATGAAACACACAAGCAACACCATGGGGAACACCCTGCTCCTCACCCAGGCTGCAGTGATCGCCGCCCTTTATCTGGCGCTGTTCCTGCCCTTTCAGCCTATCGCCTTCGGACCGGTACAGTTCCGCATCAGCGAAATGCTCTGCGTGCTGCCCTTCTTTACCCCGGCAGGCATCCCCGGCGTGACCATCGGCTGCCTTCTGGCGAACTTCATCGGCGGAGCGCCCCTTCCGGACATCGTCTTCGGAACCCTGGCGACCCTGATCGGCGCAGTCGGAACCTGGTGGATCGGAAAAACAGGCATCCCTCATGGAAAGCGTCTGGCCCTGCTGCCCCCGATCCTGAGCAACGCCCTGATCATCCCCTTTGTGCTGAAATATGCCTACGGCGTTCCCGATCTGGTGCCCTTTATGATGCTGACGGTAGGCCTTGGGGAAGTGCTGGCCGTGGGCGTTCTGGGCTCCGTGCTGATGGGCGTTCTGGAAAAATATGGTTCCGCCATCTTCCGGTCCCGGCAGGCCCTGTAAGGCGCAGCATCGCTAAAAAATAAATATGGAAAACGGCGCTGAAAAGCGCAAAAAAGGATGTCCTTTTCCGCAAAGAGCGGAGGGACATCCTTTTTGGTAAAGCATATACAACCTAAAGCGTTCAGCTTTCTGTTTCGGAAATAACTTCGTTGATTTCCTCCACCGCATACAACGGTAGATTCACAAGGCGCTCTTCTTTCCTGTAGTCCGCCATAGAAGTGCGGACAGCCAGCTCAGGCTGAAATTTTTCAAGATACGTTTTCAGGCTTTTTGCCTTCAGATTGACTTCCGCCTTTACCTCTACCGGGATCACCTGTTCCCCTGTATCGATCACAAAGTCCACCTCGCAGGATCCCCTATCGTTGGTATAGTAATATACGTTTAACCCGTCTATAGTTTTTAGCTGCTGGCAGACATATTGTTCCGTCAGGGCGCCTTTGAACTCCACAAACAGATCGTTTCCATCCAGCAAGGTCTGCTGCTTTAACCCTGCCATGCAGCCAAGCAAGCCCACATCCAGGAGGAAAAGCTTAAAGGCCTTCAGATCCTCATAGGCTTTCAGCGGGAGCCCTGCGGCATTGACCCGGCCGATCTTATGCACAAGTCCGCAGTCGCAAAGCCACATGATCGCTGTTTCATAATCCTTGGCCCGGCCTCCCTCACGCACCAATCCATAAACAAATTTTTTGTTTTCCTTTGCCAGCTGGGAAGGGATGCTGTTCCACACCATGCGGATCTTCGGAACCATTTCCAAAGGCGCATGTTTGGAAAAATCCTGTTCATAAGCTTCCAGTATGTGTTTCTGGATCTCCCGGACTGCGGAAAAATCCCGTTCTTCTGCAAAGCTCTGCACGGCTTCCGGCATCCCGCCAACAAAATAATACTGTTTCAGCGCGTCGATATAGGTGTCTCGAAAAGCTGTAACCATCTGGTAGTCCCGTTTTTCCAAAAGTTCAGCGTATTGCTTTCCTGTCACAGCCATCAGAAACTCTTTGAAGGAAAGGGGACACAGCTGCAGGAAATCCACTTTTCCCACCGGAAAGGAGGTTCCCTCATGCAGGGCGATCCCCAGAAGGGATCCGGCGCAGACAATGTGGTATTCCGGCGCATTTTCACAAAAATACTTTAATGAAGAAAGGGCCCTCGGGACTTCCTGTACCTCATCAAAGATCAAAAGCGTGTGCTCCGGATCGATCTTTCTTCCGGCATAAAGCTCTATCCCCATGATCAGCCGGTCTGTGTTCAGATCGGAAGCAAAGAGCTCTGCCATTCTGGAATTGGCATCGAAATTGATGTATACCGTATCGGCATAGGCCCTCCGGCCAAATTCCTTCATGAGCCAGGTTTTTCCTACCTGTCTGGCCCCCTGGATGATCAGGGGCTTGCGGCGTTTGCTGTCCTTCCATCGATGCAGTTTTTCAATCGCAGAACGGTACATATCATACCTCCTTGACATCTCATTATCTATATCATACATGCAAAGTTCCCAATATTCAATAAAAACCCATATCGAGCGACATTTTTTACACTGAAAAAGTGTTATGCTGGCACACTTTTTACAACGAAAAACCAGCATCACAGCACACTTTTTACAACGAAAGTTCTGCCGCACCGCATTTTCTGCAAGGAAAAAGCGGCATAGCTTTTCGCCATGCCGCTTAAAAATTCCACTTTACTCTACCGTCTTATGATATTTTTTTGCCATCTGATAAGATCCGATCCAGCCAAAGAACGCTGCCAGAGTCAGGATCAGAAGGAGGATCCATGCCGGATTATAGGAACCGCTGAGGTCATAGATACCGGCTACCAGCAGGGAACCGAAGGTCAGTCCGATCTGATTGAAGCTGTTGGCAATGCCATAGGCCTCCCCGTATTTTTCCGTATCAAATACCGCGCCGGTGATCAAGGGCGGCGTCACGGTGCCGATGGCGTCTCCCAGGCCAAACAGCACAGCCATGATATAGAGCATGGTGACGTTGCTTCCCATCAGGATAAATATAAAGGATGCCGCAAAGGTAATGCATCCGAAGGCCGTGCTTACCACAACGCCGTAACGGTCGTTCAGCCAGCCCAATACCAGCTTTCCGAATATGCCGATCATGGAATACATGGAAATGATCACTGCCTGTACCTCGACGCCCTGAAGCTCTTCCAGGGCCGCCGGAAACTGTCCCAGCGCGCCGGAATTGATCAGGCCATTGCAGATCATTCCGACGATCAAAAGGAGAAAGAAGGGTTTCATTCTTGACCCCTGTACGCTGAGGGTCATTACTGTTTTTCCGCTCTTCTTCTGGATGTCTGACACCTCATCGCTTCCATATGGCTTAAGCCCCATCTCCTCCGGTCTTTTCTTCAAAAGGAAAATCGCCGCAGGGAGCGCGATCACCAGCATGATCACAGCCATGATCTGGTAAGTATGTCTCCATCCGTAACGGGTCAGCAGGGCGGTTACGATAGGGCTGAATACTGCGCCGCCAATTCCGATCCCCGCCATGGCGATGCTCATCGCCAGACCTCTTTTTTTCGTGAACCAGTTCGTGATCATCATGCTCACAGGGATCAAAGTGGCATTCAGATAAAAAATGCCGATAAAAATCGATGAAATGTAAAGATGCACAACGTTCTGCGCCAGAGAATAAGACGCGTAGGACACTGCGAAACCAACAATGCTGATCGTCTGTATTTTCTTCATGTCTCCCTTGGCAAGCTTTGCCGAAACAAAGGGCGAAAGGAAAATTCCCAGTCCCTGGAGAATCGTATTTGCCAAAGTGAAGGCGCTTCTCGAAATCTGAAGTTCCTCTGTCACCTGCATCAGAAACTTACTGCTCAGCGCCATGATCGGCGGCACCAGCGTACAGGTGATCAGAAGGCATCCGATCACCACATACCATCCGTAAAAAACTTTTCTTTCTTTCATTTTTTTATCCCTCTCTGTTCAGCCAGCGATATGCGATCTGCGCGTGTACCGCAGCGCCATAGGGCAACACGCTTTCATCAAATAAAACGCCAGGATTATGATGCTGCACATTGCAGCCTTCCACCTTTGCTCCGATCATAAAATAGGTCGTCGGCACCTTCTGAGAAACAAACGCAAAATCATCGGAGGGCGTCACCCTATAGTCCCTGATCTTGATGAAATCCGGAAGGAGCTCTCCGGCATAGGATGCCAGTTCCTCTGTCAGCTCCGGGTCGGAGTATGTGGAGGGCACCTTGGATACCACTTCATAATCGATGGATACGTTGAACGCTTTTTCCATACCCTCCAGGATCTCGTGCATTCTTCTGACCAGCGTTTCCCGAAGCTTCTGATCATAGGTCCGCAGGGTGCCCATCAGAACCGCCTTGTCAGGGATGATATTCGTAGTGGAACCTGCCTGAAACGCCCCAAGGGTCAGGCTTGCTTTCTGTGCCGGATCGCTTTCTCTGGCTATCAGATTCTGAAAAGCGCTGTAGATATGCATGCCGATATTGATAGGGTCGATTCCCATATGGGGCATGGCTCCGTGACAGCCCACACCATTCACAGTGATCTTAAATCCGTCGCAGGAAGAAGTCATATAGCCGATTCCATAGTTTAAAGAAGGCACCTCGGTATCCAGCATGACATGCATGCCTGCCGCAGCATCCACTTTCGGATTTTCCAGAATACCTGCCTGAATCATTTTTTCAGAGCCCTTGAAAACCTCCTCAGCAGGCTGAAACATCAGCTTTACATTTCCATGAAGCTCCCCTCTCTTTTCGTAAAGCATCCGGGCCGTTCCCAACAGCATAGCCGTATGAATGTCATGTCCGCAGTTATGCGCTGCATCTGTAACCGTATGGAAAGGCAGATCGTTGTCTTCCTTCATGGGCAGCGCATCCATATCGGCTCTCAAAAGGATGGTCTTTCCCGGCATGCCGCCTTTGATCAATGCCGTGATCCCTGACTGGCAGATCTCCTGGGGTTCCAGCCCGATCTCCCGAAGCCTGTCCATCACATATTTTGTCGTGTTTGGCAGATCTTCTCCCGCCTCAGCATTCTGATGCAGATGCCTGCGCACCTTCTGCATTTCGCCTTCCAGTTCCTTTGCCCGTTTTAAAAATTCATTCATAGCCGCTCCTTCTCTCTGTTCCCTTCTTTTTTCTTTTCCTGCATCGATGATTTTTATATAGAGACTATATAAAGACATGTCTTTAATAACCCTTATTATACTTCTCGTCACCTTTTTGTCAATCTGCTTTTCATATTTTCGTAGACTTTTCCAGAAAAGCCTTTTGCTTTTTGTGCACTATTTTTTTCAGATGCCGATTTCGGCCCTTTGTGGTAAAATAAATAAACGACGAATTGAAACGAATAAAGAGGTTTATGGATTTGAGCAGAAAAATTGCCGTGATCGTCACGGAGCTTTTGAAGGATTTTACAGACTCCATTTTAAAAAAATTTTCAGACAGGTTTTCCTACCGCATTTTTACATACCATGTCTTTGAAGACATTCCTCAGATCGCACAGCAGATCACAGAGGAATTCGACGGCATTCTCACCAGCGGAAGCTTTCCAGCCCATATGCTGAAGCTTTCCTGTCCGACAGAGCGCCGTCCTGTCGCTTTTTTCAACACGGACGACGCCGCCCTGTTCCGCCTTTTGCTGAAGCTGCTGGAACAAAACCGTCAGTTGGATTTCCATCGGGTTTATGCAGATATTGTGGAGCTTTTTGGCGTCAGCCTGGCCGACTTTATAGAGGGAAAGGCCTCTCTGCCGGATATTACAGCCCTGTCAGATGAAGACTTCAGCCTGGAACGCATGCGGCAGGTGGAAAAAGAGCAGTATGAAAAGCACCTTTCCCTTTGGATGGAGGGAAAGACCGACCTTTCCATCTCCCGGCTTTCCAGTATTGTCCCTGCCTTAAAAGAAGCCGGCGTCAAGGTTTATTTTCCTTATCCCAGCGAAAAATATGTTCAAGGCATCTGTCTTTCCCTGCTGCAGGAGATCGAGCTTTTGAAGCTTCGGGAGACCATTCCCGGCATCGTGATCTTGAAACCGGAAGAACCAAAGGGTCCTAAGCCCTTTTCCAGTTCCCTGGATTACAGCTACAACCAGCTTGAAAACCTTGTCATAGAGTTCATCAATTCCTCCATGATCAATTTCTCCGTTCAGCGGCGACGTTACGGGCTGGAAATCGTCGCATCCAAGAAAGAACTGGCTCTTTGGACCCAGGATTTTCAGGAAGACAGCCTGCGGGATTTCATCGGAGAAAGCCTCTCCTGCCACATCGGCTACGGCACCGGCTCCACTTTGGCGCAGGCGCGGCTTAACGCCTTAAACGCCTGTCTGGAATCCGCACAAAAGGGCTGCGGAAGTTATTTCATCAACGAAGGAGACCAGCTGATCGGCCCTCTCGGGACTGCAGGCAGACAGCCGGTCATGGTGGTTGGAAAAGAGCTGCCCTCCGGCCTGAAATCCGCTTTATCCCCCCTGACCATCCAAAAGATTTATGCGGCTTTCAATGCCTCAGAAAAAAAGGAACTGACTGCCCGGGAACTGGCTCTGTTCCTTGGCATCACCAAACGCAGCGCCAATCGGTTTCTGACTGTGCTGACACAGGAAGGGTGGCTGAGAGTCGCTTATAAGACCCGTTCCACCACAAAAGGCCGTCCCGAGGGCGTCTATGTATGGACTGAAAAGTCCCTTTCCGAAAGCCAGAAGACATAAAACTAAAAACCCCGTCAAAAAGACCCCTGCAGAAAAGTCCTTTTCAACGTTCGTTCAGGACTTCCCGCAGGGGTTTCTTTGTTATACTTTTGCTTTATTATGTTTTTCCTTCTTATCCCAGGATCTCCTGGTAGGTCTTATGCTTTTCCAGGGCCTCCGTCATCTCCGCCATCCGGCTGGTGTCTCCCAGCAGGATCACGCCGCAGAGACGGTTGTTGCGGAAGTAATACTTCTGATACTGCTTTCTGGCCGGATCCCGGAATTCCACGGTCTTATAGATCAGCTCCGGCTGCTTGCCATTGTCCCCCGCTGCAAAGAGAGAGGTGTTCATGCCGTTGAAGCTCAGAGCTGCAGAGACGGGCTTGTAAACCGCATCCTTGTCTCCCGCCGCCTGGGCTCCCGCCACTGTACCTTCCTCCACTGCCTGGGGCCAGATGCCCAGGTTCACGCCCTCGTGCTGAGCGCAGTCTCCGCAGGCATAGATGTCCGGCAGGCTGGTCTCCATCCTTTCGTTGACGATCACGGCCCGGTCTGTGTCTATACCCGCATCCTTCGCCAGAGCCGCATTGGCCCGCACGCCTGCAGAGATCACCACCAGCTCTGCGGGAATCACTGCGCCGTCGGAAAGCTTTACACCCTCTGCCTCGGCTCCGCCTTCGATGGCCTCGATCTGCACGCCTGTGCGGATCTCAATGCCCTGAGATTCGCTGATCTCTTTGAGCATCTGCCCTGCTGCCGCATCCAGCTGCCGTCCCATCAGCACCGGCGCCATCTCCAGCACCGTCACCTGGCAGCCTGCTTTCCGAAGCTCCCAGGCAGCCTCCAGGCCCAGCACGCCGCCGCCGATCACCGCCGCATGCTTTGCGGTCTCCAGTCTCGCCGCTACCTTTTCCGTATCGGAGAGCCTGCGGATGGCATAAACGCCCGCCTTGTCCGTTCCGGAAATGGGCGGAATAAAGCACTCGGAGCCCAGGGCATAGATCAGCCTTGTATAGTGATAGCTGTTGCCGTCGTCCAGCAGCACCTTATGCGCCGCGACATCGATCTTCTGCACCTTGCGGCCCAGGATCTGATAGATGTTCTGCTCCTCGTACCAGGCCTTGGGCTCGATCTCGATCTGCTCCGCCGTAAGCCCTGACATGATGGACTTTGTCAGCATAGGCCGGTTATAGCTCGGCCAGGGCTCGTCAGAGATCATCACCACGGTGCCGGTCTTGTCCCGTTCCCGGATGGCCTTTGCCGCATGGAAGCCCGCGGCTCCATTTCCCAGGATCACATAAAACTCCTCGGTGTTGTTGGAGAAGGTATTTTCCTCCGCCTCCACCTCGATGAAGTTTTCCTTGCCCACGCCGCAGACAGGGCAGATCTCCAGGGAAGCGTCGAAGATCGCGCCGCACACCAGGCATTTCACAAGCCTGCGTCCACCCTTTTTCTTGGGGTTTTCCTTTTCCAGCAAAGCGCAGCCAAAGTTAAAGCCGTAGTCATAGGCGTCCTGCAGCTGATTTTCGCTGGGCTTGAACCGCACCCGGAAGCCATCCAGCACCCGCATCCGAAGCTGTTTTAAACGCTCCGTCAGATGAGGCACCGCCTCTCCGCTCCATCCATAGCTTCCGAAGGCCGCCGCCAGCTTGCCGCCGTGGGTCTCTGCAAACATGGATGTGGTCAGATCCCAGATGGGCTTTAAAGCCTCTCCAACGATGGTGGGGGAGCCCAGCAGGATGCCGTCGGCATAGCCCAGTTCCCCAAGGACCTTGCCCTGATCCGCTTCCACCATGTCGTAAAGCCTGACATCCACCTCTCCGCTGTCCCGGATGCCTTCTGCGATCCGTTCCGCCAGGCTCCTGGTATAGCCATAAGCGCTGACGTAAGGCATGATCACCGTTTTGCGGGGATTGGGATTGTCTGTCCGGCTCCACTCCTGGTAGGTATTGATGATCAGATCCACCTTTTCGTCGATCACAGGACCGTGTCCCGTGCAGATCATGGAGATGTCCAGCCCCTCGATCTTTTTCAGGGCCTTCTGCATATAGAGCTTGAAGGGGCCGATGATGTTGTCGAAATAATATTTCGCCGCCTTCCTGTAATCTTCCCAGTTCTTTACGCCGCTCAAAAGCACGCTTTCCGCCGCGTAATGGGAGCCAAAGGAATCGCAGGTCACAAGAATCTGATCCTCCTCGATATAGGTATAGATCGTATCCGGCCAGTGGAGATTCGGCACGGAAAGGAAGCGGAGTTTCTTGTTTCCGATCTGCATCTCCTGTCCGTCAGACACCGGAATGCCCACAAAATCCCTGTTGACGATCTCCTTCAGGAAGCCCAGAGCGCAGGGACTGCCCAGGATCTTCATACCGGGATTCAGCTCCAGAAGCCTTTCGATGCTGCCCGCATGGTCCGGCTCCGTATGGTCCACCACCAGATAGTCGATGGATCCCGCCTCCGTGATCTGGGAAAGCTCCTCCAGGTATTCCTCCACAAATTTCGCCTTTGCGGTCTCAAACAGCACCGTCTGATCTCCCGCCTTCAGCACATAGGAATTGTAGGTGGTGCCGAATTCCGTGTACATGATAATATCAAATACCCGCAGATCCGCATCCACGATTCCCGTCCAATAAAAACCCTCTCTCAGCTTTAAGCTCTCCATAAACACCTCCTTGCAATTTTCTTATCAAATATACCGCCCCAGTTTCAGCAGGATGCGGCCAAAGGGCATCGCCTTAAGCTCCCGCTCCGTTACGGACCGCAGCTTCAAAAGCAGCACTGCATAGATCAGCACCGCAAGCGCCGCGGCAGCCATCACGCACAGGGCGTTTACCGGAATCAGCCGGTACAGCCCCTCGTAAACGGCTCTTGCAATGAAGCCCATGACCACCGAGGCCAAAAGCGGCAGAAGAAAGGTGGTCTTTACCTCCTGCCGGTAGCTCAAGGCCCTGCCAATGGCCCGCCAGTTCAGGATACAAACCACCAGGGCAAAGGTCACATTGCCGATGACCAGGCCGTAAACTCCCAGATTCAGCTTTTCCAGCATCACATATACCAGAACCGCGTGGATCGCCAGGGAGATGGCGGAATGGGTCACGGACTTCCGCATCAGATCGATGCCCTGCAGCACCGCATTGGTCACGGTGGACAGGGAGAAAAAGATCACCGCCGAAGCCCCCAGCATCAGCAGCCGGGCTGTCATCTCCCTGCCGTCCCCGAACACCAGCCGCATCACCGGCGACGCCAGGAAAAACATGCCTGCCGCACAGGGAATGGCGATCAGCATATTGAACTTGATGGTCAGATGGATCTTTTCCCGTACCGTATCCTCTTCCCTCCGGACTCTGGAGGCCACGATGCTGGGGATCATGGAGGCTCCGAGAGAGGAGGCTATGGCCACAGGCACGTTGGTCAGGAGCCGGTACTTGCCGCCGTAAATGCCCAGAAGGGACAGCCGCTGGCTCTCGTCCAGACCTTTTCCACCCATGATGAGGCCGAACATGGCGTTATCCACAGAACCGCTGAGCTGATACACAAACTGGCTGAGGATAATGGGGGCAAAGGTCAGAAGCAGCAGCTTCAGGATCTCCCCCCGGCTTTCCGTAGCGCCTATCTTCGCCGCGATCCTGCGGTTCCTGCCCTCCCTGGACATCAGGAATGCCAGCAGCACAAAGGCCGCCAGAGCTCCCACCAGGGTACCCAGGGTGCCGCCTGCCGCACCATAGGAAGCGGGATTGTCCGTACCGGCAAACCGCCGCATAAAATCATAGGACGCCCAGATGCTGACGCCTGCGTGGACCACCTGCTCGATGATCTGGGAAACCGAGGTGGGGATCATATCCCCGTGGCCCTGAAAATATCCCCGGAAAACGCCCATCACCGCAAACACCAGGATGGTGGGTGCCATGACCTTTAAGGGCAGGGCGCTGCCGGGACTGTTGAAGATCCGGGAAGCGATCCAGTTTGCTCCGAACAGCAGCAGCACCGTCATCAGGCCGCCGGAAAACACGCCTACGGCTATGCCGCAGTCAAACACCCGGTCCGCGTCGCCGGGCTTGTCCTCCTGCTCCTTTTTCGCGATCAGCTTGGACACTGCCAGAGGCAGGCTGTAGGAAGACAGGATCAGCCCGATATTATAGATCTCATAAGCCGTATTGTAATAACCGATTCCCTCGTCTCCCAGGATCCGGGTCATGGGGATCTTGTACAGAAGGCCGATCAGCCGCACGATCAGGCCCGCTGCCGCAAGGATGCTTCCCTGTACCAGGAAATTCTGGGAACCGAGTTTCTTTGCTGTTCCCATGCCTTAAGCGAATCTCTCTATCAGATTTTTCAGGATCTCCACGGCCTTATCCATGGACTGGATGGGAATGAACTCATTCCGTCCATGGCAGGCATGGCCGCCGGTGCCCAGATTGGGGCAGGGCAGTCCCATATAAGACAGGGTGGCTCCGTCGGTGCCGCCCCGGATGGGATCCTCGATGGGGGTGACTCCTGCTGCCCGGATGGCGTCCCGGGCATATTCGATCAGCTCCTTATGCTCCGGCATGATCTTTTCATACATGTTCCGGTAGGAATCCTGGAGCCTGATCTCCACCGTTCCCTCGCCGTATTTTTCGTTCATATACGCTGCGGCCCGGCGCATCAGCTCTTTGCGCTGCTGAAGCTTGTCTGCGTCGTGATCCCGCAGGATATAGGTGAGAACCGTTTTTTCCACCTTGCCTTCCATGGTGTTCAGATGGTAAAAGCCCATGCGGTCCCGGGTTGCTGCCGGGTTTTCCATAGGCGGCAGCATGGCATGGAATTCCATGGCCATCAGCTGGGCGTTTTTCAGGATGCCGAAGGCGGAGCCGGTATGGACGCTGACGCCGTGGAAGATCACCTCCGCAGAGGCCGCATTGAAGTTTTCATACTCCAGCTGGCCGATCTCCTCTCCGTCGATGGTATAGCCGTATTTCGCATTGACCTTGCCCATGTCGATGTGCTCCACGCCCCTGCCGATCTCTTCGTCCGGCGTAAAAACGATCCGCACCTCCGGATGGGGATAGGCCCCCGCGAGCATCTGCTCTGCCGCCGTCATGATCTCCGCGATGCCCGCCTTGTCGTCCGCTCCCAGCAGGGTGGTTCCGTCCGTCACGATGATGTCCTGGCCGATGTATTTTTTCAGATCCGGGAAGTCCGCGGTCCTCGTCACGATGGAAAGTGCCTCGTTCAGCAGGATGTCCCCGCCGTCGTAATTTTCCACGATCCGGGGCTTTACGTCCTTTCCGGACATATCCAGGGCGGTGTCCATATGGGCCACCAGGGCCAGCACGGGCCGGTCCTCATGTCCCTTTGTGGCGGGCACCGTCGCGTAAACATAGCCGTTTTCGTCCATCTGGGCGTCCGTTGCTCCCAGCTCCTGAAGCTCCTGAAGCAGCGCCTGGCCCAGGGCCTTCTGTTTTTCCGTGGAGGGGACCGTTTCGCTGCGGTCGTCGGACTGGGTATCAAATAAAATGTATTTCAGAAATCTCTCGTGAGCTCTCATGATCTTATTCTCCTTTTTCCTCAATGGCCATGATCAGGTCCACCCGGCGCTGATGCCTGCCGCCCAGGAATTCTGCGGACAGCCATTCGTCCACGATCATTTTTGCCAGCTCGATTCCAACGACCCTGGCGCCAAAGCACAGCACGTTGGTATCGTTGTGCATCCTGGAGAGCTTTGCGCTGTAGGGCTCGGAGCAGACTGCCGCCCGGATGCCCTTTACCTTGTTGGCTGCCAGAGAGATGCCGATGCCGGTTCCGCAGATGCAGATGCCGAGATCCGCCCGGCCTCCGGCCACTGCCCGGCCTACCTTTTCTCCGTATACCGGGTAATCGCAGCTTTCCGGGCTGTCCGTGCCGAGATTTTCCACCTCATAGCCCTTTTCCTGCAGATAAGCCATGATCTCCTGCTTCATTTCCACTGCTGCGTGGTCGTTTCCAATCGCTATTTTCATATACTTCCTCCTACTCTGCTGCCTGTTCTTTTGGTTCGTAGCTTTCCGGTGCGTAATGGATCACCGTGGTTCCGTTGTTTTCAAAGGCAAAGGGAATATACAGGAGATCCCGCATGGCTTCCCGCACTGCCGCCTGCCGGTCCGGCTCCACATAGAACAGCAGGAAGCCACCGCCCCCTGCCCCCAGGAGCTTTCCTCCCAGGGCTCCCGCCTCCACGCCCTTTTGGTACATGGCGTCGATGGAGCCGGTGGAGATGCCGGTGGAGATGCCCCGCTTCAGCTTCCAGCTGTAGTCCAGGAGCCGTCCGAACTCGGAAAGGGCCTTGTGCTTGTCCACCAGCACCCCTTCCGCCTCGTCCACCAGCCCGCGCATTTCCTGAAGCTCCTGAAGTTTTTCATGGAGGGCCTTTTTGGTCCCCTCCTGAATATCCGAGGAAAATCTGGAAAAGCCGGTGAAAAAGAGCAGCAGATTGCCGTTCAATTCCTTTTTCCGCTCCGGGCTGATGATCACCGGATTGACCCGGTATCCATCCCCGTCGAAATCGATGCGGTTCAGGCCGCCGAAGGCCGCGGCGATCTGGTCCTGGACGCCGCCGGTTTCCGCGCACAGCACCCGTTCCAGATAGATGGCCTCGTCTGCCAGGCGGCGCTTGTCCGCATATTTTCCCTTCAGGGCATGAAAGGCATTCAACATGCCTACCGCAAAGGAACTGGAGGTGCCCAGTCCGCTGCGGGCAGGCAGGTCCGCGTCATAGGTCAGGCGCAGCTCGTGCATATCCATCATCTCCATGGCGTTCCTGATGGCCGGATGCAGGATCTCCGATCTGTGTCCCACCCGTTCGATCTTGGAGTAGATCAGCTCGTTGGAATATTCAAAAAAGCGCGGCAGGTGCCTAACGCTGACATAACAGTATTTATCAAAGGTGGTGGACAGCACTGCGCCGCCATACTCCTTATAATAATCCGGAAAATCCGTTCCGCCGCCGAAAAAGGACATGCGGAAGGGCGTCTGTGTAATGACCATCCCTGGGTCCTCCTGTTCTTCTCCTGAAAATGTGCGCTCCGGGCGCATATACAGCAAAAAGGGGCTGCCCATGGAAAGACAGCCCCTGCTGTTTTTATTCGGCCTCTGCCGTTTCCTCCTCGTCAGCGTAGGTGATCTCTGCATGCTCCACGATATAATCCATGGCAAGCTGCTCCTTCACCAGCGCGTCCAGCTCCTCCTGAGAGTAATTGGTCAGCATATCCTGCAGGGTCATATGATAACGGGCTGCAAAATCCTCCAGCTCCTGTTCTCCCACTGTCAGGTTCTGTTCCTTTGCGATCTCATCCGCTACCAGCAGCTGGCTCACCTCCTGGGTGGCAGCCTCCCGCAGCTGATCCCGGAACTCCTCCAGGGTCACGGCCTGCATGGAGAGCATCTCCGCAAGGCCAAAGCCATAGGACTGGTTCAGCATGGGCTCATAATAGTTCACGATCAGATCGGAGATCTTCCATTCCACCGCTTCCTCCGAGGGCTCTACCTCCGAATCCTCTACCACTGCGCTGATGGCGAGATAGGAAAGATTCTGATGCTCGGTAAAGTCTTCGTTTTCCTGCAGCATGGCCCGGACATTTTCCACATATTCCTCTGCGGTGGTGCTGTTGGGGTCGATCTCCGCCGCCAGGCCGTCCGTAAGCTCCGGCACCCGCTTCACGTCGTTGATGGTCACGTCAAAAACCACCTCTGCGCCTGCCAGGTCTTCGTTGAAATAGTCCTCCGGGAAGGTCAGATCCAGGCTGACCTCTTCGCCCTTTTTGTGGCCTACAAGGCCGTCCTCAAAGCCGTCGATGAACCGGCCTGAGCCAAGCTCCAGATCCGTTCCCTCTGCGGAACCTCCGTCAAAGGCAACGCCGTCCTTCGTTCCCACATAGTCGATGTTGACCGTATCCCCCAGCTGGGCCGCGTCATCCACGGAAGCGATGTAGGAGGGCAGCACATAATACTGGATATAGCTGTCCACATCCGCCTCGGTGACCGTATAGGGCTCCGGCGCCGTAATGGCCACGCCCTCATATTTTCCAAGCTTTGCGGTTCCCAGGGAATCCGGCCGCAGCACCTCGATGGCTTCGATCTCCGAAGGATCCACGGTGCCCGCCTGGGTGGTTTCCTCCCCGGTCTCCTCTCTTGAGGTCTCTTCCGTTTCCTCTGAAGCTTCCGCCTCCGTTCCGCTTTCCGCCTCGGAAGCGCCGGTGGTCTCAGACGCCGTGCTGCCGCAGCCCGCCGCCGTGCAGGCCGCCGCAAGGCACAGGGCAGCCATCCATGTCAGTTTCTTCTTTTTCATAATACAACTCCTCTGTTACGTTATTTCAGCAGTGCAGGATTGGGGAAATAGCGCAGCAGCACCTTCGCAATCATCTGATCCTTGCTGATATAAGGGTTATTCCAATAACGGGCGTCTCCGGAATTGTTCCGGTTGTCTCCCAGCATGAAATAGCAGTCTTCCGGGACCTCATAGCGCTGGATCTCATCCGGACTGCTTCCGGTAAAGATCATGGGCTCCCTGAGGTAAGGCTCCTCCAGCTTTTCGCCGTTTACATAAACCGCTGCGGTGGCGATCTCCGTATCGTCGTCCGGGGAAGCCACAAGTCCCGGCGGGATCTCTTCAAGCTCCGAGGCCCTGACTGAGCCCTCCCGCCTGATCTCGATCACATCCCCGGGAAGTCCGATGACGCGCTTCACATAGTACAGGGGCTTCGGTCTGGTAATGGCCTCTCCGCAGAGGGGACAGGTCTCCGGCGCCGGGCTCTCCCCCATGGCGGACTTACAGTGCTCACAGATCCAGCCAAAACGGAATATGGCGATATCTCCCCGGTCCGGTTCCCCGAAGGTATAGCTCAGCCGGGAGCCGATCACCCGGTCGTTTTCCTCGATGGTGGGGATCATGGAGCCTGTGGGAATCACGGAATTTGCGATGATGAAATTGTTCAGGACGAAAGCGAGGACCGCCGCTACGACGATCACCTGGATCCAGCTGAACACCTCGGACAAAAAGCCGCTCTTTTTCGGCTTTTCACCGCTTCCCTCCTGCTGTTCTGCAGTTTTCTGTTCTTCGTTATTTTTCGTTTCTTCGTTCCACATCATAATGGTTAATCATACTCTAAAGGAACCTGAAATGCAAGTTGGATGCTTCTTAAATAATAGAAATTTAAGAAAGGACCGGCTTTCTGAAGCCAGTCCTTCTGATCGTTCATTCTTTTTTAATAATTCTCGCAGAGTCTCTCGAAGTAAGCCTTCGGGTGATCGCAGCAGGGGCATTTCTCCGGCGCCTCGGTCCCCTCGTACACATATCCGCAGTTGCGGCACTTCCAGAGGATCGGAACATCGTTCTTAAAGGTGGTTCCCTCGGTGTATTTCTTCAGGAGCTCCTTATATCTTGCCTCGTGATGAGCCTCTACGGAAGCCACCATGCGGAACTTGGAAGCCAGCTCCGGGAAGCCCTCTTCCTCTGCCTCTCTGGCCATGCGGGCGTACATATCGGTCCACTCATAGTTCTCGCCGGCAGCGGCGTCCTTCAGGTTTTCCGCAGGATCGGAAATGTCGTGCAGCTCCTTGAACCACAGCTCTGCATGCTCCTTCTCGTTGGCAGCCGTCTCCAGATAAAGGGCAGCCATCTGCTCATAGCCTGCCTTTTTTGCCTTGGAAGCGTAGAAGGTGTATTTGTTCCTTGCCATGGACTCGCCGGCAAAGGCCTCCTGCAGATTCTTCTCGGTCTTTGTTCCTGCATACTTGTTTCCCATTTGAAATCTCCTCCTTTTCTTCTGGCCCTGCGTTTCCTGCCAATGGCGGTACTGCAGGGCAGCCTGTACAAAGGGCAGGAACCCTTCCTACCCCTGTCCTCATTGTATCTGAAAGCCCGGCTTTATGCAAGCACTACCGGAATCTCTGTTTTTCCGTACAGCCGCAGAAGCTCTGCCGCAGATCCGGTGATCCGTTCTCCCGGCAGGGCGATGGGCACCGCCGGAGGACAGGAAACCGTGATTCCCGCGCAGACCCGTCCCACTGCCTGCTCCACCGGAATCTGCTCCTGGAAGGAAAGCAGCGCCTCCCGGGGGGACATCACCCGTTCTCCTGGTTCCGGAAGAGGCATGTAAGTCCTGGGGCTTCCGGGCACAAAGCCGTCGAAGGCTGCGGCGATCTGCCGGAAGGCCTCCGGTTTTGTTCCTGCTGACAGCATCAGCACCAGAAAATCCTGATCGGCAAATTCCGGCTCGATCCCTGCCTGCCGCAGCCTCTCCGCCAGCGCTTCCCCTGTAGTGCCTGCCTTGGCCGCATCCACCACCAGCTTCAGGGGCTCTCCCCGGCGCACCGGGATTCCTGTTGCCAGAAGTCTCTGACGCAGGGCCTCCGTTTCCTCCGCAGCCTGCCAAAGCTGCCCCGGCAGTTCCTCTGCCAGCGCCCTGCAGCAGGCGTCCAGGGAGGCCAGGATCAGATAGGATGGGCTGGAGGACCCGAACAGGGAAAGGGCCTGCCGCGCTTCCTTTTCATAGGCAGACGGCGCCGCCTGTCCGATATGCAGATACGCCCCGCCTGTCAGCACCGGCAGGGTCTTGTGGGCGGAATCCGCGCACATGGCCGCCCCCAGCTCCAGGGGATGCCGCCAGTCCTGCAGCGG
>CALWLA010000004.1 GCA_944381405.1 uncultured Lachnospiraceae bacterium | reverse complement strand
ATCAGGATTATTTACAGACATAAAGATACCGGGCTTAGGAATTCTCTTCTAAACCCGGTTTGTCTTCAGTCTGAGGACCGTTGCAAACCGCAACGGTCCTTCTTTTTTCAGGATTCGTGTTAATTTCTACTGCCAGGACTGCCGCAGCCGGATCAGCTGTTCTTCTTGCTGATGGCCGCTCTCTTCCGAAGCAGGGGATCCAGGATCTTTTTCCGGATGCGCAGGGTCTTGGGCGTCACCTCCAGAAGCTCGTCGGTGTCGATGAAGTCCATGCACTGCTCCAGGGACATGATCTTGGGCGGTACAAGCCGCAGGGCCTCGTCCGAGGAGGAGGAACGGGTATTGGTGAGCTTCTTGGTCTTGCAGACGTTGATCTCGATGTCCTCCGCCTTGGGGGACTGGCCGATGACCATGCCGCTGTATACCTTTTCTCCGGGCCCGATAAAGAGGGTGCCCCGCTCCTGGGCGTTGAACAGGCCGTAGGTGATGGCCTCTCCCGCCTCATAAGCGATGAGGGAGCCGGTGGGACGGTAGCTGAGATCTCCCTTATAGGGGCCATAGCCCTCGAAGGCGGTGTTCAGCACGCCGGTACCCTTGGTATCCGTCATAAACTCGTTCCGGTAGCCGATGAGGCCTCTGGAGGGGATGTTGAACTCCAGACGGGTCATTCCGCCGTTCATGGGGGTCATGCCTGCCAGCTCGCCCTTTCTCTGGGTCAGCTTCTGTATGACGGTTCCGGTAAATTCCTCCGGCACGTCGATGTAGGCGATCTCCATGGGCTCCTGCTTTTTGCCCCGCTCGTCGGTCTTATACAGCACCTCTGCCTTGGATACGGCGAACTCATAGCCCTCTCTGCGCATGTTTTCGATCAGCACGGAAAGATGCAGCTCGCCTCTTCCGGAAACCTTGAAGCAGTCCGCAGCCTCCGTATCCTCTACCCGAAGGGAAACGTCCGTGTTCAGCTCCCGGTAGAGCCGCTCCCGCAGATGGCGGGAGGTGACGTATTTGCCCTCCTGGCCTGCCAGGGGGGAATCGTTTACCATGAAATCCATGGCGATGGTGGGCTCTGAGATCTTCTGGAAGGGAATCGCCTCCACCTTCTCGGGATCGCAGATGGTGTCTCCGATGTGGATCTCCGGAATGCCGGAAAGGGCCACGATGGAGCCGAACCGGGCTTCCTGCACCTCCACCCGCTTCAGGCCGTCGAACTCATAGAGCTTGGAGACCTTGGTACGGATCACCTTGCTGCTGTCATGGTGGTTGCACAGCACCACCTGCTGGTTCACCCGGACGGAACCGTTGGAGATCTTGCCGATACCGATCCTTCCCACGAATTCATTGTAGTCGATGGTGGAGATCAGCATCTGGGTAGGCGCATCGGGATCGCCTTCCGGAGAGGGAATGTGTTCGATAATGGTATCAAGCAGCGGTTCCATGTTGGTACCGGGAGTCGCCGCGTCCATGGAAGCCACGCCGCTTCTTGCAGAAGCGAATACAAAGGGGCAGTCGATCTGCTCGTCGGAGGCCCCCAGGTCCATCAGAAGCTCCAGTACCTCGTCCACCACCTCGTCAGGTCTTGCCTCGGGCCGGTCGATCTTGTTGACGCAGACCACCACCGGGAGGTCCAGCTCCATGGCCTTCCCCAGCACGAACTTGGTCTGGGGCATGGGGCCCTCAAAGGCGTCCACCAAAAGCACCACGCCGTCTACCATCTTCAGCACCCGCTCTACCTCGCCGCCAAAATCCGCATGGCCCGGGGTGTCCACGATATTGATCTTATAGCCTTTATAATTGATGGCGGTGTTTTTGGATAAGATGGTGATTCCTCTCTCCCGCTCGATGTCGTTGGAGTCCATCACCCGCTCCACCACCTCCTGGTTTTCCCGGAACACGCCGTTCTGCTTCAACAGCGCGTCCACCAGGGTGGTTTTGCCGTGATCTACGTGGGCGATGATGGCCACGTTTCTGATATCCTCTCTCTTCTGCAGCATAACTATCCTCACTTTTGTTCTTTCGCATCAAAACTGTTCGATCATTTTTACACAAAAGATAATTATATGCCAAGTTTTTTCCCTGCGCAAGGGGGATACCGTATTTTTTCAGGCACCTTCCGGAATATTTTTATCCAAGGCCTTCCTTCCTGCCCGCATAAAAGCAGGCCCCGTCCTCCAGCCTAAGACACCCTAAGGGGCCCCCGTGCCCCGCGCCGCAGTCCAGCAGGATCTTGTCCGGAAGGCGGATGATCTTTCCCCTGTATGCCTCTCCGTAGCGGAAGGTAGGGGTATGACCCACCACCGCGGTTTTTCCCGGACAGCGGTTGTTCTCCCGAAGGATTTTATACCTGGCGGTCAGAAGGCTTTCTCCTTTTCCGGCTCTGGGCGCTCCATGCACGCAGAGATAACTGGCTCCCTCTGCCCGGAACTCTTTTGTGAGCGGGCACCGCAGCAGAAACTGCAGAATCTCTCCATATTCCCAAAGGGGGATATGCCTTAGCTCCCGCAGGAGCTCCGCGCCGTCTCCATCCATCCAGAGCCGTATGGTCTCCCGAGTCTCCGGCGCAGTCTCCAGTACGCCGCAGGCATACAGCAGCCTGGCTTCGTGATTTCCCTGCAAAAGCTGTATGTTCCGATGCTTCATGACAAAACGAAGAAGGGAAAGTGAATCCTTTCCCTTCGCGATCAGGTCCCCGACGATGATCAGCCGGTCGCGGCTGCAAAAGCCGGTCTGTTTCAGCAGGTCGAAAAAGAGGCCTCCCTGCCCGTGAATATCGCTCATCAGATAGATCATTTTTCCGGCGCCCCCGGATAAACGTAGAGATGGGATTCCCCGATCTGCACAAACCCCTTTGCTCCCGGCTCAAGGTTTTCCCGGCTCAGGAAGGTAAAAGCCTCCCCATCTCCCGTTTTCGCCATGACCCGGTAAAAATCTCCCTCAAAGGAAGCGTAGGAAACCTCCGCGAAAAAGCCGTTTCCATCAGGCCTGCTTCCTTTCCAGCTGGCATTTTCCGCCCGGAACCGAAGCTGCACCGGCTCCCCAGGCTGGATTCCTTGGCAGCCTTTTGTCCGGAAGCTTCCGCCTCCAAGGCGCACCTGCAGCCCGTCTCTTTCTTCGGCTGTTGCCTTTAACAGATTGCCCGCTCCAAGGAGCGCCGCCACCGCTTCCGTAGCAGGGGCTTCATAGCAGTTTTTCGGGGTGTCGATCTGGTCGATCTTTCCCCGATTCATGATCACGATCCTGTCCGCCATGGCAAAGGCCTCCGAGGGGTCGTGGGTCACATGAAAGACCGTAGTCCCGATCCTGCGGAACAGAAAGGCCATTTCCGTCCGCATTTCCACCCGAAGCTGTACGTCCAGATTGCAAAGGGGCTCGTCCATCAGCAGGATGTCCGGTTCCGTGATCAGGGCCCTGGCGATGGCGACCCGCTGCTGCTGGCCTCCGGACAGCTCCGCCGGATACCGCTTCTCAAGCCCGGAAAGATGCAGAAGCTCCAGTTTTTCCCGCACCTTTTCCTCGATCTCCTTTTCGCTTTTCTTTCTGCGGCGCAGGCCGTAGGCGATATTCTCAAAGGCGTTCATATGGGGCCACAGGGCGAAATCCTGAAACACCATGTTCATGTTCCGCTTTTCCGGGGCCAGCATCTTTCCGGCCTTGGAGATACAGACGCCGGAAAGCATCACGGTCCCCTCGTCCGGTGGGAGCATTCCAGCGATGATGTTCAGCAGCGTTGATTTTCCGCAGCCGGAGGGTCCTAAAACGCTGATGATCTCATTTTTCCTGACAGACATGTCCACGCCCTTCAACACCTCTGTCTTTCCAAAGCTTTTCTTCAGATTTTCTATCTTCAGGATGATTTCCTGTTCCTTCATATCTTTTCCTTCCCTGCTGTATTTATTGCGTTTTCTTAACTCCAAATCCTCTGCCAAGCATCTCGATCAGCAAAATCAGGAGCACCACCGCGCCGCCGCCTGCCACAGTTGCCGCCGCGGAATAACCGAACTCCAGATTTTCCACTCCCTTGCTGATATATACCGGAAGGGTCTGATAGTTCGGCGGATAAAGGATGGTATTGATGGCCAGATTGAATACGCTGCCTCCAAATCCGGAAAGAAACGCGGACAAAAGCACGCCCTTAAGAAGGGGCAGCAGCACGCTGCGGATCCTTGCGAAAAAGCCAGCCCCCGAAAGTCCCGCCGCAAAAAGCATCTGGCCCGGGATCTTCGCCATGCCCCCTGTGATCACCCTGGTGATCACGGGAATCGCCGCCGCCACGCTGGCCAGCATGATGAGCCTGGGGGTCCCGTACATCTGAAGCCCCAGATCCTCCAGCCACTGCTGGTTCCACACGAAGATATAGCCGATGCCCAGCACCACGCCGGGAACCGCCAGGGCCACCAGAGACAAGACGTCTATGAGCTTTTTGAAAATGAAATCCGAATAATTCAGCACAAAGGATACGAAAAATCCCAGCAAAAGCCCAAGCGCCGCCGCAAGAAAGGCGATGGAAAGGGAATGGGTCATGCCCTCCAGCAGATCTTTGCTCTGGGTCAGCACCGCCTGATAGTTCCCCAGGGTAAAGCCGAAATTGGACACGGAGATGGAATCCGAAAAGGACATGATCACCGTAGAGCCCAAGGGAACGCAGAGGGTCAGGAAGGAAAGCAGCACGCCTGCGAGATTCAACGCCGCGCCCAGGCCCCGGCCTGGTTTTTCCGGAATCGCCTGGACGGTGCCCGTATCCATAAAGTCAAAACGTTTCCGGCCTTTTATGAGATACTGCAGTCCCATGGCGGCGATGATCAGAAGCACCAGATAAAAGGACAGGACCCCTGCCATATCGAACCGGATAGGGGAACTGTAGATGGCCGTATAGATCGCATAGGGCAGCGTAGGAAACCGGTAAACGCCGGAGATGGCCGAGGGCAGCCCGAAGTCGCCGATGGTGTCCATGAAGATCAGGATCGCCGCCGAGCAGTAGGCAGGGATACACAGGGGCGCCTGTACGGTCCTCCATTCCTCAAAGGCCGTAGCGCCGTTCATCCTTGCCGCCAGAGACAGACGCTGAGGCTTCCACTCCAAAGCTGCCTTTACGGTCACATAGGCAAAAGGGAACTTGTTCATCACCATGATGAACACGAGGCCGGGAAAGCTGAACACCATGCTGCTGATGCTCTCCCATCCCAGCCAGGCCCTGGCAATGCCGTTGCCTGAGGCAAAATAAACCCAGCCCTGGGCGATGATAAAGGAGGGCATGATCATCAGGATCCATGCCGCGATGTCCAGAAGCTTTCCGGTCTTAAAATGCCATTTGATACGGATCGCCGCTAAGAAGGCCCCAAAGGCGGTCCCCAGGAGCGTAGTGCAGATCCCCAGCAGCAGCGAATTTTTCAGCGCCCGGCTCCAAAGGGGTTTCCGGAAAACCTCCAGCAGGATGCTCAGGCTGTTTTCTTCATTTTCGGCCCCGATCAGGCCCGGATCCACCACCTGCAGCAAAACCGCCCCCAGAGGCAGAATGATCAAAATCAATAAAACGAAGAGAACGATCCAGCCGACCGTTCCCTCCTTATGCAGTTTATTTCTCATTCTTCATCACCTTGCTGAGGCGTCAGCGAACCATTCCTTGATCTCCCCCTCGTGTTCGGAGGCCCAGGCTGCATCGGCATAAACCAGCTTCGCATCCGCCGCTCTGTCTGCCTTCGGCTCCGCGCCTTCTGCAGAGGGTTCGAAGTATCCCTCGTCTCCGGAATCGATGATCTTCTGCTGGGTCTCAGGATCCAGAAGGAAATTCACAAATGCCTTTGCGATCTCCGGCTGTTCCGTCTTTGCGCTGATGGCCGCCACTCTCACGGAAGCGGGGGCTCCCTCCTCCGGCCATATGATTCCGATGGGTTCCCCAGAATTGACCATGCCGTAGGCATTGCTCTCCTGCAGGGCCGCTGCGGTGATCTCACCGCTGGCCAAAGCCTGGACGACCTGCGGATTTTTGGGATAGATCTTCAGGCCCTGATCGAAAAGTTTGCTGAAATAAGCCTCTCCGCCTTCCATATCCCGGTCATTGAAGAACCAGGCCACAAAGGGGAAAGCAGGCGCCGCCACGCTGGGATCCGCCATGCCCAGCTGATCCTTGAACTCAGCTTTTGTCAGATCATCCCAGGTTTTGGGAGCGGTCTCCTCTGTGTATACATCCGTCCGGTATGCGATCACCCCTGCCGCATGGGCGCCGGTGGGATAATAGCTTTTATTTTCCGGCACGATCTCCTGATAATAGGGCTTCAGGTTCTTGGCATTGTCCACCTCTACATTTTCCATCAGCATGCCCCGCTGACCCATGCTGTAAATGGAGGGCATGGAGTCCAGCCATACCACATCCCACTGAGGATTGTCTCCTTCGGTCTCGATTCTGGCCATCGTTTCCGCGCCGTTTCCAACGACCACTTCTACGTCGTAGCCTGTTGCCTCTTTAAAAAGATCCGGAATTACTGCGTCAAAATCGTTTAAATATACTACCAGAGGCTCCGTCTGGGCGGCCGTTCCTTCTGCTGCTTCTGTACCGGCCTCCGATGATTCTGCCGGCTGTTCCTCCGTTCCCTCGGAAGCCGTTTCCGCCTGAGCCGTTTCCGTTCCGGTTTCCGTTTCCGTCTGGCTCTGTCCGCAGCCTGCAGTCATGGCTGCAAATACCATTCCCGTAACCAAAAAGCCTGTCAGTTTCTTTTTCATAACACACCTCCATGCTGTTTTCAAACAGTCCTCAGTATAGAGATGGTTTGTAAAAAAACGACAGACTTTTTGTAAAAGCTTTGTAAGTATTCTGTATTGATTTTGTACGCTACCGTTCCTTAATAGCCCCTCGCAGTCTGGGCCCTCTGGGCGTAGCTGCTTTCCGGATGCTCGCCCACAATGCGGTCGAATATCTGGTTGGCCTCTGCGGTCTGTCCCTTTTCCTGCATGATCCGGGCCTTGAGATACTGGGCCTCCGGATCGTCAGGCCGGATCTGGATGGCCATGTCAAAATACTGCTCCGCCTGATCCAGGTCTCCTGCGTTCCAGACGGAATTTCCGAGGCTTGTCAGCTGGTCGTAGCCTTCGTTCTGCATGTACTGACTGATCTCGTTCATCTGGCTCAGAAGGGGCTCCTCCGTCACCTGGGACTGGTCGATGGACAGATAGTCCGTCACCGCCTGCACCAGGTTTCCTTCCTGATAATTGTTCCGGATGGAGGTCAGCCTCTGGTAAAGGCTCAGGAAATCCGCGTTCTGCTGCTCAAAGGCCGCAAGCCTGGTGGAGGTATCCTCATACTGGGCAGACAGGGTATCGTACTGCTGCTGCAGCTCCGTCAGGCTGGCATTTTTCTCCGACAGCTCCTGGCTGTAGGCGATCACCTGATCGTTGGCTTCGATATTGATATTCCTGCGGATGGAAGGCAGGAGCAAAAACCAGAAGCTCAAAAGGCCAAGACAAAGCCCCAGGGACAGGTAGATCACTACCTGTCCCGCTGTGGCCTGGGCCTTTACCTTCGGCAGGATCACGTCGTCGTCCTCCATCTGCCGGTGGGAAAAAGCGTTTTTCAGCTTGTTCTTTTCGATCTCCGCCCTGCCGGTATGATGCTTGACCTCGTCCATGAGGATCAGGGCCTTGGGGTTGTTCCGGTCGATCTTGAGGATCTTCATCAGGGCCCTTCCTGCCTTGACGTGGTCTTCCTTGTCCATGTAAAGCAGCGCCAGAAGCAGATTGGCCTTGACGTAATTGGGCTTTTCCTCGATGATCCGGTTCAGCTGCATGATAGCCAGGTCCTCGCCTTCGTGCTGGGCCTGCCACAGGGCCTGGTTGAATTTCTTCGCCGTCTGGGAGGCGATCTCCAGCTGGCCGGGCTTTCTCTGGACCTCTTCCAGGTAATAGTCCGCCCGGTTGTGGGAGGGCTGCAGGTTCATGCTGATGACCCACTGGATCAGGGCGTCCGCCGTTTCTCCCATCTCATAATAGATCAGCCCCAGGAGATTCCTGGCGCTGGTCTGATACTTGGAAAAATGCAGAGCCTTTTTCAAAAGCTCCGCCGCACCGCTCAGATCATTCAGTTTTGCGCGCTCCAGACCGAGATTATAATAAACGTTCGCGATCCGGTTTAAAGTAATACTGTAATCCACCTTTTTACCGATAATCCCCTTGTTTCTTTTCTGCGATCCCATCCTGGATGAGCTGCATCATAATGTCGTTCATATCCGTCAGATCGGATTTCGCGATGGCGTCCTCGATGTTTTCCACGTCGAGAGACGGCTTAAAGCGTTTGATTTCTTCCTGAAAATTGATCATAAGGCCTCTTTTCTCCCGGGGCATCCCGCCCCACCGGGGGTCTCATTGTGTATCCATTCGGTATAGTATATCATTTTCCGGCGTTTTTGTACACTTTTGGTTTTGAGCTCCCATAATAAAGGACGCTGCCCAGGACCTCGATCTCCGCCTGTCCGCCGCTCATGTCACGGATGCGCTCCCCAAAGGGCTCCGCCGCGTCCTCCGGCAGCAGGTACTGGAGCCTGCAGGCTTCTGTATAGATCTCCTGCTCCGTATAAAAACCACTCTGCTCCGCCAGATATTTGATGCGATTTGCCAGACTGTAGCCGCAGGTGATCAGGAGCCTGCGCCCCTCCTGCAGTTCATGGATCCTGCCAGCCTGCTCCGCCGCGGAAAGGGCCGCCTTCAGGGCGTCGCCATAAGCCCGTACCAGGCCGCCGGTGCCCAGCAGGGTCCCTCCGAAATACCTGGTCACCACCCCGCAGACGTCGGAAAGGCCGCTGCCCTTCAGGATCTCCAGCATAGGCTTGCCTGCAGTCCCCTGGGGCTCCCCGTCGTCGCTCTGCCGTTCAAAAACCGTCTTTTCCTCGCCGATGCGGAAGGCAAAGCAGTTGTGCCGGGCGTCGTAATGCTTTTTCTTTACGGACTCGATCAGGGCCCTGGCCTCCTCCTCGCTCCTGCAGTTTGCCACAACCGCCAGGAAGCGGGACTTTTTTACCTCGATCTCCGCTTCCGCGGTTCCTTCTATGATCCGATACATAAAATGCTCCTGCTTAAAATCCCACCGGCTCCGGGATCTCCCCGGTACGGGCCATGCTGATGACCTCCAGGAAGGGTCCCTCTCCCTGATACTCCTGCCGGAGGCGGATGTCCACCTTTGCCTTAAGCCTTACCCAGGCATGGTTTTCAAAGGCGGAAAGCTCCTTTGCGTGGGCGATGAATCCGATAAAGGTCATGTCCGCCTCGCAGCAGGTCATGGCCATGCGGCCCGGCACAAAGCAGTCCTTTTCAAAGCGGCTGGATTTCATGATGCAGGCGGTAAAGTCCACGATCTTTCCCCGGTACCGTTCCGGGTTGTCCTTCATGTCGAAAAACCAGATTCCGTAATCCTCGGGCTTTACCTCGATCACCTCCGCCTCCAGATCGTAGGGAAGCTCCTCCGGCAGGATCTCCATGGGGATCTCCCCGTACTGGTTTTCCATGACGATATCCGATCCGGAAAGCAGCATGGGCCTTAACTTCCGCTTCCACTCCACCAGCTCCTCATCGCTCTTTCCGTCGCAGCGGTTTACGATGCAGAGCTCGGAGTTCCGGAGCATGGGGCCCATAAGGGACCGCATGTTGGCCAGGTACTGGGTCAGGGTGGTGCCGTCCATGATGGTCACCTGCTGATACAGCACCCAGTCCTTGGGAAGCTTCAGGCTGTCCATGTTCCACATGCCGTTGAATTCGATGATGACCCGCTCCGGCCGGTATCTTTCGGAAAGTCCCTCAAGGTACTGAAGCGTCAGCTGGCTTTCCTCCTCTGCCACCACCATGACGGTGTTGTATTCCTTGAGCTCTTCTGTCTTGTATTCCACCTCGCCCTCTTCGCAGACGATCAGCAGAGTCCGCCCGTCGATCTGGAAATATTCCTCCGACATGGTGTACTTGATAAAGGCGGTCTTTCCCGCCTCCAGAAAGCCGTTGATGAGAAATACCGGTATTTCGTTGTCGTTGATATAATCTGCCATAATCCCTCTTATTCTGCAAATGCCTCTGCCAGCTTATCCTCCTGAAGGCCGCTGCCGATGACGCATACCTTGCCCGTGTATTCCGGCTCGCCCATGCGGATCTCGTACTCGCCGGGCACCAGATCAAAATAGTACCAGCCCTCTCCGTCGGCTGCCTTCAGCATACCCTTTGCCCGGAGCACCTGTCCGTAATCGTGGCCGTCTGCCAGCTCCTCCAGAAGCGCCTCCAGGGCATTCCTGGAAACCGGCGGAACGTTTTCCCTGCCCCAGGAGCTGAAGACCTCATCCGCGTGATGATGGTGATGGCCGCCGCAGCCGCAGCTGCATTCCTCTCCATGATGGTGGTGGGCATGCTCCTCCGCCGCCTTTCTGGCCTCGGACAGCAACTCCTCCGTCATATTGTCGTGCTTTTCCATGATGGACAGAAGCCTCTTTCCGGAGAGCTCCGTCACCGGGGTGGTGATGATCTCCGCATCCTTGTTGAGGCTCCGGATCAGCTCCACGTCCTTTTCCACCTTTTCGTGCTCCGCTACGTCGGTGCGGCTCAATACCACGGTTCCTGCAAACTGCACCTGGTTATTGAAGAACTCGCCGAAGTTCTTCATGTACATCTTGCACTTCTGGGCGTCCACGATGGTCACGGCGGAGTTCAGCTGCACCGCCAGATTCTGAGAGGCGTCCTGAACTGCCTTCATCACGTCCGACAGCTTGCCCACCCCTGAGGGCTCGATGATGACCCGATCCGGCGTATAGGTAGCGATCACCTCCTTCAATGCCGTCTCAAAGTCTCCCACCAGGGAACAGCAGATGCAGCCCTGGGACATTTCCCGTATCTCGATGCCTGCGTCCTTCAGGAAACCTGCGTCGATGCCGATCTCGCCGAATTCGTTTTCAATGAGGACCACCTTTTCTCCTGACAGGGCCTCGTCCAGGAGCTTTTTGATAAAGGTGGTCTTTCCAGCTCCCAGAAAGCCTGAGATCACGTCTATTTTTGTCATGTCATATCCTCCGTTTCAAAAACGCCGTAAGCAGCGGCTGCGAAACGTGATCCGCTCCGCTGCCGCTGCTCCTAAGCCGTACTGTTTATTCGTTCCTGTTTCCGGTCATGTTCCCTTTCCCACCGGCGCTTACTTCTGAAGCTTCAGCTTCTTCAGATGCCAGATGTCCCGCACATATTCCTCGATGGTACGGTCGGAAGAGAATTTTCCTGCATTTGCGATGTTGAGAATGGAAGCCTTTGCCCACCAGTTCTCGTCCCGATACCTGCGGTCCACCTCTTCGTGGGCGGCGCAGTAGCTTCTGAAATCCTTCAGGATGAAGTACTGATCTGCAATGCCGCCTGCGGACTGCCGGTTCAGCAGGGAGTTGTAGATATCCCGGAACCGTTCCGGATCGTCCGGAGAGTAGTAGCCGTTGATGAGCTGCATCAGCACCTTCCGGATCTCCGGATCCGAATTGAAGATCTCCATGGGATCGTAGTTCCTGTTTTTCTCCAGCTCGATGACCTCAGAGGCGGAAAGGCCGAAGATAAAGGCGTTTTCCCTGCCTGCCTCCTGTACGATCTCGATATTGGCGCCGTCCATGGTGCCAAGGGTCAGGGCGCCGTTTAACATGAACTTCATGTTGGAGGTGCCGGAAGCCTCCTTGGAGGCTGTGGAGATCTGCTCGGAAACCTCTGCCGCCGGGAAGATCAGCTCCGCATTGGATACCTTGTAGTCCTCGATGAACACCACCTTCATCTTGCCGCCGATGGTCCGGTCATTGTTGATCACATCCGCCACCGCATTGATGAGCTTGATGGTCATCTTTGCCCGGTAATAGCCGGAAGCTGCCTTTGCGCCGAAGATATAGGTCCTGGGGATCATATCCATGTTGGGATTTTCTTTCAGCTGGTTGTATACGAACATCACATGGAGGATGTTCATCAGCTGACGCTTATACTCGTGGAGGCGCTTTACCTGCACGTCGAAGATGGACCGGGGATCCACCTCGATGCCGTTGTGGCGGCGGATATATTCCGCAAGCCTTACCTTGTTCTGGTACTTGATGTTCTGGATCTCCTGCTGGGCCTTCCGGTCGTCTGCATAGACCTCCAGCCGCTTCAGCTGCTGAAGATCCGTGATCCATTCCGGACCGATCTTGTCGGTGATCCAGTCTGCCAGATGAGGATTTGCGTGCAGCAGGAACCGTCTCTGGGTAATGCCGTTGGTCTTGTTAGAGAATTTCTCCGGCCACAGCTCGTAGTAGTCCTTGAAGACCTCCTTTTCCAGGATCTCCGTATGGATGGCTGCCACGCCGTTGACGGAAAAGCTGCCTACGATGGCCATGTTCGCCATCCGCACCTTGCCGTCATAGATGATGTCCATGGCCTTGTGCTTTTCGTGGTTGTCGCCGTATCTGTCGTTGATCAGCTTCACGAAACGGCGGTTCATCTCCTCCACGATCTGATAGATACGGGGAAGGAGCCTTGAGAACAGCTCGATGGGCCATTTCTCCAACGCCTCAGACATGATGGTATGGTTGGTAAAGGCGCAGCAGCGGGTGGTGATATCCCAGGCCTCATCCCATTCCAGATGATGCTCGTCCAACAGGATGCGCATCAGCTCCGGTACCGCCAGGGTGGGATGGGTGTCGTTCATGTGGAAGACCACCTTTTCCGGAAGCTTGTGGATATCCGTATGCTGCTCCATGAACTTCTGCACCGCCCTCTGGAGAGAGGCGGAAACGAAGAAATACTGCTGGCGCAGCCGGAGCTCCTTGCCGGACATGTGCTCGTCGTTGGGATAAAGCACGTCCACGATGGTCTTTGCCAGGCTGGCCTGCTCCACTGCCCGCTGGTAATTGCCCTTGTCGAACTCCTCCAGCTTAAAGGCCTCGATGGGCTCCGCGTCCCATACCCGCAGGGTGTTCACCATGCCGTTGTCATAGCCCACGATGGGAATGTCATAGGGAACCGCATTGACGGACTGATAGCCCTTCAACACGAAATGGTTCCTGTGGCCGTCCCACTGGGTCTCTACATAGCCGCCGAACTTTACCTCGCAGGAATACTCTGCCCGCTTTATTTCAAAGGGATATCCGTTTTTCAGCCAGTCGTCGGGTTTTTCCACCTGGAAGCCGTTTTCGATCTTCTGTCTGAAGAGGCCGTATCTGTAGCGGATGCCGCAGCCATAGGCCGGGTAGTCCAGAGTAGCGAGGGAATCCAGGAAGCAGGCTGCAAGCCGTCCCAGACCGCCGTTTCCAAGAGCCGGATCTGGCTCCTGGTTCTCGATCTCATTCAGGTCCACGCCAAGCTCTGCAAGGGCCTCCCGCACTTCCTTGTCCTTGCTCAGGTTGATCAGGTTATTGCCGAGAGCGCGGCCCTCCAGGAACTCCATGGACAGGTAGTAAACGATCTTTGCATCCTGATCCTTTACTGCCTTGTGGCATTTGATCCAGTCGTCGACGATCCATTCCTTTACCACTGCGGAAACGCCCTGGAAGATCTGCTCCGGAGTCGCCTCCTCCAGTTCCTTTCGGAACAGGTTTTTGACAGCGCCGGTGACCTCCGCCTTAAACAACTTTTTATCGAACTTTTTTTCCATCATATCTTAACCTACCTTTTCCACACCCAGAAGGACCTTTTCTCCATTGATATCCCATTCCTTCTGATAGCCGGAGACGTTGTCCTCGCAGATCGCCTCCGCCATGCAGTCGTGGCAGATATCCTCCCCGTATTTTTCCATGACGCTGCTGATCTTCGGCGTTCCCTTCGCGTAAATGCGGATGCGGTCCATCACCTCGAAGCCCGCCTCCTTACGCATGGTCTGCACCTTGGAAATGATCTCCCGCATGAAGCCTTCGTCCAGAAGCTCCGGCGTCAGGTTGGTATCCAGCACCACGGTAACGTGCTGGTCTTCCTCCGTCACATAGCCGTCCTTCTTGGATACGTCGATGAGCAGATCCTCCTTGGCAAGGGAGATCTCCGTGCCGTCCGGCGCTGCAAAGGTCAGAAGGCCTGTTTCGTTCAGCTGATCCATGGCGGCGTTTCCGTCCATATCCGTCAGGTGCTGGCGGATAAAGCCCAGGTTCTTGCCGTATTTCGGACCCACGGTCTTTAACTGCGGTTTGAAGGTATAGGCGGTAAAGGCTCTGACGTCGTCCTGGAACACCACCTCCTTCACGTTCAGCTCATCCTCGATGATCTCCACATAGAAATCCGGAAGCTCCCGCTCCGCCTTGACGTACATCTTTCCGATGGGCTGGCGGTTCTTGAGGCCGGAGGTGTTCCGGGCTGCCCGGCCCAGGATCACGATATCCAGGACTTCCTCCATCTCCTGCTCCAGCTTCTCGTCGATGCGGGCGCTGTCATACTGCGGGAAGTCGCACAGATGCACGGATTCCTTTGCGGATGCGTCCACGGAACGGATCATGTTCTGATAGATCAGCTCCGTCATAAAGGGAATGAAGGGCGCAGCGCAGAGAATGGTGTTCTTCAGGGCGGTGTAAAGGGTCATATAAGCGTTGACCTTGTCCTGCTCCATGCCCTCGGCCCAGAAGCGCTCGCGGCTTCTTCTGACATACCAGTTGGAAAGATCGTCCACAAAGGTCTCCAGGGCCTTGCAGGCCTCCGGGATCCGGTAAGCGGACATGTTGGTATCCACGTCCTTGATCATAGTGTTCATCTTGGACAGGATCCAGCGGTCCATAACGCCAAGGCTGTCGTAGTCGATGCTGCGGCCGCTGGGGTCGAAGCTGTCGATGTTGGCGTAAAGGATATAGAAGGCGTAGGTGTTCCACAGGGTACCCAGGAACTTTCTCTGGCCCTCCGTCACGGCCTTTCCGTAGAAACGGTTGGGCAGCCAGGGGGCGGAATTGGTATAGAAATACCAGCGGATGGCGTCTGCGCCGAATTCGTTCAGGGCCTCCACCGGATCCACCGCATTGCCCTTGGATTTGGACATCTTCTGGCCGTTTTCATCCTGTACATGGCCCAGAACGATGACATTTTCATAGGGAGCCCGGTTGAACAGCAGGGTAGACTCCGCCAGCAGGGAATAGAACCAGCCTCTGGTCTGATCCACCGCCTCGGAGATGAACTGGGCCGGGAATTCCTTTTTAAAAAGCTCCTTGTTTTCAAAGGGATAATGATGCTGTGCAAAGGGCATGGCGCCGGAATCAAACCAGCAGTCGATGACCTCAGGCACTCTGTGCATGGGCTTTCCGCACTTGGGACAGGTGATCTCCACCTGGTCGATGTAGGGGCGGTGCAGCTCGATGCTGTCTCCCTCGTAGCCCTTGTCTCCCGCTGCCTTAAGGCCTGCCAGCACCTCCTGATAGTTGGGGCTCATATCCTTAAGCTCCTGCCGGCTTCCGATGCAGTGACGCTCTCCGCACTCGCACTCCCATACGGGAAGCGGGGTTCCCCAGTAACGGTTTCTGGAGAGGGCCCAGTCCTGTACGTTCTCCAGCCAATCGCCGAAACGGCCCTTGCCGATGCTTTCCGGGATCCAGTTGATGGTGTTGTTGTTGCGGATCAGATCGTCCCTTACCGCGCTCATCTTGATATACCAGGACTCCCTTGCATAGTACAGAAGGGGCGTTCCGCATCTCCAGCAATGGGGATAGGAGTGGGTAAATTCAGGTGCCTCAAAGAGAAGGCCCCGCTCCTCAAGGTCCTTCAGCACCATGGGGTCTGCCTTCTTTACGAAAACGCCCTCCCAGCGGGAATCGCCGGTCATATTGCCCTTTTCATCCACCAGCTGTACAAAGGGCAGCTCGTATTTCCGTCCCACCTTGGCGTCGTCTTCACCGAAGGCCGGGGCGATGTGAACGATACCGGTACCATCCTCCATGGATACATAGGTATCGCATACCACATAGTGGCCCTTTTTATGCTGCTTTTCCGCAAGCTCCGCCGCCTTTTCGTAAAGGGGCTCGTATTCCTTGTATTCCAGATCCGTTCCCTTGAAAGTCTCCAGGATCTCCGCATCCTCTCCCAGATGCTTTTCCAGAAGGGCCTGTGCCAGGTAATAAACCTTGCCGTCCTTTCCGCTCCTTGCCTTTACATAGGTCTCCTCCGGATTTACGCAGAGGGCTACGTTGGAAGGCAGGGTCCAGGGGGTGGTGGTCCAGGCCAGGAAGTAAGCGTCCTCTCCCTTTACCTTAAAGCGCACGATGGCAGAGCGTTCCTTTACCTCCTTATAGCCCTGGGCCACCTCGTGGGATGACAGAGGGGTGCCGCAGCGGGGGCAGTAGGGAACGATCTTGAAGCCCTTGTACAGAAGACCCTTGTTCCAGATCTCCTTTAAGGCCCACCATTCGGATTCGATGTAGTCGTTGTAGTAGGTTACATAGGGGTGCTCCATGTCCGCCCAGAAACCGACGGTGAAGGAGAAATCCTCCCACATGGATTTGTATTTCCAGACATTTTCCTTGCAGAGCTCGATGAAGGGAGCGATGCCGTAGGATTCGATCTGCTCCTTTCCGTTGATGCCGATCTGCTTTTCCACCTCCAGCTCCACCGGAAGGCCGTGGGTATCCCAGCCTGCTTTTCTGGGAACCATCTTGCCCTTCATGGTCTGGTACCGGGGAATCAGGTCCTTGATGCACCGGGTGAGCACATGTCCGATATGGGGCTTGCCGTTTGCTGTCGGCGGACCGTCATAGAACACATAGCTGGGGTCTCCCTCATGCTCCCTGATGGATTTTTCAAAAATGTCGTTTTTCTTCCAGAAGTCTTCCACTTCCCGTTCACGTCCCACGAAATTCATGGACGTGTCTACTTTTTTATAAAGTGCCATTTTCATTCCTCCTCTGAAATGGGCTCCCTTATGGGAAATCTGCGCCTTCCATGCTATTCATACATACGCGCGCAGTAAGGCCATTATATATGCTTCCCTACCAAAATACAAGAGAAAAAGCGCCGGTCCCGCACCATTTGTACGGGACCGGCACCTTGGTTTTGAAGATTTCAGTCCTTTTGCTTTCTGGATGGACCTTTGCGTCCGTTTTTTCCTTTTCCGGCCCTCAGGGCTCCAGCACACGCCTCGCCACGCTCTCCCAGGAGAGCCTGTCAAGCTTTGGAAGCCCTGCGTTCTGTTCCAGAAGCGCTTCCTCGATGGCCGCTGCCAGCCTTTCCTCAAAGGCCGGAAGGGCCTCCGCCACCGGTTCATCGGTGTTTTTCATGGGCGGCAGGGGCACATAGCGGATGCCAGCATCCCCGATGGTCCCGCCGAGCCAGGCTTTCACCCCCGGAAGGTCTGACATCACCACCTTACAGCCGCAGGCCAGGGCCTCCACCGCCACCAGAGGGATGGCGTCATAATAGGAAGGCAGTACAAAGAGACCGCATTCGTTGTAAAGGGCCGAAAGGCGCTCCTGGGACAGCCGCCCAAGAAAATGCGCCTTTACGGGACAGCGCTCCGCAA
This sequence comes from uncultured Lachnospiraceae bacterium, assembly GCA_944381405.1. Taxonomy (GTDB): domain Bacteria; phylum Bacillota; class Clostridia; order Lachnospirales; family Lachnospiraceae; genus Avilachnospira. The sequence goes on along the minus strand of CALWLA010000004.1, from coordinate 88,396 downwards.
GGGCCAGGATCTCCTGATACTCCCGCTCGTCTCCCGCTCCGCCAGCCAGATAAAGCTCCGTTCTGCCGCAGTCGATGCGCCCGCTTTCCGCAAGTAGCTCCATGCTGCGCAAAAGGCTCTTGACCCCTTTCTTTTCGGAGATCTTTCCGGCAAAGACCAGCTTGTTCCTTTTATGGAAGATCTCCGGATTATAGCCGATCCCCACCTGGCGGATCTTTCCCGGATCCGGCCCATAAACCTCCAGCACACCTCTCTGCTGTTCCTCCTGGGGAACGAAGATCCGATCCAGCTTCCGGATCTGTTCCGCGATGTACTGCCGCTTAAGATCCGTTTTCCGCATCTGACGAAGATCCGTATTGTGGCAGAAGCCGTATACAGGGAGCTCCGGAAAGGCCTCCCGCACCGCGGCGGTCATAAGATACAGATGGTGGCACAGAATCAGATCCGGATGAAAGGCCACCACCGCCTGTTTTGCCGTCTCCACAAAGGCCCTGCGAAAATCCGCCTCCATTTCCGGCGTCATGCGGCTGTACTTCGTGCTCCTGTAGGGCATTTCATCCGACATGCCGGCAATGGGAAAAGGAAGGGCCTCCGTTTCAAAATACACGGGGAAAAAGGCCGTCCCTGCAGGAAAACAGGGATGGTCCTCCCGGTAAATGCCCGCGATGACAGCCTGCTCATGGCCCATGCGGTCAAAAGCCCGTACCAGCTCCGACAGGTAGACTCCGCTTCCGGTACTGTCCGGTTTCTGCGCCGTAATGCTCAGTATCCTCATTTATTGAATATCCCCGTCGTGATAACGGTCCAGAAGCTTCTGCCGGAGGTCCCACAGAGGCTGGGACAGATCCACATAAACCTCGTGGGGATTGATGAGACGCCGGGACTCCTCCCAGAGGGTCTCCATCTCCCTGCGGCAGATGTCCTGCAGCTCCATGACGCTGGGACGGTTCTTATAGACGCACTGTCCCTTCTGGAACACCGGGATCATCAGTTCCCGAATCGTATAGGTGCCTGCCTTGAGCAGGCTCTTTTTCCAGGTCTCCGTGGGATCGAACAGCAGCAGATCCTGGCTGTCGCTGTACTGTTCCTCCCGAAGGGCGATGAGGTCAGCGAAAAGCTTTCCGCTCTCCTTTTCATAGATCCGGTAGATCACCTTATCTCCCGGATTGGTGATCTTCTCCACATTTTCCGAGATCTTGATCTTGGGGATGAATTCTCCGGTGTTCTCGTCCTGCACCGCCGCCATTTTGTAGACGCCGCCGAAGGAGGGGCTGTCCTTGGAGGTGATCAGATTGGTGCCCACGCCCCAGCTGTTGATCTTCGCGCCCTGGAGCTTCAGGGAAGAGATCAGATTTTCATCCAGGTCGTTGGAAGCGGAGATCACCGCGTCCGTAAAGCCTGCCGCATCCAGCATTTTCTTCGCCTTTTTGGACAGGTACGCAAGGTCACCGGAATCCAGACGGATGCCGTATTTCTTGGACTTGATGCCTGCCGCGCGCATTTCCTCAAATACCTGGATGGCGTGGGGCACGCCGGATTTCAGGGTATCGTAGGTGTCCACCAGCAGGATGCAGGCGTCGGGATAAAGCTTTGCATACTCCCGGAAAGCGGTGAGCTCGTCCGGGAAGGACATGATCCAGCTGTGGGCGTGGGTCCCCATCACCGGCACGCCGAACATCTGCCCGCAAAGCACGTTGGAGGTGCCCACACAGCCCGCGATCACCGCAGCCCTTGCGCCGTAGATGCCTGCGTCCGGCCCCTGGGCTCGCCTTAGGCCGAACTCCATCACCCCATCCCCCTGGGCCGCGTAAACCACCCGGGCTGCCTTTGTGGCGATGAGGGACTGATGATTGATGATGTTCAGGAGAGCTGTCTCGATCAGCTGGGCCTCCATAATGGGGGCCTTTACTTTTACCACCGGCTCCCTGGGGAACATGACGGTCCCCTCGGGAATGGCATAGATGTCTCCCGTAAACCGGAATTCCTTCAGATACTCCAGAAAATCCTGGTCGAACATGTGCAGGGACGCCAGATAATCGATCTCGTCCCTGCCGAAATGCAGGTTTTCGATATATTCGATGATCTGCTCCAGCCCGCAGCTGATGGCAAAGCCGTTTCCGTCAGGGTTTTTCCGGTAAAAAGCGTCAAAGATCACATTGGCGTTGGCCGTTTTGTCTTTGAAATACCCTTGCATCATGGTAAGCTCGTAAAGATCCGTCAATAGGGTCAGATTCCGTTCACTCATTTCCGTTTCCTCCTTCTGTCAGCGGCCGTTATCCTGCGGCCTGAAGATCACATCTGTGATTATGCCTGTAATTTTGGTTGCGTTTGTGACTGCTGCCTTTTCGTTTTATGATCGCTGTCTTTTATCTGCCCGCTCGCACTTCATCCGCCGCAGGGAAGTTTTTCCGCAGCCTTCTGAAGCAGATGTAATGCACCAGAGCGGTGACGATCCAGCTCACCGGATAACTCAAAAACAGCATTTCCATGGTGTGATGGCCTGCAAAGATCGTCACGATCCATAAGATTCGCAGGCCGCAGGCGCCAATGAGGGATACGATCATTGGCAGGATCGCATAGCCCATGCCCCGCATGGAGCCCACCAGCACGTCCATCCATCCGCAGAGGAAATAGGTTCCGCAGATGAAATAAAGTCTCACGAGTCCGGCCTTGATGACCTCCGGCTCCGTGGAATAAATGCCCAGAAGGGGTGTGCCGAAGATACAGAACAGGATGCCCATGCCCGCGCCGATGACGGTCACCACAAACAGACAGGTGTAAAGGATCCTGTTGATACGGCTGTAGCGGCCTGCGCCGATGTTCTGGCTGGTAAAGCTGAGATTTGCCTGGTATACGGCATTCATGGCCTGGTACACAAAGCCCTCCAGGTTGTTGGAGGCAGTACAGCCCGCCATGACGATGTAGCCGAAGGAATTGACCGAGGACTGGATCAGCACGTTGGAGACGGAAAAGATACAGCCCTGGATACCGGCCGGAAGGCCGATGGTAAAGATCTTTTTCAGCACCTGCAGGTCTACCTTCAGCCGTCTGAGATGGAGCCTTAAGGCCGACTCCTCCCGCATCAGGGCCCTTGCCACCAGCAGGGAGGAAACCATGTTGGACACGCTGGTGGCGATGGCGACGCCTGCCACGCCCATGTTGCAGACCAGCACGAAAAAGAGATTCAAAAACACGTTCAGGACGCCGGCGAACAGCAGATAGTAAAGAGGCCGCCTGGTATCTCCGATGGCCCGGAGGATCGCCGCGCCGAAATCGTACAGCAGGATAAAGGGCATGCCTGCAAAGTAGATCCGCAGATAGATCACGGACATGGGCAGGACATTTTCCGGGGAGCCCATCAAAAGCAGCATGGGGCCGGAGAAAAAGTAACCCACGAAGATCAGCAGGATTCCGCTCAGGACGGAGACCGCCACAGAGGTATGAACGATGTCCTGCACCTCCGCCTCGTCGCCCCTGGCATAGTTCCTTGCCACAAGGACATTGACGCCTACGGAAAGGCCTACGAACAGATTGACCAAAAGGTTGATCAGGGATGCAGTGGAGCCCACCGCCGCCAGGGCGTCGGGACCCACGAACCGGCCCAGCACCACCACGTCTGCAGCGTTGAACAAAAGCTGCAGGATGCTGCTTAAAGCCAGAGGCAGGGCAAACAGCAGGATCCTCGGCAGCAGCGGGCCGTTCAGCATATCGATGCCGTGACCGCTCTTTCCCGAAGAATTTTGCCTGTTCTCTTTTTCTTCCATAAACAAAGCCCCCTTCCTGCTGCCCTTTCTGTCAGGGCCTCCAGGCGATCTGTCCTGATCTGTCCTATTATGATTTCAGTATTATAATACCGATGCAATTCCGATGGCAAGTGCCAATATGACGGTGATCCGCTGAACCGCTGTCCGCTTCCAGAGCGTGCCCGGCAGCAGATTCAAAAGGATGATGGCGATGGTCACCGGGTAAATGATGCTGAGCACCGGGGAGGAGATCTGCAGGATCAGATTGAGTCCCAGGATGGAGATCAGAAAGCTCCAGGCGGTCAGCACCCAGCGCCACTGGTCAAAGCTCAGGAACCGGAACTGCTCGGAAAAAAACTCCGCGCAGCTGCAGATCAGTCCCACGCACACGTTGAAGCAGGCGATAAAAAAGATCAACGCCAGGATGACAGCTCCCGCATCTCCGAAAAATTCCCGGCAGAGGGCCGTCAGGATCTCCGTTCCGTTCTGGGCTCCGGAGAGCAGGCTGCCGCTCTTTACCCCGAGGAAGGTCAGCATTCCGTAGATGGAGGCCAGGAAGATCCCGGCGATGACGCCGCCCCGGATGGTCTCCAGGGCCACGGCATTGTTGTCCTTCACTCCAAGCTCCCGGATATTCATGGCCAGCACGATGCCGAAGACCACGGCCGCCATGGTATCCATGGTCTGATATCCCTCCACAAAGCCCTTTGCCAGAGGGTTGCCTGCATAGGACTCCGCAGTCTCCGCCGCCGGAAGCTCCATATGGAAAAGCCCTGCCCCAAACATCAGCAGCACCAGAAGGATCAGCACCGGCGTCATGCGTTTTCCCAGCACGTCCTTCAGCCGCTCCGGGTGCTTTGCCAGCATGCCCGCCAGAAGGAAGAACACAAAGGAAAACAGGATGCAGACGAGAGTCTGCACCGGAATGCCCCCTACCGTCCCCTGTCCCAGCCTGTCGGTGAGAAAGGCGAACATGGAATAGCTGGTGCTGGCGGTCCTCGGAATCGCCAGCATGGGGCCGATGCACAGATAGATGATCACGGAAAAAAACAGGGAAAACTTCGGATGCACCCGCTCACAGAGCCGGTCCAGGCCTCCCGCCTTGGCCACTGCCGCTACCCCCAGCACCGGCAGCACCACCGCCGTCAGGGCAAAGCCCAGGAAGGCAGGCAGCGCCGCAGCCCCTGCCTGATAGCCCACAAAGGGCGGAAAGATCAGGTTTCCGGAGCCGAAAAACATGGAAAATAAGGTTACGCCGATCAATAATACGTTTTGTGGACTCAGCCTTTTCATAAACAACCACCCTTCCCTGCTGCCTGTTTCCTGTACCGGCCGCGCTTTCCTTTTATAAAAGCATATTATGGCCAGCAATAGCACCAGTTCATATCAGTATACGCCCAGCCCTTCCAAAACACAAGAAAAGACAGTTTTTTCACAAGACTTTTTTTTCGGAACTGTTTGTGCTATGATTTCTGGCAGTAAGATTTGGAGGCACCTAAGATGCACAATGGATTTAGAGAACAGCTGACGGAAAGCGATGTCAGACGGATCGAAGAAGAGATCAATCACCGGAAGACCGTGGTAAGGCCTGCGGCCCTGAAGGCCCTGAAGGAGGCCCGGGCCATGGGAGACCTTTCGGAAAATTTTGAATACTATGCCGCAAAGCGGGACAACAACATGAACAACAGCCGCATCCGCTTCCTAGAAAAGATGCTCCGGACCGCGGTGATCATTTCCGACAAATCCGCGCCGGACGAGGTGGGCATGAACAACACGGTGGAGCTTTACTTTGAAGAAGACGACTGCACGGAGACCTACCGCATCGTCACCTCCATCCGGGGCAACTCCCAGCGGGGGCTCATCTCCAACGAATCGCCTCTTGGCAAGGCCATTTTAGGCCACAAGCTGGGGGACCGGGTCCTGGTGACCGTAAGCCCGGAATACAGCTACTATGTGGTGATCAAGGGCCTGGAAAAGACCGGAGACAGCGCCGATGACCGGATCAAACAATATTGATGCGTTAAATATGATTGATGCTTTCACGCCTGAGGGCTGCCGCATTCCTGCGGCAGCCCCCTTTTATTTTTCGTGCACCAGCTTCCCGGTCATATGCTCCATGGCAAGCTCCAGGATCTGCACCCGCTTACCGGAATGAGCGATCTCTGCTTCCAGCTCCTCTTCCGTCGGATAATACTTTCTTCCAAGCCGCCGCGACAGCTCGATCATCTCCTCCCGGTCCTCCAGCATCCGCAGCCTTCCGAAGACCACCACGCTCTTTACGGTATAGGCCCAGTCTCCCAGCTGCCGGTAGCCATGGTCGTAAACGCAGAAGGAGGCCTTCGGGTCCCGCAGCAGGGCATCGATCTTATGCCCCTCTTTTGCCCCGTGAAAATAGATCTTTCCGCTTTCTTCCTCATAAATATAGTTGATGGGGATAGTATAAGGATAACCCCCGTCTCCATTCACCGCCAGGACTCCCCGTTTCTCCGTTTTTAAAATATGCCTGCACTCCTCTTCTGAAAGCTGCTGCTTGAATCTTCTCATTTCTCTGAACATTGTTTTTCTCCCTTCCGGCTTTGATTTCCCGCAGATCACCACCCCTGCACCGGCGGATTGAGCCTGGCAGTCAGTTCCCTGTCGATCACAAGGCTGCCTGCTTCCACCTTGCAGGGAAAATACAGGATGCGGACTCCGGCTGCCTCCGCCTCCCAAAGCGCCTCACCAAAGGCCGGATGGGTCTTGACATTGGGCAGTACCCTGGTGACTCCTTCCATGGGGATCACGAAAGCGGCGCTGGCCAGATACCCCTCTCCTGCTGCCCGGATCAGCTCCCGGAGATGCTTGACGCCCCGCTCCGTAGGGGCGTCTGGAAAATATCCCACCCCGTCTATCTCCAGAGTGCAGCCCTTCACCTCCATCAGGTAGCGCTTTCCCTGCCGCTCCATATAAAAATCGATGCGGGAGGCGCCAAAGGAATACTCCGGACGGAGGCAGTCAAACTCCTGGTCCGAAAGCCATTCCTTCATCACCTGATTGGGAGCCTGGCTGTCGATGTTCACAAGGCCCAGCCCCAGCTTTTCCACGGCGATGAGATCATAGGCGGTCTTTCTTTTGGGGTTGCCGGAGCGGTTCAGCACCACCCGGCGGCCCGGCAGCAAAAGCTCCCGGCATCTTCCCGTATTTTTCACATGCACCGTTTCCTGCCTGCCTCCGATCTCCACGTGGGCGATAAAACGGTTGGGGCGGTCCATAAATATTCCCTCACAGGGGTTTTCGTATCTCATCTTCCTTCTGTCTTCCTATTCTGTTCCTCTTCTGTCAGTCTGTTCCGGGTTTCTCAACTGTCGATTCGTTCCGGGCTTTCATTCTGGGTTCCTGTTCCGGCGCGCTGCCCGCTCTCCTGGCTTTGCTCCGTCTCCGGCTCCTCCCGGTTCAGACGATCCCTCCGCTCCTTCCAATCCGGCAGATGCCTGGACAGCAGGGCATAAAAATCCCTGGAATGGTTCGGCACCAGAAAATGGCAAAATTCATGTACCACCACATATTCGATGCAGGCCTCCGGTTTTCTCGCAAGCTGCTTATTGAGGGTAATGATGCCCTTTCCATAAAGGCAGGAGCCCCAACGGGATCTCATATTCCGGATCCGCAATGCGGGCATGGGGATCCCGTAGGCCTGAAACGCCGGATACACCCGTTCCATGATTTCAGTAAAGGCGGCCCGACAGGCCTCGTCGCTGATCTCCGGAAGCGGACGCTCCGTCTTCTGCTCCATACGGGCAAACCGTTCCTGAGCCCTGCGGATAAAGGCTGCTTTTTCCATGACGAAGGCGTTGATTCTTCCGATGGGAACGATGGGCGCAGCAGAAACAAAGACCTGTCCGTCCCGGCGGACCCGGAGATTCAGATTTTTGACCCGCTTCCGCTCCAGATGATAGGTGATGATTCCCGTTTCACAGGATATGCTGATTTCCCGATCCCTCAAGCTGCCTCCCTGTTTTCCTCAGTCCGTCTCCCCTGCGGCCGTCAGGGGCATGGTGAATTTATAATGGGTATTTTTCATACCTCTTTTTTCATAAAAGCCATGGGCATCCCTGCGGCTTTGATTGCAGTCCGCCTCCAGCTGCCTGCAGCCGAATTCCCTTGCCAGAGCCAGCCCCTTTTCGAACAGCTCCCTGCCAATGCCTTGGCCTCTCTTGTCCGGCGAAACATAGAACTCCGTGATCTCCGCCACGGGACCCGCGTGATGCAGCTGCCGCTCAAAGCGCAGATTCAAAAGGCCGACGATCCGGTCTTCTTCCTGGCACACCAGGAAATAATAGTGCTGCCGGTCCTGAAGCTGTTCGTTGAGGATATCGTAGAATTTTTCATAGGAAAGCATCACGCCCTCCAGGTCGCAGATCAGCTCGTATACCGCCAGGCTGTCGGTGAGTTTTGCTTTTCTGTACATAAGCCCTCCTTCTGCATTATGCGTCTATTATAACACAAGGCAGGTGGATAAAGATTGCAAAAATCGTACCGGTATAGCATATTTTATCTGTAAGAAAAACGGATCTCCCATGGAAGATCCTGCGCCGTGAACACACGGCAGGCAATGAAAGGTGGTAATAAACATGGATCTTAGCAATCTCAATGGTCTGAAGGACGGTATCGAAAACCTGATGAAAAACGTTAAGGCGGAGGCCCTGACGGAAAATCTTCCGGATATGGGCGAGCTGAAAGAGCAGCTTGGCAAACTGGAGGGACTTAAGGGACTCTTTGATAAAAAATAAGAAATGCAGTCAGAGAAAGCGGCAGGGAGCGAGTCCCTGCCGTTTTTGTGTTCGTGAAAGCGGTTTTAATCCGCAAAACTTGTCGGTCAAAACAACTCCACCCGGCCAAGGAGCAGGTCGATCAAGTTACAATGAAAAATACCGTTGTCATCGTAGAAGTTGTGAGGAATGTCCATGCGGACGATGATCTTTTTGAAAAAGTCCTTTGTCAATATCAAGGATTTCAGCTCTGAGGCTTCCTTTTTTTCGGTATCCATCTGAAATGCTGACTGAATATAGATTTTCTTATCTGCATCATTGACGACAAAGTCAATTTCCTTTTGCGTGTTTGCTCCGCCGGTACGATCTACTACAACGCCCACGTCAACAGAATATCCTCGGCGCAAAAGCTCATTATAGATAATGTTTTCCATAATGTGACCGGGGTCATATTGGCGGTAATTAAGCCTTGCGTTACGAAGGCCGATATCCGTATAATAATATTTGTTCGGATACTTAAAATACGTCTTTCCCTTCACATCGTATCGCTTCGCCATTGAAACAAGGAACGAGTCGATGATGTGCTGCACATAGTTTGATACCAGCGTGGGATTTATCTTTTCGTTTTTCATGCTGCTCAACGCATTGGCAATATTTGTAGGATTGGTCAGAGAGCTGATCTGTGAAGCAAGAAAATCAAGAATATCATTCAGAATATCCTCACGTTCAATGCCATTTCGCTCAACAATATCCTTTACATACAGTTCGCTGTACAGCGCGTTCAGGTAATCCTTCTTGTCTTTTTCATCCGACATTGCCAACAGGCGGGGCATCCCGCCATAAAGCATATAGGCGTCCAGCGCCTTTCGCTCATCACCGCCCACATAAGCGTAAAATTCTTCAAAGGAAAGCGGGAACACATGCACTTGAGTCGCACGGCCACGAAACTCCGTGGCAATGTCCCTTGACAAGCCTTTCGAATTGCTGCCCGTCACATAGACATCCAAATTCTTATAAGCTTTCAGCTCGTTCAGCATATCATAAATGGAAACCTCGATCCCGCCGTTTTCTTTGTCGATCACTCGCACAGTGAGTTGAACTTCATCGATAAAAAGAAAGAACTTCTCTTCTTTCTTCTGTGTGACAAGGGCTTCTACATATTCACATAAGGTAATCGGATTTCTGAACTTATAGAAACGCCTTTGATCCAATTCGATTTTTATGATATGATCTTCCCTAACGCCCTGGGAGAGAAGATACTCATAGAACAGATCAAACAACAAAACCGACTTGCCGCAGCGGCGAATACCGGTGATGACCTTCACTTCGCCGTTCCACATATTATGAATCATACGATTCAGATAAAAATCTCGTTTAATCATATCAGTCACCTCGTACTTGCGACGAATACGTTGTTACTTTAAGATAAATGTTACCACGAAATAATAAAATCATCAAGGGGACTGCAAAACTTTTACTTTAAAGTTACGGCGTTTGCGTCGCAACTTTAAGATGAAATCAATTTTGGAAGACATTATCGCTGTTCCTAGCGGCAATGATTTTGTAACATGAGTACGAAAAAAGAGCGGGAAAGGTAGTTAGACCTTCCCGCTCTTCGTTTTCATTTTCTGTCTTTCCTTACTCCATCTCAATCGTTCCCGGCGGCTTGCTGGTCAGGTCGTACATTACCCGGTTGACGCCCTTTACCTCGTTGACGATACGGGTCATCACCCGCTGCAGCACCTCGTAGGGAATGTCCGCTGCCGTGGCGGTCATGAAGTCGCTGGTGACAACGGCCCGCAGCGCCACCGCATAGTCGTAGGTCCGGAAATCCCCCATGACGCCTACGGAACGCATGTTGGTAAGAGCCGCAAAATACTGGCTGATCTGCTTGTCCAGACCCGCCTTTGCGATCTCCTCCCGGTAGATGTAGTCGGCGTCCTGCACCATGGCTACCTTTTCCGGAGTCACCTCTCCGATGATCCGGATGCCAAGGCCAGGTCCCGGGAAGGGCTGACGAAATACCAGATACTCGGGAATGCCAAGCTCCAGACCCGCCTTTCTCACCTCATCCTTGAAAAGCATCCGCAGAGGCTCGATGATCTCCTTGAAATCCACATGATCCGGCAGGCCGCCCACGTTGTGATGGGACTTGATGACGGCGCTCTTGCCGAGGCCTGACTCGATGACGTCCGGATAGATGGTTCCCTGCACCAGGTAATCCACCGCGCCGATCTTCTTGGCTTCCTCCTCGAATACGTTGATGAATTCCGCACCGATGATCTTCCGCTTCTGCTCCGGCTCCTCCACGCCCTTCAGCTTGTCATAGAAACGCTGTTGGGCGTTGACCCGGATGAAGTTCAGATCATAGGGGCCTTCGGGGCCGAATACGGCCTCCACCTCATCCCCCTCGTTTTTCCTGAGCAGTCCGTGATCCACGAAAACACAGGTCAGCTGCTTGCCCACTGCCTTTGACAGCAGCACTGCGGCCACAGAGCTGTCCACGCCGCCGGACAGGGCGCAGAGCACCTTGCCGTTTCCGACCCGCTCCCGGATCTCCTGGATGGTGTTTTCCACGAAGGCGTCCATCTTCCAGCTGCCGCTGCAGCCGCAGACATCCAGCACGAAGGCCCTAAGCATCTCAAAGCCGTGAACGGTATGATTGACCTCCGGGTGGAACTGGGTGGCGTAAATCTTCCGCTCCGGGCATTCCATGGCTGCACAGGGGCATACCTGGGTATGGGCCGTAACGCGGAAACCCTCCGGCACCGCTGCGATATAGTCCGTATGGCTCATCCATACCACGTCCTTTTCCGGCACATTCCGGAACAGGACGGAGCTCTTGTCAAAGGTCGTTTCCGTCTTTCCGTATTCTGAGGTGGGGGCCGTCTCTACTCTGCCGCCCAGGGTGTATGCGATGAGCTGGGAACCGTAGCAGATGCCCAGGATCGGGATGCCCATCTCAAAAATGGCAGGATCCACATGGGGGGATTCCTCCAGATAAACGGAGTTCGGTCCGCCGGTGAAGATGATGCCCTTGGGGTTCATGGCCCGGATCTCCTCCAGGGACATGGTGGAGGGATGCACCTCGCAATAAACATTGCACTCACGGACCCGGCGGGCGATCAGCTGATTGTACTGGCCGCCGAAGTCCAGCACGAGGACCATCTCGTCAGTGGTGTTTTTGTTCGTCATGGCTTCTCCTTTATCGTGATCTCTGCCGTTTCCTGCGGCAGGAAGAGACGCCGGTAAGGCGTCTCATTTTGGATATATCATATCAGAAAACAAATCCGGCTTCAACAAGCTTTCCTGAAAAAACTTAATCCGCCAGGGTCCCCATGGGATCCCAGGGATTCAGGTGCTTGGGCTCTGCCGCAGCCTCCCGGCACTGCTCCTCGGTCAGATGCTTCCGGTTGATCACCGCCTGGTACACGAACTGGTCGAACCAGCCGGCGCTCATCTGATAGTAGCCCTTGACGCCGTTTTCATCGCTCCAGCTGTTTTCGATCTTCCATTTGGTGGGAACGCCCTCCTCGTCCAGGGTAACGCCTGTGATCACCATGGCGTGATTCATGGCGCTCTCCCGAAGGTCCAGCCGGTCGCCCTTCTCCATGCCGAATTCCATGCCGAAGGTGCCGTCAAAATCATAGCACTCGGTGCTCCAGATGCCCATCTTCCGCTCGCCGCAGTGTCCCACGTCGCTGCCGAACCATACCGGCTCGCCGTCGGAAAGCTGCCGGACGATCAGGGCCTTCAGTTCCTCCATGGGCAGATTGTAATAGCGCACCGGACGGCCCTCCGCCACGTTGCCGATATAGTCCACGGTATAGGTCTTGTGGAAGGGTTTGTCCTCCGTGGGGGAATTGATGATGCTGACGTAATCCTCCGCCAGATTCAGTCCCACATATTCCTTGTAGAAGGTAAAGGGCGTCAGGTCCTTGTGGATATGGTACTCCTTGTCCTTGTCGGTATACTCGAAATCGAAGGTCTTGGGGGGAACGCCAAAGCACATGCACAGAAGCCGGTATACCTCTTCCATCATGGCCTCCTTCATGGCCACAAGGTCTCCGCCCTCTCTGGATGCCTTCCTGAGCAGGGCCGCGCAGCGGCGCAGCTTGGTGTTCAGAAGCTGGTTCATATCCCTGGTGTTGCTGCTCTGCCAGGTTTCCTCCATGGCGGATTTGGGCACCACGCCGTATTTTTCCACCAGGTTCACGAACATATCCCACTGGCCGCCGTCCTGCACGCCTGTCTCCAGCACCTGGCACAGCACCCGGTCGTCCACCGGCTTATCCAGCAGGGACAGCACGCTTTCCAGCATGTAGTTGGCCTTTTCAAATTTATCCCAGAAGGCCATATAGTTCTGGGACAGCTCGAACTGCTCCAGCTTGCACTTTTTCGCCACGACCTCCCGCAGCACGTTCAGTGCCGAAAAGATCCAGCAGCGTCCGCTGGATTTCTGGTTCGTCACCGGCAGGGTGGGCAGATCGATGGAAAAGGCATGCTGAGCCCTTGCCAGTCCGCCGTGACAGAAGGCCGCGTCCTTTACGGACTCGTTATAAAGGGCGTTGGTCATGGCCCGGCAAAGCGGGCTTTCCTCATATTTTTTTGCGTATTCTCCGATCAGCTCCGGGGAAATTCCATGAAAGGCTTCCATAATGTTTCCTCTCCTCCTTCTGCAAAGTTTTCTGCTTCTATCATAAAGGCTTCTGATGGATCTGTCCAGTCCGCAGCGCAGTTTACCGGATATCCACCGGCACGCCGTTTACGGTCATATCGTCGTCAGCGGTGATCACCAGGCATTTCTTTCCGTCTACGATGCGGGTCTCCAGAAATCCCGCTTCTTCCTGGGGGACGCTCAAGCGGATGTTCCGGATGCGGATATCCAGCTTTTTGTGCTGCACGATATTTTCCGCAGTCAGGCCCCGGTCTCCGCAGCATTCCCGGTACAGCTCGTCGAACTCGCTGCAGGCGGAAACGTCCATGCCGCCCCGCTCCAGCACGTTTTTCAGCTCTCCCTTGGAAAGCTCAAAGGGAACCGCGTCCTCCTGATGAGCCTCCAGCTCCCTGGCCAGCTCCTCATGGATGCCGTTCACCACATCAAGGCCTACCTTGTCTTCTCTGGAGATCTCGCTCAGCAGCTCGTGAAAGGCTTCCTTTTCCGCCTTGTCCGGAACAGGCTCCGCCAGGCCGAAGGTATCCGTCAGGAAGCTTTCCTCCAGCATGGCGCTTTTTTTCACATAGTACATCAGGGTATGGATATCCGGTGCCCGGTCCGTAAAGGCAGGGAACAGAAATCCCCGTTCCGGCATGTCTACGATCCAGTCCCGGAAACGGCTTTCGATGCTGTTGTGGGCCTCGTTGTAGCTTAAGGCGCTGTCCGCCAGGTTCACGGGACATACCGCGCAGATCAGATACCGGTACACCGTGTCCGACTCTCCCTGCTGGGTAAAGCCGTCCTCTCCCTTTACCGGCACGTCGTAGGCCCCGTAGGCCAGCAGGATCAGGTAATTGCTCTCCTTATGGAGCTGTTCGATCATCCTGTCGTAAAAAAGCTCCAGCAGATTTTCATCCTTAAGCTCCGAATCCCGCAGCCCCATCAGGAGCCTGTGCATATCCCCGTGCATTTCCTCCCGGGTATCGTAGGCGCAGTTGTGAAGCTGCCGTCCCAACCTTCCGGAGATCACGGAGGAAAGGATCTTCATGTACTTCAGGTCCTCTTCCTCCGGAATGTTCAGAAAATTGGTGCCGTAGGTCAGCTTTTTGTTTCCGTCGATATCAAGATAGCAGCCGCAGATCCGTGCGATGCACTTCTGCTTTCTGTTAAACTGCTTTTTCAGCTCTGTCTGATCCTTTTTGTTCATAATCCTCCTCGCGTCATATTAAAATCTGGAATAGATAAAGGAAGCCGCGTCATAGCCCTGTCCGTAAAAGCCCCACAGCACGACCATCAGAAAGAGGGCTGTTGCAAACACTGCCCGGTGCAGGGGGACTGCCAGAAGCCGCTCCCCGAAGGAAGCCTGGTCCCTGCCCTCTTCCATTCCCACAGAGGCGATCTCCTCCGTCTGCTCCAGCTTCCTGGATACGGCAAAGAGCAGCAGAAGTCCCAGCACCAGCACCCAAAGGTCCGCCGGGGCCATGCCAAGCTCCCAGAAGCCCTCGGCTGTAAACAGTCCTCCGTTGGGCGTTCCCATGCCCCGGAAGATCTGAAAGGCCATGGTGAGGGAATCCGACCGGAAGAACACAAAGCCTGCGCTTACCAGCACAAAGGTCCGGAGCATCTGAAAGGCGCGCCAGATACGGTTTTCCCGATCCAGGCCCGTGGCCTTATAGAAGCGCTGGAAGGCCGGCTCAAAGATCTCCGCAAGGATCATGTAGGTGCAGTGCAGAAGGCCGGAGCCGATGATGAAGGTCCACATGCCGCCGTGCCAGAGACCCAACAGGAACCACACGATGAAAAGCCCGACGCACAGGGGCAGCTTCTTTCCCTGCTTTTTGCCGAAGAGCTTTTTCCCGAACTTTCCAAGGCGCTTGAAGGCCTCGGTCCGAAGCAAGGGATACATGAGATAGTCCCGGAACCAGTTGCCCAGGGAAATGTGCCAGCGCCGCCAGAACTCCGCATCGGAGCGAGAGAAAAAGGGCTGTTTGAAATTTTCCGTAAGCCGGATGCCAAAGAGCTCTCCGGTTCCCAACACCATATCCATGCAGCCGGAAAAATCCGTATAAAGCTGCAGGCTGTAGCAGATAGCCGCAAAGACCAGATAGCTTCCGTTATAGACCTCCAGATCCCCGTAGATCCCATTGACGAATACCGCCAGCCGCTCCGAAAGCACCAGCTTTTTAAAGAGGCCCCACAGAAGCCGGGTCAGGCCGTTCAGCAGGTTTTCCGCCTGGAAGCGCCGCCGTTCCGAAAGGGGCCCTGCGAGCTGTCCGTAGCGGTCGATGGGTCCCTGTATGATATGCAGGAACAGGGATGAAAAGACCCCATAGGAAACTGGAGACGACGCATGGGGGATCCGTCCCCAGTAAACGTCCGTCAGGTAGCCCATCTGCATCAGGGCGTAAAAGGAGATCCCCAGGGGCGCAGCAAGCTCCATGGCAGTAAATTCGTATTCCAGGCCCCGCAGCTCGTGAAGGGCCAGCATGGTATAGCCTGGAAAATTCAGGTACTTGAACACCGCCAGCATGCCGCCCTGGGCCAGCATGGCCAGCACATACACGGCTTTTTTCCTGCCCGCCTGCGCCCGGTCCATGGCAATTCCCGCAAGAAAGCTGATGGCAGCCGACAGGGCGATGAAAAACAGGGACGAAAGCCCGCCTGCCCACAGGATGAAAAGGATGCTGGCAAAAAGCAGCACCAGATTCTGAAATCTTCCCCGGAAGCTGTAATACAGCAGCAAGGAGATCAGCACCAGCATTAGAAATCCATAGCTTGTATAGCTCATGATACCCTTCCTGCCTTACATCTTTTCCATGATCCTGTCAGCCATTTCCCCCACGTTCTTCATGGAGGTCACCTCCGCCATGGAAAAATGCACGGAAAATGCGTCCTCCACCGCGGCGATGAGATCAATATGCTCCAGGCTGTCCCAGCCCTCGATATCCTTTGCGGTGGTGTCCTCCCTTACCACGATCTCCTCGTCGTCAAATTCCTCCCGGAATACCTCGTTTAATTTCTGAAAAACCTCTTCTCTGCTCATACTCTACCATCCCTTTTGATCGTTCTTTGCCGGAAGCCTGGCTTCCGGCCTTTGTATCTCTGCTGCAGTTATGTCTCCGGCCCTTCTCTCAGGGAGATCGCCTGATTCCTGTCCTGATAGCCGGAAAGCAGCAGCTCATAGGTCTTGTTGCCTTCCTCATCCTCGGAAAGGAGCGTAAAGCCCATTTCCTGATAAAAATCTTTTACCATGCGGTTTTTGGCCGTGGGATAATAATGGCCCACAAGCCTCCGAAGGCCCCGCTTCCGGCAGGTCACTGCCAGGGCGTCCAGCATGGCGTCCTCCATGCCCCGCTTCAGCACCCTGCAGCTCATCAGCCAGAGGAAAATATCCAGCGTATCCGCCGCTTCCTGGCCCGCCTCCGGTTCCAGGAGCCTGCCTGCGGTCACCGCCACCACGCCGTTATCTCCGAATTTGTCGGAAAGCCTGCCGTAGAGGGTCACATAGCGGCTGTCCTGGGCCATCTCCTCGATCTCCGGCTGGGTAAAGCGCCGGGTGGTGAGGTTGAACTGGTTGGACTTATTGGTCAGCTGGGCGATACGCCCCATATACATGGGAGCAAAGGCTGCAATCTCCGCCTCCATCTTTAGAGAGCGCAGATAGTCGCCGTAATCTGCAAAGGAGGCCTCCGCCGCCTTTCGCTTCAGATTTTGGGCGTACATCTCTCCCCGCCTGAGGTCGTCCCCGGATATCCGCACCGGTTCAAAGAACTGGGACCGGTCCAGGATGCGGACGTACTGCTCCGGAAGGGGCGTCTGCCCTTCGGAAATATCCGGCACCGCCGCTCCGGGAAGCTGCTCCCGGACGATGTGCCGTTCCGCCGGATTATCGTCCACGAACACCAGGGCATCGCTGCCGATGTTAAGCTCCTGGGCGATGGCCAGGGCATTCCGGTCCTTGGGCTCCCAGTTGGCCTTGATCAAAAGGAAATCCTCCGGCCGGAGCACGCTGTCCTCCCGGGACAGGCCCGCCAGGGCATTTTCCATTTCGTTTTTGGAATCCACCGTAAGCAGGATGCCCAGATCCTTGTGGGCCTTGAGATACCGCTGGAATTCCGTGTAGATCTCAGCCATGCCCGTTTCCATGCCGATCTCGATGTTCTCCGGCCCGTCGTCTCCCACGATGCCGCCCCAGAGGGTGTTGTCCAGATCCAGCACCAGAGCCTTTTTGTTCTTGCCGTAAACCGCCTTGATGATGGCGGCGGCGCTTTTTGCCAGATAGGGAATCGCCGGAACCGCCGGGCTGTATTTGTACATGTGCCAGTAGGAGGGATCATCCCACCGGCTCAGACCGTAGTCGGCGGAAAGCCAGTCCACGTCGTTGATATAGAAATTTTCGTGGGTCTGGGCATACGCTCCGAAACGCCGGTTCAGCTCCGCCGCAAAATGGGTCCTGCCCCTAAAGTCCCAGCCGTCCATATTTCCCAGAAGCCGGTAGTAGGGCTTTTCAAAATTGTCCTGGATCACGGCGCAGTGATATTCCGTAAGCAGCTTGTCCCAGAGCACTGTAAAATGGTTCATCCGCTCCGCAAGCTTTTCCTCCACCGCCTCCTTGGTATCCGGCAGCGCCGGAAAGGCGGTTTCTGGGATGTTTCTCAGGGAGGTGTGGATATATACCAGCTCCGGCCCAAAGTCCCTGAGCTCCGGGTTATCGAACATCACGTCCTCCCAGTATTTTCCGTATTCGCATTCATAAAATTCCGGCTCGATGCCGTCATTCAGCAGAAAAAGCTCCAGCACCAGCATAATGTCATGGGTGGTGGAGCCGCCCAGTATGGCGATCCGCTTTTTGATCCTGGTTTCCCCCTTTTCCAGAAGCCTGCGTCTCAGCTGCTTTTTCCGCTTCAGGATCTCATTGGGGTCAAAAGGAAATTCCAGTTCTCTCATGCCTGTTCACCTGCCTGTCTGCAAAAAAGGGAGCCGCCCCAAAAAGGCAGCTCCCCTTGTGCGATCTCTTACTTCGCTTCGTAGTACTGATAGGAGATTCCCACTACCTTATCGTTCTTCATGCCGCAGTCGACGATCACCTGAGTATTGCCCAGGGTTGCGGTATAGAGGCCGTAGTTCTCCTTAGCGGAAGGATAAAGCTGTTTTACTTTTGCGGGGGTATCGCCGATCTTCAGGCCTTCCTCGGTCTGGACCTTGTCGGTCTTGAAGTTGATATCCCAGACGATCTCCTTGCCCTTTTCATTGGTGCTGACGGTCAGATCGAAATCCTTGTACATATAAGCCATATCCTTGGCAGCGCCGTTTCCTGCCGCGCAGTTGTTCAGCGTTTTCTCATCCTCTGCCTTTCCCAGGAGCTTCAGAGCATCGTCTGCATCCTGGCCCACCGTTACCTGCTTCTCGTTGTAGGTGAACTGATAAGCGGTCTTCTGGGCCGCATATGCGCTGAAGATCATTGCAGATGCCATGAGCATTGCCGCTGCCGCCGACGCCATTTTTTTCATAAGTTTCATATCTTTAACCTCCCTTTGTGATATGTTCGTTTCCTCAATCGTTCTGAAATTTGCTGATATAGCCCAGCTCCTCGAATTCTTTCCGCTGAGCCTCTTTTTCCGCCTCGTACCGGTCCAGCTTCTCGTTGTAAACCGCCGCCACCCGGCTGTCGCTCCGCTGGTCTGAAAGCCCGTACCGTTCCTTAAGGATCGGGCCAAGCCACTGGGAGACCTTTTCCGCGCCGTATACATTGAGATGCAGTCCCTCGTCGTAGGTGTCCGTGAAAAAATCCAGTCCGATGGCCTCCGCCTCCTCCAGCGTGTTCAGGTACAAAAGCCCGTGTTCCTTTGCATAGGCCTCCACCTGCTCCTCGTAGGGCTCCGGCCACTCCGGATAAAGGCTCGGGGCCTTCATCAGCACAAGGGCAATGCCCTTTTCCCGGCACAGAGCTTCGATCCTGTCCAGATACTCGTAGTTATTCTCCGGAAAGGTATAATCCGGCTTTCTCCGTTCTGCCGGGAATTCCGTATAGGGACGGATGTCCGCCCGCAGATAGTAGCCGTTGTAGCTCCTCTCCGGCCTTTCCTGAAAGGCATACCGGAAATCCTCTGCCGTAAGCTCCTTCCACCGGTCATGATAGCGGAGCAGCGGAAACAGGTATTCCGTCAGATGCTCCTCCTCCATTTTGGTCTCCAGGATCGCCTCAAGCTTGTTTTTGGACCAGCGCATACCGTCAAACACCATACGGTTGTAGCTTTCCGTGTCCTGCTCCGGGATGGTCATGGCCTGGATATTGAGGAGCACCACCTTCGGGGTCTCATACTCCAGCGCCTCCCGCAGCAGATAATAGGACTGGGGGATCAGCTGATTGGAATTTCCCCGGATAAAGGAGGTGATGCCATATTCCTCCCAGAGCTCCATGGTGGAAATGTTCTCATAGGACTCGCAGTTTCCGATGATCAGAAGCTCATGGGGATATTCCTCCCGGTAATATTCCTCCGTAAAACAGCCCTCGATGACGCTGCCGGTATATTTTGGCATCAGGATCCGCTGGGCGAAAAACAGAAACGCTGCCGCCGCCAGAAACAGGATCAGCAGCATCCGCAGGATGCCTGCCCCGGAAACAGGCGGGTTTTTCTTTTCTCTCTGTTCCTCCATGCAGCCTGTCCTCCCCTTATGGGGTCTGCGGATAAGCCGCTACGTCGAAATTGTGAGCGCCCCAGGTGCCTCTTAAGGTTCCTGTGGTAACAAGGCACCATCTGCCGCCGGTACGCCTTGGGGTGGTGTCAAAATGATACCAGGCGCCGTCCACGTTCACCAGGTTCCAGAAATGATCTCCGTCGGAGGCTCTGGTGACCATGATGTTGGGCATTCCCGCCGCCTCCAGAAGATATTTGGACATGGCGTAGTATTCATAGCAGTTTCCGTATCCCCGCCGGAAGCCGTAAAGCGCTGCCTCCGCCGGATCCCCCTTGGGGCCGCTGTGGGAATAGGTCATGCTGCCCCGGACCCAGTTGTAGATGGCGTTGGCCTTCTGGGGCTTTGACATGCTGCTGTTGGTGATCTGTCCCACGATATTGGCTGCGATGGCCTCCGCCTGCAGCTCCGCCTCTGATTTGGGCGGTGCCTGGGCCACGGCGTTGCCATCCTCCTCGATGGTATATTTCTGACCATCCACCTCGATCTCCTGGGAGGTGAGCATGGCGCCGTCTGCGCCTAAGCGGTAGCGCTTTCCTTCTTCGCCATCCACCCAGGTCTCTGCCAGCATGTAGCCCTCCTGATCGAAGCAATACCACTTGCCGCCGATCTGCTCCCAGCCGCCGCTGGTATAGCCGCCGTCGTCATGCCGGAACCACCAGCCCCGGTCATCCTGGATCCACCGGCTGGTGCCGGGACCCGGTTCCTCTACCCCGGCGCTGCCGCTGTAGATCACGGAAGGAGCCGCCTCACCCGCCAGCACCGCGGAGGATGCAGCCAGGGAAAGCAGGAGCCCTGTCAGTCCGGCCTTCATTGCCTTTTTCATCTCGTTTCCCCTTTGTGTCTGATTATTTTGTAAAAGTGCATAAAACAATATGGAAAATTATAATTCCATTATGACTTTGTGTCAATATTTTCGTGGGGGTCTCCATACATTTCTGACATCTCCCTACGGGGAAGGGACCGCCCTCCGCTTTGACATTTCCATATGGGGAAGGGACCGCCTTTCCGCCGCTTGAACTGCCGCCGGAGACGATCCCTTCAAAAACACCTTCATCCTTTTTTGTTGAAAGGATGATCTGTTTTCTGTTTTATTTTTCCAGCAGCTTCACTGCCTCCAGGATCTCCTCCCGGTCGGAGAAATGCACCCGTTTTCCCTCCGCCTCCTGGTAATCCTCGTGTCCCTTTCCGATGACGGCGATCAGGTCTCCCGGTTCCGCATGGGCCGCCGCATAGCGGATTGCCTCCCGGCGATCCGGGATCTCCTGCAGGGCCTCCTGGCTTCCTCCTGCCGCAAGGTATGCCTTCCGGATATCCGCGATGATGTCCTCCGTGCGTTCAAACCGGGAATTGTCCGCTGTCAGGATGGTATGGTCTGCCAGCTGGGCCGCCGCAGCGCCCATGCCGGTCCGCCGTTCCACGGAACGGTTTCCGCCGCAGCCGAATACCACCACCAGCCGTCCGGGCTTATAGTGCCGCAGGGCCTTCAGCAGATTTTCCATGCTGGCTTCGTTGTGGGCGTAGTCCACCAGCATCTGGAATTTCTCCGACTGATAGACGATCTCCATCCGGCCCTTTACCCGGATCTGGCTGAGGGCCTCCGCCACTTTGCTGTCCGGCAGCTGCAGTAGGCTGCTGACCAGAAGGGCCGCCAGGGCATTGGAGATATTGTACTCTCCCGGAAGGGACAGCCGGTATGCGCCGGAAAGAAGGCCTTCGGTCTGGAAGCGGATGCCGAAAAAGTCCTTTTCCGCAAGATACTCCGGCTCCTTTGCCCAGAGGTCCGCAGGCGGGTTCATGCCATAGGTATAGAACCTGCAGGAAGCCCCTGCCATGATCTCCCGGGCGTGGGGATCGTCCAGATTGATGACGCCGGTTTTGGACTGGGTAAAGAGCTTTGCCTTGCAGCTTAAGTATTCCGCAAAATCCTTGTGCTCTAAGGGGCCGATGTGGTCCGGGCTGATGTTCAGGAACAGGCCGTAGTCAAACAGGATGCCGTCCGTCCTGTGCATCTTGAAGCCCTGGGAGGAGCATTCGATCACCGCGTATTCGCAGCCTGCCTCCAGCATCTGAGCAAAGCGCTGGTGCAGCTCATAGCTCTCCGGCGTCGTGTTGTTGGTATTGTAATGAACCCCTGCGATCTCGCAGCCGTTGGTGCCGATGAGGCCCACCTTTTTCCCGCAGTGCTCCAGAATGGATTTCAGCAGGGCTGCCGTGGTGGTCTTGCCCTTGGTGCCGGTAATGCCGATCATAGTCATCCTGCGGGCCGGGAAGGAAAAACGGGCCGCAGACAGCAGCGCCAGGGCATGTCTGGCGTTTTCCACCCGGATCACCGCAGGCTGTTTTCCAAAAGCCTCTTCCTGCTGTCCTCCCGGCTCCTTCTGCGCCTTCCCGAAAAGCACCGCTGCTGCCTCCGGATTTTCCTCCATCAGCTGCTGCCGGTCCTTTTCCACCACAAAGGCCCTGCAGCCCTTTTCATAGACCTCCGGTATAAAATTGTGGGAATCGGTCCTGGTGCCTGTCATGCAGACAAATACCGTATTGGGGGCGGCCTTTCTGGAATCGTAGACCACCTCGGAAACCGGCTGCTCCGGGTCTCCCTGCAAAAGCTGATATTCCATTCCGGAAAGCCATTCCGAAAGCTTGTCCATTTTTTTCTTCCTCCGCTATTTCTCAATAGTAGGCGGCAGGCGTATTGCCTGGCCGCCTGCCGCGTTGCTTGTTTTTCTTCGCTCTGAAAGCGTCTGTTTTCTTTTTAGAAAAGTCCCGTGATCTTTCCGTCTACCACGTCGATGCCCTCTGCTGCAGGTACCTTCGGAAGTCCCGGCATGGTCATGATGTCGCCGGTCAGGCAAACCACAAAGCCTGCGCCTGCGGAAATGTAGGCGTCTCTGACCGTGATCTCAAAGCCCTGGGGACGTCCCAGCTTTGCCGGATCGTCGCTCAAGGAGTACTGGGTCTTGGCCATGCAGACCGGAAGTCCCGTATAGCCCATGTCCGCGATCTTCTTCAGTTCCTTTTTCGCCTTGGGGGCAAATACGACACCATCCGCTCCGTAGATTTCCCGGGCAATGGTCTCTACCTTTTCCTCATAGCTCAGAGCCTTTGCATCGTAGAGGGGCGCATATTCGGATTTCTTTTCCGTAAGGGCCTTCCAGACCTCCTGTGCCAGCTCTCTGCCGCCTTCGCCGCCCTTTGCCCATACGTCGGAGTAAGCAAAGGAGCAGCCTCTCTCCTGTACAAAGCTCTTTACAAAGCTGATCTCCGCTTCCGTATCCGCCGTAAACTTGTTCAGGGTCACAACCACCGGAACATGGTACTTCTGCAGGTTCTCGATGTGCTTTTCCAGGTTCACGATGCCCTTTTTCAGAGCCTCCAGATTTTCCTGGTTGAGCTCGGTCTTGGGCACGCCGCCGTTGTACTTCAGGGCGCGGATGGTGGCAACCAGCACCACCGCATCCGGCTTGAGACCCGCCTTGGGGCACTTGATGTCCAGGAACTTCTCCGCCCCCAGATCAGCGCCGAAGCCTGCCTCCGTCACCACTACGTCCGCCAGCTTCAGAGCCGCCTTGGTGGCGATCACGGAATTGCAGCCGTGGGCGATGTTTGCAAAGGGGCCGCCGTGGATGATGGCACCGGTGTGCTCCAGGGACTGGATCATGTTGGGCTTGATGGCATCCTTCAGCAGGGCTGCCATGGAGCCCACCGCCTTGAGATCCCGCGCCGTTACCGGATCGCCGTCCAGGTTATAGGCCACGACGATGTCTCCCAGGCGCTTTTTCAGATCCTCCATATCCGTTGCCAGGCAGAGGATGGCCATGATCTCCGTGGCTACGGTGATCACGAAATGGTCCTCCCGTACAAAGCCGTTGGCCTTGCCGCCCATACCGATGACGATGCTGCGCAGGGCCCGGTCGTTCATGTCCTCACAGCGCTTGTGGAGGATCTGCCGGGTGTCGATGCGGAGGGCGTTGCCATGATTGATATGGTTATCCAGCATGGCCGCCAGCAGGTTGTTGGCGGAGGTGATGGCGTGGAAGTCGCCGGTGAAATGCAGATTCAGGTCTTCCATGGGAACCACCTGCGCATAGCCGCCGCCTGCAGCGCCGCCCTTGATGCCGAAGCAGGGTCCCAGGGAGGGCTCCCGGAGGGCCAGCATGGTCTTATGTCCGCAAAGGTTCATGGCGTCTGCCAGACCGATGGATGTGGTGGTCTTTCCCTCGCCTGCCGGCGTCGGGTTAATGGCCGTTACCAGCACCAGCTTTCCGTCCGGGTTCTTTTCGATGCGGGCCAGAAGCTCGTCGGAGAGCTTTGCCTTATATTTTCCATAAAGCTCCAGCTCGTCCTCATCGATGCCGTAGCGGGCCGCTACCTCTTTGATCGGCAGCTTGACGTTTTCCTGTGCAATCTCAATGTCACTCTTAAAACCCATCTCAATCATTCCCCTTTCCTTATTTGAGCCGTGTTCTTCACGGCATAATGGTACACCCGAAGGATATTTCCTTACTCGGGCCGTGTTCTTCACAGCATAATGATACGCTCGAAGGGCGCTTCCTCGTGGCTCCATCATAACATACTTCCGGCAAAAAAACACCCGCTCAGACAAAAAATCATCTGAACGGGTGAGATTTTATTCCATACTCCGGAGAAATTCCTCAAAGGCTTCCTTTGTCATGAGGATCTTCCTGGGCTTGGTACCCTCCTCCGGGCCTACCACGCCGGCCTCCGCCAGCTGGTCCATGATCCGGGCCGCCCGGTTGAAACCGATCTTGAACATCCGCTGCAGCATGCCGATGGAGGCCTTTTCCTTCTCGATGATGAGCCGCCCGGCATCCGCAAAATATTCGTCCCCTGCGGAAGCGCTGCCGCCGCCTGCTTCAGAGGCTGTTCCGCTCTCCTGCAGAAGGGCGTTTCCGATCTCGTCGCTGTAATCCGCCTCTCCGTGGCTGGTGAGGAAGTCCACCACCGCCTGCACCTCTCCGTCAGAGACGAAGGAGCCCTGCACGCGGCTGGGCTTTGCAGCCCCTGAGGGGAAGAACAGCATATCTCCGGAGCCCAGCAGCTTTTCGGCTCCGTTCATGTCCAGGATCGTTCTGGAATCGGTTCCGGAGGCAGTCTTGAAGGCAATACGGCTGGGCACGTTGGCCTTGATCAGTCCGGTAATGACGTTGACCGAGGGCCTCTGGGTAGCGATCACCAGATGGATACCCGCAGCTCTTGCCAGCTGGGTCAGCCGGATGATGGCGTCCTCCACCTCTCCCGGCGCCACCATCATCAGGTCCGCCAGCTCGTCGATGATGATGACGATCTGGGGCATCTTTGCGGGAAGCTCCGCCTCCGTCTGTCCCTGAAGCCTGCTGCGCACCTCCTGGGCTTTCTGATTATAGCCCTTCAGGTCCCGGACCCCTGTCTCCGCAAATTTCTTGTAGCGCTGGGTCATCTCCGCCACCGCCCAGTTCAGGGCGCTGGCCGCCTTTTTCGGGTCCGTCACCACCGGAATCAGCAGATGGGGAATGCCGTTGTAAACGGAGAGCTCCACCACCTTCGGATCGATCATGATCATCCGCACGTCCTCCGGCGCAGACTTGTACAGCAGGGACATGATCAGGGTGTTGATTCCCACGGATTTACCGGAACCGGTAGCGCCTGCGATCAGCAGATGGGGCATCTTCGCCAGATCGCCGATGACGGTCTTTCCGGCGATGTCCTTTCCGATGGCAAAGGCCAGATGGGATCTATGCTGCCGGAACTCCTCCGTGTCGATGATGTCCCGGAAATATACCATGGAGTTGTCCTTGTTGGGTACCTCGATACCCACCGCCGCCTTGCCGGGGATGGGGGCTTCGATGCGGATGTCCGCCGCCGCCAATGCCAGCTTGATATCGTCGCTCAAGGAGGTGATCCGGGACACCTTCACACCCACATCCGGAGTCAGCTCGTAACGGGTGACGGAAGGGCCTCTGGAGGCGTTGGTCACCTTGACTCCAACGCCAAAGGTCTGAAGCACATGCTGCAGCTTGGCCGCCGTCTCCCGCAGCTCCTGCTGATTGGAGGAGGACATCCTGGGGCCCTTTTTCAAAAGCCGCAGGGGCGGGAACTGATAGGGAGGCCGCTCCGCCGCCTTCTGCTGGATCTGGGCGGCCACCGCCTTGTTTTCCGCCGCTGTGGGAGCCTCCGCCTTTTTCGGTTCTGCCGGTGCAGCCGGTTCCTCCGCCCGGGCCGAAGTGCTTCCGCCCAGCTTTTTCTGCAGAATCTCATCCGCCTCCCAGGAGGTATCCTCAAGGGGTTTTCCCGAAGCGGTAACAGCTGCCTGCCGGTGCTCCTCAGGAATCCGATGGGCTTCCGGGCTCTGACGATCCTCGGGAGTCCGGTGCGCTTCCGGGCTCCGACGATCCCCCGAAACCTCACCAAAGCTGGTTCCCGCACCCTCCATCTCCTCAGAGGACAGGTCTTCTTCTGAAGCAGCTTCCGGCTCCGGCGTTTCTCCATAAAGCTCCGGCTCCGCAAATTCCTCCGGAATATCCTGCCTCTCTTCCTGTGCTGCCGCCGTTTCCCCTTCCTCCAGTCTGCGGAAGGCGTTCATACCGGCCCGCTCCGGCCGGGATTCCCTGGCTCCAAGGCCGGTGCCTGCGGCATAGCCGTAGTGGCCTGCCTCTGACAGCCGAAGGCCTTCCCGCTGCTGATCGAACCGGTAGGATTTATACACATCCTCCTCCGTTTCCTCAAAGGGCACGCTGTCATCCTCATAATCCGGCTCTGAAAAAGCTGTCATCCCTTCCTCGGAAACCGTTCCATCGGAAAAGGCATCCGTAGAAAAATCCGCTTCAGAAGCCGCCTTGTCTCCCAATATCTGGGTATCGTAGCAGGAATCGTCCAGAGGGCCATGGCTGATCTTCCGCAGAGGGCCGTGTCCTGTTCCGTCGTCCACGTCCGCAAGCCCCGGCTGATCTCCCATCAGCTCCCGTCCATAGCCTGCATAAAGCCTTGCGGCGTCCGCCAGCCGTTCCTCTGAAAGGCTGCCTGCTCCGGCCTCGCCTCCCAACAGGGTGGCGCCAAAGTCCACGCCCCGGGCGTTCTCCCTGCGCCTTTCCCTGGCCTCTTCCCGTCTCTGACGGTGGTCCAGGGCCGCCTCTCTGGCCCATTCCTGTCCTTCCCTGGCTGCATGGGCGGTTTTCTCCATGCCGCTGCGGGCGGCGCTGACAAAGCTCCGCTCCGTTACAAATACCATGCAGATGATCAGCAGTACGATGAGGATCAGGTACGCGCCGATGGTACCGGTGAGGCTCCGCAGGGCGCTGGCGCAGACGCCGCCAACCGCTCCGCCGGAAAGGGCGCCTGAAACCGCCTCCCCATAGTAGACCGCCGGATCAAGTCCCTGCTCCTTTCCGAAGAGCAACTGCGCTAGGGCGCTCAGGATGATGATCATCAAAAGAGCGCTCCCAAGCTTTGTCACCGCCAGAAAACTGCCCTGGTTCTTCACATACAGCACCACTGCCGAAAGCAGCAGCAGCGGGAACACATAGCCCGCCAGCCCGAACAGCCCCAGCTCGATGTGGGCAAAAAAGTTGCCCACCTCTCCCATGATGCCGAAGTTGCTGAGAAAGAGGAACAGGCCCACTGCCGCCGTGACGATCACCTTCAGCTCCCCGGAGAAAAACTGCTTTTTCTTTGCCAGGGTCCGCTTGTCCGGCCTGCGCTTCGCAGTGCTCCGGGCGGACTGGGTCTTTTTGGCGCCGGTCTTTCCCGTCGCTTTTTTTGTACCTGTTTTTCTGTTTGCTGCTGGCACTGACTACCTCCGTAACATATCCTTCCAGTTATCAGACAGGAGGGACATATTTCAGATGGTTCCTTGAAATATGTCCCCGCGATCCGTTTCTTTTTAATAGCTGCAATGTCTGCCGCCGCCCATGGAATGGTGGCCGTGGCCGCCGTGATGGCCTCCGCCGGTCCTGCCCCCGGGACAGGTCCCATGGCCGCAGGTCTCCCAGTTATCGCAGATGCCGTCTCCGTTTTCGTCCACAAAGCTGCAGGCGTATTCGTACTGCCGGCAATGGGCAAAGGTGCTGATGCCTCCGGCTGCCAGCAGTGCCAGCGCTGTTAAGCTTCCGATCAGGACTCTCTTCATCTTCCGTTCCTCCTGTTCCTGAGCACCGGTATCCCACGGCCTCTTCCAGGCCGTAACGATACGTCCCTTCTGTTGTGTTTTTTATTATAGCATATTTTTCCGGATTCTCCAAAAAAATTACAGGGCGCAGCATTTTTCCGCTGCGCCCTGCTGACTGTATCTGTCAAAAAAGCATTTTTCGCTTTCCTCCGGCGTCTTGTTTATACCGGATAAGCGCCGTCCTTTGCCTTTGTCATGTCGATGCCGGTGTCCTGAGCGTCCCGGTACTGGAAATACTCCTTTGCCACAGCCGGGAACAGGGCATAGGACAGCACGTCCTCCGGCTGGCGCTTCCACTGGGCCATTTCCTTTTCGAACTTGGGAAGCTGGGGCTCCAGCAGATCTGCGGGACGGCAGGTAATGGGCTTTTCGTCTCCCAGGATCCTCTTCTGAACCTCCGGATTCATGGGCTTTACGGTCTGGCCGAATTCGCCTGCCGCAAGCTTCTTGGACTCCTTGGGCACCATCTTGTAGCGCTCCCCTGCCAGCACGTTCATCACCGCCTGGGTTCCCACGATCTGGGAAGAGGGGGTTACCAGCGGCGGCTCACCGAAGTCCTTTCTGACTCTGGGGATCTCCTCCAGCACCTCCTGGAGCTTGTCGCCCTTGCCTGCGTCGTTCAGCTGCTTTACCAGATTGGACAGCATGCCGCCGGGCACCTGATACTTCAGAGTGTTGACGTTGACGCCCATGACCTTGGGATTCAGAAGGCCGCTCTTCAGCACCTCCTGCTTATAGGGCTCAAAGTAGTCGCAGATCTCCGTCATCTTGTCCACGTTAAGGCCGGTGTCATAGGGGGTTCCCTGGAAGGCCTTGACCATTACCTCGGAGGAAGGCTGGGAGGTTCCCAGGGCAAAGGGAGAGCATGCGGTGTCGATGATGTCCGCGCCTGCCTCCACCGCCTTCATGTAGGTCATGGCCGCCATGCCGGAGGTATAGTGGGTATGGATGTCGATGGGGATGCTGGTGCCTTCCTTCAGGGCCTTTACCAGCTCCACTGCCGGATAGGGGCACAGAAGTCCCGCCATATCCTTGATGCACAGGGAGTCCGCTCCCATATCCTCTACCCGTTTTGCCAGCTCCTTCCAGTAATCCAGGGTATAGGCGTCGCCCAGGGTATAGCACAGGGCGATCTGGGCATGGCCCCCTTCCTTCTTGGTGGCCTTGACGGCGGTCTCCAGGTTTCTGACGTCGTTCAGGCAGTCGAAGATCCGGATGATGTCGATGCCGTTGGCAACGGATTTCTGCACGAAATATTCCACCACATCGTCTGCGTAATGGTTGTATCCGAGAATGTTCTGGCCCCGGAACAGCATCTGCAGCTTTGTGTTTTTAAAGCCTGCCCTGAGCTTTCTCAGCCTGTCCCAGGGATCCTCCTTCAAAAAGCGGAGGGAGGCGTCAAAGGTAGCGCCGCCCCAGCACTCCACTGCGTAATAGCCGATCTTATCCATCTTGTCGATGATCGGAAGCATCTCCTCCGTGGGCATACGGGTCGCGATCAGGGACTGATGCGCGTCCCGCAGGACGGTCTCTACTATCTTGACAGGTCTTTTTTCTGTTTCAGCCATCTGCTTTATTCCTCCATTCTCTCACATTACTTTACGCCGAATACCGCCATAAAGGTACCCGCTGCCACTGCCGTACCGATGACGCCTGCCACGTTGGGGCCCATGGCGTGCATCAGCAGGAAGTTGGTGGGGTCAGCCTCTGCGCCTACCTTCTGGGAAACGCGGGCTGCCATGGGTACTGCGGAAACGCCTGCAGAACCGATCAGCGGATTGATCTTTCCGCCGGAAAGCTTGCACATGATCTTGCCCAGCACCACGCCGCCTGCGGTACCGAAGGCGAAGGCGATGAGGCCGAGGGCCACGATCTTAAGGGTGTCCGCATTCAGGAATGCCTCGGCGGAGGTGGTGGCGCCTACGGAGGTTCCCAGCAGGATCACCACGATGAACATCATGGCGTTTGACGCCGTCTCCTGCAGCTGCTTTACCACGCCGGACTCCTTGAACAGGTTGCCCAGCATCAGCATGCCTACCAGGGGTGCGGTAGAGGGCAGGATCAGACATACCACGACGGTCACCACGATGGGGAAGAGGATCTTCTCCAGCTTGGAAACAGGACGGAGGTTATCCATGCGGATCTTCCGCTCCTTTTCCGTGGTAAGAGCCCTCATGATGGGGGGCTGGATGATGGGCACCAGCGCCATGTAGGAATAGGCCGCAACGGCGATGGGGCCCAGGAGTCCCGTCTCTCCCAGCTTGTTGGCCAGGAAGATGGAGGTGGGGCCGTCTGCGCCGCCGATGATGGAGATGGCGGCTGCCGCCTTGCCGTTAAAGCCCAGCAGGATCGCTACAAAGTATGCCGCGTAAATGCCGAACTGGGCCGCTGCGCCCATTAAAAAGGTCTTGGGATTGGCGATCAGGGGCGCAAAGTCCGTCTGGGCGCCTACGCCCATAAAGATCAGGGACGGCAGGATGGTCCATTCGTCCAGCTGGAAGAAATACCACAGCATGCCGCCTACGCCGTTGGGCGTCTCCTCCGGGGAATACATGATATCCGGGTAAATATTTACAAGAAGCATTCCGAAAGCGATCGGAATGAGCAGAAGCGGTTCAAATCCCTTTTTGATCGCCAGATACAGGAACACGAAGGCGACCATGATCATGATGAAGTTCCCGACCGTCAGACTGGAAAACGCCGTCTGCCCAAGCAGATTCGAAAATGTACTAGCTATATCCATTTATGTTCTCCTCCATTCTGCGCCCTCAGGGGGTCTGCCCCAGAGGGTCTCTGACTGTCTGCTCCTTACCGCAGGGTTGCAAGCACTGCTCCGGTGTCCACTGCGTCGCCTGCGGCGCAGTCGATGGAAGCCACGGTGCCGTCCTGGGGGGCTACGATGTCGTTTTCCATCTTCATGGCCTCAAGAATCAGGAGCACCTCTCCTCTCTTTACCTGCTGTCCTACGGAAGCCTTGACGCTCAGCACCTTGCCGGACATGGGAGCCTCTACCTTGACGCTGCCCTGGGCTCCTGCTGCCGGAGCCGCCTTGGGGGCTGCCGCTGCAGGCGCCGGCGCTGCTGCCCTGGGCGCTGCCGCTGCAGGCGCGCTGCCGGTTTCCTCTACGGTCACTTCATAAACAGTTCCGTTCACGGTGATTGTATAGTTTTTCATCTCTTATCTCCTCCTGATTATCTTCTGCTCTTTGCCTTTGAGATCCGTCTGATGGAACGGACCACAAGTCCGTTTCCGCAGGCAGCGCCAGAGCCCTGCTCCGCCTCATAGGCTGCCACTGCCGCCGCGATCACTGCGGCGATCTCATCCTCCGCCTGGGGAGCTGTCAAAGCAGCTTCCGCCGGTGCCAAAGCCGGCGTCTCCGGCTTGGGGGCTGCCGTTTCCTTTTTCTTTCCAAGATCCTGTGGGATGAAACGGAAGGCGCTGATGATCAGCATGATGAAGATCAGCACTGCGAATACCATGCCCATGCCCACGATCAGATTGCCTGCCGCCTGGGCCATCACCTCTCCCATGGTGTAATCCGGGGAAACGGTGATCTCCGTCAGATTGCCCTTTCTGTCCCTGCCCATGAGGAATTCGCATTCCCGTTCCTCAAAGCTTACGGTCAGGGTGGTCTCATAGCCTCCGTCATCCGTGGGAACGGAAACGGCGCTTTCTACGGACTCATAAGCCCCCAGGTCTTTTTTCGCGGATTTCCAGGAGTTCAGGCCCGAGGCATAAACCGTCAGCTGTTCCTGGTTAAAATACTCCAGATTTTCCTCGATGGTCTCGTCGTCCATGGCCGCCATCTGCTCCAGAAACTGCTGGGCCTCCTGATTTAAGGCCTGCTCCAGAGCCGGATCCAGAGGTTCCATCTCCTCCTCCGCCTGAGAACAGCCGGCCATGGTCAAAAGCCCGGCAGCCAGCATGCAGGCGAGGAAAAGCTGCTTTATTTTTCTCTTCATGCCTCTCACCTCTTAAACCGTGCCGTGTTTTCTGCTGACTGAAACCGCGCTCTTGGTAAACAGCATTTCAAATGCTGCGATGACGCGCTGTCTGGTCTCCTCCGGCGCGATGATGTCGTCGATGTAGCCTCTGCGGGCATTTGCCATGGCGGAGGACTGGGTCCTGCGGTAAAGGGCCGTAAGTTCCTCCCTCTTTGCGGCCTGGTCCTCTGCCGCCTCGATCTCCTTTCCGTAAAGGATCTCTACTGCAGGCTTCGGATCCATCAGTCCCATATCCGCGCCCTCCCAGGCAAATACCATATCTGCGCCGATGGACTTTGCGTTCATCACCGTCGCCGCCGTTCCATAGGCGTGGCCGGTCACCACCGTCACCTTCGGCACCGTGGCCTTTGCATAGGTAAAGGTCAGCTTGCCCAGGGCTCTTGCCAGCTGCTGCTCATCCGCCGGCTCCTGAGAAAATCCCTCCACGTCCGCCAAGGTCAGCACCGGGATGTTGAAGGCGTCGCAGAAATTCACAAAATGAATGGCCTTCTTGCAGCCCAGATGGGTGAGCTTTCCGCCGTTGTTGGCTACCGCTCCCACGGTCTGGCCGTTCAGGCGGATAAAGCCGGTGACCATCTCCGTTGCGTGGGCCTTCTTCACTTCCACAAAGAGGCCGTTATCGGAGATCGCCCGCAGCATCTCTGCCTTATCGGAGAGGGCCTCGATTCCGCTGACAGCCCGGTTCAGATCGTCCTCGCATACGTCGTAGGACAGGTCGCTTTCGTTGTTCTGAGGAAGGACAGAAACCAGCTGCCGGAGCTGTCCGATCACTTCCGCTTCGCTTCCGGCAAAATCCGCAAGGCCTGTTTCCGCCGCCTGATATGCCGCAGAGGCCGTGTCGCATTTTTCCTCGTAGTTTCCGAGGATCGCGTTGGGGCTGTTGACAAAAAGCTTTGCGTTCTTTTCTTCCATGAAAACGAAATCAGCCATGGAAGCGCTGACTGCCATGCCGCCGCCGCAGGTGCCGAATACCGCCATGATCTGAGGAATCACGCCGCTGGCCTCCGCCTGCTTGCGGAACATGCACCCGAAGCTGTACAGGGAATCGTTGCCCTCCTGGAGCCTTACGCCGCTGCAGTCCACCAGGCCGATAAGAGGCGCGCCCATGCTGACTGCCAAATCATACAGCCTGCAGATCTTTCTGGCATGCATCTCTCCCACCGCTCCGCCAAAGGCAGCTGCGTCCTGGGCGTAGACATACACCAGAGCCCCATCAATGGTTCCGTAGCCGCATACCACGCCATCGCCCTGCTTTTCCAAAGACGGTTCACTGTCTGAAAGGCGGGACGCCACATGTGAGCCGATCTCAACAAAGCTCTGCTCATCGAGAAGGGAAGCGATTCTCTTATGAGCAGCTGTTTCTGTGTTTGCCATATTCTATCCTCCAATCTGAAAAAACTTCGTCAAAATTATAACACAATTTACAGGGAATTCAAAGGCCGGAGCCTTCAAAATCCCGGTTTTTATGTTCCAAAAAAAAGCCTTAAAAACAAGAAAAAACGGGCATTTTGCCCGCTTCTCTCAGGAAAGCCTCCGCAGTCCCTTGGGATAATGATTTTTTACAGTTCCCTTCACGAGTTTTCCAAAGCCCAGAGGGTATCCGTCATAGCACACCGGAAGGAAGCCTCCCCTTTCCGCCTGCTCCTGTCCGAGGAGCGCGAAGGGGCCGGAAAGCCCGGAAAGCTGCAGGGCCTCCCCCTTCAGATACCGAAGGGCATCCTCCTGGGAAAACAGGTTCAGGCTGAAATGCTCCAGGTCCTCCGCTCCCATGGCCATGGCCTCTGCATGGGAGGGCTCGTAGCGTTTTTCCCCCTTGTGTTTGCCCACGATCCAGGCGCCCGGCTCCAGGCCCTTGCGCAGGATCCGGATGCGTCCCCGCCGCAGCCGCTCCGCCGCCTGAGAAAGGGCCTTTTCCAGGGAAAAATCATCCTGCCGCAGGCCTTTCAGCGCTCCGCCCGGCTGGCCCTCTTCCGTTTCCTTTTCAAAGACGGCACAGAAGTGTCCCTCTCCCTCAGCCCTGTGGGGAAGGAGCTGTTCCTCCGACAGCATCCGAAGCTCTGGATGCCTCTCAAGAAGGGCCCTCGCCTGGAGGCCGTTTTCTCCCGGCTCAAAGGTACAAGTGCTGTATACAAGCTTTCCGCCGGGCCTGAGCATCTTCACCGCCTCCTCCAGGATCTGTTTCTGGCGTTCCACGCAAAGCGCCACATTGGCCTCGCTCCATTCCGATACGGCGATCTCATCCCGCCGCATCATCCCCTCCCCGGAGCAGGGGGCGTCCACGATGATCCTGTCAAAGGCCTCCGGAAAGACCTCTGCCAGCGCCTCCGGAGCGGCGGAGGTGACGATCACGTTGGAAAAGCCCATGCGCTCGATATTGGAGCTCAGGATCTGGGCCCGTTTTCCGATGAATTCGTTGGAGATCAGGAGCCCTGCCCCCTCTGCCGCCTGGGTGGATTTTCCTCCCGGCGCAGCGCAAAGATCCAGCACCCAGTGATTTGCCCGGATGTCCGCCCGCTCCGCCGGTATCATGGCGGAGGGCTCCTGGATATAAAAGACCCCTGCGTCATGGTAAGGGGATTTTCCCGGCCGCACCCCGAAGGCGCCCTCCTCCTCATAGTAAAAGCCGCTTTCGCACCAGGGGACCGGCTTCAGATGCCATTGTTCCTTAAGCTGCGCTATGGTTTCCGGCCTTGCCTTTTTTCTGTTGAACCGCAGACCCTTTTTGGGCGGTTCCTGATAGGTGGCCAGAAACGCCTCGTATTCCTCTCCCAAAAGCGCCTGCATCCTGCGCAGATATGCCTCCGGCAGCTCTCTCATCCTCGCACCCTCCTTCTCTTCAGAAAAAAACGACAGCCGACCCTGCATGCCGCACAGGCCGTTTCTGCCGTTATTCTAAGCCTTTTTCAGGGATCCTTACAGATCGATCCTGTATTCGCTCTTGCCTTCGCCGTTTACTACATAGTAAGCAGCGCCTTCATGTCCGTTCACATAGATCTCAAGGCTCTTGATCTGCTGATCCGGGCAGGCCTTCTGGGCTGCCTTGGTAGCCTTCTTCAGCACTTCGTCAGCGTCCACGTTCTGTCCATAGAACTGGAATACCACCTTGGATTTGAGGTTCTTGGAAACGCCTCCCTTAGCAGGCTTTCTGCCCCGCTTTGCGGGAGCCTTTGCTGCCTCAGCCCCTTCCTCCGGGGTCTCAGCCTTTTTCCTGGTCTTTGCTGCAACTGCCTTTGCAGTCTTTCCAGCCGCTCTTACCTTCTTGCCTGCAGAAGCGCTGGCCTCCTTGGCCTTGCCCTTTACGTCCTTGGCGGTTTCCTTCAGACGGTCTGCTCCCTCATCCAGAGCACCCTTCAGGCTGCCCAGGATATTTTCATCCTGCTTCGTCATAATCAAATCCTCCTAAATCTGATTGAAATAAAGTTCCAGCTGTTCCTGACCTTTGTAAAAGCCATGCTGCTCTCTCTTAGTATATCGGTTTCCCCCGGATTTGTCAAAATTTTATCATCCCTTTTCGGATTTTTTTAACTTTTCTTTAATTTTTCTCCTCCGGCTCCTCCGGCTGCATCAGCCTTCCCACATCCTGCAGAAGCTCCTTTGCAGCCCCGATCATGCCGTTGAACATGCCGTAACGGTAGATGCTCAAAAAGAACATGCCCACCGGCACGGAAAAGATCATACCGGCGATGCCGTAAAACCGGAAGCCCAGAAACAGGAAGAACAGGGTCCAGAGGGGCGGAATGCCCATGGTCTCACCCATGATCTTGGGCTGCAGCACCTGCCGCACCACCTGGGTCAGGATATAGATCACCGCAAGCAGCAGGGCGAACATGAACTGCCCCTGCAGAAGGGACAAGGCGATCCAGGGCCACAGGATAAATCCTACCCCGAAGGCAGGCAGGAAATCCAGAAAGGCCGTTAGCCCGGCGATCAGGAAGGGATGCCGCACATCCAGAAGCAGAAAACCAACTGCCAGCACGGCGAACACCACAAACATGATCTTGAACTGGGCCAGAAGCCAGGTGCTGAAGATCATTTTCACATCCTGCTTCAGATAAGTGACGTAGGAATCCACCGCCTTAGGGGTATGGTGTCTCAGAAACTGCTGGATCTCTTCCCACTCGATAATGAAGCAGAAGGCGGACAGCAGAAAGATCAGGGTGCTGATGAACAGGTTCGGAACGGATTTCACCGCGCTTCCCGCAATGGATACCGTGGGAGAAGCCAGCTCTGACAAAAGGCTTGTAATGGAGCTGTTCAGGTTCTCGCTGAAATTGTCAAAGGTCTCGAGAAGCTCCGGAGACAGATTTCCGAATACCGCTCCGTATTTATCGAACACCTCCTGCAGGGAATTCAGAAGCCCCTGATAATACACAGGAAGCTCCGCTACGATGGAGGAAAGCCCTGACATCAGCCAGGAGACCGCCAGATAAAGCAGCAGGATCACCAGGGCCACCACCAGGATGGAAATAAAGATGGAGGAATGCTTTCGCTTCAGGGCGATATGCCGCTGCAGCCAGGTTACCAGAGGGTTGGCCAGAAAGGCCACCACATAGCCCAGCACAAAGGGCATGAAAAATAACAGAAGCTTCGGCAGCAAAAGAAACAGCAAAAGCAGCATCAGCACCGGCAGGCTCAGATTGAGAAAAAGCCGCAGGTAATGCTTCAGGGTCCTGTTCATCGAGGATCCTCCTTTCCAATGTAAATACAGATCACAAGGCTTACCGCCAGATAAAACCAGGTGGTGGGGTTGGAAAACCAGGTGGTGAAAAAAGAAAACAGCAGGTAAAAGGCCAGCTGGGCATAGATCAGGCAAAGCCCGGTGCCCCGGATCCCCAGAGGCCGTTCCCTCTGAAAAAGCCCGGCCTTCTTTAAAAATATCCCGTAGGCCGCCCCCAGCAGAAGCCCAAGAAGGGCCACGCCCAAAAGGCCGAAGTCATAGTAAGCGTCATAAAACAGGGTCACCGTGGTCAGCTCCGTCTTGGTAACATAAAGCGGAAAGCTCACCAGCTGGGGGAACAGGAACTTGAGTCCCGTCAGGGCCCACAGTGGAAACAGCATCCGCAGCCCCAGGGTATGGCCTCCGGCAGGAAGCTCCCGCACCAGGCAGTTGAAATTGTCGAAGTTATTGGCCACATACATATATGGCTGGGTAAAGAAGATCGGCGTCCCGGGATCCTTCATTTCAAAGATGCCGTTGAGATAGGCCACATCGTGGGCTCTGGCCACCGTAAGTCCGATATAAAGGGGGATCAGGCACAACAGCAGGATCCCGGCTCCCAGGACGAGACGTTTCCCCGGCCTGCCGCCGCCCGGCAGCGAAAGCTTTGTAAAGGCTCCCAACAGCAGGGCAAAGATCAG
This sequence comes from uncultured Lachnospiraceae bacterium, assembly GCA_944381405.1. Taxonomy (GTDB): domain Bacteria; phylum Bacillota; class Clostridia; order Lachnospirales; family Lachnospiraceae; genus Avilachnospira. The sequence continues at coordinate 51,026 of CALWLA010000004.1, read as the reverse complement.
CTGGAACCGGGAAACACACAGCAGGGGAATGCAGAGGGCTGCCGCCGTACAGGCCGCCGCCAGAAACATCCTGGGCCCATAGCCAAGGCCCCCGCACCTAAGCAGCACCGCAAGCTCCTTTTCCTCAGCCGCCCCAGGACAGCTCCTGCGGCAATGCCGGACCAGCATGTCCAGATACAGCACAAAAAGGGGCGGCGCCAGCACGCAGCTGACGGTAAAATAGTGAACGCCGCTGATGTGAAAATAGGAATAGGCATGGGGCGTGTCCACCGTAAACAAGGGCACATAGCCCAGCACCAGGGCCTCCAGCAGAAATGCCCCCAGGGATATCCCTGTCAAAGCCACTAGGCAGCGAAGGATCTTTTCTGCCTGCCGCGAAAGGGCTCCGGCGTTTTCCTCCTGTTGGAAAAGCGATCCGGCGTTTTCCTCTTCCCTCTTCTGGCTTTTTTCCGGGCATCTGTTCTTTGCCGCCCGGAAGGCCGTCGTAAAACAAAGCCAGGCCGCTGCAAAGCACAGCCAGGTCACAGGCTCCCAATCCGTCTGCAGCCTGGAAAGCTTCAGGGCAGATACCCCCATGCCCCCGATCCAGGAAACAGAAAAAAGGGCGGCAGGGTCTAAAAGCATGCCGCTCCTTTTGTAAAACAGGATATAAAGCAGGACTGCCGCCGCCATCAATACGATGCCGGAAAGAAGATACAGTTTGACCTGCGCAGCAAAAAAGCCTGCTGCCATTGCCGCGAGAAAAATCACATACTCCATCTTGTCCGTTCCTGCACAAAATTAGTTTTCATTTACAGTTTCTGTCCGGGTTTCCGCTGCTGCTTCCGTGGTATGGGCCGCTGTGGACTCGTGCTGCGCTGCAGCCTGGGTCTCATGCTGCCTTTCGGTCTCAGAGCTCTGCTCCCGGGACTGGTCTTCCTCTTCTACTTCCGTTTCCATGGGGAGGGATTCCTCCGGAAGGCTTTCCTCCTCCTGGGCGCTACTGCTTTCCATCGTCACCTGGGAATCCTGTCCGGACTCCGGCTCTTCGGTGGTCTGGGGGATGCGCCTGATGCGGGCGGCAATGGTCACCTCCGTGCCGGGCTGGGCCAGCCGCAGCCCCTCGGGCAGATAAGGGGTTATGTCGATGCTCCTGGATACGGTGGTGGTAGCTCCGTTGACGGAAAGCTCGGTAGCCGGGATCTCGATGCTGGAATAAGCGCTGAGGGTCTCCTCATCTCCGTAAACATCCACAAAGCCGGGGCTTGCCTCCACGTTTTCCAGGGCATAGCCCTCTGCCGGAGTCCCGGAGGCATCCGCCACGATGCTCAGGCTCTTGATCCGGTAGATGGGAAGCTCATAGCTGATCTCCTCCCGGCTGGTGGTAATGCGTTCGTCCACGCTGATCTCATTGCCATTGGCGTCATAGAACCGGACGGGGGCCGTGCCGCTCAGGGCGCTGTCCGCCTCCTCCAGGTCGATCTGGATCCCCACCTCGCTGATCTGTCCCACCTCGGATACCGGGCCGATAACATACAGATAATCGGGGCTGACGGAAACCTCTCCCGCCATATAGCCCTCTGCCGTCTGACCGGCAGTGACGGTGGTGATGTCAAAACGCTTCCGCTGGATGTCCTCCGTATCCACATGGACCACCATGGGATTTAAGGTCAGATCGGAGATCAGACCGGAAACGCTGTCATCTACCTCCACATATACCGGCACAGCGCCTGTAATGGAATAATCCGCCAGGTCGATGTAGGCCCGGAAATCGTTGGAGCTTACCTCGCCCCGGTAGGGCGAGCGGATCCGGTAGCTGACCCGGACGGTTTTCTGATCCGTGGTATAGGTCTTATCTGCGGAGGTCAGCTTGTCCGCATTTTCCACCTCGATGTTCAGGGTCTGGGTGGCCGTCACCTCCGGCTGAGAGATGTTCACCACCAAAAGCCAGAGCAGAAAGGCAATGACGATGGAGATCACCTTAAGCCCGAAATTTTGACTAAGCCTTTTTTTCATTTTTCAGCTTTCCCCTCCACCAGTTTCTGATCCGTTTGTTTTCCTCCGTTTCCATCAGCGCCAGCAGCGCCACCCGCAGGCTTTCCGCATCGCTCATCCGGGTCAGCTGACCCCGGTTTGCCACAGTCACCCGTCCCGTTTCCTCGGAAACGATGATGGTAAAGCTGTCGGTGATCTCCGAGATGCCCAGAGCAGCCCGATGCCGGGTGCCCAGGTCCTTGCTGATGCTCATATTGTCGGAAAGGGGCAGATAACAGGTCGCCGCAGCCACCTTATTTCCCCTGAGGATCACCGCGCCGTCATGCAGCGGCGTGTTTTTTTCAAAAATATTGATCAGAAGTCCGGAACTGATGAGCCCGTCGATCTGAATGCCTGTTTTTTCGATATCCGCCAGGGATTCGCTCTGCTCCAGCACCATCAGGGCGCCGGTCTTCTGCTTGCCCATCTCAAAGGTGGCCTTTACGATCTGGTCCACCGTGGAGCGGGTCATATCCGCCGTCTCCGTGTCGTTCAGGGGCAGGATATTGGATACGATCTTCTGGTTGCCCAGCTGTTCCAGGGCTTTCCTAAGCTCCGGCTGGAAGATCACCAGGATCGCGATCACCGCGATGGTGGCGATGCGCTCCAGGATCCAGAGGATCGTGTCAAACCGAAAGATCATGGCGATGAAGGTAAACAGCAGGATCACAAGGATGCCCCGCAGGAGCATCCAGGCCCTGGTGTTTTTGATCAGGAGCAGACACTCGTATACGATCACCGCAAGTATGATCACCTCCAGCAGGTTGGTAAAGGAAAACCTCGGAAGCAAGGATACGCTGTTTTTCAGATTTGTCAGAAATTCCGCCATTTTTACCGTTTATTCCCGTCTTTCATCCTCGTCATAGGGCTTGATCTTCGGAACCGCCTTGACGTAGTAATAGTAATCATCGTCCTCGAACTGCAGTTTTTCCGTGCCGGAATAGTCCACTGCAAAGAACAGGTATTCGTAGAGCAATGCGATGCCCAGGGAGACAGCCAGTCCCAGAAGGTCCCAAAGCAGGTCTCCTCCCCCCAGCATCAGTCCTCCGCCTACGCCCAGCACAGCCTCCAGCGCGATGCCGCAGATCACTGCCACCGTCCAGGCATGATCCATGGACAGGCGCTTGATCACGCTGACGCAGAGGATGCACAGGACAAACATCAGAATCATGAGGTACATATAGCTGTTCCGGAATACGCCCCCCGCCAGAGCGGCAAATTCCTGGGTCAGCACGTTGAAATCCACTGCATTCTGAAAGGCCTCTGCGTTTTCATGCACATACTGCATGAGAAACCAAAAGGGGATGGCGCAGACCGCAGGCACCACCGCGGCGGCTCCCGCCGCAAGCCCCAGCACCACCGGCAGCACAAAGGGGATCTTCCACATGAAGCACAGGGGGATCACTGCCAGGACCCACCCCTGTTTCGGCCTAAAGCCCAGGTACAGAAGCCCTACAACCACTGCCCAGACAGCGGCCACCATAGCGGAAACCAGAGAGACCTTCGCCATGTTTCCGATGACGAACACCGCCGCCACGAAGGCTGTCATCCCAAGGGGCATCAGCATGCAGAAAAGGGCGCCCAGAAGCACCACCGGCATCCGCTGCAGCAGGGGAAAATAGCCCATGTAGCCGTTGATGGACAGCAGGCACAAAAGGGCGAACACAAGCCGCAGAAGGGGCCTGATATATACGTCAAAATCCGAATAAAATGCTCTCAGCTTATCTCTGATCAAAAGAAGACCTGTCATACTCTCTTCTTACCTTTCCTTCCTGTTTGTTTCTCCGTCCCTTTACTGCTCTGCATCCCGTCTCCGGGGCACGCCGCAGTATTTTCTGCTCAGACGCTTCAGCTTTGTGGCGTAGAGCAGGGTACCCCGCTTTGCCTTTTTGTAACGGGCGCTGCATACCCAGTAGGTAATGAGCAGATAGGCCAGAAGGCCTGCCCCGTAAAGGATGCCAATCTCCGTGAAGACGCCTGAAAAGCCCTCCTCATTGATGCGGGCGAAGAGCACGTCCGTCTGGAAAAAGAAGGCTGCGGCCATCAGCAACAGGGCGCACAGGGTGTAGCGGGCAAAGGAAGCGATCAGGTGCCCGATGATATAATCGCTTTTATAAAAGTTGTTGATCTTAAAAACGCTGCTGCCATTCCTTTTTTCATAAATGGCCAGGTCCGTCATCAGGCGGATTTTTCCAGCATTCAGCATAATCTTCATACCTCTCTGTCTTTCTTGCAGACTACAGATTAGTATAGCACGCCTTTTTACAAAAAGACAAGGCGCATTTGCGCCTTGTCCTTACAATTCCCGTATTTTTTTCTGACGACTTTGTGATCGGGGTCTTATCTCTGCTCCGGATCGTCGATGGTGGAAACGCTCATGGTGATCTCCTCCAGGACGTTCAGAAGGGCATCTACCGTATCCAGGGAGGTGAACATGGAAACGTTGTTTTCCACGGCCACCCGCCGGATCATGAATCCGTCGGAACGGGCTGCGGTCTTGTTGGGATTCAGGGTATTGATCACATAGGTCACATGTCCCTGCCGCAGGGAGTCCAGGATCTCCTCGCTGCCCTCGGAAAGCTTATGCTTCACACGGGTACGGATGCCGTTTTCCTTCAGGAACTTGGCGGTTCCCGGAGTTGCCTCGATGTTGAAGCCCAGTCTGTAGAATCTTCTTACCAGGGGCAGAGCGTCCTCCCTGTCTTTCCGGGCGATGGTCACCAGAATGGTGCCGTAGTTCAGCACCTTGGTGCCTGCTGCCTGCAGGGCCTTGTAAAGGGCTCTGTTCAGATCCCTGTCATAGCCGATGGCCTCGCCGGTGGACTTCATCTCCGGAGACAGCACCGTATCCGCGCCTCTCAGCTTGGAGAAGGAGAATACCGGAGCCTTGACATACCAACGCTTCGGAGTGGGCTGGATGCCGCCCTGATAGCCCTGCTGCCGGATGCTCTGTCCCAGAGCCACCTTGGTGGCGATGTTTGCCATGGGAACGCCGGTGGCCTTGCTCAGGAAGGGAACGGTCCTGGAGCTTCTGGGGTTCACCTCGATGATATAAACGTTCTCATCCTGATCCACGATGAACTGGATGTTGAACAGTCCCTGCATGCCCAGGCTCAGGCCCAGCTTGGTGGTGTAGTCGATGATGGTTTCCTTTGCCTTTTCGCTGACGGAGAAGGTGGGGAACACGCTGATGGAGTCGCCGGAATGCACGCCGGTACGCTCCACGTGCTGCATGATGCCGGGAATCAGGACCTCCTGGCCGTCGCAGATGGCGTCAACCTCCAGCTCCTTACCCTGAATGTATTTGTCCACCAGCACCGGATGATCCTCGGAAGCGACGATGGCCTCCTTGAAATACTGGCGCAGCTGCTCGTCGTCATAGACGATCTGCATGGCGCGTCCGCCGAGAACAAAGGAAGGTCTTACCAGCACCGGATAACCGATCCTTCCGGCCACGGCCACGCCGTCCTCCACATTGGTGACCGCCTGGCCTACCGGCTGGGGGATGTGAAGCTCCTCCAGCGCCTTTTCGAAGCTGTCCCGGTTCTCCGCCCGGTCGATGGCCTCCACGGAGGTGCCCACCACCTTGACGCCGAGTCTGTCCAGACGCTCCGCCAGGTTGATGGCGGTCTGTCCGCCCAGGGTGACGATGACGCCGTCGGGGTCCTCCAGATGGATGACGTTCATCACGTCCTCCACCGTCAGGGGCTCGAAATAAAGCTTATCGGAAATGGAGTAGTCCGTGGAAACGGTCTCCGGGTTGTTATTGATGATGATGGCCTCGTAGCCAGCCTCCCGGATGGCCCAGATGGCGTGTACCGTGGAGAAATCGAACTCTACGCCCTGGCCGATACGGATGGGGCCGGATCCCAGCACCAGGATCTTCTTTCTGTCGGAACGGACGGACTCGTTGGCGTTGCCCTCCACATAGGTGGAGTACAGATAATTCAGCTTTTCCGCATGCTCCTTAGGATAGGTATCCACGATGCGGTATACCGGGAACAGGTCCTCCTTTTCCCGGATGCGGTAAAGCTCCAGTTCGTTCATGTTCCAGAAGCCGGCGATGCAGGCGTCTGAGAAGCCCAGGCTCTTGGCTGTGCGCAGCGTCTCCGCATCTCCCGGATGCTGCCGCAACACTTCCTCATAGGAAACGATCTTTTTGATGACCTCCAGGAAATAGGGGGTGATCATGGTGAGGGCGTAGATCTTGTCGATGCTGACATTCCTGCGCAGAAGCTCCGCCAGGGCAAACAGCCTGTCGTCGCGGCCCTCCTTTACGTATTCCTCCAGCTCCTCGGTGGAGAATCTGTCGAATTTCTTCATATAAATATGGTTTGCGCCTACCTCGAGACCGCGGACGCCCTTCATCAGGCTCTCCTCCATGGTGCGGCCGATGCTCATGACCTCGCCGGTGGCCTTCATCTGGGTGGAAAGCTTGTTGGAAGCCTGGGTGAACTTGTCGAAGGGGAAGCGGGGAAGCTTCGTCACCACATAGTCCACGGAGGGCTCATAAAGCGCGTTGGTATCGCCGATACGGATCTCGTCCAGTGTCATGCCAAGAGCCACCTTTGCGGTGATCTTTGCGATGGGATAAGCCGTGGCCTTTGATGCCAGGGCAGAGGAACGGGATACCCGGGGGTTGATCTCGATGAGGAAATATTCGGAGGAGTTGGGGTTCAGCGCAAACTGTACGTTACAGCCGCCCTCGATCTTAAGGGCCCGGAGGATCTTCAGGGCAGAGGCCTTCAGCATGGCCAGGTCCTCCTTGGATACGGTCTGGCAGGGAGCAACCACCATGGAATCTCCCGTATGTACGCCTACCGGATCGATGTTTTCCATGTCGCAGACTGCGATGGCGTTGTCCGCCGCATCCCGCATCACCTCAAACTCGATCTCCTTGTAGCCCTTTACGCTCTTTTCCACCAGCACCTGATGCACCGGGGACAGCTTCAGGGCATTTTCCAGAAGCTCCAGAAGCTCTTCCTCATTGTCCGCAAAGCCGCCGCCTGTACCGCCCAGGGTGAAGGCAGGACGCAGCACCACCGGATAACCGATGTCCTTTGCAGCCTTGATGCCCTCTTCCATGCTCATGGCGATCTCTGAACGGATGACCGGCTCTCCAAGGCCTTCGCAAAGCTCCTTGAAAAGCTCTCTGTCCTCGGCCTTTTCGATGCTTTCAAAGGAGGTGCCCAGGATCTCCACCTGGCACTCTCTGAGCACGCCCTTCTTTGCCAGCTGCACTGCCATGTTCAGTCCCGTCTGGCCGCCAAGGCCCGGAACGATGGCGTCAGGCCGTTCCATGCGGATGATCTTTGCCACATATTCCAGAGTCAGGGGCTCCATGTATACCTTGTCCGCGATCTTGGTATCCGTCATAACGGTTGCCGGATTGGAGTTGATGAGGATGACCTCATAGCCCTCTTCCTTCAGCGCCAGGCACGCCTGGGTGCCCGCATAGTCGAACTCCGCCGCCTGTCCGATGACGATGGGGCCGGAGCCGATGACCAGAACCTTTTTGATATCTGTCCGTTTAGCCATTTCGTTTTCCCTCCTCAAAATGATCTGAATGCGTTTTCCTGCCGCCGCAAAAGGCCTCCGCCTTTTCCCGCAGAAAAAAACCGCTATCGGGATTCGATCCAACAGCGGTTAAATAAAGCAAAAAAGAAAAACAGAACGGGAAAGAGAATCCCTTGCCACGGAAGAAAGCCTGTTATCCGTTTTTTTCTGCATGAATCCCGGCATCATTCTCTCCATATCCTCTTTCCTGCTCAAAATCTAACGTATTATACCATTTCCCAAGAGGGCTTGCAAGAGCCTTTTTGACATTCTTTCCGGGCAAGGAATTGCAGGCTCAGCTGCATAGCATCTCCAAAAACAATTCCGCCGCCACCGGCGTATAACGTCCCTTCAGACGAATCGCACAGATCTCGCTCTGAAGGGATTTTTCTGACAGGATCCGCACCTCCATGCCGGGCTCTGGCGTCTCCGGCACTGCGGAAAGCGGCATGATGCCGATGCCAAGACCGCCCTGGGCCAGAGCGGCCGCCGTGCGGGCGTCCTCGCAGCGGCAGACCAGATTTAAGGAAGCCTCGTCCTTCAGGATACTCTCCCACCGCTGATAAACGATCACCGGTCTTCCCAACAGGCTGTTCAGGGATATCTCTTTTTCCGGAAGCCCCGCAAAAAATTCCCTTTTCCCTATGGCGCACATGGGCTCATTCCTTAAGGGATACACCTCCATGTCCCCTGCGGCAAAGGGCCTTCTCACCAGCGCGATGTCGATCTGCTGGCTGCGCACCAGATCCGAAAGCTCATAGGAATTCCGTTCCTTAAGCTCCAGCCGCACTTTGGGATACAGGCTGTGGAACCGCATCAAAAGCTCCGGCAGCATGCGGCTGCTGAGGGAGGAGATCACACCGATATGGGCGGTTCCCCCTCTGCCGCTGCTGATATCCGCCACCTCCCGTTTGATGTCTCCGCACTGCCTGAGCACCTCCCTGGCCTTTGCATACAGGAGCTCTCCCGCCTCCGTCAGGGCCATATGCCGGGTATCCCGCTTCAGAAGACTGCACCCTAGCTCCTCCTCCAAAAGCATCAGCTGACGGCTCAAAGGAGGTTGGGACAGGTGCAGCCTGGCTGCCGCCCCGCTGATGGAGCCCTCCTCTGCGATTGCCGTGAAATACAAAAGCTGCCTCAGTTCCATGTTTCTGTTTCCCCTCCTTCCAGTTTGTTCTATCTATCTGTCTGTTCTATCTGTTTGTTCCAGCGGTCTTTTCTGCCGACCTGGCCGGTGAGAATATGATTTATACCATTTTTATATAAATACTACATATTTTAAATATTTTCAATATGAATTCATCTGTGCTAATATGAAGGCTGAATTTCTGTATCGGAAATATCCCTATGATCTATGAGGAGGAAAAAGCTATGCTGAAAGCACTCAGCGAGCTCTTCTGGACCTTCGCCAAGGTAGGCGTCATGACCTTCGGCGGCGGATATGCCATGCTCCCGATACTCCAGCGGGAGGTCGTGGAAAACAAGCACTGGGCCACGGACGAAGAGCTTACAGACTATTTTGCCATCGGGCAGTGTACCCCCGGCGTCATCGCCGTCAATACGGCCACCTTTATCGGACAGAAAAACCAGGGAATCATCGGAGGCATCGTGGCCACTCTGGGAGTGGTATTCCCCTCCCTGGTGATCATCAGTATCCTGGCAGGATTTATTTCCAGCTTTTCCCATCTGCCCCTGGTGATCAACGCCTTTGCAGGCATCCGGGTGTGCGTCTGCATCCTGATCTTCAACGCCGTGGTAAAGCTCTGGAAAAGCGCCGTCACCAACAGGCTGGGCCTGGTCCTCTTCCTGGTGGTGGCCCTGGGCTCCATGCTCTTTCACATTTCCCCGGTGCTTTTCGTCATCCTGGCAGCCCTTCTGGGGATCCTGCTGGTCCAGTTTCAGGGAAAGGAGGCTTCCGGTAAATGATCTTCCTGCAGTTATTCTATGAGTTTTTCAAAACCGGGCTCTTTGCCGTCGGCGGCGGGCTGGCAACCTTCCCCTTCCTTTCCAATATGGCGGACAAGACCGGATGGTTCACCCATTCCCAGCTGATGGATATGATCGCCGTATCCGAGTCCACCCCGGGACCCTTGGGCGTCAATACCGCCACCTATGTGGGCTTTGTCACCGCCGGCGTTCCCGGCGCAGTCACCGCCACCATAGGTCTGGTGACTCCCTCCATCATCATCATCCTGGTCATCGCAGGCTTTCTGAAGGCCTTCCGGAACAACCGATATGTGGACAGCGCCTTCCAGTGCCTGCGGCCCACCTCTACGGGACTGATCGCGGCTTCCGGCCTTTCCGTGGCCGCCTCCGCTTTCTTCCGGACGGACGCCGGCGAAAGCCTGTCCCTTTCCGCTCTGAAACCGGAGGCGGTGATCCTGGCAGCGATCCTGCTGGCGGTCACCCGCTTCATCCCTCAGACGAAAAAGCTCCACCCCATCGTGTGGATCGGTTTTTCCGCCCTTGTGGGAGTGATCTTTACCTTTGGCGGCGTTCCCATGTCCTGATGATCGAAGAGGTGGAAACGTCTCTCGAAGGAGACTTCTCTCCCCTCCAATGCCAAGACCGGCCGAACCTGTTGGTTCGGCCGGTCTTTTCATGCAAACAGCTTCTTTTCCAATGGCAGTTACAGCACGTCGGGATCCTCGTCCACATCCTCCATGCCGATGAACTCCCTGGAGCTGACCCGCTTTTTATCCCGGGCCTCCTCGATCAGCCCGGAAAGCTGCTCCTTTACCTCATCGCTTTTCTTGATGTTCTTCAGCTCAAAGTCTCCCATGGACTTATCGCTGCTGCTGATCCTGATGGTTCCCATCCCCATGATCCGCTGCCAGAAGCTTTTGGTCAGGGTGATGTCCGTAATGCGGTAGAGCCGCACCTCATCCTCTCTGGTATTCAGGATCCCTGACTGGATATACAGCCGGTCCTCTGAAAAACCATACACCGTAAAGGTCCAGGGAAGACCCAGAAAATTGTTCTTTCTCGCCTTCCAGATCGTATTTACCATATGTCTGTCCTCCTTTTTTCAGCGGATCCGTGCCGCATTTCTTCCGGAACCGGTGTCTTCCGCCTCCATCCTTAGCCCCGGGCGTTGGCTCTGTCCGCCAGATCGCCGAATACCGGCGTGGCAAGGCCGAAACCTCCGCTGACCGCCATGATCTGACCGGTGGTGTAGGCTGCGTCGTCGCTGGCAAAATACACCACTGCAGCGGCGATCTCCTCCGGAAGGCCCATGCGCCTGATGGGCGTATGCCGCAGGAAAAACTCCTGGAATTCCGGGGTCAGATTGCTCTTTACCGCATCCGTGGCGGTCATGCCCGGCAGCACCGCGTTGCAGCGGATGTTATGCCTTGCCTCCTGTACGGCGATGAGCTTGGTGAGATAGTTGATGGCCCCCTTGCTGGTGCCATAGGCGATCTGGGAAATATCCGGCACCAGTCCGCCGATGGAGGAAATGTTGATGATGCTTCCCCCTCCGGTCTGTTCCATGTGGCGGATGGCCTCCTGGCTGGAAATGAATACGCTCTTTAAGTTCATGTTGACGGTCTCGATAAAGACCGCCGGATCCGTATGGGAGATATCCATATCCTTCCTGGGGTCGGAGGTGCCGAAGTTGTTTACCAGCACGTCGATGCGGCCCTCCTTGTCCACCACCTCCTGGATCATGATCCTGTAGGTTTCCTCCTTGGAAGCGTCGTTATACACCGGCGTTACGGAAAGCCCCTCTGCGGAAAGCGCTCCGGCAGTTTCCTGCGCCCGCTCCATGTTCCGGGCTCCCATGTATACCCTCGCCCCTTCCTTTGCGCAGGCCTTTACGCAGGCCAGGCCGATACCTCTTGTGGAAGCTGTCACCAGAACGACCTTGTCCTTCAATCTCATTTTAAAACCCTCCTTTGCAAAAACTACAAATTTGGCTTTTTCATGTTTCCCCTACAGGCATTGTACCATATTATTTGTCATAATAAAAGGCCGTCCATTTCCCCTATAGGTCCAACAGGGCAATTCCGGATGCCGCTCCCTGGGCAGCTTCCCCTGGCAATCTTTTCCCCGCAGTTTTCCGGAGCAGCCGGAATCTCTCCAAAACCCCTTTACTATTTCAGATTTCATGCTAATATGGATAGCGGGCGGTTAGCTACGTGCAACCGTCTCCCAGACGAAGCAGAAAAAAGGAGGAAAAGATCATGGAAAACGAGAAGAAAAACGTTGCTGTCCTTTTGAATGAACAGGTAAATAAGGAATTTTATTCCGCTTATCTTTATCTGGATTTTGCGAATTTCTACCAGGAAAAGGGACTCAAAGGCTATGCAAACTGGTTTAACATCCAGGCCCAGGAAGAACGGGACCACGCCCTTCTCTTCATTCAGTACATGCAGCAGAACGATATGAAGGTCACCCTGGAGGCCATCGCCAAGCCCGATAAAGACCTGAAAGAGCTGATCGATCCCTTGAAGGAAAGCCTGGCCCACGAAAAATATGTGACCTCCCTGATTCACGATCTGTATGCCGCAGCCTCCCAGGAGAAGGACTTCCGTTGCATGCAGTTTTTGGATTGGTTCATCAAGGAACAGGCAGAGGAAGAGGACAACGCCCGCACCAACATTCAGAAAATGGAGCTCTTCGGTTCCGACGCCAGAGCCCTGTATCTTCTAGATCAGGAAATGCAGACGAGAGTTTACAACGCCCCCTCCCTCACCATCGGCTAAGTTTTGGCCTATAACCCAAGTTTTTCTGAAAGCCCCGCTTTCAGCCGCACCGACAAAAAGAGCGCCGGTCCATTCCTCACAAAGAGAAATGAACCGACGCTTTTTCGGTAGACATTTTTATGTTTAGTACAGCTTTGCGCCCGCCGGGATATTGCTGTCCAGCATCAGGAGGTTCAGGCCCTCTCTGCCGTCGTAGTCATAAACCGCTGAGATCAGCATTCCCTCGGAATCGATGCCCATCATCTTTCTGGGAGGCAGATTGGTGATGGCCACGCAGGTCTTTCCCACCAGCTGCTCCGGCTCGTAGAACTCGTGGATGCCGCTTAAGATGGTGCGCTTTCTGTCGGTGCCATCGTTCAGGGTGAACTTCAGGAGCTTTTTGGACTTGGGCACTGCCTCGCAGGCCTCTACCTTCACTACCCGGAAATCCGACTTGGAGAAGGTGTCGAAATCCACCATGTCCGCAAACAGGGGCTCCACCTTGACCTTGGAAAAGTCGATGGCTGCCGTGGGGATGTCTCCGCCGGTCTGGGTGCAGGCTGCCGCCTCTACCTGAGACGCTGTTTCAGCTCCGGTTTCCTCTGCCTGCGCTCCGGAAGCCGCTGCGCCCTTTTCCCCGCCGATGGTCTTTAAGGTGGGGAACAACAGCACGTCCCGGATGGCTGCGCTGTCGGTCATGAGCATCACCATCCGGTCGATGCCGAATCCGATGCCGCCTGTGGGAGGCATGCCGATCATCAGAGCGTTCATGAAGTCCTCATCGGTGGTGTTGGCCTCCTCGTCGCCTGCCGCCCGCAGGGACTCCTGGGCCCGGAAGCGCTCTCTCTGGTCGATGGGATCGTTCAGCTCAGAATAAGCGTTTGCCATCTCTCCGCCGTTGATATAAAGCTCAAAGCGCTCCGTGTATTCCGGCTTGTCCGGCTTCCGCTTGGTAAGGGGACTGATCTCCACCGGATGATCCATCACAAAGGTGGGCTGGATCAGCTTGTCCTCTACAAACTCGTCGAAGAAGAGATTGAGGATATCTCCCTTTTTATGGCGCTCCTCGAAGACAATGTTGTGGCGCTTTGCCAGCTCCTTTGCCTCCTGGTCGCTCTTTACCTCTTCAAAATCGATGCCGGTGTATTTCTTCACCGCATCCACCATGGTAATGCGCTCAAAGGGCTTTCCGAGATCGATCACCTGACCCTTGTAATTCAACAGGGTGGTTCCGCAGACCTTCTGGGCCACATCCCGGTAAAGTCCCTCTGCCAGATCCATCATGCCGTGATAATCCGTATAAGCCTGGTACAGCTCCATCAGGGTAAACTCCGGATTGTGCATGGCGTCGGTGCCCTCGTTCCGGAACACCCGGCCGATCTCGTAGACCCGCTCCAGGCCGCCTACGATCAGGCGCTTCAGATAAAGCTCCAGGGAAATGCGGAGCTTCTTGTCCTCATTTAACGCATTGAAATGGGTCACAAAGGGACGGGCGTTGGCGCCGCCGGCATTTTCCACCAGCATAGGAGTCTCCACCTCGATAAAGCCCTTTGCATCCAGATAATTCCTGATCTCCCGCAGCACCAGAGACCGCTTGATAAAGGTGTCCTTTACCTCGGGATTCATGATCAGGTCCACATATCTCTGACGGTACCGCATGTCCGTATCGGTGATGCCATGGAATTTCTCCGGCAGCACCTGCAGGGACTTGGAAAGCAGCGTCACCTCCTCCGCGTGAATGGAGGTCTCGCCGGTCTTAGTGCGGAAAACGGTTCCCCGGATCCCCACGATATCTCCGATGTCCAGCTTTTTGAAGGCCTGATAGGGCTCTTCTCCCACGCTGTCTCTGGCCACATAGGCCTGAATGCTTCCGTCCCTGTCCGCAATATGACAGAAGGAAGCCTTACCCATGACACGCTTCAGCATCAGGCGTCCTGCGATGCTGACCTCTTTGCCCTCCAGGCCATCAAAGCCGTCTTTGATCTCCTGGGAATGGTGTGTCTGCTGGTAAGTTGTAATGACAAAGGGATCCTGTCCCTTTGCCTGAAGCTCCGTAAGCTTGTCACGGCGTGCCTTGAGGATATGATTCAGATCCTCCTGCACCGCCGGCTTCCCGTTGTTCTGCATACTGTTCCTCTCTTTCTGAAATCAGCCGGCAGGATCAATCCGCCGACTTTTTGATATCAAGCACCTTGTACTGAATGGTGGCTCCTGCCGGAAGCACCACGTCCACCACGTCGCCAGCCTTATGTCCGATCAGGGCGGCTCCCACCGGGGACTCGTTGCTGATCTTTCCCTGCAGGCTGTTGGCCTCGGAGGATCCCACGATATGATAGGTGACCTCCTCGTCATATTCCATGTCGTGGAGCTTTACCTCGCAGCCAACGCTGATCTTTCCGGTATCCACCTCGTCATCCACCACGACCTCGGCATGCTTCAGGATGCGCTCCAGCTCGTCAATTCTTCTCTCGATCTCGCTCTGCTCGTCCTTTGCCGCATCGTAATCCGCGTTCTCGGAAAGGTCGCCCTGTTCTCTGGCCACCTTGATCTTCTGAGCCACCTCCTGACGGCGCACCACCTTGAGGTCATGCAGCTCCTCTTCATACTTTTTCAGGCCCGCATAGGTCAGCATTGTCTTTGTTCCATTTGCCATAGCTGTTAAAACTCCTTTAAAATCCTAAAATAATAAGGCAAAATAGCATTTTGTAATTATAAGTTTTTCTTTAAAGTCTGTCAACCAATGATTTCAGATCCTCGAAGGTCTCCATCCCGTTCATATCGTTTCTGAGCTTTGCCGAGCCCGGAAGTCCGGCGGTGTACCAGGCCATATGCTTCCGCATCTCCATCATCCCCAGCTTTTCTCCCTTATACCGCAGCATCAGTTCCGCATGGTGAAGGATCATCCGCTTTTTTTCCGAAAGGTCCGGCTCCGGCAGAAGCTCCCCGGTTTCCAGATAGACCGCCGCCCTGTGGATGAGCCAGGGATTGCCCTTTGCCCCCCGGGCCACCGCCACCCCGTCGCAGCCGGTCTCCTCCATCATGCGTTTTGCGTCCTCCGGCGTAAAAATGTCTCCGTTTCCGATCACCGGAATGGAAACCGCCTCCTTCACTCTGCGGATGATGTCCCAGTCCGCCTTGCCGCTGTACATCTGCTTTCTGGTGCGGCCGTGGAGGGTGATCGCCGCGACGCCCGCCTGCTCCGCCATTTTTGCAAATTCCACGGCGTTTATGTTCTGGTCGTCAAAGCCCTTCCGGAACTTTACCGTCACCGGTTTTTTCAGCACCCGGCTCATCATCTCCAGGATCTGAAAGGCCAGCTTCGGGTCCTTCATCAGGGCGGAGCCCTCGTGGTTGCCCACGATCTTCGGCACCGGGCAGCCCATGTTCACATCGATGATATCAAAATTTCCGGAGATTTTTTCCGCCATGGCGGTCATGATCATGGGGTCCGATCCAAAGAGCTGCACCGCGATGGGATGCTCCGTCACTTCCGTCCGCAGGATCTGCTCGTTGTTTTTGTTCTGGTACAGGATCGCCTTGGCGGAGACCATCTCCGTGGTCACAAGCCCGGCTCCCATTTCCTCCAGGATCAGCCTGTATGCGATGTCCGTCACCCCCGCCATGGGAGCCATCACCACTCTGCTCTTCAGTTTTACGTTTCCGATCGTAAGAGGCATGCCGCCTTTTCCTCCTCTTTCCATAGGCAACAGTTGCCGCAGCGTTTTCCGCTGCGGCAGCCTGTATCATTTCCTGATTTTTTATTTCCCTTTTTTGTCCTTCAAGGAGCCCCTGTCTCTCCCTGTCCGGAGAGCCCTCCCGGGCAGTTTTCCCTCCCTTTACCGGTCGAACTGCCTGGAAAATTCCTCCAGCTGTCCGAAAAATTCCTGATTGTCCAGCTGCATGGCCTTCACCTTCAGCTCCGCGCCGATCTCGTCGATGGGAGAAAGGGTGGTGATCCGCAGCCTGTGATCTTCGTCAAAGGACAGGGTGATGGCGCCGCCCACATCCGCACAGTAGAGCACGCAGAGGATCTTCAGCTCCTCCTTCACTGCCTCCGGCAGGATCCCGTAGCGGGCCTCGTTAAAGTAGAATTTCATGTTGGAGGCGTTTGCCCCGCATAAAACCTCAGCTTCCATGTTTCCCCGGGCCCTTCCTTATCTCACCAGCTTCATGGCGATCCGGTACTGGGCCTCGGAAATGTCCTTCTGCATCGCCAGGGCTTCCTGGATGTCCACGTCGATGAACTCGCCGTGCTTGTAGGCCACCAGACGGTTGGACTTGCCCTCCGCCAGAAGCTCCGCCGCCCTTGCGCCCATGATGGAGGCGTAGAAGCGGTCCTTGCAGGTGGGGCTTCCTCCCCGCTGCATGTGTCCCAGGATGGTGGCTCTGGTCTCGATACCGGTAGCCGCCTCGATCCTTCTGGCCATGGAGGTGGAGTGGCCGATGCCCTCGGCATTGATGATGATATAGTGCTTTTTCCCTTTTTTTCTGGCTTCGATGATCCGGTTGATGATGGCCTGCTCATCCCCATCGTACCGTTCCGGCAGGAGGATCTCCTCTGCGCCGTTGGCGATGCCGCACCACAGGGCGATGTAGCCCGCATGGCGGCCCATTACTTCGATGATGGAGCATCTTTCATGGGAAGTGGAGGTGTCCCTGATCTTGTCGATGGCCTCCATGGCGGTGTTTACCGCCGTGTCAAAGCCGATGGTATAATCCGTGCATGCAATGTCCAGGTCGATGGTGCCGGGAACGCCGATGCAGTTGATGCCAAGAGCGGAAAGCTTGCCTGCGCCCCGGAAAGAGCCGTCGCCGCCGATGACCACGACGCCGTCGATGCCGTGTTTGCGGCAGATCTCCGCGCCCCGCTTCTGTCCCTCCGGCGTGGTAAATTCCTGACAGCGGGCCGTATACAGCACGGTTCCGCCCCGGTTAATGGTGTCCGATACAGAGGTGGAATCCATATCCACAATCTCCTCGGAAAGAAGGCCCGCATAGCCCCGCATGATGCCCTTTACCTTAAGGCCGTCCGAGATCGCTGTTCTCACCACAGCCCGGATCGCAGCATTCATGCCCGGCGCGTCGCCGCCGCTTGTAAGCACACCAATCGTTTTTACCTTGTTTGCCATTGCTCTACCTCCGTCTTGCTGCCTGTGTCTGTTAAAATATCGTCTTTACTTTACTAGGTTTAGGCCCTTGGGTCAAGGGCTTTTTCCACAACTTTGACATTTTTTTCACCAAATATCTGTCCCAGCTTTTCCAGGGCCTCCGGCGATGCAGAGGTCTTCTGGTCTTCGGGAAGCCGCTTCATCTGACGCTCCCGGCGCAGGTAGACCACCACCTCCGAGGACCCTGGATTTTCCCAGCAGAAGGCCTCCAGCCCTTCTTTTCGGGCTTCGTATTCCGCCCTGTCCGAAAAGGCGATCCAAAGCTCCCGCTTCAGGCTGTCAAAGGCCACCACGTTGTCGGCGATGAGCTTGCCGCTTTCGTCCTGATCGATGCTGACGTGGCCTGCGATATACACCTTGGCGTCCAGATGCAGGCAGTCTCGCACCTTGTCGAATACATTTGGGAATACCAGGGCCTCCAGCTGTCCGTAAAGATCTCCGACCCAGAGAAAGCACATCTGCCTTCCGTTTTTGGTGATCTTGGTCTTGAGATCCTCGATGACGCCGCCGCAGACCACCCGCTGCCCCTCGGAAAGGCCGCAGCGCCCCGTGTCCTCGCTGACCCGGAAGGCGGTGGATTCCGTATTGACGATCCTGCGGTAGGTATCCAGATAGCTTTCGATGGGGTGGCCGCTGATATAAAGGCCCGTAGCCTCCTTTTCATAGGCCAGGAGGGTCTCCTTGTCGTATTCCGGAAGGGGCGGCAGCTTCAGCTTGAACTCCTTCCTGCCCCTTTCGTCCGCCAGATCGAAAAGAGACATCTGTCCGCTGATCTCCGATTTCCTGGCGCTCTGGGCCTTTTCGATCATGGCAGGCAGGATCTCCATCTTCTGCCTGCGGTTTCCCGGAAAGCAGTCGAAGGCGCCCCCTTTGATAAAATATTCCATGGCCTTCCGGTTGACGCTCTGCTGCATCCGGGAGATGAAATCCTCCATGTCCGTAAAGGGGCCCAGGGCATTCCGGTTTTCCACGATTTCCTCCACCACGGCCCGGCCCACGCCCTTGATGGCGGAAAGGCCGTACAGGATGCTGCCGCCTCCCCCAGGCTCCGCCGTAAAGCCGTAATCGCCCCGGTTGATATCCGGCGGCTCGATCTTAAGGCCCATCTGACGGGAGATCTGGATATATTCGGAGGTCTTGTTGATGTTGTCGATGACGGAGGTCATGAGGGCCGCCATGTATTCCGCCGGATAATAGCATTTCAGCCAGGCGGTCTGATAGGAGACCACCGCATAGGCGGCTGCATGGGACTTGTTGAAGGCATAGGAGGCGAAATCCGTCATCTCGTCGAAGATCCGGTTGGCGGTCTCCTCCGGGATGCCGTTGTTCACGCAGCCCTTGACCCCCTCCGCTTCGTTTCCATAGATAAAGTTCTGCCGCTCCTGCAGCATCACCGCCGCCTTTTTCTTGGACATGGCGCGGCGCACCAGATCCGCCCTGCCCAGGCTGTAGCCTGCCAGCCGCTGGACGATCTGCATCACCTGCTCCTGGTAGACGATGCAGCCGTAGGTTTCCCGCAGGATCGGCTCCAGCTCCGGGCACTCGTAGGTGATGGAATCCCGGTTGTTCTTGCCCCGGATGTAGCGGGGAATGAAATCCATGGGGCCTGGCCGGTAAAGAGCCACTCCAGCGATGATGTCGTCGATGGACTCCGGCTTCAGTTCCTTCATAAAGGAGGTCATGCCTCCGGACTCCAGCTGGAAGACGCCGGCGGTCTCTCCCCTGCCGATCATCTCATATACCTTTTTGTCCGCAATGTCGATCTTTCCGATGTCGATGGAGACGCCGTAATTCCGCTCCGCCTGCAGCACCGCGTTTTTGATCACCGTCAGGGTCCGAAGCCCCAGGAAATCCATCTTCAGAAGCCCCAGCTCCTCCAGGGTAGTCATGGTGTACTGGGTCACCACGGTACCGTCCTGGTTCCTGGCCAGGGGCACATATTCGTCTACATTGGTGCGGGCGATGAGGACTCCGGCGGCATGCATGCTGGTATGTCTGGGCAGGCCCTCCAGGCGCAAGGACATATCGATGAGGTATTTTACCTCCGGATCCTCCCCGTAGGCCTTTTTCAGATCCGGGCTGATCTCCAGGGCCCTGCTCAGGGTCATGCCCAGGTCTCCCGGAACCATCTTGGCGATGGCGTCGCAACGGGCATAGGGGATGTCCAGCACCCTGCCTACATCCCGGATCACGCCCTTTGCCGCCATGGTTCCAAAGGTGACGATCTGGGCCACGTTGTCCTTGCCGTAGGTGCGCACCACATAGTCGATGACCTCCTGACGCCGTTCGTAGCAGAAGTCCACGTCGATATCCGGCATGGAGACCCGTTCCGGATTGAGGAAGCGCTCAAAGAGCAGGGAATACCGGATGGGGTCAATGTCCGTGATGCCCAGGCAGTAGGCCACGATGGAGCCTGCGGCAGAGCCTCTTCCGGGGCCCACCGGGATATCGTGGGTCTTTGCATAGTGGATGAAATCCGAAACGATAAGGAAGTAATCCACATAGCCCATCTTTTCGATGACGGAAAGCTCGTACTCCATCCGCTCCTTCAGGCCCGATCCTCCTTCCGGATAGCGGCGGGCCAGTCCCTCCTGGCAGAGCTCCCGCAGGAAGGCGTCGGAGGTCTTCCCCTCCGGCACCGCAAACTTCGGCAGCTTCGTTACGCCGAATTCGATCTCCACGTTGCAGCGTTCCGCGATGCGGGCGGTGTTGTCCAGCGCCTCCGGCGCATAGGGGAAGAGACTGCGCATCTCCTCCTCGCTCTTCATATAATACTGGCCTCCCTCATAGCGCATCCGGTCCGTATCGGAAACGTGCTTTCCGGTCTGGATGCACAGGAGGATGTCGTGGGGCTCCGCATCCTCCCGGAAGGTATAGTGGATGTCGTTGGTGGCGATCAGGGGGATCCCCAGCTCCTTGTGCAGCTGCAGGATCCCGGCGTTTGCGGTCTTCTGATCCGGGAGCCCGTGGTCCTGCAGTTCCAGGAAGAAATTGTCCTTCCCAAAGATCTCCACATAGCGCAGAGCAGCCTTTCTGGCCTCCTCATACATGCCCCGCACCAGATTCCTGGACACCTCTCCCGCCAGACAGGCGGAGGCGGCGATAAGGCCCTCGTGATATTCCCGGAGCAGTTCATAGTCCACCCTGGGCTTATAATAAAAGCCCTCCAGAAAAGCCCTGGAGCAGAGCTTCATGAGGTTCCGGTAGCCGGTGTCGTTTTCGCACAGCAGGATCAGGTGGTAATACTTGTCCTCTGCGGCAGATTTTTCCCTGTCAAACCGGGAACCGGGGGTGACATAGACCTCGCAGCCGATGATGGGCTTGATCCCCTGCTTTTTTGCCTCCTTGTAAAAGTCGATGACTCCGTACATCACCCCGTGGTCCGTGATGCTCAGCGCCTCCATCCCCAGCTCCTTTGCCCGGGCGATCATCTCCGGGATCCGGCCGGAGCCGTCCAGGAGCGAATATTCCGTATGTGTGTGTAAATGCGTAAACATAGCCCCAGTATAGCACGAAATAAAAAAAACGGAAACAGTCCCCTGCTTCCGTTCCGGTATTCTTTCGCATGCTCTGTTTTTATGCTTCCTTGGTCTTCTCGTTCTTCAGGTAAGCGGTGACCTCGCCCACTGCCTGGGCCTCGTCCTCTCCCTCTGCTTCAACGGAGATCTCGGCGCCCTTGTCGAGTCCCAGAGTCATCATGCCCATAATGCTTTTGGCATTTACCCTCTTGTTTTCGCACTCAAGATAAATCTTTGACTTGAACTGGCTCGCAATCTGTACCAGTATCGCAACCGGTCTTGATTCCATACCCTTGGGCAGTCCTACAGTAACGGTTTCCTTTGTCATAATTTCTCTCCTTCTCGACCTGTCAAGCAACAGCACCTGTCGAAATCATTTATTTATTTTCTTCTGATGTTTGATCCTTGATCTGTTCCTTCCGGCGCAGCTCCTCTGCGATGAGAGACAGCTTGCGTAGCCTGTGATTGACACCGGATTTTCCCATGGGCGGAACCATGGCCTCCGCCAGCTCCCGGAGCGTCGCCTGGGGATTCCCAAGCCGCAAACTGGCTACCTCCCGGAGAGATTCCGGAAGATTTCCCAAACCCATATGCGCTTCGATGTACTGGATATCCTGGGTCTGACGGACCGCAGCCGAAACGGTTTTCTGAAGATTGGCGGTTTCGCAGTTTACCTTACGCTGTACGTCCTCCCGCATGCCCTTCAGGATACGGATGTTTTCAAACTTCATGAGGGAATCATAGGCGCCCAGCAGATTCAGCATGTCGGAAATGGCTTCGCTGTCCTTGATATAGACCACATACCGGCCCTTCCGTTCCACGATGCCCGGCGTGATGCCAAAGGATGCGATGAGGCTCTGGATGCCCTCCGCTTCCTCCCTGGTATCATACACGAATTCCATGTGATAGAAGCGCTCCGGATCCGCTATGGAGCCAAAATAAATGAAGTTGATGCGTAAGAACTCTTTTTGATAGCCCGACCCGTTTTCTTTGCTGATTTTACTATGCTTACTTGTAAAAGTAAAGCTTCTTTTTTCTACCTCTTCCCTGACTTCTGATGAAAATGACATATGAAACCCCTGCCCTCAGATCAAATATTTGGTAAACAATGCCAAATGTTCCGAAAATAATACAAAAAAACAAGTAGGGGCTTACCTGCCGATATCCCGATGCTCTGTCCTGAGCCCTACGGAAGCGTTTCCGCCGATATGCGCCGCCAAGGCCTCCGCAATGGTCACGGAGCGATGCTTTCCGCCGGTGCAGCCCACCGCCACCACCAGCTGATTTTTCCCTTCCTTGATATACCTGGGAATGAGAAAATCCATCATTTCGCAGAGCCGCTCCAGAAAGCCTGCCCCATCGGTCCCCTGCATCACATAATCCCGCACCTCCTGGTCCAGCCCGGTCTTTTCCCGCAGCCCCTCCTCATAGTAGGGATTTGGCAGAAAACGCACGTCGAACAGGAGATCCGCATCCTCCGGGATCCCGTACTTGAAGCCAAAGGAAAGCACCGTCACATAAAGGCTCTGGAAGCCTCCGGCGCCGCTGTACATCCGTTCCAGCTGCTCCTTCAGCTCCCGGGTGAGGAGCCTGGAGGTATCCAGGATATAGGTGGATTTCTGCTTCAGCCACTGAAGCTTTTCCCGTTCCAGACGGATGCCGTCCTCGATGCGTCCGCCGGGGCTTAAGGGATGGGCCCTGCGGCTCTCCTTGAACCGCTTCAGCAGCACCCCGTCCGAGGCCTCCAGAAAAACGATCTCATAGGCCTGTCCGCTGCGGTCCCATTCCAAAAGGATGTCCTTCAGCTTGGGCAGCTCGTCTCCGCTGCGGATGTCGATGCCGATGGCAGCATGGCTGTAATGGGGCGCGGACTGGGACAAAAGCTGGGCAAACTGGGGCAGAAGGGAGATGGGCAGATTGTCTGCGCAGTAATAGCCCATATCCTCCATCTGCTTCAGCGCCACGGTCTTTCCCGCGCCGGACATGCCTGTCAAGATGATCAGTTTCATTTTCCTGCCCTCCTCTGCTGTCCTCTTCGGACTTATCCCTCAAACCGGCCCAGCATCCGCACCTCCGGCTCCAGCCGGATGCCGGCGCTTTTCTCCACCTGCTCCTGCACAAAGCGAATCAGCCGGTAAATATCCGCAGCCGTCGCGCCGCCCCGGTTGATGAGAAAGCCGCAGTGCTTTTCGCTGACCTGAGCGCCGCCGATGGCATACCCCCGAAGGCCCGCTTCTTCGATCAGCTTTCCTGCGAAGGCCCCCTCGGGGCGCTTGAAGGTAGATCCTGCAGAAGGGTACTCCAAAGGCTGCTTTTCCTTCCTGCGGGCCGCGTAGTCCTCCATGCGCTTCTGGATCTCCCCGGGGTCGTCCCGTTTCAGCAGAAGCTCCGCTCTTGCCACGATATAGCCCTGCTCCATGAGGCTTGAACTGCGGTAGCCGAAGCGAAGCTCCTGCCGGGGCAGGCTTACGATCCTTCCCTCCGGGGTAACGGCCTTTACGGAATGGATGATGTCCTTCATTTCCCCGCCGTAGGCCCCGGCGTTCATGATGCAGGCTCCGCCGATGCAGCCGGGAATGCCGCTCAAACATTCAAAGCCGGAGGCGGAAAACTGCTTTGCAAAGCTGCCTATGGCGGACATGAGGCATCCGGCTCCTGCGTCAAACAGGATCTCCCCCTCCTTGAGCTGGCTTTCCGGATCGCTGCCATCGTCAATGCCCAGCATGGTAAACTCCGTTCCGTCGTTTTTCCCAAGATCGATGACGGTCCCTTCATAACCCGCATCCGATACCAGCAGGTTGGAGCCGTTGCCCAGCACAAAATAAGGAAGCCCGTTGCCGGAAAGATACCGCACAAGGCCTGCCAGCTCCCCAAGGGTCGCCGGGCGGATAAAATAACGGGCCGGGCCCCCTACCCGAAAGCTGGTATGCCGGTCCATGGGCTCTCTTTCCAGAATAAGGCCCCGCTGAATGATTTTTCTGATATTGTTTAAGTTCATGAGATCCTCTTTCTCCTATAGTCCCAGAAGCATCCGCTCTGTGGGAAGCTTGTCCGGATCGGAATTCAAAAGCAGCACCTGCTGCCGGTCCCGTCCTTCCTCCGGGGCGTCCCAAAGAAGCCCCCGTTCCGCCAGCACATGCCTGGTCTGGAGAGCCGTTCCTCCGGCTCCGTCAAAGATCTGCACCGGATATCCCAGGGCCTTCCGGATGCTGTCCTTCACAAAGGGAAAATGGGTGCACCCAAGCACCACCGCATCCAGAGGCCGCTGCTCTTTTCCGGAGGCGGCATAATCCTGCAGAAGCTCCTGAAGATAGGCCGTAAGCTCCGGCCCCGGGGCTGCGTCGCAGATCCCCCGCTCCACCAGCCGGACGATTCCCGGCGCTTCCAGCAGGATAAACTCCGCGTTTTCGTCAAAGCGCTCCACCAGATGATGCAGCCGGTCCCCGTGGATCGTCACGGGAGTAGCCAGCACCAGCACCCTGGGATGGGGTCCGCAGGAGGCCGCAGGCTTTACCGCAGGCTCCATGCCGATGATGGGCAGCCAGGGGTATTCCTTCCGCAGGTCCTCCGCCGCAGCGCTGGTGGCGGTATTGCAGGCGATGACCACGCACTTTGCCCCAAGGGACAGGAACATTTCCAGGTTGTCCCGGCACATCCTGAGGATCTGCTCCGGCGCTTTTTCCCCGTAGGGAGCGTTCCTGGAATCCCCGAAATAAATATACCGTTCCTGGGGCATCACCCTCTGCATTTCCCGCAGGACGGAAATGCCTCCCAGGCCTGAATCCATGATGGCAATGGGATCTTCTTTTTTCAGCTCGTTTCTTTGCATGGATTTGATTATAGCACAAAGACCCGGCCTTGACAAATGGGGCATTTTCCCCTTTCCCTGGAAAAAAAATGATGCTATACTGGAGGCAAATATATCCTCCGGGCACATGCCCCGGATGCTGCGGAATCCGCGGCGGATCCTGAAAGGAAGGTCTAAATTATGGTTTGCGGAACTGTCTCAGTAAAGGAACTGGCAGAAAAGATGAATCTGTCCAATCTCACGCCGGATATCGATCTCAGCGAACGGAAGATCGAATTTTACGATGTGAACCGGCCGGCGCTGCAGCTGACTGGCTTTTTCGATCATTTCGACTCCAGCCGGGTGCAGATCGTGGGCTATGTGGAGCAGGAATATCTGGACACCCTCAGCGAGGAGGTGGTAAAGGAGCGCTTTGAAAAGCTCATGTCCTATAATTTCCCCTGCATCGTATTTTCCCGGTCCTACCAGCCGGCGGAATATATCCTGAGCCTCTGCGCCCAGCAGAAGATTCCCTGCCTCGTATCCCAGAAGACCACCTCGGATCTTTCCAGCGAGATGATCCGCTGGTTGAAGGTACGGCTTGCCCCCTGCATCAGCATCCACGGCGTGCTGGTGGACGTTTACGGCGAAGGCGTGCTGATCATGGGAGACTCCGGCGTCGGTAAATCCGAGGCCGCTCTGGAGCTTGTGAAGCGGGGACACCGTCTGGTGACGGACGACGTGGTGGAGATCCGGAAGGTATCCGACGAGACCCTCATCGGCACTGCTCCCGAGGTCACGAAAAACTTCATCGAGCTAAGGGGCATCGGTATCATCAACATCAAAAACCTTTTCGGCTTCGAGTCCGTCAAGGATACCCAGCAGATCGACATGGTCATCAAGCTGGAGGAATGGAACAAGGAAAAGGAATACGACCGGCTGGGGCTCCAGGATCATTACACGGATTTCCTGGGGAACAAGGTCATCTGCCACGAGATCCCCATCCGTCCCGGAAGGAACCTGGCCATCATCGTGGAATGCGCCGCAGTCAACAACCGGGCCAAGAAAATGGGCCACAACGCCGCCACGGAGCTTTTCCAGCGGGTAAACGCAAATATCGGGAAGTCCTAAGCAGGACCTCCCGATTTTTCTTGCTCTCTTTTCTGTTATCTCACCGTCTCAACGCTTCCTGCTTTTCCTGGAAAACCTGCGCAGCCTCTAAAAAACCTGTTTTTACTGCAGCCCGAAACGGACGCTGACATTGGCTTTTACGGACAGCTCTCCCGGCATCACATTCATGGCGCTGTCTCCTGCCGCCATCTCCGGGGCTGCTGTCAGAGACATCCGGTTCTGGGTATAACGGGCTTCCGTGTTGGCTCCGTACTCCGTCACGCCGGTAACGCTTCCCAAAGTGACGCCGGAGGCCTCCGCCATGGCTTCCGCCTTGCTGCGGGCATTTTCCACCGCAAGGGCCAGGGCTTCATTGTATGTTTCGTCGAACTGAGAGGACTTGTAGCTGACGGAACGGATGCCGTTGGCGCCGTTGGACACCGCCTCATCCATGATGCTGCCAAGCTCTGAAAGAGGGATATCCGAAACGGTGATATCCGTCTCCATGGTATAGCCCACCAGCTGCTGCACATCCGAGCTCCAGTCATACTGGGGATTGAGATACACGTTGGTGGTGGCGATGGAGCCTTCCGCAATGCCCCGTCCCTTCAGAAATTCCACCACCTGCTGATAGCTTGCCGTATTCTGATCCCGCACCGAGGCCGCCTCGGCGCCCTCCGTGGTGATGCTCAGCTCCAGGGTCGCGATGTCCGGGGTCACGGTCACCACCCCCTCCCCCTCGGCGGAGATCACGTTTTCCGCTGCGGCGCTCAGACCCTGGCCTGCCGCCTGGACCGTTCCGCCGCTTCCAGCTGCCCCCTGATTTCCTGCAGCACCGCCGCTTACCGCACAACCGGAAAGAGCTGCCGCTGCCAGCACCGCTGCAAGGGCTGTTGTCAAAATGGCTCCCTGTCTTTTTTTCATCTTCGTTTCCTCCCCTCGATCCACCTCCGGGCAAAGGCATAAGCCGCCCGGATTTTTTCTTCTCTGCTTTCTATACGGCAGGAAAAGAAAAAACCTTTCAGCCTTGCCAAAAGGTTTTTCCCACAATATTCCTTCTATTCCTGTTCAGGGCTTCGCCGCGCCTCTTTCGATCAGCTGCGGAGCTCGATGCCCAGAGCCTCCAGGCCGTTCAGGATCTTCCGCATGGTGCCGTTGACCTCTTCGTCCGTAAGAGTCCGGTCCTGGGCACGGAAGCTCAGGCTGTAGGCCACGGACTTGCAGCCTGCCTTTACCTGCTCGCCCTCGTAGAGATCGAAGAGCCGGAAACTCTCCAGGAGCTTTCCGCCCCGGGTCTGGAGCACGTCCTCGATCTGGCCCACCAGCACCTCCTTGGGCACCAGCATGGAAATATCCCTGGCGGTAGCCGGATATTTGGCAATGCCCTGGTAATGCCGGTCAAAGCTTGTGTTGGGAATCAGGGCAGGCATATCCAGCACTGCGATATAGACCCGCACGCCTTCCTTGAAGTCATAGTTTGCGCATACCTTGGGATGCACCTCTCCAAGATATCCCACCACCTGGCCGTTGTAAAGGATGTCTGCCTTTCTGCCGGGGTGGAAATAGGGCCGGTCTCCGGCAGGATCATAATGGACTCTGCCGGTCATGCCGATATGCTCGAAGAGCTCCTCCACGACGCCCTTCATGGTGAAGAAATCGATGTCTTCGCCGTAGCCTCCCAGGGTCAGCTGCTCCCGTTCCTCCGGAAGCTCTGTAAGGGGTAGGGTCTTCGGCACATAGATGTTGGCCATATCGTAAAGCCGCACGTTGGGGTTGCGGCGGTTATAGTTGAGACTCAGGGCCGTCAGCATGGCGTTCAGGGGCTGGGTCCGCATAATGGAGAAATCCTCTCCCAGAGGATTGGAGATCACGATGGCCTTCCTGAGCTCTGAAGCCTCCGGAATCAGCAGTTTTTCAAAGGCCTTGGGGCTCTCGAAGGCATAGGTCATGGCATGGGAGAAGCCTGCGAATTCCGCGATGTTTCTGGCGATCTGGTCGATGCGCAGCTTATAGGAAAGCTTGCCCGTGGTGGCCTCGCCTACCGGCAGGGTGCTCTCGATGGTGTCGTAGCCGTGGAAACGCAGCACCTCCTCCGCCAGATCCGCCATGCAGTGCAGGTCCCGGCGGAAGGTGGGAACGATGACCTCCTGGGTCTCCTCGTCAAATCCAAGGTCGATCTTTTTGAAGATCTCCTTCATCTCCTCCGGAGAAATATGGGTGCCCAGCAGTCCGTTGATGCGGTCCGGCGTAAAGGGGATCCGTACCGGCAGATCCTTTTCCGGATACACGTCGATCATGCCGCCTACCACTTCGCCGCAGCCCAGCTCCTCCACCAGCTGGCAGGCCCGGTTGATGGCCGCCTCGGCGTTGTTGGGATCCAGGCCTTTTTCAAAGATGGAGGAGGCGTCGGTCCTCAATCCCGCCTTTTTTGCGGAAAGGCGCACGTTGACGCCGTCAAAGTTGGCCGCCTCAAAGACCACCGTATGCACATGGTCCGTGATCTTGGAGTTCTCGCCGCCCATGATGCCGGCGATGCCTACCGCCTTTTCTCCGTCGTTGATCATGAGGATGGTGTGGTCCAGCTTCCGCACCTGACCGTCCAGGGTCTGGAAACTGTCTCCGTCTTCGGCGCATTTTACCACGATCTCATGGCCTGCGATGGTATCGTAATCGTAGGCGTGCATGGGCTGTCCGTATTCCTCCATGACGAAGTTCGTGATGTCCACCAGGTTGTTGATGGGACGGATGCCGCTGTTCCGGAGGCGCTTCTGCATCCATTCCGGAGAGGGGGCAAAGCGGATGTTCTTTACCATGCGGGCGCAGTAACGGGGACAGAGCTTCGTATCCTCCACCCGTACCTTCAGGTAATCGTGGACGTCCTCGCCGTTTCCGGTCTCCTTTACCTTGGGCATCTCAAATCTGGCGCCGAAGGTGGCCGCCGCCTCCCGGGCGATGCCGATGACCGCATAGCAGTCCACCCGGTTGGAGGTGATCTCGTACTCCACCACCACATCGTCCATGCCCAGGGCCTTTACGGCGCTGTCGCCGGGCTTTAAGGAAAGCTCCCGGATCACCGCCTCGTCAAAAATGTAAATGCCGGATTCCGGCGCATTGGGGTAAGCGTTGTGGTCGGAGCCCAGCTCCTCGATGGAACACATCATGCCGTTGGAGGGAACGCCTCTCAGCTTTCCCGCCTTGATCCTGATGCCCTCCTCCGGAAGGGGACCGCCGTCATGGCCGCCTGCCACCTTGCCGCCGTCCAGCACCACGGGAACGTACTGTCCCTTGGAGCCTACCGGGATGTTGGGGGCGCCGGTGACGATCTGCACCGTCTCCTTTCCCACGTTTACCTGGCAGATCACCAGCTTGTCCGCGTCCGGATGCCGCTCTACGGACAGCACCTCGCCTACCACAAGCTTTTCCAGGTTTTTATCCAGTTTTTTATATCCCTCGACCTTGGTGCCCGTCAGGGTCATCCTGTCGCTGTATTCCTGTGCCGTACAGGAAAGCTCCGGCACATAATCCTTGATCCATGAAAGTGGTGTATTCACTGTATTTTCCTCTTCTCTACTTTTCTTCTGCCCTTTTCAGAGCCTCTGTTTCCGGGGCGCTCCCTTAGAACTGATTTAAAAATCTCTGGTCGTTCTCGTATAAAAGCCGCATATCGTCGATCTCGTACTTCAGCAGGGCGATACGCTCCAGGCCTACGCCAAAGGCAAAGCCGGTATATTCGTTGGAATCGATGCCGCACATATCCAGCACATGGGGATGTACCATGCCGCAGCCCAGGATCTCGATCCATCCCTCGTCCTTACAGAACCGGCAGCCCTTGCCGCCGCACTTGAAGCAGCTTACGTCCACCTCGGCGGAAGGCTCCGTGAAGGGGAAATGATGGGGACGGAAACGGGTCTTGGTATCCGGTCCGAAAAGCTCCTTTGCGAACTCGTCCAGGGTCCCCTTGAGATCCGTCATGGTGATATGCCTGTCCACCACCAGGCCCTCGATCTGATAGAAGGAAGGGCTGTGGGTCGCGTCGATGCTGTCGGAACGGAACACCCGTCCGGGAGCGATCATGCGGATGGGGAGTTTTCCCTGCTCCATGACTCTGGCCTGTACCGGAGAGGTCTGGGATCTCAGCAGGATCTCGTCGTTGATATAGAAGGTGTCCTGCTCGTCTCTGGCGGGATGTCCCTCGGGAATGTTGAGCTTTGTGAAATTATATTCCTGCCACTCGATCTCCGGTCCTTCCACCACCTCGTAGCCCATGCCGATGAAGATGCGCTCCACCTCATCCAGGGCGATCTGGCAGGGATGGCCGTGGCCGATGTTGGCTTTCTTTGCGGGAAGGGTCACGTCGATGACCTCCGCCTTGAGCCGCTCCTCCTCTGCCTTTTCGGAAAGGGCCTGCTTTGCTTTCTCCAGGGCCTCTTCCACCTGCTGCCGGGCCTCGTTGACCACCTGTCCGAAGGCCGGCCGGTCCTCCGGCGCCACATCCTTCATGCCCTTCATCACTGCGGTGATAAGGCCTTTTTTTCCAAGGTACTCCACCCGGACGCCGTTCAGGGCATCCAGGTCCTGTGCCTTTGCGATCTTTTCAAGGGCTTCCCCTGTCAGTTTTGTCAGCTGTTCGTTCATTGTTTTTTCTCCTGCGATCTTTCCGGCGGAATCGCCGCCGTTCTTTTTCCGGCTGGCCGGTGCTTTTCCACAAAAAAAGCCCGTCCCTCTGAAGGGACGAGCCAGTTCTCGCGGTACCACCCTGTCTTTCCCGCAAAAGCGGGACACTCCTCTTATGCGTAACGTGCACGACGCGTCAGGGCTTAATGACCTCGGCGTTCAGCCCTGCGGCTCCGATGTGAATTTCGAAAAGCTGCAGGGACCCGGGAAACTTCCAGCCGGCGATTTCCCTCTCTCCTGAGTATACAGCCCTCTACTGTGCATCTTCACAGCCTTTCATTCAATTGACATGGTTCAGATTTTACCACGAAATCCGCGTTTGTCAAGCGGCTTGTTCGGAAAGGACGATGCCTGCGGGACACAGTCCAGGGCCTTTTGCCCTTATTTTCCGGGATAGGTGATGAGGGAAGCCACGTCGTAGCCCTGCAGCTTTTCCCTGCCCTTAAGACCCGCAAGCTCCATGACAAAGCAGATCTTTTCCACCTTGCCTCCCAGGGCCTCTACCATCCGGCAGGTGGCCTGGCAGGTGCCCCCGGTGGCGATGAGATCGTCCACGATGATCACCTTCTGTCCGGGCTTTATGGCGTCCTTATGGATCTCGATCTCCGCCTCCCCGTATTCCAGGTCATATTTCATGGACAGGGTCTCCGCCGGGAGCTTGCCCTTTTTCCGGATAGGGATAAAGCCCTTGTGGAGCTTCAGGGCGATGGGCACGCCGAAAATAAATCCTCTGGACTCCAGTCCCGCCACTAGGTCAAAATCCAGATCCTTTACCAGTTTGCAGAGACCCTCCACCGCCATCTCAAGGCCGTCGGGATCCTGCAGGATCGTGGTGATATCCCGGAACATGACCCCCTCTTCCGGAAAATCCGGTATAGTCCTTACATAATCTTCAAGCTTTTCTCTTTTCATAATCCTTCTTCGTTTTCTCCTGTCCTTTTGATCCTCTTTTCCAGAGGGACAGCCTGTTACAGGCTGATATATCCATGGGTCGTCGCCACGTCGCTGTGGCCCAGGATGGTCTGTACCTTGCGGATGTCCTCCCCCTCCCTGAGGGCGTGGACCGCAAAGGAATGGCGCATGGTGTGGGGCGTCAGTTCCGTTCTGATGCCCGCCTCCCGGCCATAGCGCTTGATCAGCTTCCAGAAGCCCTGCCGGCTCATGGCCTGGCCCTTGCAGCTGAGGAACAGCGCCTCCGGCTCTCCTTCGCACAAGAGCCTGGGCCTGCCCGCCCGCAGATACCGCAGCAGATACCGGGAGCAGCGCTTTCCGTAGGGCACCACCCGCATCCTGCCGGAGCCCTGGATGATCAGCATCCGCTGTCTCTGGTTCAGGTCCGCCATCCGAAGCCCCGTAAGTTCCGATACCCGCAGGCCCGTGGCGTACAAAAGCTCCAGCATAGCCCGGTCCCGCAGGCCCTTTGGGGTCTTCAGATCCGGGGCATTCAGAAGGCGCTCCGCCTCCTCCTCCGTCAGCACCGCAGGCATCCGCCTCACCACCTTGGGGGGCCGCAGCGCCTCTCCGGGGCTGCGCACCAAAAGGCCTCTTTTTTCCAGATAGGCAAAAAAGGCCCGGATGGAGGCCACGCAGCGGGAAATGGTGGCCGCGCTCTTTCCCTCTTCGTCAAGGCACAGGACATAGTCCGCAAGCTCCTGGGGACTCACCTGCTCCGCCGTATAAACGTCCCGTTCCGCAAGAAAGGCCAGAAGGCCCTCCAGATCGTGCCGGTAGGCCTGGCGGGTGCTCTGGGAGGCGCCGCGCTCCTGAAACAGATATTGGGTAAACTCGTCAAGAAATTCCTTCATGATCTTTTTTCACTGCATAGGCGAGAATGGCGGCGACGGTTTTTGCGTCCGTCATTTTTCCGGAACGGATCAGGGCCAGCAGGTCCGGAAGGGTCCAGGCCTCCACCTCGATCTCCTCGTCCTCATCCAGATGCTGATGGGTCTTTTCCAGATCCTCCGCCAGAAAGATCCCGATAAATTCGTCGCAGAAGGCCACGGTGGTATTCATGTTCAAAAGAGGCGTCAGATGATCGGACCGGTAGCCCGTCTCCTCCTCCAGCTCCCTTCTGGCACAGTCGATCTTCGGCTCCTCCGGACTGTCCACCTTGCCCGCCGGAATCTCCAGGGTATAACGGGAAAGGGCGTGACGGTACTGGCGCACCATCAGGAGCCTTCCGTCCGGCAGCACCGGCAGCACTGCCGCCGCGCCGTCGTGGTGGATATAGTCCCAGTGGGTCCTTTTTCCCTTGACCTCTACATAATCATCGTAAACATTGAGCACCGCTCCCCTGTGGGCCAGCTTCCGCTCAATGAGCTGCACCGGCGCATCCTTGGGATCTGCCGCTTCGGGAACGGCTTCCTGCCTGTGTTCCTGCATATCAATGCACCTCCACTACCCGCATGATGTTGGTATCCGTAGCCGCGTCGTGGCGGGAACGGTAGGTCAGCACCCCGGCGGTGACCACCACCCGGTTGCCTGAGGAAAGGACGCCTGCCCTGCAAAGCTCCTCGATGGAATCCTCGATGAGCTCGTCGGTGGAATCCGCCCTTCTGGACCAGAAGGGCACGATGCCCCATAAAAGCATGCACCGGCGGACGGTGGACATGGAGGGGCTCATGGCATAGATGGGCATCTCCGGCCGCCACTTGGACAGCATCCGGGCCGTGGAGCCCGTAAGGGTCGGAGCCACCACCGCGTCGGCCTCCAGATTCATGGCCGTGGAAATGGCCGCCCTGGATACCTCGTTGGCGATGTTGTTCCGCTCGGTTTTGGAGATCTTTCTGCTGCGGTAAGCGTCGTAGTCGATGTATTTTTCCGTATCGGAAAGGATCTGGGCCATCATGGTCAGGGCCTCAAAGGGATATTTTCCCATGGCGGTCTCTCCTGACAGCATCACGGCGTCGGTGCCATCGTAAACCGCGTTGGCCACGTCCGTCACCTCCGCCCTGGTGGGTCTGGGGTTGCGGATCATGGAATCCAGCATCTGGGTGGCGGTGATGACGATCTTTCCCGCCACATTGCACTTTTTGATGATCTCCTTCTGGATATGGGGCAGCTTTTCCGGCGCCACTTCCACGCCCATGTCTCCCCGGGCCACCATGATGCCGTCGGCCTCCCGGATGATCTCGTCGATGTGGTCGATGCCCTCCTGGTTCTCGATCTTTGCGATCACCAGCATGTCGGAGCCTTCCTCCTCCAGAATCTGTTTGATCTGACGGATACATTCCCCGTCCCGCACAAAGGAAGCCGCGATGATGTCAAACTCCTCCCGGATACCGAAACGGATGTCCTCGATATCCTTTTCCGTAAGGGAGGGCAGATTGACCCGGACATTGGGAACATTGACGCCCTTCTTTTCTCCCAGCTCGCCGCCGTTTACGATCCTGCAGCGGATCTCCGTGCCCTCGGAGGCCTGGACCTCCAGGTCGATGAGGCCGTCGTCGATGAGGATATGGCTTCCGGGCTTTACGTCCTGGGGCAGTCCGGCATAGTTGATATAGATCCGGTCCTTTGTGCCCTCGCACTCCTCTGTTGTCAGCACCAGCTGCTCTCCCTGGAGGAGGCTCACCTTCTGGTGGTCCTTGAGGACTCCGGTGCGGATCTCAGGACCCTTGGTGTCCAGCAGCGCCGCCACAGGCCTGCCCGCCTCCTTGCGCACCTCCTTCAAAAGCTCCAGCCGTTCCTTATGCTCCCCATGATCTCCATGGGAAAAATTAAAACGGGCCACGTCCATATAGGTGGACGCCATCTTCAGGAGCAGCTCCCGGTCGTCTGCGTTGGGACCCAGAGTACAGATGATTTTCGTATGTCTCATAATATTTCCTCCATGAACCTGCGACTGCGGCTGTTTCTTTTTTTAACGCCACTGATCGCGCCATTCCTTCCGGCGCTTCTGCTGGCGCAGCTTCCATTTGATGTTTTCGATGGGGTTTCCGTTTCCGCCGCCCATGGCGATCAGGAAATACACCGCCACGGGGATCAGGGCGCAGAAAATATAGATCCTGCTGATGGTGCCTCCCATGATAAAGTTGTAAAGATAAATGGCCGCCTCCGCAATGGCCAGGTATTTTGCCTTGATGGGAATGACAAAAAACAACAGGAAGGAGGCATCCGGAAAGGTGATGGCGTAGGCCATAAACACCGAAAAGTACATATAGATCGGGATCAGGGGCAGGTTCAGTCCCGTGATGAGATAGAATACCGTTACCCCCAGCTCGCTGACCAGGAGGCTCCCGAAAAAGTAAAGGTTGAAATTAAAGCTTCCCCACCAGCGCTCCAGAGTGGATGCCATGCTGTAATACACATAGATGGCCAGGACCGTCCAGAAGATCCCGCCCCCTGCCGGGGGATAGAACACCGTGGTGATGATGCGCCATACCTGGCCGTGGAGCACCTCGTAGGGCGCAAAAACCAGCAGGTTGTAAAGCTTTGGCGTGAACATCATCAGCAGATATCCCACCGCAAACATCACGGAAACATAAGCTGCAAGATTCCGCACCGCATACCGCTGGAATCTGAATTTAAACTTGTTGTAGCTGAACATAGATCGGTTTCCTCACATTAAAACATATCTTTTTTCTTCAGGATCAGCATCACGATGAACACCAGGATGAGGATCAGGACGCACACCAGGCCGAAGCCCACAGGGGTGTGGGCAAAGGGGATGCCGTCCACATTCATGCCGTAGAGTCCCGCGATGATATTGGGGATCGCCATGACGATGGTGATGGAGGACAGGGTCTTCATCACCAGGTTCTGGTTGTTGCTGATGATGGATGCAAAGGCATCCATGGTGCCCGACAGGATCCCGCTGTAGATGTTGGCCATCTCGATGGCCTGCCGGTTCTCGATGATGACGTCCTCCAGCAGGTCCTCGTCCTCGGGATACTGCTTGATGCGTCCGATCTTTAAGAGCTTCTCCAGCACCATCTCGTTGCCCCGCAGGGAGGTGGTCAGGTACACCAGGGACTTTTCCAGCTCCAGAAGCTCGATGAGCTCCTTGTTCCGCTGGGACTTGTGCAGGTTTTTCTCGATAAGCTCCGATTTTTTGTCGATGATCCGCAGGTACTGCAGGAACAGGGAAGCGTTCCGGTACAGGATCTGCAGGATGAACCGGGTCTTCATGTAGGTGTAGTGGTCCCGGACCCGGCCGTCCATAAAGGCTCCCAGCACCGGGGTGTCCTGGAGGCACACCGTGAGGATGGCCGTATCCGTCACAAAGATACCGAGAGGCAGAGTCACGAACCAGTCGGTGCCGTTCCGCTCCTCGATGGCAGGAATATCCACCACGATGATGGTATAGCTGTCCTCTACGCCGATACGGGAACGCTCCTCTTCATCGAGAGGGGCCCGCAGATCGTCGGGATCGATGTCATACTGTCCGGCGATCAGGGAGATCTCCTGGGCGCTGGGCCTGGTCATGGCGATCCAGCAGCCTGGAAGGGCAGAATCCTTCTCGTTCATATTCCCGTCTTCCGTCACAAAGTATCGAATCATTTGCGTGCCTCCCTTCTTTCTTTCTGGAGAGGGCGTACCCACCCACTATCTGCTTAAGTATAGCTTTTCCGGCTCTTTTTGTAAACCCTGAGGTGTTTCTTTCCCCTCGTGCAAAATCCTGAATTTTATCTTTTGTACTTTACAAAAATTTTATAATTTCAGGGATAGACAATTTCCGGGGATTGTACTATCATGGCTTGATGTGAAAATTTCTTTTCATATTTAATATATACAGCTCAGAAAAAAATTTTGTTAAAAGAGGTATTTTCAGAACGTATGACAGTGACAGATAATCTGACTGCGAAAGCGGACAATCAGGCTCAGGAGCCTGAGATGGCGGATGCATCCAAGAACACCGGAACGCCTCTGCGCCTCGGCATCGACATCGGATCCACCACCGTCAAGATCGCCATTCTGGCGAAGAAAGGAGAGGTACTTTTCTCCGAATACCGCCGGCATTTTGCCAATATCCAGAACACCCTGGCGGACCTGCTTTCCGAAGCAAAGGAAAAGCTGGGCGAGGTGGTGCTCCGCCCGGCCATCACCGGCTCCGGCGGCCTGAGCATTTCCCGGCACCTGGAGGTTCCCTTTATCCAGGAGGTGGTTGCCGTTGCGACCTCTCTCAAGGATTACGCGCCCCAGTGCGATGTGGCCATCGAGCTGGGAGGCGAGGACGCCAAGATCATCTATTTCACCGGAGGCATCGACCAGCGCATGAACGGCATCTGCGCCGGAGGCACCGGTTCCTTTATCGATCAGATGGCCTCCCTGCTGCAGACCGACGCCAAAGGCCTGAACGACTACGCCCGGCACTATAAGGCCATCTACCCCATCGCCGCAAGATGCGGCGTGTTTGCAAAATCCGATATCCAGCCCCTGATCAACGAGGGGGCCACCCGGGAAGACCTTTCCGCCTCCATCTTCCAGGCCGTGGTCAACCAGACCATCTCCGGCCTGGCCTGCGGAAAGCCCATCCGGGGCAACGTGGCCTTTCTGGGAGGGCCCCTGCATTTCCTGCCGGAGCTGCGGGAGGCCTTTATCCGGACCCTGCATCTGACGGACGACCACGTCATCGCGCCGGAGCACTCCCATCTTTTCGCCGCCATCGGCGCGGCCATGAACATCCCGGCGGACGAGCATGCGGAGATCATCAGCAAGGCGGGGGCCCAGGCTCCCTGCATCGGCATCTCCGCCCTGGAGCAGAAGCTCCGGTCCGGTATCAGGATGGATGCGGAGATCAAGCGTCTGGAGCCCCTGTTCCGAAACGAAGCGGAATACGCGGATTTCCGGAAACGGCATGAACAGGCCTCTGTCAGGACCGCTTCCCTCAAGGACTACAAGGGCAGCTGCTACCTGGGCATCGACGCAGGCTCCACCACCACAAAGGTGGCCCTGGTCGGCGAGGACGGCTCCCTGCTTTATAAATTTTACGACAGCAACAACGGCTCCCCCCTGGCTACCGCCATCCGGGCCATGGAGGAGATCAAAAACGAGCTTCCTCCGGAGGCTCACATCGACTACTCCTGCTCCACCGGCTACGGTGAGGCCCTGCTGAAGGCGGCCTTTATGCTGGACGAGGGGGAGGTGGAGACCATCTCCCATTACTATGCCGCCGCCTTTTTTGATCCGCAGGTGGACTGCATCCTGGACATCGGCGGACAGGACATGAAATGTATCCGCATCAAAGACGGCACCGTGGACTCCGTTCAGCTGAACGAGGCCTGCTCCTCCGGCTGCGGCTCCTTTATCGAAACCTTTGCAAAATCCCTGAATTATTCCGTGGAGGATTTTGCAAGGGAGGCTTTGTTTGCAGAAAATCCCACGGACCTGGGCCAGCGCTGCACGGTCTTCATGAACTCCAACGTCAAGCAGGCCCAGAAGGAAGGGGCCACGGTGGCGGACATCTCCGCAGGCCTGGCCTATTCCGTCATCAAAAACGCCCTGTTCAAGGTCATCAAGATCACCCAGCCGGGGGATCTGGGCCGCCATGTGGTGACCCAGGGAGGGACTTTCTACAACGACGCGGTGCTCCGGGCCTTTGAAAAGATCTCCGGCTGCCCGGCGGTACGTCCGGACATCGCCGGCATCATGGGCGCCTTCGGCGCGGCACTGATCGCCCGGGAACGCTGCGCCCAGAAACGGCAGGAGCACCCGGAGGAAGAGACGGTGACCACCATGCTGCCCCTTGCGGACATCATCGGCCTGCAGTACACCACCTCCATGGCCCGGTGCCAGGGCTGCAACAACCACTGCGTCCTGACCATCAACCGGTTCGGCGCAAACCGCAGCTTCGTTTCCGGAAACCGCTGCGAGCGGGGCCTGGGAAAGGAAAAGAGCCGGAAGGAGATCCCCAATCTCTTCGACTACAAGCTGAAGCGGATGTTCAACTACGAGCCCCTGCCGGCGGACCTGGCGATCCGAGGCAAGATCGGCATCCCCCGGGTTCTGAACATGTACGAAAACTACCCCTTCTGGGCTACCTTTTTCCGGGAGCTCAAATTTGCGGTGGTCTTAAGCCCCCAGTCCACCCGGCAGATCTACGAGCTGGGCATCGAATCCATTCCCTCAGAGTCCGAATGCTACCCGGCAAAGCTGGTGCACGGACACATCGAATGGCTGATCAAAAACGGGGTAAAGCGGATCTTCTACCCCTGCATCCCCTATGAGCGGAACGAATCCCCGGATGCAGGCAACCACTATAACTGCCCCATGGTCACCTCCTATGCGGAGAACATCAAAAACAACGTGGAAAGCCTCCACGACAACCATATCGACTTCATGAATCCCTTCTTCGCCTTTACCAATGAAAAGGTGCTGACAGATGGACTCGTGAAGGAATTCCTGGCAAAATTCGGCCAGGACAGCCTGACGGAATACGGCACTAAGATTCCAGGACTTACGGAGGCGGAGATCCGTTCCGCCGCCCATCTGGCCTGGGAGGAGCTTTTGCAGGCAAAAACGGACACGGAGAAAAAGGGGGAGGAGGTCCTTTCCTGGATGGAAAAGACCGGCCATCACGGCATCGTGTTGGCGGGCCGCCCCTATCACATCGATCCCGAGATCAACCATGGTATCGCGGACATGATCACCAGCTACGGTTTTGCGGTGCTGACGGAGGATTCCGTTTCCCATCTGGGACAGGTGGAACGGCCCATCATCGTCACGGACCAGTGGATGTACCACACCCGCCTGTACCGGGCCGCCTCCTTTGTAAAGACCAGGGATGACCTGGATCTGGTGCAGCTCAATTCCTTCGGCTGCGGCCTGGACGCCGTCACCACGGATCAGGTCAGCGACATCCTGACGGGCTCCGGCAAGATCTATACGGTGCTGAAGATCGACGAGGTCAATAACCTGGGAGCCGCAAGGATCCGCATCCGGTCCCTGATCGCGGCCCTGCGGGTGCGGAAGGCCCACCATCTCACCAGGGAGCAGCACTCTGCGGCCTACCACCGTCAGGTATTCACCAAGGAGATGAAAAAGGACTATACCCTGCTGTGCCCCCAGATGTCGCCGATCCACTTCGACCTTCTGGAGCCGGCCTTGAATACCTTCGGGTACCATGTGGAGGTGCTTCAGAACGACAACCGGTCCGCCATCGACACCGGTCTGAAATACGTCAACAACGATGCCTGCTACCCCTCCCTGATCGTCATCGGTCAGATCATGGACGCCCTGTTGTCCGGAAAATACGACCTGGACAAGACCGCAGTCTTCATGTCCCAGACCGGCGGCGGCTGCCGTGCCTCCAACTATATCGGATTTATCCGCCGGGCTCTGGAAAAGGCAGGGATGCCTCAGGTGCCGGTGATCTCCATCAACCTGAACGGCATGGAGACCAACCCGGGCTTCAAAATGACAGTGCCCATGCTGACCAAGGCCCTGCAGGCCGTGGTTTACGGGGACGTATTCATGCGGGTGCTCTATGCCACCAGGCCCTACGAGCTGGAAAAGGGCTCCGCCAACGCCCTCCACGAAAAATGGAAGGCCCGGGTCATCCGGCATCTTCAGAAAAAGAGCCCTGCCCTTTCCGAATTCAACCGGAACATCCGGGGCATCATCGAAGATTTCGACCAGCTGCCCTGCACCGGCGAGATAAAGCCCAGAGTCGGCGTCGTGGGTGAGATCCTGGTAAAATTCTCCCCCCTTGCCAACAACCACATCGTGGAGCTTCTGGAATCAGAAGGAGCGGAATGCGTCATGCCGGACCTCATGGACTTTCTGCTGTACTGCTTCTATAACAACAACTTCAAGTGGGAGCATCTGGGAGGCTCCAAAAAGACCGCAACCCTCTCCAACGTGGGCATCAGCCTGCTGGAGGCCTTCCGGCTTTCGGCGAAGAAAGCCCTTACCGCCTCCAAACGATTCACGCCTCCCAGCGACATCCGTCAGCTGGCCTCCATGGCCAAGGAATTCGTCTCCATCGGCAACCAGACCGGCGAGGGCTGGTTCCTGACAGGAGAAATGCTGGAGCTGATCCACGAAGGGGTCCTGAACATCGTCTGCACCCAGCCCTTTGGCTGCCTGCCCAACCACATCGTTGGAAAGGGCGTCATCAAGGAGCTCCGGCGTCACTATCCGGAGGCAAACATCATTGCGGTGGACTACGATCCCGGCGCCTCCGAGGTCAACCAGCTGAACCGCATCAAGCTGATGCTGGCCACCGCCCAGAGAAATCTGCTGAAACAGCAGGCCCAGAAAAAGGCCTGATAGAAAAAAAGGAGCGTTTTTATGCCATCCTCTCAATATTATGAAGCCGCCCAGCAAACCGTTTTCGTGATCGGCCACCGGAACCCCGACACGGACTCCATCTGCTCCGCCATCGCCTATGCCTGGCTGAAAAATCAGCTGGAGGAACGGGAAGCAAAGGCCCGGGGAGAAAGCCCCAAAGTCCGTTACATCCCCATGCGGGCAGGCCATGTCAATCAGGAAAGCGCCTTTGTGCTTTCCAGCTTTCAGGTGCCGGAGCCGGACTATACCACCAATGTGGAGCCCCAGGTCAAGGACATCGCCATCAAAAAGGTGGCGGGCATCAGCGAAAGCCTGTCCCTGCGGGAGGCCTATCTCCTGATGCGGGACCAGGAAACTGTGACCCTGCCGGTCACCGGGCCGGAGGGCAGGCTCCTGGGGGTCATCACTCTGAACGACATCGCGGAATCCGACATGGACGTCTATGACAACCGGATCGTAGGTAACGCCCACACTCCGGTGGAGAATATCCTGAGCACCGTAAAGGGCCGGCTCCTTTGCGGAGATGCGGGCGCTGTCCTCACCAAGGGCCGTATCGTCATCGCCGCCGCAAAGCAGGAGGTGATGGAGGACTTCATCCAGCCGGAGGACATCGTCATCACCGCCAACCGGGAAAAGGCCCAGCGCTGCGCCATAGACCGGAAGGCGTCCCTGCTGCTGGTGACCGGCGGCGAAGCCGTGCACCCTGATCTGATCGGCTATGCTGAAAGACAGGGCGTCACCGTCATCCAGACCCCCTATGACACCTATACGGCCGCAAGGCTTTTGAATCAGTCCATGCCCGTGGGGCCCTTTATGTGCAGGAACAATCTGGTGGCCTTCCGCCTGGAGGACTCGGCAGAAACCGTCCGGAAGGCCATGGCCAAGCACCGGTTCCGGTATTTCCCGGTACTGGATATGGACGGCCGCTATGTGGGCATGATCTCCCGCAGAAACTTCCTGGGCCTGCAGAAAAAGCAGCTGATCCTGGTGGATCACAACGAGCTGTCCCAGGCTGTGGACGGCACGGCGGATGCGGAGCTTCTGGAGATCATCGACCATCACCGGTTGGGAGACCTGGAAACAACAGCGCCCATCTATTTCCGCTGCCAGCCCCTGGGCTGCACCGCCACCATCATCGAGGAGATCGCCCGGGAAAAGGGCGTAGCGCTTCCGCCTGATATGGCAGGCCTCCTGTGCTCCGCCATCATCTCGGATACCCTGCTGTTCCGCTCTCCCACCTGTACGGAGATGGACCGCAGCGCCGCGGAACGCCTTGCGGCCATCGCAGGCATCCAGGATCTTTCCGCCTATGCCAAGGCCATGTTTGCTGCAGGCAGCAACCTGATGGAAAAATCCGCAGAGGACATCTTCTTCCAGGATTTCAAGAAATTCAACGCAGGAGAAGCCACCTTCGGCGCAGGACAGATCACCTCCATGAACGAGGAGGATTTCCCGGCCATCATCAAAAAGCTCCGGCCCTTTATGGAAAAGGAATGCGCCGAACTCCATGTGGACGCCCTCTACTTCCTGCTGACGGGGATCCTCTCCGAAAGCTCGGAGCTGATCTGCTGCGGAAAGGATGCAGTGGAAACGGCGGAGGAGGCCTTTGGCAAAAAGGCCGGCCCGGAGGGCACCCTGCATCTTCCCGGAGTGGTTTCCAGAAAGAAGCAATTCATCCCGCCCATGATCGCAAGGCTGCAGCAGAAGGGCTAAGCTGCCTTGCCAGCTGCTGGAGATGAAAACGCCCCGGGATAACGGACAGCACCTATATCGCAATACGAAAAGAGACGCCGGTCGACGTCTCTTTTTTCTGTAAGCCTTCTCCGGCTACTGTTTTATGCCTGTTTTTGTTTTATTTTGGACGGTCATATTTTTCCGGCGCACCAGTCCCGCAGGGGACATTCCCCGCATTTCGCCCTGCGGGCGGTGCAGATGCTTCTGCCCAGATAGATCAGCTGGAAGTTGATCCGGTTCCAGTGCTCTTTTGGAAGAAACGCCATCAGCTCCTGCTCCACCTTTGCGGGGGTATTTCCTTGGGCCCATCCCAGCCTGTGGGAAATGCGGAACACATGGGTGTCCACCGTGACGCCGGGAATGC
Source organism: uncultured Lachnospiraceae bacterium (assembly GCA_944381405.1). Taxonomy (GTDB): domain Bacteria; phylum Bacillota; class Clostridia; order Lachnospirales; family Lachnospiraceae; genus Avilachnospira. The sequence goes on along the minus strand of CALWLA010000004.1, from coordinate 8,184 downwards.
CGTAGGCGTCCGCCAGGAACAGGGTCGCTGTTTTCCTCCCGACGCCAGGCAGCTTTATCAATTCTTCCAGGTTTTTGGGCACTTTTCCGTCATGCTCCGACTGAATCGTCCCGCAGCAGGCCTTCATGTTCCGGGCCTTGACCCGGCAGAGGCCGATGGAGCGGATGGCCGCTTCGATCTCTCCTTCACTTGCCGCAGCCATATCTGAAAGCGTCGGAAACCGTTCATAAAGACTTGGAAGCACTGCCTCCACCTGTTTATCGGTGCTCTGGGCACTGAGCATGATGGCACAAAGGAGCTGCCAGTCCGCCTCATGGGGAAAGCCTTCCTTTTCCGTGCCATACATCTCATCCAGGACCGCAAGGATCCGGTCCCGGTTTGCTATATCCAGCTCCTGTTCAATACTCATAATAACTGATGATTTCCTGCTCCAGCTTCACATTCCGTTCCAACATATAAGCTGCCAATTCCCGGTAAATTTTCTGTTTTCTCAGAGACTTTAACCGGATGCGGTCCTGCTCTGTCAGCGAGTGCAGACAGGACTGAAATCGAGTATCCTCCAATTCCCTACACGACATTCGATACAGCTGAAAGGGGATTCCCGTCACGCGGCACAGATGCTCATGAATATAAAGTCCACCGGCATCGATATCCCCGAAATGCTGGTAATCGACCAACGGATTGCCGGAATAGACCTTTTTCAGGAAATCCCGCTGATGGCGGGCAGCATAACCGCCCAGATAGAAATAGACTCCATCGGCTCTGTGACAACGCAGCCAGGAGGTATAGTTTTCTACCGTTGTGAAAAAGGAAGCATGCACCCTGATCTGTTCCATCTGTTTCATTTCGTCCGCAAAAAATTCAATTCCGTTCGGAAACATTCCCAACTCCAGCTCCCTTCCCGAAGCCATGCGCAGGGTCATCTCGCCTTTCAGGCACAGTTTCTGCTTTTCCCGCAGAATGTGGTACTCCTCCAGAATCTCGTCTTCCAGTTCCGCCTCGCCACAGGGACGGCTCAAGCAGCTTCTAATCGCCTTACATACAGAGCCAAGGGTATTTTCCTCCAAGTATTTGGAATCTCCATAAATCAGCAGAGAAGCCTCCCTTAAATACAGCTCTTTTTCGTTCGTTTCAATAAACACCAATGCCTTCAGCAGCTCCTCTATCTGATCATATCTGGCCGGAATCCGGTTTTTATCCAGAGCCTGCTGCAACTTTTTGCACTCCTGATCCGCCGCAGGAGAATACCCGCCATAGGCAGCGATCAGCCTTTCTATTTTCTGCCGCTTCGCCGGTTTCGGTTCATAACCGTATTTTTTTGCAAGATAGCCCTCCAGCTCTTCGATCCTGTCATCCACTAGATAGACGCTCTGTATCTCGCTGCTGAAGCCTTCTGTTTCATAAGTCACAAAGCCCTTGTCACGGCACTGTAGGATTGCTTGGTTCAGGGCCTCGATCTGGGCCATATCGCCGTCGTTCCGGCTGTAATTCTTATAAAGCTGAGACGGACATACTTTTGTCCGTCTCCAGGTCGCATTGGTTCCTTGATCCTTTTTGCTCTTTCTGTATTTCTCCGCGAGAACCGTTAGAAGCTTTTCCTCGTAATCCATCCGTTTCCTTTCCTCAGCAGCCGCCATATGCCTTTTCTTCATGGAACTGTACAATTCCCAGCTGCATGCTGTCCACGCGCACCCGAAGCGCAGGCAGGATCACTTCGCACTCGTTTCCGATGGATTCCGTCTTATCCGGAGAACAAAAGATCACCTGCAGCCTCTGATCGCGCATAAATTTCAGCATCAGCTTCACATTGCCGGGATCCATCTTGGCAAAGGGCTCGTCGATAAAAACAAGCCTTGTGGAATTGACCCTTTGATTATAAATCAACAAAAGAGCTGATGACAAAATCAGCAGATACGGTATCTGCACCTCAGCACCAGAATTGAAACCAGTCTGGCGAGACAGCTTTGCCCTGTCCAGGATCTGATTGCTAATCAGGATCTCATAGTTCATATAATTCCGATAGTCAGCAAAGCGGGCGATGGTTTCCTCGCTTTGCTTCTCGATAATTCTGTTGATGATCTCCTTCATCTCCTTTTCCAGACGCGCTCCCTCCTCATCGGACACGGAGGTCAGCAGATCAAAAGTCATCTGCGCCTCCCCGCTGCCACCCAGATGCTCCCGTTCATCCAGATAGCGGGCGTATTCGATCACCTTTGCATATTCCGAGCCATCCTTTACGTAGTGAACATCAAACTGATATTTTGCTGCAAAATCCAGCTTTGCCAGCTCTCCATTGATCTGCCTTAAATCATCCCTGGCCCTCTCGCAGGACTTTAGGATCGTCAGCACAAATTCATTTTTGAATATATCCTCATATCTGCGGGTCTGTTCCTCCAACTTCCGGCGGATCTCCTGGAGATTGTCCATCCAGATCCGCTCTCTTCTGCCCGCATACGCTCCTCTTCCTTCCGTCCCCCTCGGCAGCATGCGCTCGGTATGCTTTGCGTTATAATCCGCCTGCTTTTGCATCAGTAGGCTTTTATGCTGCTCGATGCCTCTGACAATACGGCTTCTCGTTTCCTCTGCCAGCAGGCCGCCAGCGCCTTTTCCTCCATTTTCCAGGTATTTTTCGTAGGCATCCACCGTTTTCTGTACGATCACATAATATTCCACCTGGTATTGCTGATAGCGCTTTTCCTGCTCCTCCAGCTCTGCGGATCTCCCCTGAATCTTCTCTCCGCATCGCAACAGGATCGAGGTCTGCCTGCTTTCCTCCTGAAGCGTTTCGTTATACGCGTTCTGCAGGGTATCCTTTTCATCCGAAAGGCGACCAGCCAGTTCATTCAGTTCCAGATATTCCAAATTATTCTCCTGTGCCTTTTTCAGGCGGTTCAGCTGCTCCTGCGATTCCCTGGCTTTCTCTGAAGCGGTCTGGTATTTCCGGTGTGCATCGTAATCATACTCTGTAAACAGCTCCCTCGCCTGGGCCATACGGGCTTTTTGGCTCTCCAGCTCCTTTTTCTCCGCCAGCCTGGCCTTCTTGTCTGCATTCAGCGCATCCAACTCTCTTTCCGCACGGATCCGATTCAGCTCAAAGGTCTTCTGCCCCAGATAATAGGACCGGAGCCGGTCAAAACGCAGAAAGTAGCTGTCCATGGCTACAGACACCCGGCCTTCCTGGGAGATCGCATTTTCATACTCCTTCACAGCCTTCAGCTCTACCGCATGCATCCTCCCCAGCTGATAATCAAAATACTGCTTTGCCACCGGATTTTTGATTTCCAGTTTGAATACCGCTGAATCCTCCTCCACATGCACCTCTTTCTTCATCAACAGCTTCGTATTGAACAAATGGGCATAGCGGTGGGAGGAACGATTCAGCACCTCATCTGCAATATCATAGTATTGAGGCTCCACCAGAATCGTATACCGGCGCGGACCTAAAAATGCCTCTATGGCGTCCCGCCATGCTTCATCCTTCAGACCGATCACATATTCACAGGCAAATTGCGCCTTTGACCGGATGTTCCTTTTTTCAAATTCCCCGTTGATCTCATCCTTCAGGCCAACATATTCCGGAATCTGAGCGAAGGTATTCCGATGCTTTTTGCAGTCCTCTATGATCCGATACTGCATATCACGACGCCGGTCCAGCTCCATAAGCTCCCGCTCCAGCTCCGCTACCCCGGCGACCAATTCATCATATCGCCCGCTTATCTGCTGTTTGAACCGGTTTACCGCCGCCGCCTTTTCTGCAGCCGTATGCTCGCGCCCGCAGAGAGACGCCAGCACCCCCTGATCTTCAACCGTCCTTTTCTCCTCGAAAAACTGGTTCATCAGTTCGCTAACTGCCGTCTGAAAGGATTCCAGCTTCCGACACAGTTCCAGCAGGTTCTTTTTCTCTGTCTCCAACTGCTCCAGGTTCCGGCTCTCCTCTGCGATCATCCGCGTACTGTCCAGCTGCTCCAGGCTGACTCTGGCCTGCACCAGCCTGGCGTCGATTTCCTTCTTCTTGTCCTCCAGAATCTTCAGTTCCGTCCCCAGATCTTCCTTTTTTCTCTGAGCTAGCTCCCGTTCTTTTATCTGCCGCTGAATCTCCCGCTTCAAATCTGTTTTCCGTTTATAGACGATCCGGATATCATCGGCCAGCAAACGGTTTTTTTCACTCTCCCAGGCATCATACTCCCCAAGGATCTCATCCAGTTCGCTGATCTCCTGCTGGATAATCTCAAAGCTTTCCTTGAGCTGTTCGATATTTACCTTTGCCTCGATGAGTCTTCCAAAATCCACGTTCCGTTCTTCCAGTACGCTCTCCCGGATAAACCTATCGATTCTGGCATTCGGATCATAGGACATGATTCCCCGCAGCTTACGGAGATAGGTCGGAAGCTGGCCCAATGTCAGCTTTAATCCCGTCATCTGTAAAAATTTGGGCAACCCCTGTTCCCTGTTCATCAACGTCAGCCGGTATTTTTTCTGGAGAAAGGATGCGCTGCAGGGCATGACGGCCCCATTTTCCTCGTATGTATGCTCCATCTGCTCCATGATCCGCCGGTCCATCACATAGCGATAGGTCAGACAATTATTGGCCGCGCTGGTCTCAATGACCGTTCCCAGCAAAAAGGATTTATCCTCCGTATCGTCAAAATACTCCAGCACGATATGGCTGTACACATTTGGCACCCGATCCGCCGGGCGCATATAGGTTCCGGCGGTAGCATCCAGAAGGCCTCTCGTATAGGAGGATAAGGTGCGGCTCCCCTTACTCTCCGAGGATTTGTTAAACACCGTATCTCCAAAAGCCGCGTACTTGATCGCATCCAACATGACGGATTTTCCGTTGCCGTTTTTCCCCGCAATCAACGTAAAGAATCCGATGGGCGCCGTAACATTGGAAAATCCATACCAGTTGATCAGCCGCACCTTTTTTAACAGGATCATTCCTCTTCCTCCTCAAATTCCTCCGAAGGGATCTCTTCCTCCAGCGCTCCGGCCTCTTCTGTCTCTTCTTTCAGATATTCCCGTACCACCGTCTGGAACTGCAGCAGATTCCAGCCAAATTGCAGCGATGGATAGAGCTGTATCTTCATATCCTCGCCCTCTTCGTCATCGTTGAAATTGATCAGGCTGTATTTTTTAAAGAGCCGAAAAGCCGCGGTCAATTCTGTGCGCGTCAGCTGAACATCATAGGACTTGATCTTGTCGATCAGATCTCCCTTCGTCACAAAATTTCCTTCGCTGTAGCCGAGATTCTCCAGATAGATCTTCCAGAGAACCAAAAGCAAATGGTACTGCAGCGTCGAAAAGGTCACCACATTGGCCCGTTTTAAGCCTACCGTATCCGCATCCTCTTCGCTAGCCGTCAGCATACAGACCCCCGTCTTTTCCTCCAGGATCACATCAAATCCGATCATCCGCAAATATTCGGAAATATCCTGCCGGTTGGATTCCCTTGAAACAAACTGATACAGCTTTTCGTCCTTATCCCGCAGGATAAAGGTAGACTCCAAAAGCTTCCGTATACAGCGTTTAAATAAATGCACGCTTTCCTCTTTTATCGCGATCTGTAGCCTGATATCACTCATGATCTTTCCTTTTTATCAAAATATTACTGATACGTGCAGCCTCCGTCTCTACCATACCCTCCCGAAATTCCACTTCATAAGGAAATCCGGCTGTGCCTGAATAGATCATGCTAGCCGCAATCATCGTCGCATCGTCCCTGGTATGGACCGCACATTCCCCAACAGTGATCTGCTCCCTGTCCTTCAGGATCTCATCAAAATGCCTCTCAACGTTGTCCATACTGTACCGGTCCGGCGTCTCTGTCAGAAGCTCATCCGTCAGCCGCTGTTTTTCTTCCTGGGACAAATCTTCCATGACAAGCCCTACGTTTTTCTTGTCGGGATTTCGCTTTTTCCGCCGTTCAAACGACTTCCTTCCGATATAGCCAAAGCTCATAAGGGCGTGGGCTTCGGAAAGTCTTTGGATCGCCGCGTCCCTGTTTTCCCTATTCAAGTCCTTCAAAAACAAAAGCAACCGGTTCAGTTCGTGCTCTAAATTGGTGTTTTCGCTTAACACCATCATCATCCGGGTAGAGTACAGATTGTAGTAATTATTGATCTTCCGGTCGATGTACGAAATCTCCTGCTCGTATTCCAGATTGATAAAGCTGTCCAGCTCATTGAACAAGCGGTCGACCTTCTCCTTGGCCCGGAGCGCGTCTGTATTCTTCACCTCCGTATATTCCTGCAGCATACGGTCATAAAGTTCCGAATGTCGCAGCTTTACCAGCATATGGTCTATCTCCGAAATATAGGATGGTATCAGTCCGCTTTTTTTGATAAAAAAGTAATCGTTGAAAAATCGGTTCAGGAGCTCATCCTTCATAAGGAACTGTCCGAAACTGTTGGCATCCGCCATCTTCATAACCGCACGCATGATCTCACGGATACTATCTTTTAAAATCAGAAGTTCATTTTTTAAATCGCATTCCTGCTCAACCAAAGGAAGTAAAATACTCTGATAGGGACGTATTGCCCTGCCATTGTCTTTTCCAAAGGCTGATTTCAGAATTTCATGCATGGAAAAAATATGATTTGTGATCGCACCATTGGTCTCCCCATCAAAAATCCTGTGAATCGCATCGACTAATTTACGGCAGTATGCCGATACGGATGCAATATTATCTCCGGTTCGCCCGATCTCCTGTGGAGTGATCCAGCCGCATATACGAAAATATCGGAGAATGGTAGACGCATTTTCCTGAGGGGTTCTCCCTCCACCAATCTCTTCCCCGATATTTTCAGTTTCAATAGAATATGTACAATTCTGAAGATACAGGATTAGCGTATTTCTTGCGTCCGTCTCATATAAAACAGGAATTTCTTTCGATTTTTCGATCAGCTGGCTGATGCATCCAAAATAAAGCGCCCGGTTCCGGCAACAGAATGGATTAAAAAATTTATCATTGAGCGTTTCAAAAACAGACATTTTTACAAAACTGCCTCTTCCATTTTATTTAGCCATATCGACTTTCCAAGAGGGCCCTTCTTCTGCCTCCTTGGCACCGGCCTTGGCCATCTCGATGATTTTTTACACGGCTTCACCTGAAGGAAAGTAACGGCCAGAAATACAAAAGATTCCTATCGTCATCATACCATCCGGCTTCTTTAAACACAAGGGGCAAAAAGGGATCCGATTGACATTATAAATTGTAAAAGTAAATTCCACCCGTGTTGTATTCTATATGCACAAATGTTATAATAAAAGAACAAATGTTATATTTAAGGAGGTGAACCCTGTGAAAAGTTCGGATCAAATCAAAGAGATTCGCTCCCGCCTAAACTTAAGCCAATCTGAATTGGCCGAGAAGTTAGGCGTCAGCTTCGCCACGGTAAATCGTTGGGAAAAGGGACACTGTGAGCCATCGCAGATCGCTGTCAACGCGATTAAAAACCTCTGCGCAGAAAATAATATCGACTTTTCTCAGTTGGAAGGCGCTTCTATCATTATATCCAATGAAATCGTCACTCTTTATCACGGCTCCAAGTCTGGATTACATGGTCCTATTGCTCCCATCAGCCGAGACCGTTGTGACTTTGGCAGGGGCTTTTATATGGGAACAGAGCGGATACAGCCGCTCACATTGATCTGCAACTATCCAGAGGGGAAACTCTACACCCTGCAAGCCGACTTGAACGGTCTCAAGATCCTCGACGTGGAAGTAGGCCTGAATTGGGCGCTGCTGATCGCCTTCAACCGAGGAAAGCTGGAATCTGTCAAAGATTCCCGCATTTATCAGCAGTATGCCACTATGGCAGATGGCTGCGATATGGTCATCGGGTACATCGCCAACGACCGTATGTTTGTGGTATTGGACCGCTTCTTCAGTGGAGAAATCACGGATCTGGCTCTGATCAACAGTCTATCCGCTTTGAAACTGGGAAAACAGTATGTGGCTCTGACAGAGAAAGCGTGCAGTCAAATCAAAATTTTGGACGAGCAGCATATCTCTGAAGAAGATCGTGAAAACCTAAAGATGGAGAGCGCGGCCAACCGCTCTGAGGGGATCGCTCTGGCAAATGAGATTTGCCGAAAATACAGGCGGGAAGGCCGCTTCTTCGACGAGATCTTGAAGGCAGGTGAATGAGATGGCAAACCTGAGTTTGGAACAGCGGCAGC
>CALWLA010000003.1 GCA_944381405.1 uncultured Lachnospiraceae bacterium | reverse complement strand
TATTATCAGGATTATTTACAGACATAAAGATACCGGGCTTAGGAATTCTCTTCTAAACCCGGTTTGTCTTCAGTCTGTGAGGCCGTTGCTCAAAAGCAACGGCCCCTTACCTCTTTTTTCAGCCTTCATAAGATTTCAGAAAATATTTTCTATAGGATTCTCCAGTAACCGAACCTTTTTCCATTCTCTCGCACAATCTTTCCACGTTTCGTAAGTTCTTTCATCGCTCGTTGTATAGATGATAATGAAGTGCCTGTTTTTTCAGCGATTTGCTTCTGGTTTAGTTTATTATCTTCTATTAAAATCTTTATTATTTTATTTTCTAAAACTTCATTCAAAACTTCATTCTGAAGTTTTGAAGCCATTTCTAAACCGTTTATGCTTTTCTCAGTCAACCATTTTTCCCTAAGATTTCTGTAAAAAACGACTACAAAATCGTCTTTTTCGTTTCTAAACTCGACTTTGCAGCCTGCATCCTCACATAGATCCTTGATACGTTTCAGTCCAGTTGCAAACGTTTCCATATCTTTTGAATAATAAAGGACACCTGTAATCAGCTTGTTTCTACGAACAGCTTTCTTCGTGCCATCTAAAAATTCTTCTGGTGTATGCCCCTTTGGAAAGCCCCCTGTCGTGTGAATTTCGATCCGATCTTTAAATATATCGATTTCATTACATTGATTATTGTTATATAACCTATGTCCATAAGAGTTGATAACTGCCTCTCGAATCGCCTCAATTGGTATCTCTGGTGTTTCTACCCGATTAAGCCCTATGATGTCCGCCTTCCAATCCATTGCGTCAATAATATACTGCTCACACAGATTGCTTAATCCTATGATAGACCCTTTATCTTCCCGGCGAATATCTGTAAACGTAGCCTTCACATCTGTAGCAAATTTTGCCATTTGAATGTCATTTGTCTTACAAGAACAAAAAAGTGCGGCTCCTGCATTTAAGAGATGCACTCCATCTTTGGAAAAAAGGCCGAGTTTCTCCAATACTACACTGGGGTTATCTGATTCAAATTCAATCCTTCCCGCTGCCTTTGCTTTTTGTAAATATAATTGAAAGGCAGTCATATCGACATCATCTATTGTGTATTCAGATGTTTTGTTCTCCCAGCTATATTTTTCACTGCCCCTTGCTAATTTGCTCTGTTTCTATTCCGATGTTTTCCATCATATGCCCTCTTTATGGCAATTATCTAATAATTGCCTAAACATCATCCCATAAGGAACAGATTCATTCCACAATAATTTTCAAATACCGGAGAGAAGCACTAAAGCTCTTCTCTCCGGTATTCTTACTTTTTATCTCTTTTAATAAGCTCTTCCCCAGTAAACCATCTTGGTGGCTGGTTTTCCGCAGTTGACGCACACGTCGGAAATATGCTCCTGGGCAAAGGGGATGCAGCGGGAGGTAGCGCCGGTCTTTTCCTTGATGGCGTCCTCGCACTCCCGGCAGCCGCACCACATGGCCTTTACAAAACCGGTCTGCTCGTCCAGGATCTTCTCCATCTCTTCGATGTTCGTAGCCGGGAAGGTGTGAGCCTCCAGGTGTTTTTTCGCCATGTCGTACATATTGTGCTGGATATCCTCCAGCAGCTTTCCGATGGTTTCTCCAATGCCCTCCAGGGAAGCGGTGGTCTTTTCTCTGGTATCTCTTCTTACCAGCACTGCCTGTCCGTTCTCCAGATCTCTGGGGCCTACCTCGATGCGCAGCGGGATGCCCCGCATCTCGCAGTCTGCGAACTTCCAGCCGGGGCTCTTGTCTCCGTCGTCCACCTTTACCCGGAAGCCCTTTTCCAAAAGCTCGTCTCTCAGGGCATAGGCCTTTTCCAGGACCCCTTCCTTCTTCTGCTGGATCGGAACGATGATCACCTGGGTGGGTGCGATCCGGGGCGGAAGCCTCAGGCCGTCGTCATCGCCGTGCACCATGATGATGGCGCCGATGATACGGGTAGAAACGCCCCAGGATGTCTGATGTACATACTGGAGCTGGTTGTTCTTGTCGCTGTACTGGATGTTGAAGGCCCGGGCAAAGCCGTCGCCGAAATTGTGGGAGGTTCCGGACTGCAGCGCCTTACCGTCGTGCATCAGCGCCTCGATGGTATAGGTGGCGATGGCTCCTGCAAAGCGCTCCTTTTCCGTCTTCTGGCCTCTCACCACGGGGATCGCCAGCACCTCCTCGCAGAAATCCGCATAGAGATTCAGCATCTGCTCCGTCCGCTCCTTTGCCTCTTCGGCGGTGGCGTGAGCCGTATGGCCCTCCTGCCACAGGAACTCTCTGGAACGGAGGAAGGGACGGGTGGTCTTTTCCCAGCGCACCACGGAGCACCACTGATTGTAAAGCTTCGGCAGATCTCTGTAGGAATGGATCGACCGGCTGTAATAATCGCAGAACAGGGTCTCGGAGGTAGGTCTTACGCAGATCTTTTCCGTAAGAGGCTCCATGCCTCCCTCTGTTACCCAGGCTACCTCGGGGGCAAAGCCCTCTACATGATCCTTTTCCTTCTGCAGAAGGCTCTCGGGAATGAACACGGGCATGTAGCAGTTTTCCACGCCGGTTTCCTTAAACCTGCGGTCCAGCTCCCGCTGGATGTTTTCCCAAAGGGCATAGCCTGCAGGCTGAATCACCATGCAGCCCTTGACACAGCTGTAATCGGAAAGCTCTGCCTTCCGCACGATATCCGTATACCACTGGGCAAAATCCACCTCCATAGGGGTGATGTCTTCCACCAGCTTTTTATTTTCATTTGCCATTTCTGATTTCCGCCTTTCCGATCTTTATTCTGTTTCGTCCTGCTGTATTTCTCCCTCTGCCGGAAGCAGTCCCCGTCTGACCCGGATCTCGTGATCCAGGGTCTCCATGATCTCCGGATGCTCCTGCAGATAAAGCTTTGCGTTTTCCCGGCCCTGACCGATCTTCGCTCCCTCATAGGCGAACCAGGCGCCGCTCTTTTCCACCAGGCCTTCCTTGACCGCCAGGTCCAGCACATCCCCCTCTCTGGAGATGCCCTTTCCGTACATGATGTCGAACTCCGCTTCCTTGAAGGGAGGCGCGATCTTGTTCTTGACGATCTTGACCTTGACGTGGTTTCCGATGGCTTCCGTTCCCTGCTTGAGGGTCTCTACCCGGCGCACATCCATACGGACTGACGCGTAGAACTTCAGCGCTCTTCCGCCTGTGGTGGTTTCCGGATTGCCGAACATCACGCCTACCTTTTCACGCAACTGGTTGATAAACACCACGATGCAGTTGGACTTTGAGATAACGCCCGTCAGCTTCCGGAGGGCCTGGGACATGAGCCTTGCCTGAAGGCCTACCACGGACTCTCCCATCTCTCCTTCGATCTCCTTCTTCGGCACCAGCGCCGCCACGGAGTCGATGATGATGATATCCACCGCGCCGCTGCGGACCATGGTATCTGCGATCTCCAGGGCCTGCTCGCCGTTGTCCGGCTGGGAAATATACAGGTTGTCGATATCCACGCCGATGTTTCCGGCATAGACGGGATCCAGAGCGTGCTCCGCGTCGATAAATCCGGCAATGCCGCCCCGCTTCTGCACCTCCGCCACCATATGCAGCGCCACTGTGGTCTTACCGGAGGACTCCGGTCCGTATATCTCGATCACTCTGCCCCTTGGGACGCCCCCAAGGCCCAAAGCGATGTCCAGGCTCAGAGAGCCTGTGGGAACGGTTTCGATGTTCATATTCCGGCTGGAATCGCCGAGCTTCATCACAGCCCCTTCGCCGAAATCCTTTTGGATCTGCCGGATCGCCGCGTCAAGGGCCTTCATCTTATCTTCTTTGTTGATTGCCATTGTCTGTTGATTCCTCTTACTTTTTGATCTGCCATCGGAAGTGTGTCCCCATCCGGCAGAGGGGCTGCCGGAGAGCGGACATGCTTTTGAATATGCCTATCATAGCACAAAGGCACATAAACCCGCAAGGGCTTATGCGCCTGATTTCTTCTGCTTAATCGATGGTAACGACCCCGTCCACCGCCCATTTGTAGGTATTGATGGATTGGAATAAATTCAGCTCCGCAAGCCGATAGGAGGCCTCATAATTGAGATAGCTCAGCTGCTGCGCCTCATACTCGCTACGGCCCAACATCCCCAGTTCATACCGGCGTTCCGCGGATTCCCTGGTAAGCCGCGCCTTTTCCAGAGTGGTCTTTGCGGTTTCATAAAGGGCCTTTTTCTGCTTCATATCCGCATAAAGGCTGTCCATCTTTGCCACCAGCCTGCCGGTCACCTCGTTTTCCTCCCGGTCCCGCAGCTCGAAGCCGTAGCTGGAGCTGTAATCCGGCTTCCAGGTAGCTTTGACCTCGCTGTTGTGCATGATGGCCGCGGATTTGTCCGCATCCGGATTGGTGGTATCCACAAACGCCACATCCGGCTCCGGAAGCGTTCCGATCTCCGGCAGGGTATTCCCGTCCCAGCCCAGCTGCAGCCCCAGGGAGCGACGGATGGTTTCCATGCCCGTATCCACGTCCTGGAGGGATTTTTTCGCCTGTTCCAGATCGTTTTTGGCCGCGCTCACATCATAGGCCGTGGCCATGCCGTTCTGCTGCAGATTCTGCTGCATGGCATACATGGTCTCATACAGGCTGACCTGCTTTTCCACCATTTCCCGCTGGATAGAAAGCTGCTCATAGCCGATGAAGACTCCTTCCAGGGCGTTGGTCATGGCCTTTTTCACCGGCATCAGCTGCCGCTCCACGGTTTTGGAGGCGTTCTTGACGCTGCGGGAGGCGGTCCGGATCCCTGCCGCCACCTCCTTGCGGCCCGCCTTGGCAGCCTGAATTCCTTTTTCCAGCTGCGCAAGGGATTCTGCCGCCGTCACCGGCTTTCCATCCACCACATTCACCGTGGTATCGGGATCTAGGCCCTGCAGCAGTTTCTGATTTTCCATCAGCTCGTCCACCGTCTCATCCGTCTCATCCATGACATCGTACATATCCCGGAGAAAGGAGGAATAGGATCCCTCCAGATCTATCACAGATCCCTGGGCGGTGTCAAAGGCACTGGTATAGGTCGGATTATAATACTGCACCAGATCCCCGATCTCGTCCCACTCGATGAGATCGTCCTGCATGCGGTTCCAGGTTTCCTCGGAACAGCTCTCGGGGATATGGTCATAGGGCGGCGCCGCATAGGCCGCCGGTCCAAAGGTCATGGACAAAAGCGCAGCCATAAGGAGGGCGGTATATCTCAGCCTTTTGGTTCCGTTATGCCGCCGTTTTTTTCCGTTGATCCTGTTATGCATAGTTGCGTCCATTTTCATTTTATGCATATTTGCATTCATGTTCATGTCTGTCTCCTGCCCGCTGAAGGCCCCAGCCGCATCTTTACTGGGCGCTACCGGTCTGGGCCAGGCCGTTTACCGCCGCCTCATAAGCCGTCCATGCAGAAAATACGGCGATCTCGTTCAGCTCCTGGCTGTGCTGCAGGGTGGTGAGCTCGTTTTCCACAGCGGCATGCTCCATCCGGCTGATAACGCCCAGAGACAGCTGGCGGCTGCTCTTATCCAGATTCTGCTGGGCCAGCTGCAGCTGCAGCTCGCCGTTGTCATAGGCGGTCTTTGCGGAGATCAGCTCATCATAGGCGCTCCTGACAGAGGCTGCGATCTGCTGCCGGTCGTTCTGCACCGTCTTTTCATACTGATCCCGCAGAAGCCCATCGGTGGCGTTCTGCAGCTTCCGCTCATCGATCATGAGCTGCCAGTTGTTTTCCAGAGCCAGCTGTGTATCCGCAGTCAGGTCGATCTCTCCAATGCGCTGCATATCAAACTCCGGCAGAGGGCCGATCTCCGGCTCCGCGTTGTAATCCCAGCCGCAGAGCACCTGAAGCCGCCGTTTTGCGCTGCTGATACCGGCCTCCGCCGTCAGCAGCTGGGCCTGTGCCGTCTGGAGGCTCTCCTTTGCCGTCAGCACCTCCAGCTCCGTGCCGGTCCCCACGTTTTTCCGGTTCTGGGCAGACTGGTAGGCCTGCTCCAGATAGCCGAGCTTCGCTTCGTCCGCGGCCTTCTGGCTGATGGCCTGATAATAGCTGATGAAGGTATTCCGCACGTTTTCCACGATGGTGTCCTCCACCTGCCGGTACTGCCAGCGGATGATCTCGCTGTCGGAGACGTTGCTGTCCGCCTGCTGCCGGAGGGATGCGGCCTGGCTCCGATAGCCGGCCGCCACAAGCTGCTGCCCTTCTCCCATCTCCGCATCCACTGCCAGGCTGTCCAGATCGTCCGCCGCATCCAGCAGGGAATTGCGGATCTCCTCCGCATCCTGGCCCTGATCCTTCTGGTAGGCTTTTTTGTTGTTCAGCACCGTGGAGTTGTATTCCGTCACCAGATCCGGAATCTCCTCCCAGCCCAGGTAATCATCCTGGAGAGCTGCCCATTCCTCCTGGGAACGGGCAAACTCCGGGGTCGCTCCCAGGGCCGGAATGGCCATGCTCAGCGCCAGGGCAACGCTTAAGGCCGCCGCCCTGCCGGAGCCTGCCTGATATGTTCGGTTTTTCTTTTTCATCTTCATGCTGTCAAACCTGTTTCTTTCCGCCGCAGCCGGCGTTTTTCTCAAGACTTCGGAACATTTTCAGAACATCCCTTTTCTTCATGGAACATCCCTTTCCTTCATTATAGAAGCTTCCCTTTTCCCGGGCAACTTACGTTTCCCTTACATCTCGTAGCTGTTCACGTCGACGGACTGCAGCTTCTTTGCCTTTTTCCGGGTCATCAGGGTGTAGTAGACCGGAAGCACCAAAAGCGCCATGATGGTAGAGGCGGTGAGGCCGCCAACGGAAACCAGGGCGAGGCCCTGCATCAGCTCTCCGGAATCGCCGTAGCCCACTGCCATGGGCACCATGGAAACCACAGTGGTGAGGGTGGTCATCAGGATGGGCCGCAGTCTTGTTGCGCCAGCCTCGATGATGGCCGTCTTAAAGGGCATCTTTTCCTGATACTGGTTTGCCGTATCCACATACAGGATACCGTTGTTTACCACCGTGCCGATCAGCATCAGGAATCCGATGAGGGAGGGCATGGAGATGGGCGCGTCAAAAAGCCACAAAAACAGGAAGGAGCCGATCAGTCCGAAAGGCACCGTAGTCATCACCATGAAGGAGAACCGGGCGGATTCGAACTGGGCCGCCATCACCACGAACACCAGGAATATGGCGATGGCAATGGCCATAAAGAGGTTGCCGAACTCCTCGTTCATCATCTCCGTCATGGCGTTCTCCGCCTCGGAAACCCCGTTGGTAAGGTTCGGTCTCACATAGGTATCGTAAAGCTCCTGCCGCACGTTGGGGCCTGCCGCCTCCGTATAATCTGCCGTGATCTGGGCCTGGTACTGCTTGTCCACCCGGGTCAGGGTCTCGGGGCTGTCCTCGAAACGGATCTCCGCGATGTCCTTCAACAGGACCGAGGCACCCGTAGAGGAGGTCAGGAGGATGTTTTCCACCTGGTTGATGTCCGCAAATTCATCCTTGGGATATTCGATCTCAATGGACAGCTCATCCCCGTCCACATCCATGGTGTCCGCCTCGGTGCCGTTCATCATCAGATTCAGACTGGAAGCCACCTGTACCGGAGAAAGCCCCTCTGCTCCTGCCAGGATAGGATCGATGTCTACCTTGATGAGGGGGGAGGCGTTTGCCAGAGAAGAGCTTACCCTGGTCACCCTGGAGTCCGTCATCAGGCCGTCGGTGATCTTGTCCGCCACCTCCTTCAGGGTGTCATAATCCGCATCCACCAGAGTCAGATCGAATCCGGTGCCCGCATTCATCATGCTGGTGGTGGAATAGGCTTCCACGGAAATATCGCAGTTATCCACCACCTGCAGGGCGTCCTTCCACTGTTTTACGGCTTCATCCGTGGTCTTTTCCCGTTCTCCCTTCAGATAGGCGGTGATGGAACCGGAACCGCCGGAGGCGGAAAGCATGTAGGAGTCCAGATCCGGATCTGCGGATACGATCTCCTCGATTCTGCGGTAGGTCTCATCCTGTTTTTCCACCGTAAGATCCGGCTTCATATCCACCGTGATGTTGACGGTTCCCTCGTCGATCTCCGGCATCAGCACGGATTCCAGCTGTCCTGCCAGGCAGAAGGCGCCCACCAGCAGCGCCACTGTAAGGGCCATGACGGTCTTTTTATGCCGGAGGATCTTCTGCATCAGATGCCGGTAACCGTTCTGCATGCTGCGGATCGCCCCGTAAGCGGCAGCCTTGGCGTTTTCCTGAGGCTTGTAATACACAAAGCACAGAGGCACGATCATCACAGCCGAGAAGAAGGAGGCCATCATACAGAACACGATGGTCATGCCCAGAGGCTGGAAGAACTGTCCGGAAAGTCCGCTCAGAAAGCCCAGGGGCAGGAATACCACGCAGGTGGTGAGGGTGGAGCCCAGCACCGAAGCGCCAACAGTCTTGGAGCCCTTCAGGGCCGCGCTGACATAGCTGCCGAAGTCCCTTCTTGGTTCCTCTCCCATGGCCCTGAAGCAGGCCTCCAGGATAACGATGGAGTTATCCACCATCATGCCGACGCCCAGAACGATGGAGCTCAGGGTGATCACGTTAAAGGAATAACCCATGGCCCACATCATCACCAGAGCCGCCAGGATGGAGATGGGGATGGAGGTGGCGACGATCAGAGAACCCTTCACATCGCCGAAGAAAATGAACAGGATCACGGTAGAGATCACCACCGCCATAGCCATGGTGAAAAGAACGGACTCCAGAGAGCTGGTGATCTGGTTCGCGCTGTCGTTTACCACCACGATCTCCAGATTGGGATCCGCCGCCTCAAGCTCTGCAAGGGCCGCCGTCACCTGCTTGGAAACGTCCACTGCGGTGTACTGCTGGTTTCTGTTGACCCCCAGCACCACGGTGTCGTTGCCGTTATACCGGCCGATGGCCTCCGGATCCTCCTGTTTCTGGGTCACGACAGCCACATCCTCCAGGTAGATCACGTCCTCGTTTCCTACCGTGATGGGAATCTGCCGAAGCTCCTCGGGGGTCTTGTATTCCACACCGGCGGATACGTTCAGATCCGTATTGCCCACTCCGGTGCTGCCTGCAGGCATGGTGAAGGAGGATGCGCCCACCAGCTGGGCGATGGCGCTGATATCCAGATGGTACTGATTCAGCTTTTCCGGAATCAGCTCTACGCTGATGTAATCGCTGGAACCGCCGGAAATGTCCACCGATGCCACGGCGGACAGCTTTTCCAGCTCCGGAACGATATTTTTATCCACATAATTATAGACGTTGTTGACCGCCGGATTGTTGACGCTCAAGTAGACCGAAGCCATGGCGTTGACATCCATCTCCAGGATGGTGGGCTCCTCCGCGTCCTCCGGAAGGCTTGACATCACAAGATCCAGCCGTTTTCTCAGATCGGAATAGGCGTTGTCCATGTCCGTGCCGTATTCGTACTGCAAAAGCACCATGGACACGTTGTCCGAGGACTGGGAGGTCATGGTGTCGATTCCGCTCAGGGTGTTGACCTCATCCTCGATGGGCTTTGTCACCAGCTCGTCGATGTCCTCCGGACCTGCGCCGGGATATACGGTGGTGACCACCAGCATGGGCATATTGATTTCCGGCGTCAGCTCCAGCTTTGCGGAGAGCACCGACATCAGGCCGAAAAAGATCAGGCAAAGCACTCCCAGAAGGGTCGTGACCGGTCTTTTCAGCACAAACTTTGAGATCTTCATGCTGCATCGCCTCCCGCCGCGCCTTCAGTTTCCGCTTCTGCTGCCGCTTCCGTTGCTGCTTCTGCCGCCCCGCTTTCCGTCTCCGGCAGCGCCTGCACCTGGGCGTCCTCATAAAGCTGGCTGGTCCAGGTCAGGATGACCGGCGCATCCGCTTCGAGGCCGGAAAGGATCTCGGTATTTTCACCGTCGGAAAGTCCTGTCTCCACCTCGATCTTATGCACGGTGCCTGCCTGGTTTCCTTCCATCACCGTAGAGGTGCTGCCGCCCTCCGTCTGGGCCAGTTCCTCCTGAGAAATGCTGCTGAAGGTATAGACATAGGTTTTTCCGCCGTCATAGTAAACCGCGTCGGTGGGCACCAGAAGGGCGTCCTCCGTCCGTTCGGAAACGAAGTAGACCTTTACGCTGGCGCCGGAGGGAATGGCGCCGTTATCCGTCACCACCGCCTCCACGGGATACAGGCCGGTCATGGAATCCACCATGGTGGCGATGCTGGTCACAGTTCCCTCATACTCCGCTCCCTGCTTTTCCACCCGGATGGCATCTCCCACGGAAAGAGCGGGCAGCAGCCGGTCCGTGACGGAAAAGACCAGCTTTTTGGCGCCGTCTCCGGTGATCACGCAAAGCTGGCTGCTCTGGGAAGCCATGGCATTGATCTCCATACTTTCGGATTCCACCTTTCCGCTGACAGGTGCAGTGACGGTGGCATATTCCACCTGGGTGTCGTACTGCAGCCTGGCCGCTTCCAGCTGTAGCCTGGCTCCCTGAAGTCCCGCCGCCGCCTGATCGTAAGCGGATTTTGTCTGTTCATAGGTCTGACTGGAGATATCCCCCGTATTCAGCAGCGCCGTCATACGGTCCAGATTGGCTTTTGCCGTGTTCAGGCTGTCCTGATAGGTGTTGACGGATACCTGGGCGCTGTCCAGGGAAATCTTTGCCGCGTCGATCTGCTTCTGGTTGTCGATCCTGCAGATGGGATCGCCCTCCTCCACCATATCGCCCTGGCTCACATAGATCTCCCGAATCTCTCCCGCTACCTTCGGCGTCACATAATAAACGTCCCCCGGCGTCAGCTGGCCGATGAGGCTGGTCTCCACCTGGATGCTTCCCGTTTCCGGCCGGGCCACAGATACCGTAGGCAGCGGCGTGGTGGGGATCTCCTCCGCAGGTCTTGTGAGCCGGTATGCGGCTCCTCCGATCAGAAGAAGGGCGCAGACGGCCAAAGAGAGCCGCCATACCCGCCTTCCTGTATTTTTTCCCTCTGGGTTACTCATGTTTGCTTAACGCTCCTTCCTTGATATACTCCATCCTTTTCCGGTGAAAGGCCATGAAGTCCTGTTCCAGCTCCGGCCTTACGCAGATCTGCACCACCGTGATCATCACATTGACATAGCTCAGCATCAGCAGATTTAAAAATTCCGTGGCGTCCTTTGCCCGAAGCTCGTTTCTGTCCACATGGGCAAGGCACCACTCTACCAGCTCCACGGAGCCTTTCCGGAGGCCGTCCTCTCCCGTCGCCTCCAGGGCATGCAGAGGATTGATGTCGGCATAGATCGCCACATTTTTCTGCAGCTGAAAGAAATGATTTTTCATCAGATACTCCAGCGCATCCTCCATGTAGAGCTCCAAGGCATCAAAAAATTTTCCCTTTGCCTTCAGGATACAGGCCTTCAGGGTATCCTCGTTCTGCCTCTGCATCTCCTTCCCGATATAATTCAGCACATCCTGTTTGTCCAGGAAATAGGTATAAAAGCTTCCCCGGCTGATGCCCGCCTCCTTAATGATGCGGTTGATGGAGATGTTTTCCATGGGCTCGCTGCAAAATTCCTTCAGGGCCGCCCGGAACACCTTATCCCGCTTTTCCTCCGAAAGCTTGAAAAATCTCTCGCTGGGCATTTCCTTTCCTCACAATTCCGCTCTCTTGGAGCTGCTTTTTTTCAACAAAAAAGTGACATCGTGTCATATTTTAGATGACACTTTGTCACTCGTCAAGCCATTTTCCAAAGTTTATATTTATTTTATAGTTTTGGAAAACAGCTCAGCTCTGTTTTTTCTTGGGGCGTTTTTCCCGTTCCGCCGCTTCCTCCCGCACCCGGGCGATGACTGCCCGTTCCTGGTTTGCGATATGCTTGTCCGTAACGGCGATCCCCGCCTCCAGATCGTTATGCTTGAAGGCCTCGATGATGGCGTTGTGCTCCTCCATCAGAGAAAGCCGGTAGCTTTCTGATTTCAGGTATTCCAGCCGGTAGCGGTACATGTTTTCCTTCAGGCTGTTCAAAAGCTCCTTGAGCTTATCGTTCCGGGCGATCTCATAGATGATGAAGTGAAAATGCTCGTCCGCCTCCGCCATCTCGATCAGGGTCTGCTGTTCCACAGCCGCCTGAAACTGTTCCTCCGCTTCCTCCAGCTTCCGGATATCCGCCGCCCCTGCATGTTCCATGGCAAGGCGCAGCGCCAGCTTTTCCAAGGTCACGCGGACCTCCAGCACATCCTTCAGCATTTTTTCGGAAATACCCGCCACCTCAGCGCCCTTCCTGGGCACCATGATCACAAGTCCTTCCTTTTCCAGCTTCCTGATCGCTTCCCGGATAGGCGTCCGGCTGACGCCCATTTTTTCCGCCAGCTGTATCTCCATAAGACGCTCCCCGGGCTGCAATTCTCCCTTTAAGATCGCCTGTCTGAGGGTGGTGAAAACCAGGTCCCGAAGGGGCATATATTCATTTAACTTGACTGTGAAATTTGTTCCCATATCCCGCCTTTCTGCCTTTCCGGCCGCGCTGCTGCCACAGCTTTCAGATATTATATTGTACTAAAAAAAATACAATATTTCAAGCAGTTTTTCCAGCCCGGCCCAAAAGCCTAGAAAAGCGCCGCATAACGGTTGAATTCCGTCTCGATCACATCCTTTGCCAGATCGCGGAAGGGGCCGCTGCGAAAGGCCTCTGCCGCAGCCGACAGCAAAGCGCCGTCGGTAAAGAGACCGAATACCGTGGGACCGCTGCCGCTCATGAGAGCTCCCATGGCTCCCAGCTCCTTCATGGCTTCCTTGATCTTTGGGATCTGAGGCACCATGGGCTCCGTCACCAGCTCCAGGATGTTCCCCATGCGGGCGGAAAGCTTCTTGAAATTCTTTCCCTGGAGCGCCGACAGCACCCCGTCGATGTCGGGATGGGCTTCCTTTGGCCGCTCTGAAACCCGCAGGGCCTCGTAAACTTCCTTTGTGGAAACCCCTGCCTCCGGCTTTACCAGAAGCACCCTGCAGCCCGGCGCAGGCGGCAGCGGCGTAAGCCGTTCTCCGATGCCCTCTGCCAGGGCCGTTCCTCCCAGCAGGCAGTAGGGAATGTCCGCTCCAAGGGCAGCGCCCAGCTTCTGCAGCTCCGCAAGGGACAGGTGCAGGTCAAAGAGCTCGTTCATGCCGGAAAGCACCGCCGCCGCGTCTGCGGAGCCTCCTGCAAGGCCCGCGGCCGCAGGGATCCGTTTCCGAAGCCGCAGCTCAACCCCTGTCTCGAGGCCGCAATGCTCCTTTAGCAGCGCCGCCGCCCGGTACATCAGATTTTTCTCATCCATGGGGATTCCCCGGAGTCTTTCGGAGCCTTCCTCCCCTTCCCAGGGCAGAAGCCGGATGCCTGCTCCCTCCGGCAGCTTCTGCAGGCGGATCTCATCGCAGAGCTTCAGGGTCTGCATAATCATCCGCACCTCGTGATAACCGTCCTCCCGTTTTTTCAGCACGTCCAGACTCAGATTGATCTTTGCGTGGGCCTCCACGCTGATGATTTCCGTGTTCATATCCCGTTTACAATTCCTTTAATCTTTCTTTACTTCCTGCACATATTTTTTTCATGTTTCTTTTTTATACTCTAAATCGTAAACAGCAGATGCTGCTACTGCAAATGCTAATAAGATTTTTTCATAATACTTTGCCTCAATCGCACAGCGGTTGGGGCTCCTCCCATTTTACGGGCTTTTTCAGGCACAGCTTCCTGTCAGGATGCAGGGGCCTTTTTTCATATCCGCCTCCGCAGGAGCGGAAGCGGCGGTTTCCGCCGCATTTCCGGTTTCGCTTTCCTGAACCTCCGGAGCATACTGAGCCTCTTCCGTTTTTTCATAGGCTGCGAAATTGCCCTTTGATTCCAGCAGGATATAGGTCTTTCCTTCCACATAGCCCTTCATGATCTCCACCATGGCCGCCTCAGGGATCGCAATGCAGCCCGCGGTATTCTTGCCTGCGGAGCAGTGCAGGAACAGGGCTGAGCCCTTGTAGGGCGTCCCCTCCGGATTATAGCCGGTGTCGATGCAATAGTTGTAGGCGATGCCGCCGTAGGTGCTGAGATGTTCGGATTTAGAACGGTTAAAATCCGTGTATTCATCTGTGTTCACCAGTTTGTTGTACCGGTCCGATTCCGAATCCCCGTTCCAGTAATACCGGCCATCCACCTGCAGGTAGTTGTCCGGAAAGCCCTCCAGCTTCGGCGAGGTCCCAAAGGGCGTGTTCATTTTGTAAAGGCCTGCCGGGGTTTTCTCATCCCCCTCCCGGACCTTGCCCATGCCGCCCCGGCCGATGAGCCCTTCCCCGGTCTCGCAGATCAGGCTCCATTCCCCGGGAGCCGCTGCTTCCGCGCCCTCCTGTACGGGCAGATCCTTTCCATAAAGGGACACCCTGGCCTGCAGGCCCTCTGCCTCTACCACCACGAGCCGCTGGGCATCCTCCGGAAGCTGCAGGCGGTTTACATCGTAGCTTTTTTCAGTTTCCTGCAGAGCCCCCTCCGCCCTCGCCTTCAGGCTGCCAAAGGGAGCGGCTCCGACGCAGAGAGCTGCCAGCAGGACCAAAAAAGCACATTTTTTTCCGGTTTTTACCACACGCATAGGATTCTCCTTTTTCCGTTCCAGGGAGGGGATCCCGCTTCCCGGAACACAGTCTTTTCATAAATTATTCCTTTGCTAAATATAGCACAAAAAGCAACGATATGCTAAGATTATCACAAATCGTTATAGATTCTTAAGAGATCAGTTACCGGCTCAGCCGTCAGCCATGGAGGCGCTTATGCCAGGATTTACCACACATTACATCATGGGAATGAAAACGCTGCATGATTTCCCGCCGGGAGAATTCCAGGACGCCCTGGAGCATCACCGTTTTATCTATCAGCTGGGGCTGCAGGGACCGGATATTTTCTTTTACAACGTCCCTCTGGCCCGGCACCGCAATCACCGGAACATCGGCATCTTCATGCACGAGGCCCATATCGAAAAATTCTTCCGATGCCTGTTCCTGTCCATTTCGGAGCTTCAGGATTCGCTGCAGCGGGAACAGGCCATCGCCTACGCTGCAGGCTACATGTGCCATTATATCGGGGATTCCATCATCCACCCCTACGTCTATGCCCGGATCGGCCACGATCCAAAGATCAAGGGCAGCGCCAAGTCTCTCACCCAGAGCCTCCACTGCCAGCTGGAAAACGACATCGACGCCATCCTGCTTTTCCGCTACAGAAAGAAAAAGCCCTCGGAGTTCAATCAGGCTGCCAGCATCCGCCTGACCTCCTCGGAGATGCGCTTTCTGTCAGATTTTTTGAGCCAGGTCATTACCACAGCTTACTATCCGCCGATCTATGACAAGACCTACACCGTAACGCCGGGGATCGTGGCCCGTTCTATCCGTGCCACCCAGTTCGGCTGCCGGACCCTTTCCGACCCGGAGGAACGAAAAAAAAGGCGGATCAGCCGCCTTGAAACCTTGCTGCGCCGGCATCCGGTCATCTCCAACAAGCTGGTGACCGACAGCATCAGCGATATGAAATGGGCGCTGAATACCGACCATGAGCCCTGGGCCAATCCCTGGGACCGGAGCCTGGTATCCACGCTTTCCTTTACGGATCTTTTTCATCAGTCTCTGGAAAAATGCCGGGAGTGCGACTATCTGCTGTCCCTTTTGATGAAAAAGCCCGGCCCCTGGCAGGAGGAGGATATCGCCCCGCTCCTGACCGCCCTTGGAAATTATAGCTTCCACAGCGGGCTTCCTGTGGGCTGATGGCCGAAGCAGGCCTTTACAGATGGCCGCAGAGGGCCAGATACTGATCCAGCACCAGCCTGGACACGGCGCTGCCGTAGGTATATGCCGGATGATCGTTGTGATAGGAAATATCAGAAAACGCCTTGTTCAGCAGCACGATGACATATTCGCCATATGGGGTATGGATGATTCCTCCATCATTGCGGCAGGCGTTCATGCTGCCGGATTTGGAGGCCACCCAGAGCAGCTGGTTTTCCGCAGCCCCGTAGTTGTCCTCGTCCATATAATAGCAGGGAAACTTTCCCGTCAGCATGGAATGGTACTGCTGTTTTCTGCAGATGGCCAGCATCTCCTCGGAAGCCCTCTGGCTGATCAGCTCTCTTTTCGCCATGCGGACCCAGAGAGAGGCATAGTCTGCCGGCGTGGTGGTGCCAAGCTTTGCATACTTTTCAAAATCGATGGGATTGTGGAGCCTGGAGTGCCGGAGCCCCAGCTCCTCGATCACGCCGTTGATGTAATCCAGCCCCAGATAGTCGATGAGCATGTTGGTGGCGATGTTGTCGCTGACAATGATCATAAGAGAGGCTGTATTGGCTACGCTCAGGCGGCTGCCCAGCTCCAGGGCTGAAAGGACGCCGCTTCCGTTGATCACATAAGCCGGGGACAGGGTCAGCATATCCGTGAGCGCTGCGCCGCCCTTTTCGATCTTATGAAAAAGCGCCGCCAGAATAAACATTTTGCAGCAGCTGGCAGTTTCGTAAAGCTCCTGCTGATTCATGGCGATGACCGTACCCTTCAGGTCGTCGATGTAGATGCCCATGGTCCCGTCATAACCGTAAAGCTCCGCCCGGATCCGTTTTTCCAGAGTCAGTTCCTGATGAATCTCCATATCCCTTCTCCCTTTCTTTTCCGTAATGTTCCCGATCAGCGCTCCAGGATATAAGCCTTCACCGCCTCGGCGACGCCGTCCTCGTCGTTGGAGCAGGTGATATGATCCGCAGCTGCCTTGGTTTCCTCACAGCCGTTTGCCATAGCCACGGACAGTCCCGCATAGCGCATCATGGGCACGTCGTTATAACCGTCTCCCATGGCCATGATCTGCTCCCGCCCGATGCCCAGATATTCCGCGATCTTAGAAAGCCCAAAGGCCTTTTCGATCTCCCTGGGCACGATCTCCATAAAATAAGGCTCTGAGAAAAAGAGGTTTACCTCTGCTCCGAAGCGCTCCTGAAAAACAGGCAGCACCTCCCGCAGGAAATCCGGTTCATCCGCGGAGATGAACTTCACCGGGGCCTGCAGCAGGGCCTCCTCGATCCGTTCCACCCGGCGCACCTTGGTGCGGCAGCAGAAGGCCTCCTTCTGCACATATTCTCCCTCCGGCCGTTCGGAAACGATCTCGTTGTCGTTATAGCTGATAAGGTGCATCCCCAGCTCCCGGCCCAGCTCTGCGATCTGGGGTACCAGTGCTTCCGGCAGGGTCCTGCGGAAGATGATCTTTCCGCTCTGGCAGTCTATGATCTCGCCGCCGTTATAGGCCATGATAAAGCCGCCCCGCTGAGAAAGCCAGAGCTCATCCGCCAGCCGGCGGATCCCAAGGGCCGGCCTTCCGGAGGCCAGCGCCACCCGGACGCCCAGCTTTTCCGCTTCATAAAGAGCCGTTTTGTTCCTGCCGCTGATCTCCTTCTGGCTGTTGGTCAGGGTCCCGTCCAGATCCAGTGCCAGCAGCCTGATTCCGCTTTCTTCCATAAGCCTTTAACGCTCCTTTTCCTGTTTTTTCGTTTCTTCCTTTTCTTCCGGCCCGCTTCCCTTCCGGATGTCCTTCACGATATAGATCGGCCGGTCCTTCAGTTCATTAAAGATGATGGCGATATATTCCCCGATGATCCCGACGACCACAAACAGCATCCCGAACATAAAGCAAAGCAGGATGACGATGGTGGCATAGCCGCTGGGTGCGCCGCCTCTGGTCAGCATGGTATAAACGATCAGTATCACCCCCAGAAGCGCCGAAAAAAATCCCGCATAGATCCCCAGCTTCAGGGGCAGATTGGAAAAACACAGGATCGTATCCACGGAAAACCGCCACAGCTTCCGCAGGCTGTAATGGCTTTTCCCCGCCACTCTGGGAGCCGCCTCATAGGACAGCTTGGTCTTCCGGAATCCGATGTTCTGTACATAGCCCCGCAGGAACCTTACCTTTTCCCTGTAATTTTCCCGCAGCACCCTGGCAGGCTCCGGGCCCAGAGCGAAAAAGTCCGATGCTCCGGGCTCCAGCCGCATATCCGACATGCGGTTGATCACCTGGTAAAAAGCGCCGGAGGTCAGATTTTTGATCAGTCCGGCTGTCCGGTTCCTGGTCCGGACCATGTTGACCACCTCATAGCCCTCGGAAAGCTTCTGCAGGATCTCCGGAATACAGGCCGGGGGATGCTGCAGATCCGCATCCATAAAGATCAGATACCGTCCCTCCGCATAGTCCAGCCCCGCCGTCATGGCCGCCTCATGGCCGAAATTCCGGGAAAATTCGATGACCCGCACGCAGCCGGGATCCTCCTCGGAAAGCTGCCGCAGAATCTCCCCGCTTCTGTCCCTGCTGCCGTCGTTTACAAACAACAGCTCATAGGAGCAGCCGGTACCTTCGAGCCAGCCCTTCGTTTCCTTATAAAATTCCAGAAGTCCCTGTTCCTCGTTGTATACAGAGACGATCACGCTCAGTTCCTTCAACTAAAAGACCTCCAGCCCATCCGAATGAGAGGGCACCCTGCTTTCCTCCGGCGGAAGCTGCATATAATCTCCGTAGATCTCCTGCAGCACCTCCTCGAAGCCTGCAGGGGCCATCAGCTGATGCCCCTCAAAGGTCAGCTCCGTCACCTGCTCGCTCCACTCCCGGTTCAGGGTATCGTGAAGATAGTCCGGCTGATAATTGCTGTAATAAAGCCGTCTGGTGTGTTTTTTTTCATATTTCCGGGAAAGCCGCTCCTGCAGGGCAAAGAGCCGCCGCATGGAGAAAAACCTTCCTGCCGCGGATAAAGCCGCTACCCGCAGCCGGTCCATGCCGCTGTATTTGCCAAGTTCCAGCCGGTAGCGCTTCGGCATGGACAATCCATAGATCACCTTCTGGCAAAACCGGGTCCACCGGTCCAGAAATGGATCGTCCGGAAGGTTGTCCAGGATAAAGATATCCACCCAGAGATGATTGAGCTTTCCCTCATAATAATCCATCTCCCGGCTGTCTCCATGTCTCCTGGAATTTTTATAGATGATACGGGGGGTAAAATCGTAAAAAGCCCTACCATTACGGTATTCATCCGGCAGAATGAACTCCATATTGTCTGGAAGCAGGTTTTTTCCGCTCCGAAGGAGCCGCTTCAGGGCCTCATAGTTTTCCCTGGTCATGGCGATGTCGATGTCATCGTCCCAGGGAATAAAACCTCCGTGGCGCACCGCTCCCAGAAGGGTTCCCGCATCCATCAGATACCGGATCCCGTTGGCCCGGCAGATCCGGTCCACCGCAAGGAGGATCTCAAGGGATGCCTCCTGGGCCTTTTTCAGGGTCTCCCCGTCGTATTGTGGCGTCATATATCCTTTGTCCTTTCCTGTGGCTGCTTCGTTTCCGGACAGCCTTCCGCCTATGGGCTCCAACCGGCGAGGCTTACTGCAGGCGGAGCGCTTCCTTTACGGTCTTCGCCATGTACAAAAGCCGGTCCTCCGTCATGCCCGGATATACGCCGATCCAGAAGGTATTGGTCATGATCCGGTCCGTTTCCGTAAGAGGTCCGCTTATGCGGTAAACCCGCTGGTCTCCCCGAACGCTGTCAAAGCAGGGCTGTTTGACCATATTTCCGGCAAACAGCAGTCTGGTCTGCACGCCGTGATCCTCGATATAGCGGATCGCCTTCGTCCGGTCGATGCCATCTGCCACGGTCATACAGAAACCGAACCAGCTGGGATCAGAATGCTCCGCCGCCTCCGGCAGGATCAGCCTGTCGGAAACATCCTTCAGGTTTTCATAGAGCACCCGCCAGTTTTCCTTCCGTTTTTCCACAAAGGAAGGGAATTTCCGAAGCTGGGCGCAGCCCACTGCCGCCTGCATGTCCGTCGCCTGCAGGTTGTAGCCGAAATGGGAATAGACATACTTGTGGTCATAGCCCTGGGGCAGTTCTCCGTACTGGCCGGAAAAACGGTGTCCGCAGCGGTTGTCCTGGCCGGATTCGCAGATGCAGTCCCGGCCCCAGTCCCGGATGCTGCGCATGATCTTGTGCAGCAGCGGATCGTTGGTATAGACAGCTCCGCCCTCTCCCATGGTCATATGATGGGGCGGATAGAAGGAGGAGGTGCCCAGGTCCCCCACCGCGCCGGTAAGCCGCCAGGTACCATCCAGCTCATAGCGGCTGCCCAGAGCGTCGCAGTTATCCTCGATGAGCCACAGACCGTGCTTCCGGCAGAAGTCCATGACCGCCTGTAAGTCAAAGGGATTGCCCAGGGTATGGGCCAGCATCACCGCCTTTGTTTTCTCAGAAAGGGCATTCTCCAGCCTGGTAACGTCCACGTTGTACTGGGGAATGGTGACATCCACAAACACCGGTACTGCGCCGTAGTTCAGGATGGGCGTAATGGTGGTAGGAAAGCCTGCTGCCACCGTGATCACCTCATCCCCCCGTTTGATGCGGCGTTCCCCTAAAAGGGGAGAAGTCAGGGTCATAAAGGCCAGCAGGTTTGCGGAGGAGCCGGAGTTTACAAGGCTTGCAAAACGAACCTCCTCGTATTCTGCAAAGCGCTTTTCAAATTCTCTGGCATAACGGCCTGTGGTGAGCCAGAATTCCAGGGCGGAATCCACAAGATTGACCATCTCCTCGTGGTCGTACACCCGGGAAGCATAGGGGATGCGGTCTCCTTCCCGATAGGGCTTTCCCTTTTCCGTATTGTGATACCTGTCGCAGTAGGCAGATACCAGCGCCAGCAGGCCGGCTCTGGCCGCCTGCTCGTCTTTTCCCTCAAAAAATCCCTTTGTTTCCTGTTCCGTCATGATCTTTCCCTCTCAGCCCGCGCCTGTCTTTCCTTTTGGCGCGGTTTCTTTATTTTGCGCAATTTGATGTTAATCATATCATATCCTGCGAAAAAGATAAATCGGATTTCTTTTGTTTTGTTGTTGTGACAACCGTTTTCCTCCGGAAATTGTAGTATACTTCCCTCATACATGAAAAAAGCGCCCTTTGGGCACTCCGGAAAGGATGAATTATGATCAGAAAAATCATCGAGATCGACGAAGAAAAATGCAATGGCTGCGGCGCCTGCGCCGCCGCCTGTCACGAAGGAGCCATCGGTATGGTGAACGGAAAGGCAAAACTTCTGCGGGACGATTACTGCGACGGGCTGGGAGACTGTCTGCCCGCCTGCCCCACCGGCGCCATCAGCTTTGTGATGCGGGATGCCGCAGACTATGATGAAAAAGCGGTGGCCGCCCACAAGGCAAAGGCCGGAAAAAACCAGGAAAGCGCAGCGCCTTTTTCCGGCTGTCCCGGCAGCCGGATGCGCCGGCTCAGGCGGTCAGAAACGGAGGAAGCTCAGGCTCAGCCCCCGGCGGCCATCGGGTCTCAGCTGGCCCAGTGGCCCTGCCAGATCAAGCTGGTCCCCATCAACGCGCCTTATTTTCAGGGCGCGAAGCTGCTGATCGCCGCAGACTGCACCGCCTTTGCCTACGGCAGCCTGCATCAGGATTTCATGAAAGGGAAGATCACCCTCATCGGCTGCCCCAAACTGGATGATATCGACTACAGCGAAAAGCTGACGGAGATCATTTCCCGCAATGACATCCAGAGCGTCACGGTGCTGCGGATGGAGGTTCCCTGCTGCGGAGGTCTGGAAATGGCTGCAAAAAAGGCGCTCCAGGCCAGCGGAAAGTTTATTCCATGGCAGGTAGTCACCATTTCGATAGACGGAAAAATCCTGGACTGAGCCCCGGCTCAGTCCAGTTCCATTTCCTCCTCCGGAATAAACAGCTGGAACTGGTTCCGTCTGACAGAGATCAGCCCCTCCCGCTGCATCCGTCCAAGTTCTGCAGAAAGGGCGCTGCGGTCCACATTGAGATAATCCGCCATTTGCTGCCGGTTCAGAGGGATGGAAAAGCTCCTGCTCCCTTGCTTCTGGGCCTGGAA
Source organism: uncultured Lachnospiraceae bacterium (assembly GCA_944381405.1). GTDB lineage: Bacteria > Bacillota > Clostridia > Lachnospirales > Lachnospiraceae > Avilachnospira. The sequence goes on along the minus strand of CALWLA010000003.1, from coordinate 88,827 downwards.
GGACAGGTAGGACAACACCTTTCCGCGGATGGATTTCGGCGCCGTATGCAGGCTGCGCCTGGAAAGCTGCAGATTTTTCCGCGCGGAGATCATCAGCAGATTCCGGATGAGCCTCTGATGATATTGACAGGTGGAAGAACAGGTTTCCAGCACATGCTGCATATCCAAAAAAAGGATCCTGCTCTTTTCCAGCGCCACCGCATTGATCATCAGGGCTTCCTCCGGGAGGCAGGCATAGGTTTCCGCAAAGATCTGTCCGGGGCCCACGCGATCCAGGAGCAGATGATTGCCCCACAGATCGTCCCGCTCAATGGAAATGCTGCCGGAAAGAACGATTCCCAACTCATGCACATGCGCTCCGGCCCGGTACAATACAGCGCCTTTTGGAAATTCCCTTTCCTTCGCCTGAAGGCAGTACAGCATCCCGCTGATCTCCTCCGGACGGATATCCCGGAACAAAGGAGAGGCTTCCAGTACTTGCAAGTTCATTTTTTTCTCCTGTTATGTGGCCCGTAAGACAAAACTTTTTCTTTTTTCGTTGTCAGGGCAACGTACTTTTTATCCAAAATATCGTATGCTTACATCAGCAAAACAATCAATGGCTTTCACACAAAGATCGGAGGAATCACCATGAAATACTTTGTAAACGAATCCTGTATCGGCTGCGGCCTCTGCAGTCAGGTCTGTCCTGAGGTTTTCCGCATGACGGAAGATGGCGTGGCCATCGCCTCTGAAGAAGAAGTGGCCGAAGCGCTTTCCGCCAGCGCCCGGGAGGCCATGGAAAACTGCCCGGTAAGCGCCATCGAAGAAAGCTGAGGGCAGATCAGAATTCCTCAGAAAAGAAATCGCTGTCCAGGCGCTTGACCTCGTAGACATGCTCCACGGAAACGCCCACATTGTGGCGGATCATCAGCTTGGACAGCATGCTTCCATCCACCAGGACCACCTTGGTCCCCAACAGCTTTTCGGCGTACTCTACCGCTCCGCTGGAAAATCTCGCGGTGGTGATGAACAGGCCCTTTTGGGCCTGCTGCCCTTGCAGTGCGCCGACAAATTTCTGCAGTTCCGGTTTTCCCACTGTCTGATCCTGCGCCCATTGCTTTGCCTGGATATAGATATTGCTGAAGCCCAACTGATCCTCTTTGATGATGCCGTCGATCCCGCCGTCATTGGATTGGGGCGTTACCCGGCCTGCTCCATCGATTCCATTTCCATAACCCATCTGCAGAAGCAGTTTTACCACCAGTTTTTCAAAGCCCGCCGGGGACAGCTTCATCACCTCGTCCATCAGCTGGCTTGCTAGGGCTGCATTCACCTCTTCAAAGGCTGAATCCAGGATCTCCATAGGCGACTCGTTTTTCTCTTCCGCGTCTGATGAGGTCGAATCTGCGGAATCCGTTTTGTGAAACTGACGAAAGCTCTCTGACTGTTCCAGATATTTCAGATCGATCACCTCTCCGGAACGGAGCGCCTGAAGACCGGCTTCCGTGATACGATACCTTCCCCGCTGAGGCGTTTCGATCAGACCCGCCTTGTCCAGATAGGTCCTGGCCCACGCCACCCGGTTGTCAAAGGTGCTCTGCTTTCCAGAGGGAAGCATTTCCGCCCGGTCCTCTGCTGTGATCTGCATCGTCTCCGCTATGCGTTCCCTCACCTCTTTTGCCGTATGCAGGCTTCCATCCTGTACTGTTTGCAGAAACCCTTCAAAAAATTCAAAAAATTTTGGAACAGCCATAAGTTGCCCTCCTGCTGATTTTTGATCAGACTATCATCGATTTGTCAATTCGCCGTATTTTTCCGGATGACGTTAGTTATTCCCCAAAACTTCCTTCGCCCGGTATTTCCTGGGCACATCCATTGGGCACGCGTTTACGCGAGAATCAGCTCTACGCCCTTCAGTATCAATATCCCCGCGATTCCGGAAACGTTCTGTCAAAGAAGCTCCTGCAGCGTATCATCGGCCGCAGCGGTTTGACCACCATTTTAGATTACATCACGCTCAAACGAGCATCCAGCGCCACCGGATCATGTGGAGGCTTGACTACCATTTTGGATTACATCACTCTCAAACGGCTGCCTCTGAATGGCTTTGTACGTTTCCGCTTGACTACCATTTTGGATTACATCACTCTCAAACGGAAGGGACAAAAGAGAGGATCGAAAACTTGCTTGACTACCATTTTGGATTACATCACTCTCAAACCCCAGGTTCGCCCAAACACTACCGTATCATGCTTGACTACCATTTTGGATTACATCACTCTCAAACTATGAACATATAATAGGGCCGCGTTCCACCGCTTGACTACCATTTTGGATTACATCACTCTCAAACAACGGTAATTGATTTCCTTCCAGAAATTGAGCTTGACTACCATTTTGGATTACATCACTCTCAAACCGTCAGACGCGACAGTAATAGAAGACTTTTGCTTGACTACCATTTTGGATTACATCACTCTCAAACACTGGGACGACAACACACAGCCGAACGACGGCTTGACTACCATTTTGGATTACATCACTCTCAAACCTCAAATTCTTATTTGGACTTTGAGATCGTCTGCAAGTAATAAAGATACCATCACATATCCGAATCCAAAACAGCAGAAGAATTATATCATATATTTATTATATGATACAAAAATCTTTATCCAATATCAAATAATCTTCATTATCCCTCCTTTCCGTGATTTGGTTTTCTATCATCAGAATATTTATCTTTTCATATTCTGCAAATTTATGTAGTGCCTCGATATCCTCTGCCTCTACGTATTGCCTGAGATTCACAAATACAAAAAGCTGATTTTCAAACAACTCCGCCACCAGTTTCATATATTCGCATAGCCTTTCCAGAAGACTGTCATAGTTCTCCTCCATTCTGATCTCCAACAATTTTAAAAGGCTTGCAATGCCGAAATCCATATCATATTCAATATTCAGATTTGTTCTTTCCGTCAGCAACACAATATATTGTTGGATATAGCTTTTTAGCTCTGATGTCTCACAGTACAGTTCCTCTTCCGCAATTTCTTCTAAAAGTTTGGCTATCTTGCTCTTTATTTTTTTACTGTTGATAGGCACAGAAAAATAATCAGTAATCATATTGACAGAGTCCTTGATCCTGATCAGTTCATTTCCCTCCGAAAGGATAAAGCCCCCTTCTTCACCCTCTGTCTGGTCTATCAGTTCTTTGACAAATTTGCTGAGCAGCTGCCTGGACTCAATCACCCATACACTTATACGGCCCTCTTCAAATTTGATATCCTGTTTTACCTCTTCATGAATCAGTTTCATATTATTATCAACCTGTCGTCCGAATCCAATACCTTTGACTTGCTGTTGCCTATAATATATTCCATTTTCTGAAATTGTTTTTCTGTTACGGAAAGCAACTGAACCAGGCCTTCTGTCGGTTTATTCTTTCTGACATTATTTATAACTGCATCTGCAACACCGGAATTTTGAGCCAGTTTTGAATAAACGGATTCCTGCATCATAATAAATCCTGATTTGATCAGGTACTTTCTGAATCTGTTATATTCTCTTCTGTCTTCTAACGTAGTCGTTGGAAGATCGAAAAACACGATCACTCTCATAAACCTGTAGGTCATAGATTATAAAATTTGATAAGGGATATATCCCCTTCGCTTAATGCATCCAATACGCTTTTACAATAAATTTTTATCGCATTATTTACAATTTGGGTTCTTCCATCAATGTAAACTTCCTGATTCAGTACATCCAGCATCATGATCTTCTCATCATGTTCGAATTTTGACGGCCACACGCTCCGGACTTTCCGATCTACCAGAACTCGGAAGGGCTCCATCAGATCACTTCCGAGATTAAATGGATTGAACATATTGTCATGGAATATCCCCAATTGGGTAACATAGCCATTTGCCGTTATTTCCCTGTTAAAAGCAGATAGAATGAGAGAATAGCCATAATTTAACGCCGCATTAATACTGTTATCCATGGTTCGTGTAAAATCCATTCCAAATAAAGCGTTAAAATAAACCTTTGCGGCATGCCCCTCCCGATTGCTGACATCTCTTATGGCTATCCCCTCAATATATGAATTTAGTAATTTTGCTTCCTCATCACACCCCAATAATTCAAGGTACTCTTTCTGCTGCCGTATTTTTTCGCTGACGATTTCTGTCCAGACCAGATCCTTGAATTGCTGTTTCCATGCTGCCTGATTTCTTACCTTTATAGCGGTATCATGGCTGCCATAATAGGCGATCAATTCAGAAGATGGATTCCGCTTCTCATCGCAGAATATTACCTTCACCTTCCTTTTGGTCAGTTCACACAGAAGTGCTGCTGTAAGAGAGACAGCCGTGGATTCCACAATCACTGTAGACAATTCCCCAAGATGGATTTTTATGGTATCTGTACTCCTGATGACCATGTACCCAATCTCCAGATCCAGCTTTGCTCTCTTTGTTATTACGACGGTCCGCCAGCTCATAAGGAAGAAAGCTCAACTTTCTTTTCAAATAGCCCTGTCGAAGACTGGTATATAACTGACAATCCCTCTGTTTTTGATATATCACTATTTAAAACCAATATTCCAGCACTTTCTGGTCCTCCAATTTTCTTCAGATTTGCCGACTGGCTGTTACACTGGAAAAGTTTCAACATTTAGTTCAATACAATACTCTGATTAGCTAAAGATAAGTTCTTGAATTTTTCTCTCCCTTCAGTCAGTGTTTTTATCTGGGCGGAGAGTTTTATCTTATATCTGCTGTTTCTGATCATCTCTAACATCACGTCATACAGCTCCAGGTTTTTTTTGTCTGAAATACCATTGTCATTTCCGTCTGCCAACATTTTTTCAATTTTCTTTACATAACATACCCGTTCATCCGACAAGCATAACTGTTTTGCGTTTTTAAATAGAAGTTGGTTTTTCGTCCTACCTGACAAGTGCATCCTGAATCCGTCCATTTCAAACAGGGTATTTATTTTTATTTTTTTCAATAAAATCACAGGAGCTTCGAGACCTAATATGTTTCTACAGTAATCTTCGAGCTTCAGCTTTCCATTAGCAATTTCCATAGCAAGGTATATCGGGACCACCTCTATTGTCTTCATTTTCTTTTTTTCCTTGATCGATTCAACCAGGATAAAGTATGCGCCAGCCGCCTTGTTATATCCTCCATACTTTTCGATTGGCAAAGACAGCCTTGTATTATTTTTGATTCTGATCTGGCCTTTCCCCTTTTTCATTATATTTTGATCAAAAAGGCCACCCTTTTCTTCATACGATTGTCTGGTAAACAGAATATTATTCTTTCTCATCCATCTGTCTACTGTTGCTATGCTTCCTTCTTTACCCGGAATCCAGGCAATGCAGTTCCCTCGTCTTACCTCGAAATCATACATCCTGTTTAAGCTATAGCTTCTGTAAGAGCTATCCTTAATATACTGAACGGGATTTCGTGTGAATTTTGTATGATAAACATTTCCCACAACTATATTGAGGTATGCGTCCTTTGCGTGATGGTAGTCGTTGATCTCCCTCACCTTCACATATCCCTCGTGATCCTGATACTGATGTCTGAACTCCGTAACGTTTTTTGCTTTTGAATAAACAATATCCGAATCCGGGAGCATCCTGGTAAGCAGTTCTGCCACCGCTTTGTTGCTTTGACTTGTCTCTACCAGCTGCCGGTTGATAAAGCCCGCAAACTCCTCATCTGTAAATCCAGTTTTTCTGGTCAGTCTTTCATATTTGACCTTTGTAATAAATCCCTTAGCTAACAGCATCTTCCAGAAAGGAGTCATTTTCTCCCTTATGGATGACGGAACCGGATATTTGTCCGATTTTGTGGCTGCATTATCGATTTTATTCACCAGAACCAGATTGTTTTGTATGCTGTCATCTTTTGTCTTTGACCTTGGCCATATGTGGTCTTTGTCATACAGATTTCCGTTAAAAAGGCTATCGAGATCGATAGGCTTTCCAGTATACATATCTCTGCCCATTTGTGTATAGTAAAGGTAGAGGAGATTATTTCGAAACTCCCCTTCCTCCCTCTGGTTTATTTCCGAGATCCAATCCCGTTCTTCGTCCTTGCAGATCTTATAAAGTTCTAACAGTTGCTGTTTTCTTGAGCTCTTTCTTTCCTTTTTCTCATCCTCCCCTCTGGTTACTTCAATAAACACTCTCTGGGGATCCGATCCAATGATTTTTCTGATCTCGTTTACGATCGTTATTGTCTGCCATACAGAGCGCTTTACTTTTGGGGAAATATACATATCCTCCACATCTCTGTATGTTATTTCACCGGCAGTATCTTCACTCTGGTTAAATCGCTCTATTTCTTCCCGATACCCCAATTCTCCCCTTAAGGTCTGCATCAGATTATCATTTGTATCCCACATATGCCGGATAATATTGATCGCCTCACCGGTATCTGTATCCGGAACTACGATTTCCTCGAGAAGCCTTCTCGACAGCCTTCCCCACTCTTTATATTTCAAACGGCTGATAAACTTGATCTGCTCATCTGTAAGATAAGGAAATTCTCTGGATAATCTGCCTTTCAGCATCTTTTTATCCTCTCCAAAAAGGACGATATCTTTTATGATCTCCTCAAAGTCCCTTTCGGGGATGATTCCATATTCGCTTACCTTCCTGAGGTCGATATAGGAGGCCAGCGACGCTTTGAAATCTCCGTCGAATCCTCCCAGCTCTCCTGCCTCAATAGCTTCCTTGTACCCCTTATTGATAAAGAAGGTTTCCAGGTCTTTTCTTTTTATCTTTTTACGTTTGCAGAAAAGTTCTGAATAGATTTTCTGTTTGACTTCGACCGGGATTTTTTCTCCACTCAAGGTTATGTTGTTGATCTCATTGAGCACCATAAACTTACTGTACAGTAATGAGTCTTTCGGCAGAACATTCTCTCCCAAAAGATAGCTGCACTTGTTAGTCATGCGCAGAATAAAGTTTTCGGCACTTTTTTCCGTATCTATTTTCTCATTAAAATTCCATGGATATATCTTTTCTGTTGATGCTACCCCATCCTTTCTTTCAGCCCAGCTGAAGCCCTTGTCCTTATGATGCGTATTGATTGGCCCGACATAGTATGGGATCCGGTAATCTATAAGTCCCATCGTGTTTTTTGTGCCTAAGATCTTATCCCTGACTGATAAGCCATTTTCATCCTTTTCATTCAGGAATGGCAGATATGAAGCGGCATTGTCCAGAATTTTTTCAAGCTCATTCTTATGAAGCTGATTGGGTATGACGCCATTATCTTTGATCACCTGCAGCGGCATAAATGTTCCGTGCTCGATTTCATCAAGAATATATTGAATATCCGGACTTTCCTTCTCTTTACTCTTTAAGATCTTCTTTACTGTCCCATAAAAGTCTTCCTTTGAGCACCTGCTTACAGCAATCGAGTTATTGTCAGTCTTTCCATTTACACTATAGGATCCTACATATGCACAATAATTATTTTTCTCTTCCGGATCTCTGAATAGCCGATTATAGTCCTCTTTGAAATCCGTCTTGATAACATCTTTTAAAATACATAAATCCTTCTTATGCTTCTCATAAATCTCAACTTTGGCTTTTGACAAAGAATCAGAGCCCGCAAGGATCTCTGCCAATATGGACCAGTCATACAAGGCTTTTATGCTGAGAAGGACTGCTTCCGTTTCCGGAAAATCCGCAACGATCTGTTCTAGTTTCTCATCGCTTCCGCTCTCGGAAAATGACACCTTATTATTTTCAGCCTCATCAAAGCTCTCATCCTCAAAGATATCGGATAGTTTTATTCCCTTTGCCCCTGCAAGGAGCTTTAAAACAGCCATAGCCTGCTTGTCGGATTTGTCCACGCCAAACAAAGCCCTAAGTTCGGCGCTCTTTTTTGTAACTCCCAGATCTTTGTTTTTTAATGTCCTCTCAAGTTCATTAACATTTGTCTCTATATCGATATCCAGATTTTCTCGCAACACCTGGATGAAGTTCTCGTATGCAGTCTTTATTTCAAAGATTTCATTCAATTTTTTCCCAGCAAAAAGAAAATGACCACGATGCTTGAGTATATGATGTATTGCCAGATAAACCAGGCGAACGTCATGGGGCTCCCTGCTTTCCATAAGCTCTTTTCTGAGGTGATAGATCGTAGCATAGTTTTGGAAATACTCCTTATCCTTAAAATGCACATCATTAAAAAGGGCATTTTTCTGACGGTTGCCCTCGCTTCTGTCTTCAACATACAGTCTGCTTTCTTCCAGTCTTTGGAAAAAGCCCATATCCACCTTTGCAATTTCCGCTGCGAACAACTCCTGCAGAAGGTTGATCCGCTGTTTTCTTCTCTGCAGCCTGCGTCTTGCGCCCCGAAAAACCCGTCTTTCTGCTGCAGTATTGGCTTCTGCAAAAAGCCTGACACCCCACAGCGCTTTTCCGTTTTTCTTTATAACATTATATTCCGGATCCGTAACAGCCCAACCCACGGAATTCGTTCCGATATCCAAGCCAAGATAATACGCTTTTTTTGCTTCAGCCATTGACAACTTCCTCCTGTTGTATTACGATAAAAAAGGATTACATCACGAGTTCAAATAAAAATTCATTCATGTCGTCCTTTGACTCCCCTGTTATAGGGGATTTTTATTTTGTGCATTTTTATTATATATTACACTATCTCTGCGTCACTTTCCATCAATAATTACAAAATTCAAATATTTTTATCCCAAATAATGGTTATTTTCTCATTGCTGCCATTTTCTGGCGCTGTTGCAGTTTCCCCCGCGCAATGCTAAAATATCGGACAGAAACACATGTTTTTTACAAGGAGGCACTATCATGAGAAAAAATTTCGGAGCAAAGCCTTATACCTATCCCCAGCCGGTGCTGATCATCGCCAGCTATGACGAAAACGGCACCCCGGACGCTATGAACGCCGCATGGGGCGGCATCAGCGACGACACCCAGATCTCCATGTGTCTGAGCGCCGGTCACAAAACCGTGAAAAATATTCTGAAGCGGAAAGCCTTTACCGTCAGCATGGCTGACGCTTCCCATGTGGTTGCCTGCGACTATGTAGGAATCGTATCCGGCAACAACGTACCGGACAAGCTTGCGCGGGCAGGCCTCCACACCACCAAATCTGAATTTGTGGACGCTCCGCTGATCGACGAGCTGCCCATGGCGCTGGAATGCAGGCTGGTGAGTTATGATGAGGCATCCTGCCGCCTGATCGGTGAAATCGTCAACGTCAGCGCAGAAGAACGCGTTTTAGATGAAAACGGAAAGATCGATCCCGCCAAGCTGGAGCCCATTACCTTTGACCCTGTCAACAACGCTTACTTAAAGCTTGGTGAAAAGGTCGGCAATGCTTTCCATGACGGATTGCAGTTAAAGTAATTTCAAAAAGGCTCCTGCAGCCAATTGATATATGCCCAGCAAAGAGCATACATATCAGCTGCAGAAGCCTTTTTTATTTTCAGTTTGCAGACTAAGCCGTCTCTACACCTCCCACCGAAAGCGTTTCATGTCCACACAGCCATTTTCCCGGAACACGACGCCTTCCTGCTCCAGAAGAAAACGCTGCTCCTTCCAGCCTGGGGCGGTCCGCCCCGCATGATTGACTACCCGGTGGCAGGGGTAGTCCCCGTAAAACTGCGCTCTGCTCAGGACCAGGCCCACAAGCCGGGCATTCCGTTCCCTGCCAATGAGGGCTGCGATCTGTCCATAGGTAGCTACCCGGCCCTCCGGGATCTCGCTGACTGCGGACAAAATCTGGTAGATCAGCGATTCTGTCAGGATCTTTTTCATAGGTTGCCTCCTGGTCTTCTCCTGTCAAGGATCGCTGCAACCGCTTCCGGCGCATCCTTATTCACCTCGTGCCCCGCTCCCTTTACGATCTGCAGCTCCACCTGAGGCAGCAATCCCACGAGCTTTTTTTCAGCTTTCAGATTCGCTTTGTCTTTTTCTCCGCAGAGAATGGTCACCGGGCAGTCCACTTTAGCAAGCTTAGCGGTAAGATTCAATCCTCTCATAGAATTAGTCAGGCATATCATATCTTCTTTTGTGATTCCTATATCCAAAAAGAGTCTTTGGGGCATACAGCGGAATATAAGATTCTGAATGCTCAGCAGTAAGTCCGGAGACCGATACTGCACGCCTATCAATATTAAAGACTCTACTTTATCCCGATGGCGTATCGCGTACTCCAGCGCGAGAATCGCCCCCAATGAAAGCCCGCATATGCGGAAAGGTCCCGTCACCTTCGCATAGCGTTTTTCAAGGCCTGCCTGCAGCTGCTGGTAAGTCGGTCTCCCCTGGAGCAGACCGAACAAGTCAGGGCAGTCCACATCTGTCAGGGCAGTCCGAGTTATGACTTCATCCCAATCCTTTGCTGTCTGGCCTAAACCGTGTAAAATAATGGTTTTCAAAGGAACCTCTTTTTTCGATTCGTTAATCATATTTTTGTGGACAAAAAAATTTCCGGTAATGTTACAATTTTGTATGAGATCCAGAAGTTTCTGCACTCAGGTGCAAAAACTTTTATTTTTTTGAAGTTTTTGCATTTTAAAACCATTCACTCACCATCCAGCTTAAATCTTAAAAGCCTTAATGTGTTGATTTTCTAGTCTGCTCATCTATATATTTTCCATCCTCTGCAGTTATCCGAAATTTTCGAATAACTGAATCCTCAAAATCCCAAAACGAATGATTTAAGTCCCCATTGTTTTCCAACAGCGTTCCTTCATAAAAGTTCCAATAACTGCAATATCCTCCCCCTCATAGTATCGAATAAGCAGTCCTTTGAACTCAGGCACTTCCTTTTCCGGTATCACCAAAATGCCGCCGCCATGCGCAATAAGATAATGGTTTGCAAATATGACTGCGGCCCGTTTGTTGCCATCTAAAAATATCTGCGTTTTCATACAGTAAAGACACAGTTTGACAGCAATGTTAATAGGTTCATCATTGTCTTCTACAATCTCTCGGATTCTATCTTTTATATCCAGTTCGTTTGGCAAGGGTGGAACATAAGACGAGCCCCCTATGGTAACCGGGACCCCTCGGAGACGGCCGCCTTCATCAAAAAAGCCTTCGTTCACAAGTCTTGCAATATGACTGACCATAAAAAAGTCAGAACAGCTGGCTACCACATCGCGGTCTAAGATAAACTCCCAGGCGTGTTTCAAATTTAAAATTTTCTGCACATCTGTAGCAGTCATACCGGAAACTTTTCCGTTTTCTATGATCTCTTCTGTCTGTGGAAAAGATGTAGCAACCCCTTCCAGGACGGCCTGATCATAAATATTCATTTTCATATTCGCCCGTGCAAACGCAATGTTGTTTACGACATCCACAGAAAGCTCGTCTTCAGAATATCCAGCAGCAGCAAGTTGTTTTTCAATGCTGCGTAACTGTTTGCGGATTTCGCGGGCTTCTCTGGCATTTCGAAGAAGAAGGTTATACAACTCCTCGGTATATTTTCCTACATAAGTGGATGACTGTTTTCCTGCGATGCGCTTTCTCACATAAAGATATTTCCCGTCACCACGTTCCTTGATTTCTGGGGTACCATCGTATGGCATCAGATTTAGTCTTGCATGAAGGTCAGCGCGGCTTCTGAGCAATTCTTGTATCGCATTGTATTGTACTACCATTGGCTTTCTTCCTTTGGGGAACAATTTTTGTGATTATTTTACCAAAATGCTCCCCAAGAATCAACGAGTATTGGGGAGCATTGTAGTGAATATGAAAATTGATTGTGGATTATATGTCGCCGTTTATCCGCTGGGATAGTGTCAATAGTTTTTCGCAAAATCAAAACCTAGCCGTTTGGCAGCCGGTAGTCAGCCGGCTATGATATCAGACTGCAGCTCCTCTTCTGATTTGAAAAGATGGTCCATATTCATATAGCGTCTGGCTCCCCAGCTGGTTGCTACTACATGACGCAGTCTGGCACATACGAGCATCAAGGCACTTTGCCCGTCAGGAAAAGCACCAATCGCTTTTGTACGGCGTTTGATCTCACGGTTGAGACGCTCAATAGCGTTATTGGTCCGGATCCGGGTCCAATGCTGCGTAGGAAAATCCATATAGGTCAAGGTTTCTTCGATTCCGTCCTCCACCTTCTTGGCAGCTTTGGCAAGCTTCATGGTCCGGAGTTTCTCAGCTACCTGGATTGCTTTTTCTCGGGCAGCTTCCTTGCTTTCCTGCGCGTGGATCGCCTTAAGCATAAGCGCTACCGTTTTCATCTTGTTACGGGGTGTAACAGAAAATATATTTCTGTAAAAATGAACCGTACAGCGCTGATATCTGGCATCCGGAAAGACTTCCGGAATGGTTTCAAGCATGCCGAGATTCTTATCACCGATGATCAAACGTACACCAGTAAGCCCGCGTTCTTTCAGCCATACGAAGAAAGAACGCCAGCTTTCACGATCCTCTTTCATCCCTTCCGCAGCGCCAAGGATCTCCCGGCAGCCATCCTGGCTGACGCCAATGGCAACGAGAACAGAAACGTTCTGGATCTCACCGCCCCAACTACGTTTCAGGTAAACACCATCTACATAAACATAGGGATAGTTCCCGGAAAGCGGACGGGTACGCCAGGTTTCAATATGCTCATAAGCCTTTTTGTTCAGGTTGCTGATGGTTCCGGAGGATACTTTCGTTCCCCATAAAGCTTCGGTGATATCCTCAACACGGCGTACAGAAACACCGGCCAGATACATCTCAATCAGAGCTTCTTCTACGGAAGATTCCCTGCGGCGGTATCTTTCAATAATGGCAGTTTCAAAAGGAACCCCTTTTAGCTTAGGAACCTTTAGTTCGACTTCTCCTGCGGTAGTGTGGAGATTGCGTTTATAATGGCCGGAACGGTATCCCTGGCGGTCAGAGGAACGCTCATATTTTTCAGCGTTGACTAATTCATCAGCTTCCTTATCCAGCAGAGCGTTTAAAGTTTCTTCGACACTGTTACGGACAAGATCCTTTAAATCGTGCTTTATTAAGTCCTCATTTAGCTGTATAATCTTATCAGACATGGTTTTATAGCCTCCTTTGATAGATTTTGTTGTGGTGACTTAATTTTACCAAACGGCTATAGACCATGTCTATTTTTGTGAAATTGATTTTGCGAAATTAATTATACGTTATCCCGCGCCGACGGCTACGAAACCAGCTTTTATAAAAAAGACTGACGTGAAAATAGCGGCTCCCGGTTCATCGCCGGAGGGCCGCTATACAACAACTAATCAAAATAAACATTCATTACGTATCCCGCTGGATAGGAAAGCAAAAAATCTTCTATAGGCGGAAGATGATCTAGTATGTGGTTCACGTATTTATAGAATTCTTCCATATCAGCCATGAACTCAATTGCAGTACCTATGTTTCTGTAATTAAAGGCGTGTACCGCATTTCGATAATGTTGAATCTTATCAACCCAGACATATAACGGATCCTTAACGTCGTCCCATAATATTCCTTTACTGAAGTTCTTCAAATCCTCGAATCTCATATTATTCGGTTCAACCGTAATGGTTTTCCCTTTTTTATTCTGTGTCAGTGGATTCTTCATGTAGTCTTCATAGTATACACAATAAAAGAATTTAAGCCACGATTCTACTAAAGCTCCCATATTTGTACGAGCTAATATCAATTCGCCTTCTGTCATAGTGGATCCTTTATCGATCCATATTTTCAAGGTGTCTGTAAGTTCAGACATCCATTTCAGCATAGCATCATCAAGTTTATCCGCAACACTATCTGGAGCGATTCCCCTAGATTCCTTCCAAACTAATGCCATGTTATTTGTTTGAAGTTGTAATACTTCATAATCACTTCTTCTCATCTATTTATGTCCTTTTATAATATCCATAGCCGCTATCGATAAATCCTTCCCTTCATATGTTATCAGCAGCCTGCCAGGGAAGTGCTTCTCATACCACTTTTCTTTAATCTCCCAGTGTGCACGGTAATCCGGAAGATCCAGTCTTCCTACATGTTCCCAGTAATATGTTTCGCCTCGAAACTTCACTGTAAAATCAGGCAGGAACATCGTTCCGTCCGGAGCATACAGCGGTTCCTCATAAACAAACGGCACTTCTTCTGACACAAGCATATTAGCGATGATGACTTCGGACTTTGATCTCACAAAGTATTCCGACAAGGTGGCCAATTTCTTCTCATCAGCATACCAGCTCTGAATATACAGCAATTCTTCTGGAAGCGGATTAAACGCAAACACCGATGAATTAATTCTTCTGACAGCAGACTTTTCAATGTGTCCCAGTGCAGTCAGCGTACCGATATCTTCCTGCAAGAGAATCGTGACCTTCTTTTGTGCTCTGGTAATTGCAGTATATAACAGTTCCATAGACAGAAGATGGCTGTCTCTCTTCGGAATAACAATGTACACGTAATCAAATTCAGATCCTTGAGATTTATGAACACTGATGGCATATGCCAGTTCCAGATTTTCCTGAACTTTTTGTTCTGGAAGATTCCAGCCTTTATCATTTCTGCCATATTCACGTCCATAGTTATATCTCAGCCTTTGCCGGTTTTTATTTGAGAAGGCGACCTGAAATCTTTCAATCGTGCTTATGTAATTGTATCGCTTATTTTTTTGATCAAATGGATGCATAAGCACCAAGCCGATTTCACCGTTATATACCTCATGTTGTTCAACGGCTCTTGTCTCTTGGTTATATGCATACGCCATATCAGATTTCGGACGGTTTCTAAACTGAATTACCTTATCGAAATAGCTAATGCCATCGAGATTGTATCTATGGCTCCAATAAGGATTAAAATCATTTTGCATAAGTACATTCAGCGCTCCCGTTCCGTAGAATTCACCGCGGTATGGAGAAATAATCTGGATAGCATCTGGATTCGATGTTCCATCAGCTTTTCGGATTGCCTGCTGCCATAGCTTATCTAATCCGCTGTATTCTGCCATGCCAGTCATTGCTTCCATGTCTTGTGTCAGAACATCTCTCAGCAACGTTTCAAGATCCGCTTGTTCTTTCCAGAAATACACAGCCAGATCCTTGTCGATATCCCCGTTTCCGTTTTCCAGTATTTTTGTAAACAGCTCTTCTTTTTTCTTCTTCAGAGAATCAGCAGAACCCGTGTCTTCCATATCCGACTGCTTTTCCTGTATGAAGAGCTCAGCCAGATCAAGAATTCCGCAGCCATTACCTTCAACTCGGTTTACCAACTGACGTATATTCTCACTAAGCACGCCAACATTCTCAGGATACTCCTGATTAAGCCATTCGATGGTATCGGAGAATACTTTTCCGCGCCCGATTGGCGGAAGCTGATTCGGATCTCCTACAAGAATGAGTCTCTGAACACTATTCCAGTTGATACTCCTTAGCAAAGTCGCAAACAGATTCAAGTCAATCATAGAGCACTCATCTATAATAATCGTGTTTACGTCCTGGCCTTTGCTGCCGCCCTTCCGCTTAAGCGTAAAGTTCTTGTTCAGCCAACCATTACTTGCAAGATATGAATGAATCGTTGATGAATTCTTCTCTGTCTGTGTCTTGATTCGTTCTGCCGCTTTTCCGGTCGGCGCCATTAGCAGGAAGCCTGCTGCCTGTCCATGCACTCGCTCGATATTTTCAACAATAGCTTTGATTACAGTGGTTTTGCCTGTTCCAGCTGCTCCGGACAATACACATATTGGCTTCGAAAAAATCTGCATACAAATATCTGCCTGCTTATCAAGAATATTCTCATACTGATCAGCCGCAGTCTCATTAAGCTTAGATTCTGGATTTCTAAGCTTACTCTTGAACTTCTCCTTCGTGATAGCCATCTTCAGGGATATATCCGGTCTTTCAGCAAGCATGGTAAATATAGACTCAACCTGCCGCTCATCCTCATATACCCACTTCAGGTACAGATAAAGGTCCTTTTTGTCATCCTCGCGTAAATACAGCGCTTTATCATATATTTCTCGATCGAGTTTGAAGTTTTTAATTTTAAAAGTATATTGCTTCCACTCCGGCATGCGATCCAGTCGGTGATTTACTGAATTCAGAATGGTCTCTGCCTTGCCGAAGGAATGAGCCGCAATACGATTTAATTCATCGACGCAAAATGCCCTTAACCTTTCCGGATCACCCACATCAAATAAATTTTCAATTCCATATTCCGGAGAAACAATTATTCCGTTGTCAATCTTGTAGAACGGAATCGCATCATCCGGATCCATGCCTTGATATTGCTCAAAGATAATATACGGATTCTCCGCAATTTCCTTCAAAGAGGCTGTAATAGAAACATCCTCCCGGTCTTCGCCCAGAATATGTCCCATTTGATCTGCAGAAATATCGAATCGCGGCAGAATATCAAAAAGCAGTTTCTGTTCCTCATCTTCACGAAGAAGAAACTCACGGCGTACTGTACGAAGATTTGCAACCTTATGTCCGAATACATCATCCTGATCGCCATCCATAAGCTTACGAACTTCATCCCGGAAGAGTTTCATTTCCTGCTCATTTGTCAGCGCTATATAGTGCTGTACCAATTCTTCCAGACCCATATTAATCATTGCCGATGCAAAGCCCGGATAAGGCCCTCTGGCTTTCCACAATTCGCCAAGAACGCTGTTTAGCCATTTCTTACGTTCTTCCCAGTTTTCTGTATCATCTCCAATCTCGATCAACACATCCACGCTATTGATCAGCTGATTGATGATTTCTATAGCATCATCGTTGGACACCTCACGGCTACCATACTTGAAAGGAGATCTGTGAAGCGGCTTTATGACAATTCGCTTCAGTATGGATTCATCTCCCATGTATTTCCAATATGGGATAGATAAACCTTCGTCCGGATAATTTGACGTGATCGGCTTCTGCCAGATAACCCCACCAGCATAGTCCTTCTTTATCTGATCAGTTGTATTCTCATAGTAATGGAAATCATCAATTTTCTTGATGCGGGAGGCTCCTACAATGACATAGTTATCCTCTTCATTCTCAGAAAACGGATTACTGTATCCTGCATAGTAGAACACAAGAGATTTTCCTTCTTCAAACTGTGAAAAATACGCCTCCGCATTACGCTGTCTCTTGTTATAGTCATATGTCTTTCCCTTTACCGATGAGAACACATCATTCTTATACATGGCCTCGTAGCACCATGTACACGCAGTATAGGGCGGCAAGGTCAAAATCGTTGCATCTGCATCTTTTTCTTCCCACCATGACGGCGGTTCAACCTTAACTTGAACAGTTTCCTTACCGAAGGCATTAGCGCTCAATGCACACGCCACCTTGCACGGATGCTGACCACAGGGCTCTCCTGCATGAGCTGTTTCAAAATCAAGATCACGCAGTTCAGCAATCATTTCTCCTGGATATGAATGCTGCCCTACGCAATAAACATTTTCACAAGGCTTCTTGCAGATATGGCCATTCCATCCATCACTATGCCATGCAAGCCTCAGGCTCATATGCATTGCCATAAGCTACCTCCTAAACAATTTCTATCAGTCCCCTTGAAAGGCAAGCCTCCAAAGAATAATTCGTCACTTTACCCGCCTTTGGACCTTCTTCAAATTCGATGCCAAGATATTTACCGTCACAGGTTCTGACAACGCCATATCCGACAGACTTATGCCGAACTCGCTTCCCGATATAGGCCTTGTAAACATCTGTCCCTGCTACAACAACTTCAGCCTCAGGATCCTCTTTTTCCTCAACCTTTACAGTTTCTACTTCCTGACTATCATCTGTATCCTTCACAGGTTCTGCTTTCTTCATTGGCTTTGATGCCGGCTCTACATACTCATCCGCTGCATCCTTAAGCGCCATCAGTTCTCTGATTTCAGCAATATGCGTCTGTGTGAACCAGATGGATTCATTGCCAAAATCGATCTTAACCGGATCATTAGAATTAATATCCTGTTCGCTAAGGTACGTAATTTCATCTATTAATTCCTGCAGATCATACGCATCAGATCGCATCCTGCGATACTCTGACGCACAGTTCGGGCACATGCATAAATACATGGCATCCAACTCTTTTTCCATACCTGTAGAAAGCTGGCACTTCTCAAATGTTGTCACAGGCTCATGGCACATCTGGCATGCATATTTATATGATCCTTCCACTCTATACATGCTTCTGAGATAGGCATCAATTTCACTATCCGGCTTGCTTACACGAATTTTCCTGACCTTATACTCATACTTTACCGGGCTGGCAAATACCAAGACTTCGGCTGCATGTTTTCGCAGTGAATCCCAGTTTTTAACTCGTGCCGATGGAAACTCAAAGGTCACCTGAGGCGTGTAAGTCGGAGTGCTTCCGCCACCGACTGCACCGGAACCATAGCTTTCCTCCAAATCTGTAATAGAAATGCCGAACCTACGTCTCAGTTCAATTTCAAAGAACTGTTCTTTGGTTTCATCATCCAGCTGATCATAGTCCTTTGCGGCCTCTTCCAGCTGATCTTCTTCACTCTTGGCAAAGCCAAGAAACTCATATAAGTTGGATTCAGGTCTTACATCTCCATACAGCTGCGGATGAAGATCCCTCTTTGTGATCTCTTTTTGTGATACCAGTTCTCCGGATTCTGTAAACAGCCACTTGCCGTTCCACTTCATTCCGTAATACTGATGCTTCGGACCGTCTTGACGCAGCTTTATCACGATATCTGAGTATGTGTTTGGAATATTCGGGGAACTGCCTCCTACATAAACCGTTCCAAAGAGCATATTTTCATGGTTTTGAAGGAACCGAAAAATAAAGCTGGACTTGGCCATAGAGTCTGGTGCTTTTGGATGGCTCGATATGTATTCCAATACTGCATCCAGTTTATCCAGGCTCAGTTTCCATCGGAAGTTCTGATAGGTTGTCCATTCAGGCTGCCGGCCAGGATTGCCTGTATAATACTCGCCATTTGTTCGGTCAAGGCCAGTTCCCACTTCTTCGGAAATCCCAAGAAGCTTCAGCATATCTCTGTCAACATCCTCAATCTTATAAAAATCCACGTCCACATAAGGATAGCTGACTATATGAGAATAATACTGTTCTATGCTCATTCCTTCAGAGTTAACAGAGAAGAAAACCTTCTCCCCACTGGGATTCACATAAACCTTTTTACCGTCTTTAATGCATCTGACTTTCAAATATTTCTTGATGAGATTGTTTACTTCATCACGATAGTCAGAGTTTCCACGATAGTGCAAAAGCCTCTTCAAATCAGTGATGTGCTGATCATCAGAAAGAGCGACGCCGCTCTCATATCTTCTCTTGAAATCCCGTATAAAGAATTCATATTCATTTGGCTTTTGTAGGTTCAGAATTTCCGTAAAGAAATGCCTGCATCTCTGAAGGATCCATTCATCCACAAAGGCAATATCATCCATGCCATCAGTATTGCTACTCGGCAGGAAGATGTTAGGCAAATATGATGCATTCTCATAGCCGCGATAATAAAAGCTATTCAACTCATTACCATCGCTTTTCCGATAAGGCGCAACGAACGTCCCCTTTGATGTCTTGATGAATTCCGCTGTAAGCATGTTGGATCCGCCTCTTTGCTTTGAGAAAGCGGCAGCAACGGAGTCATACATGTTATAGAGCTTTACCAGCCACTCATCATCACGCCTGGGAAGGAAAGCCCTGTTGTTATTAAAAGCATTTCTAAGATTCTCAGGGCGGATCACTTCAATATCCAGTACATCCGTCAAGAATTCATATAATGTCTTATACGTTTTATTAGTCTCGGTCAGGAATGTAGGAAGCCAATGATAGTCTGTTCCATCATCCAAAAGTTCCGTCAGAAGTTCTTCCGTCAATACCTCTGCAAAATCAGCACCTCTGGCTATCTTTACGGAATCAGCAGCCGCATAAGATCCGTCTTTACAAAGCAGCAGTGCCTCCTCCGTCATCATTTCTTCCGTTTCGTTAAACATGCACTCAAATAGCGGTGCACTGTAGAAAACATCGCTGTCCACCGGGAGAATGTTCAGAAAGCTAAAATTCAGTTTTCCAGTATCCCTCAGTTCTATAACACTATCCCGAAGCAATGATGCTGTCTGTTCAGCAAGATCAATATTATCTCTATCGTCTGCCGGAACACTGCTCCGATTCGGTGTAGTTCGATATGGACCCTGGACAATAAATTTAAGTTTGCTTTCCGTTTCTGTCGGAAAATAGACAGAGATATACGGTGACTTAGAAGCTGTGAATGTGTACTCGCCAGACTCTTCTACCTTGACTGCAAAAGCAATATCAATTGTCCTGCCCGCCTGAATTCCTGTGACCGGACGTGAAAACATCAGATAAGAGATCTCTTCGTTCTCTTTTCTGTTTCCAGTCTCACCCATCGCTGATACAAGGGCGCAATGATCATTAATAGGTGTTTTATCCAGCAAATACGTCCCTGATGTCCTAAGCTTTGGCAGTTCAATTTTGTAATCGATGGACTGAAGATGCTTCATGAAAAGAAGCGTAGTGATTCCCAAATTCTGCAAACGTTTTGAGAGAACATCATTGAGCTTCTCAATCGTTGCAAATCCGGAGAATGTGAATCCGACACTATACGGAAATACAAACATCGTTGTATATCCCAAAGCAACATCCTGATCATCAATATCGACCGGATGCGTGAAATCTTTGATTTCAACGGCAAACTGATGATAGCCTTTCTCTTGATCACTCTTGCTTGGATGGCTATAAAGGCGCACGGTCTCACAAATACCGAAAACCGATTTGAAGCCGACGCCAAATTCACCAATCTGGTTTAAGTCATCGGTCTTATCAGATTTTCCGATATCACAGAGGCCCTGCAGATTCTCCATAGAGAACGGATGCCCATCGTGAAGCACCACAAGTCTGTCAGGATACTGTTCAAATTTTATCTTAGTGGCTCCGGCATCCTCCGCGTTCTGAAGCAGTTCATAAACGAAGTGAGATTTATCCGTATAAAGCTGGATAATTCTCTCCAATGCCCGCCGAAGCATTCCATCTTTGTCCTGGCGTTGTAAGACCTGATCTGCAATCGCCATTTTAGCCATGCCTGACACCTCCAACACGTATGGTTAGTTGACAACTTCCAGGATTCCATTGGCAATCAAAGTCGTATGGATATCCGTCTGATCAACCTTTTTCCTTATTTCAGCGACTTTAAGCTCATAGGTCTCTGTGGCAGACTCCAACTCACTCGTATACATCCGTCGGATGCCTTCGCTGCTGGTATCTATAATCTTCTGTTCCAAAGATCTCTTGCGGTTTCTGAAATTATTGGACAAACTTTCTATCTTAAACGTGGATGTATTTTCTGCTTCCTTGATTTCTTCAGCTTTCTCATCCATCCATAATTTCACTTGTTTCCTCTCAAGCATATCCCAGTCGGATGGCTGCATCTTAACAGCTGCAGCGCCACTCTGAGCCTCCTGAAGAATATCTGGAAGCTCTGACGCAATTACATCATCATCACAGACAACAACCAGTTTAAAATGTGGATTAATCCCAACATAGCTCCAGGCATATACGGAGAAATGATAAGAGCCACTTGGCAGGTTTTCTGTTGCGTACTGCAGTCTGATATACGCCTGCTCATTTGAAGCAAAATATGCCGCTGCCTGTTTTGCCAAAGGATGCATAGCTGTGATAAAGAAATTATCCCTCTTCTTTTCCGCAGTCTCTGCATCAAAAGTAATCGGATGAATAGGAGCTTTCCCCTTCAGGTATACATCCCAGCTCTGACGTACTGCATTTCGTCCGCTCGGAAGTTTCCGGAAATCATCTCTAAGCTCCGCTCTGGCCGCTGCTGATAATCTCAGCTGTTTTGCGTCACCTTCACCCAGAATATAGCTACCCTGTCCAAGCCGGCGGTATAGATATTGTTCAATCAGAATCTGCAGACTTTTTTGTGTAAGCCACGGATTCTCTGCGTTATGAATCTCCTGTGATGTCATATACTCGGAGAGATCAAAGCCAAAGAATTCTTTCTCCTCTTCTTCCAAACGATTCATTTCCTGGATTCTTCGGACTTCATTATCAGCCATCTGCTCCAGTTTTATTTTTCGCTCTTCATCGGTAAGAGTCGTGTCCATCCCGATATGGTCAAGCTGTGTAGCAATATCGCCCAGGATTTCCTCGCACTCACCAATGCTGCTTTCAAATATACCAATACGCATCAGGCATCGGAAATAGATATCAGCATCGACGGTACCATTCGTAATCATGTTATAAATGCTAACAGTCTCACTCTGCTGTCCTCTTCGATCGATACGACCAATACGCTGCTCGATTCTCATAGGATTCCAAGGAAGATCATAGTTAATCATCATATCGCAGAATTGATAATCAAGACCTTCGGAACCAACTTCCGTAAATAGCAGGATATCAATAGCATCCGCATCTTCCTTTGGAAGCTCAAATCTTGCACGAAACTCCTGTCGCATAGCATCCTTGACGCTGCCATCAACCTGCTCTACTCTGAGTCCAGCATCGAGAAGTTTCTTCTTCAGGTAATACAGCGTATACCGGAAAGTACTGAAGAGAATAATTTTGTTATTCTCCTGTTTTTGCTTTTCCATAATGGCTTCCAGCATCTGATCAAACTTAGGATCTTCATCCGGAAGATTGTCCGCCATTGCCAGCAGATTCTGAGCTAACGCCTCCAGCGCGTTTGCATCCGTTCCATCAAAGGTAAAGCCCGGAGAATAATCCAGACCCGGATCATCCTCCATCTGTTGGAATCTTCTTTTTATCAGATCCCGAATATGAGGTGCCAGGCCAAAGATACAACTGGCTGCCTGACGCTTGATAGTGGACATCATAAACGGAATGGATCTGGCGCTTCCATGAAGCTGCAGTAATGCATTTGACTCAAATCGCAACAGTTCATCATGCAGCTCCTGCTGCCGCTCGGTAAACTCGACAGCTAAGGTGTATGGTCTTCTGATGCAGAAATCCTGAATATCTTTTCTTCGGGTCCGGTTAAGCATGGAGTTAAAACTGTGAAGGCTCTCTGCATCCGAAATAAGTTTCACACGTTCTTCCCGTGTGATTTTGTCCTGCTGCAGAGTTTTGATCATCTCTCCGTAAGTCGGATTAGCGGCGATGACATTTTCTCCCCACTGTGTCCCCAGAACACCTTTGAGGGCTTCTGTGGCCTGAGCCTGCCAGTCCTGATCAGCCCTTCTAATAGCCTTTGCAGCTTCAGAAATATGTACGTTCGGCCTGGACATCATATTGAATGTCTGTTTATCAATCACTACATCCGGTCGCAGAACATTCAAAAGTGTAAACAAATCATCATCACTGGTCTGCAGCGGCGTTGCCGTCAGCATGACAACAGCATCAGCATTATCACAGAAATACTTCACGCATTTATACTCGAAGGCCTTTTCCTTCTCCATACTGCCGTTTCGGATATGATGCGCCTCATCGATGATAACCAGATCAAAGTGCGGAGCCGGATCCAGATCCCTTAAGCCAAATGTATGCTTCTTCCTGGTGGTCTCTCCCTCATAGGTTCTACTGTCCAAAATGGAATAAGGTACAATTGTCTTACTGAACCTTATCGGCCATTCACCGTCTCGATCTGTATCAGAAATGATCTGACGAAGCATCGGTCCATCCACCGGCACGAATTCCTCATCAAATCGCTTCATCTCCATCTCCCATTTACGCTCTGTTACAAGCGGTTTCGGGCAGATGATCAGAACATTTTCCAGTTCATTTCTTGCCTGCAGTTCTTTAATGATCAGACCGGCTTCAATCGTCTTACCTACGCCAACGCTGTCAGCAATCAGTATTCTCGGCTCATCCGCATGGATCAGCTTCAATGCCGGCCTGAACTGGTAAGGAACAAAATCAATCCTGGCTGAATTCAATGAATACAGATCATTTCCAGAAGGATTATTGATCTGGTACGCTGTTAGATAACTGCGGAATGTATTGATATCGACCCAGTTATAAGATGCTGTCTCGACGTATAGTGCGATTTGCCCGGAATAAAAAGTCTTGAAATTACCATCTACAAAGACATCATATTTCTTAGTATCCCCAAGATCTGTAATGGACATAACAATTCCGCGCACATCAGGGCTTCCTACGAGATATACCAGGCTCTTTTCTCTGATTTCGTCTTCATCACCTACATCCGGCATCACTGTCTCTGCAGCTTCTGGCTGGGACTCCTGTGAAAAGGATTCAAAATCAACCGTGGATGGAGACTTCACTTCCTCTATCATGCGGTCAACTTCATTTATGAGGCTGTCATCACATTCTCTCTGCTCAAAGAATTGATGCAGGGTATCCAGATCTGCAAGGATGGCATCTTTGCCCGGAAGCATAGCACCAACGTGAGCCCAGTTATTACGGACACGCATCATATCACGGATGCATTCTCTTTCCCTGGTAGGAAGGAATGCCACATTCCTCATCTCATACCATGATTTATCCGCAATGCGAAGCAACGCAGCCAGGTCAAACTGTCCCAGCTCCGTAAAACCGCGTTCTCTTGCCATCTCCGCCTGGTTATAGCTCAACTTGGCTATAACACAGTCCTCCCACCAATCTTCCGATGTTCTGGGTAACAGCTTTCCAAGCCACTCAGCAAGCACATTGGCGGAAGTATGCAAATATGTATTCATCCTGCTTACAATCTGGTCGTTATCCATCTTGAAGCCTCCCATCTGTACTCTGTATTACATAAAGAATCCATCTGTATCAAAAATGTGATCTAATTCATCGTTTGTCATGGCCCGTGAAACCTTATCACGCACAGCGCTCATAGCCATATCGAGTCTCTTGAAACGATTATGTCCCACGGCATCTTTACTCATTCGGATCAGCTGAATGCGTCCTACACCCGGATTCTGCCTTGCATATTCTGCAAATCCTCTGGCCTTTCCAAGGTTGTCAATTCTTGTAGGATCGTGCGGTTCCAGAATATCCACAACATACTCATCATCGCTGTCTTTACGGATGATCACGAAATCCGGATACGCCGGCTTCTGCTCTCCGCCCATCTCATACGGAATGCAGAGGGACCAAGGCTTTCTCGGAGGATTTCTCAGCCAGCAAACATAATCTGCCTGACTTTGTTCCTCCACAAGAACACCTTCTTCCCAAGTATTCAGATTGATACGTGCTTTTCCGGAGTCGTCTACGAAAAGATGATCATCATAATCCTTGCCATTCACTTCATGTGGTAAGCTGATGGTCTCAGGCAGGCGGAAGTTATGCTTACTGACAACATCTCCATTGGAGACAATTGCATCATACTGTTTAATAAAACGATCACCCAGGCCGACAATCTTCCGACGATAATTATCATTCATCTTATGGAATGCCTTCTCTGCGTAAGCCAGGAGGCGTGCATAGCAGTCATCATTAGAGGCATACAAGATTACATCGATCTTATATGCATTCGGATCATCCTCATCGTAATAATAATGTCCATACTTATTGCCTACGCCCTCATTCCCCAGCTTTGTTTCAGCATGGCGGAACTGCCGGTCAATATCAATATCCGTTGTAGATATGAACATATGGACAATGTTATCGTCTACAGTTTCTCCAAACACATCAAAGACCTGGGATTTCATCTGAAATTCCATGATCTTCTTTGCCATATCGTCATATTTTCCATCTCTCTTCAGATCACCCACATACTCACGGATCATCTTTACGATTTCTTCCAGAACATCATCTGTGGCATCCTGGTATTTCCCGGACTGTCTGAGAAGTCTTGCCAAACTGTACAGCGAATTCAAATAGTTATTGATTCTGACGTTCCTTACATCGTATGAAAGAAGTCCGGAATCATTGATTGCTTTTACGACACCCTCTCGATCTAAGGTGTCAATGAAAGACTCCTGAACATATTCCGGCTCTGATTGTGCTGTTTGACCTTCCGGAGCTGCTTGTGATGCCCCTGACGAAGGTACTGCTGCACTCGGCCGATCCGCATTCTGTGCAGGTTGAACTTGCTGCGGGTTTTCCTGTTGTGTACCCCTTGTACCTGTGCTGAAGGATGACGCTTCGCGAACGCCGGAAGCAGTTCCAGTCTGTCCGCCACTGCCATACGGAGTAGCACCGCCATCATGCAGTTCCATAGGCTGTGTTCCACCTGGCAAATCAAACATTGACATCTGTCCCGGATAGGCAGGTGTATGTCTTGTTCCACCGCTAGCTGAGCTTCGCGGTCTAACAGACAATGTATCCATTACTCTGGTATCGAGAGACTCCCCATAGATATCTGCCGGAATATCGCCGCCTTCGGCATTCTGCAATTCTTCCACAACTTCCTTTACGGTATCAGAATTGAAATACGGCAAATACAGATGTACATCATTCAATGTCTCATCCACCTGAATATGCATCTGCATCGGTGTACGAATCATACGGCCAAGGAGCTGAGCAATATATGTTGCATCCGTAGCATGTCGGAAAGACATCATCGTTTCTGCTCTCGGGCAATCCCAGCCGGTAGACAAACTCTCTTTGAAGAAAACAACTCTGATTCGCTTATCTTCTACAATCGCTGAAGGAGCCACATATGGTACATTCAAACCATTGATCCGGATCACGTTATTTGCGTCTCCAAAGGTATGAACCACTTCGCCTTCCTGGAAACGGATTCCTGTTCGTTCCTCAATCTTCTGGACGCAATCATCAAGATCAGTCGCAGATATCGAGGACGATGTCGCATTCTGAACCTGGATAACCAAAATTGGATTCACATAAGCATAGTGTTGCTCATAACAATACTGGTACCAATGATCCCATTTATCCTTCCATTCATCCGCTGCCGCTTGAAGCACAGCCATATCTTTGTTCCCGGAGTTTTCTTCCGGATAGGAGATGACGATTCGATCCTTCAAGAGTCCAGAAGCTCTGACCTCATCCGTTGTAACCACAACGTACTGTGTATCGGATGCAATGCCCTGTACCAATGCGTTAAACCGTGCTGATGTAGCAGACATACCGATAACCACCGGCATAGCTTCAATGCCATCTGACGGACTTCCTTTAAGAAACTTCTGCATGATGGTTGTAGCACGTCCCGCTTCACGCCCCTGCATGCCTCGATGTGCTTCGTCAATGATGAAATACAGACGGTCGCTCTTGTCACGTGCCGTGTTTGCCAACGTTTCCCAGATTGTATACTGGCGGTTATCCGTGTGCTTTGTAAGATTTGAACTCTTCCCCAGCTTCTGTGTGTTCAGAAAATAGATATGCCCATCATCAAACATCTCCTGGTCAAAGGAATCGTCCTGCACAGTTACACACTGTCCTAAACGGATCTTATCGGCTTTCAAGTCAATCTTATCTTTTGACTGCTCATTTAACTGCGGGGAATCAGAAAGCCATACGATGATTGCTTCCGGCTGCTCCGGATATACCTCATCCCCAAAGAAAATACTTTCGATCAAGGCCGCCATAATGATTGTTTTTCCCGCACCTGTAGGAGCCGTAAAAGAAACAACCTGCTTGGAGTGAGAGCGACCATATCGATACACAGCTTCCGCTGATTTCATTCTGAGCTCGCTTAAAGCTCTTTTCTGAAATGGAAATAATTCTGCTTTCATGGCCTACCTCCCTGTGTTAATTCTGAAGTTATCTAAATAATCACGATACAGCTGATAAGTATCCTTTTCGCCGTAGCCTGCAATCATCTCACGATATCCAGCTTCAGAATCGGTTACAATATATATTGTCTGGATTTCAGGATGCTTTTGCACTTGCGCATCAAATTCCTGAAAATGTTTTTCATTCATAAGAATTGCAAATCTATTATCCGGCAGTATCATCATAGATAATTTTTCATCCTGTAATCTCGGACAAACACCATATGCTCCAGCTTTCAACCAGAGTACCGGTAATAGTTCTGCCAACTGACGGCCTAATGCTATGGATGTTTTATCTAAGAACCCCAGCTTAAAATAAGCCGCATTAGCCTTGAAACCATCGGCCATAGATTCTTCTGTGGTTATATATGTTCCTTCCAAGGGCTTCCCATTTATATTGTGGCCTTCAATTGAACATACTGTACGCGGCCATGTGACATACCTCGCAATTCCCAATGCTTCCCAGGCATCATCCCCTGGATTGTAGCCTTTATTCTTTAAAGACTTCGCCTCATCTTCAGAGACCTCATTATTTGTGACCATTATGCAACGTCTTTGCCCGTCATCCTCTGCGTTCAACAAGTTAACTGCATGCAATGTAGTACCTGATCCAGCAAAAAAATCTACAATTAATGCCGTTTTATTATTTTTCACAAAAAATCTCAATGTATCAGCAACAGCATATAGTGATTTAGGATATGAAAACCGAGTATTGATAAACAGCGGTTTTAGTAACCTTGTCCCGTGCTCAGTAGCATCATGCGATTTTCTATTCCAAACAGTTTTAGGAAAGACAATTCTTTGTGATGCATCGACTGGCGAAAGAATTAATGAGCCGTCTTTCGCTTTCCCTTCTACTACTATTTCGCCTGACTTAATTCTCTTCTGATCACCTTGACGAACATACTGAATACTCCATCGGTTAGTTTTTTTATCAAATGATCCTACCCTCAAATATCCTTCAGCCAATAACTGCTTTGTAGTCTCTGGAATAGCTCCCCATGTAGCTTCAGTGTTATCGTCTCGAATAGGTAGCACAGCCACTTGTCCTTCGGGTGCAACCACATCCTCAGCTTTTTCTGATGGCGATAAAGCATTTCCAATCCCTACAATTTTCTCTTCTTTCGTGTCGATGAAAATAGGGAAAAACTGGCCTTTTGTTTTGCTACGTGGAGTACTGGTGCGCATAAAATTAAACCAAACTCTACTTATAACGCCCTTGCCATCCTCAGAGAGCATATTGTCGTTTGTACGTGTCACACCCATTTGGCCAAATCGAAGAATATAAATATATTCCTCAACTCTAGAAAATTCATTTTCCCTACTTGTACCATTTCGGCTAATTACAGATGTAATCATCTGCATATTCGCTTCAGGAAACATTTCTTCTAACAGGCACCCTAGGTGTAAGTATTCTTTTTCATCAATTGTGACAATTAATACAGAGCATTTTGGATTTAATAAATTCTTGGCAATTTTTAATCTCTTCTGCATCATAGACAGCCATTTGCTATGTCTATATGCATCTACTCCATCAACATAATCATTGTTATATTTCCAGTCTTTAGCACCTGTATTATATGGCGGATCAATATAAATGCAGTCCACTTTGCCAGCATAAAGATATTCCAGAAGCTGAAGAGCATGATAGTTATCAGCCTCAATCAGCGTATGCCACAAATCACTATCAGGAGCATTGCACACACTATCGATTGGTTTTAAGTACGGATAGATAGGCTCACCAAACTGGGCAACTGAAACCAGCTCATCTACAGGTATTTCTTCCATCTGTGCCGTCACTTTGTGATAGCAAGTAGCTATACCATCCTTGATGGCACTAACCTCATACATTTCACTGACTGCACCCGTCTTTTTTGCCACAGTCGAGCCACGTTTTACCGGTATATCATAGAGCGGCGTACACTCCGGCAGATGTTCTTCAAACACCAACCCGAATTTCTTTGTCTTTGACAGTCTGTTTATCTCCTGCTCCAGTCTGGCTCTAAGCGCCTCATCCTGCACTTGTGCAAGTAAATCATGTATTGCAGCCATGCCATTTCCTCCTACTGTTTGTCTACTTTGCCGGAAATTTATACTCCGGCATCTTAATTCTATCGAATATGCTGTCCCATAATACGGACTCTAATCCGTAATGGTTTTATCTTTTATGTGATAAGCGATCCCCTTCTTCTCACAGAAATCAATCACTTCTTTTGCCTTCTCGTTATAGAACTGCTTGTGTTCCGGATATCCAGTCGTTACATCCTTACAGTAATTGGTTCTTCCGAAAATAATCTTGTCTACAAAGCTGACTGATTTTAGGATCTCCATCAAGTCCTGTTCTATCAGATTCGGCGTAGGATACGGCTCGATGCTAACCCATGTCTTACAACCTTTGTCGTGTAGCTTCTTCAATGCCTTCAAACGGTCTTTATATGGTGCAGAGCCTGGCTCCATCCGCTCTCTGTATTCCTCATCCAGAGAAATAAGAGTGATTCCGTATTCGTTTTCCTTAGAACATTCTGCAAGGCTGACCGGAAGAATGCCCTTCGTAAGCACTGTACACTTAATGCCTGCTGCGTTCAGTTTCTTGATCACATCCAAACTCATTTTTTCAATTTCCGGATATCCCACCATAAACGGATCCGTAGTAAAGCAAAGCTGTACAGACTTGATCTTATCTTTCAGCCGGGGAATCTCCTTGTCCAGAATCTCCAAAGTGTTTGAAACAAGATACGGTTTCAGCCAATCCTCATATGTCTTGACCTGCCCAAATCTTTTTTTCATCAAGAAGGCATAGCAAGGATACCGGCAGCCATGCGCACATCCCTGCACGAAATTCAGTGTATAATCTCCATACTCCACACCGGTTTTGTAGAGCATAGATTTTCTTTGTATGTAGCCTTCCACTTGCGGCATAATCAATAACTCCTATCTGAAAATGTTATTGTTGATCTGTGAATCACAGCACCATAGTACTGTTTCAACGCAGCATATGTTTTATTACTGTAATCACGTACAGGAAAAACCGGATGCTCAAACAAATAGGCTTTTACCTCATCCTTAGGTACATCCTGCCTTCCCTTAAACTTCTTTTGTAGATATGCTGCTATATCTCGAACTGTATAGCATGTATCATCTACTGTTCGTCCTGAGACAATTTCTCCCGTAAGCGTATCGAATGTCAGCTGATCATATTCCCCGCTATTATTGACATGCTTGCCAGACGACTGGTCATCAAAGACCTTCCAAGCTGTTGATTTGAAAAGATCAAATCCTGTCTGATGCCCAGTACAATGAATCAAGTTATACACAACAGAGTTATTGCTGTTGAAGAACGGAAATGCAGCTACATAATACCGCCCGTTTTTTCTGCCACTAAGGTCCAGTATTATCTGCTCTATCTTCTTCTCAAAAGCTTCTCTGTCACTGCCGAAGGAAATCAGCTCATCAATCGTCGTCTGATAGGTTTCCTCATATTTTTCAATGACTTCTGGCTTCTTTGCCATCTTTGCCGCCCGGATTGTATCGGATACCATATGATTGATGATGATTTCACCCCAGTTTTTAAGAAATGGCATCATAGCATCCCATTCAATATGTGCATCATAAGGATCGTAAACGAGTAGAAAATGCATATCACTAAACATCGTCGAAAACTGGCTTCCAATCTTACGAAGTAATACGTTAGCATCCATCGACTCTGTGTAGATAGTGAGATTGCTGGCCTTCTTTGGTAGCCTAGTTTCCAGCAAATCAATCTTTCTTTCGTCCAGATCATTAAAATATATGTAGGCTTGCTTATCTGTGTATCTGGTCATAGCTTCCGCAATGATCTCAGATACCAGAAGCGGCGTACCTTTTATCTCATTCCCTTCATCATCCTTATATACGCCACTATTTGACATGCAGTCGATATAGACTATTCCGCGACATTTCTTGTTCAGCATAAGAATGTTGATCCATGCTTTCACATACTCCGAGATCAATTCAAATTTCTTAATGCTGTGTGGCGGAGCAACGCTAATCACATCATTCTTCTTTGAGCTCGACATTCTTATCACCTTCTTCCGGAATCAGATCCATGATGTCGCCGATGTTGCATTCAAGCGCTTTGCACACTTTCATAAGGACTTCCATACTCACGTTTTCGCCCTTGGACAATTTTGTGACAGAAGTCCAGCTGATTCCGGCCTGTGCCTGAAGGTCTTTCTTCTTCATATCTTTGTCTATAAGCAGTTTCCAAAGCTTCTTGTAACTTACTTCCATAGCAATCCTCTCGGTTCCATTCTCAGAACTCATATATCATCAGGTAACTGTGCACACTAATACAGTTTCGATTATACCACCAGCCCAGCGAAATCACAAGCGAAAAACTCCATATACGCAGGAATACCCACCGCTTTTAATTGAATTCTCTCCGTTTTCATGCTATAATGCATCATGTATTATTGTGTCCAGAGGACATTCCTTCGAAAAGAGGTACTTATCCATGAGCAAGGCTCAGAATGAGATTGAAGAATTCATATACAAAATCTGTTACCGTCCCATCTGGGAATCGGTAAATAATTATATAGCACTACATCCAACAGCACTGAATCTCAGCATGGCACGCATCAAATATCCCGATACTGCTCTGCTGCTTGATATGCTTCTGGAATATGCCACTCATATCCGTATCGATGAAGATTCTCTGTTCTTCGATGCCATACTCAGCTGTACCATAGAACTTCAGCAATTTGATGAATATCGCGGAGAAATGTCCGGAGAAACATCACAATGGTTGATCGCGTCCTGCGAAGCCGTCATCACAGATAAGCTGGATTCTCTGAAGATTTCATCCGTAAAGCCCTGGAGCAGGGATTCAAAGCCATCCGGGAATGGTATTGCAGCTTCCAAGAGCATAGTTCCTATTATTGCTCGTAAGGATCTTGATAAAGAAGCTACGGTTTTTCTGGAAAAGTATTATCCGGAAGCCTTGGCTGAGCCGATGCGCGTTCCAATTGAAGATATCGCTAAAGAGAAACTTCATCTGAATGTTGTACAGGGATATCGGATCACCGACGACTTCAGCATATTCGGCCAAATCTGCTTTTCTCCAGGTAAAGTAAAAATATACGATCTCTTCAAAACTTCAGAGAAGGAAGAAGAAGTGCCCAGAGGCACAATACTGATCGACGCCTATACCTACTGGCAGCGTAATAGCGGCTGTGTAAACAACACCATCGCGCACGAAGTCTATCATTGGCATCGTCACAGACTATATGCAGCGATAAAATCCATTCTCCGGAATGAAAGATTCATTGCCTGCCGCTGCCCTGCTGACATGGTATACCCCAACGAAAGTGAAGAATGGACCGATGAACAGCGCATGGAATGGCAAGCCAACAATCTGGCTCCCCGTATCCTTATGCCGATCGAGACATTCAAGACTAAGGTTGATGAGCTGTATCAACAATACAACTATGAAGATACGCCGCTGAAATTGGCAGTGCTCACCTGCATCGCCGATGATCTCGCACGCTTCTATGGTGTATCAAGGCAGTCTGCCCTCATTCGCATGACAGAGACCGGTTATCCTGAAGCAAAGTCTGTACTGCAAGCCATAAACGAAAAAGAATGGCATTCCTACGTCAGCCTCGAAGACGTTTTCTATGAGTACAGCACCAATGGCGATTTCCGCAAGCTCATTGACTCCGGCAGATTCAAATATGTTGATGGATATGTTGTCATCAACGACGAAAAGTATATCGCCGCTGATGAAACCGGAAAGGCAACTCTTACCGAGTATGCCTGGGACAATCTCGATGAATGCACCTTGTCCTTTGGCTGGCAGCGGATACGTCGTGCATCCGCAAAAGAAGTTCTTCCTGAGATCATATTCCATCGCGAAAATGATGAACAGGACATATCCAAATATGATGCTGATCATAATACTGCAGTCTTACAGTTGTCGGAGGATCTTCAGCGCAGAAATAAGAACTTTGAGGAAAACGAGAAAATACATTTGCTCTCTACTGCAAACAAGAACTGTTGGGAATATATCTTTGAAGTCATCAACATCAAAGGTATCAGCAAAGCTCACTTCTGTACTCTGACTGAACTCGGAGAAGAGAACTACCGAAAGGCAGAAAAGGGCCTAAAGAACGATCCGACAGTCAGAACAATCGTCGCCATAGGTGTAGGCCTATCCCTCGATATAGAAACAGTCGACAAGATGCTCTATCTTGCCGGCAGAAACTTCAAAGATACTCCAGAAGATAGAGCCTTACGTTTCTGCATTACCGGTCTCTCCGGGCATCCTTTATCAGACTGCAATGATTTCCTTGCTGCCAGAGGATACGAAACTCTTGGCACAAAGCAACGTCTATAGAACTTTCAGCCGCTATTCCATCTCTGGGATACGCGGCTTTTTTCTTTTTCAAAAATATTTCCGACTAGGTGAGTCGCGATTCGTCCACAAAATCCCTCTTCTGGTACTGAATTCTATATAAGCAGATCCGCTGAACACCGCAGAAATGCGGGTTTTTTTGTTGTGCTCAATCCGACTCGGTGAGTTTTTCCAAATAAAAAGAAAGCGATTATGATGGGCTTAGCTCCGGTGAGATTGCTTCTTTAGCGCTGAAGATGGTTCTACCGTCTCACTGAAGCCACCATGTAAAACACGTCAGCCCATGTAGAACAGGCTGGCCATGCAAACTAGGAGGAATCCGAAATGACTGGCCACCTGATAGGGACAATTTCATATCGCCATAATGCGGATTCCTCCGCGCAAATCTACGGAGGAAAAGCATTATGGTCGATAACGAACTCACCAAGTACAGCGATAAGCGCTCGTACAACAACCTTCCCGTACCGGAAGGACAGTACCTTGCTCCGTTCCTGGTCCATAACTGGGACGAAGTGAAAGCGATGAACTATCATCGCGAGAACCTTGAAACCTGGCACTTCAGCGGCATCGCCGTTTTAGTCGCCTTCACACCGGTCACTGCAGAACAGTTTCCCGGCACCATGAAGCTCTTCTGGAGCGATGTTCGCACTTACATTGCTGACCTGAAGAAGGATCCGAACATCCTCTCCTACGACAAGATGCTGGAAGATATGATGTCGGAAGACGGCAACGGCTACGACCCTGCTCAGACAGAATCTTTGGAGAACACGACTCTGCTCGGCCTTATCATTGATGATCTGATCCATCAGGTCAGAGAGATGAATCCGCGCTACGGTCGCATCCTCGATCTACTGAAGCAGGAATGTACCAAAGGCGAAATCCTTGATGCACTGCTCTCTGAGTACGGCATCAAGAAGACGCAGGCATATTCTGAAATTAAAGCAGCTCAGAAGCTTGCGAAGGATCTCTTTAACGCCGAATGATTCTAAACCGACACAGATGAAAGAAGCAGCGATACTGGATCCGCTCCGGTACCGCTGCTTTGCTGTGTGCCTCTATATTCGATTTTATCTCTTAGATGGTCTGCCCTGCATCTGCCACCTGTCGTGGCTCTGTATGCTCCGGACAGCCTGCCTCAAACTATTCGCACGACCGTGCTGGTGATATGGATGTGATGCCTTATGCTTGTGGAATAAGATGCATGTTCCCGGTGTCGGATACTCAGGATTATGGATAAACCAATAATGACCGGTATTCCGGCTCATAACCGTTACATCAAAGGCATCTGTGAAGATGATGGAGAAGTACTTAGGATCCAGAGCGGAGAAATCAGCTGCATCAAACATAGTCTTTTCCCTGTCCCTTAGCATATTCTGCCTGCCGCTCTGCGACAAACTGAGCATGAAGAGCCTTCTTCTCCTTCAGGAATCTTTCATGCAGTTTTCTGGTTTCCTTCTCCACAAACGCCTTTTCTGCCTCGATCATCTCCGCTCTTGCAGCGTCCAGGCTAATGATGAGCTTGCCATCCTCGCATCTGACCAATACCGGATCTCCAATATGGAACCCAGCAGCCTCCAGCCACTGCCCCATCAAACGAATCGACGGAACAGGCTTGTAGTTGTGCCCGCTCAGCGCACAAACCTTCAGTTCTCTTTCGTTCTTGCTTGCCATGTGTTTGTCCTCCTTTTTCAATCGACTATTTTGGCTTGAAACAAAACAAGCTGCAGATCTCGGATCATGTCCGCATCTGCAGCTTATCTATTCAAATTCCTATTCGATTGTAAGGCTGAACTTTAGGTGTTAGAATTCTTCCCTTCGTTCTTGATGCGATAGTAATCTGCCATCTCCACATCAAGCGTAATATAGGACTCTTTCTTCTTACTTTGGGTGTTGCTCAAGAGGCACACAGTCTCGCAATGTACCGTTTGCGGGAACATGTCGCAGGGCCGCACCCGCTTAAGCTCATAGCCATTTGCGCAGAGGTACTTAAGGTCCCGGGCCAGGGTGGATGAATCGCAGGACACATATACCACCCGCTCAGGAGCCATCTTCAAGATGGTTTCCAGGCATCGTTCGTCGCAGCCCTTTCTGGGGGGATCCACCACGATCACATCGATCTTCTCCGGCGCATGGCCTGCCTGCCGGGCCGCTACCTGCTGCTCCTCGTACCAGCGGGGCAGCACCTCCTCTGCCTTGCCGGTAAAAAACTCCGCGTTGCGGATACCGTTCCGTTCCGCATTTTCCCGGGCATTTTCTATGGCCTCCGGCACGATCTCCACGCCGTAGACCTTTCTGGCGCTTCTTGCCAGGAACAGAGAAATGGTTCCGATACCGCAATAGACATCCCAGACCGTTTCCTGTCCTGTAAGCCCCGCGTATTCCAGAGCCGTGCTGTACAGCCGTTCCATCTGGGCCGGGTTGACCTGGTAAAAGGACAGAGGCGAGATCCGAAAACAGATGGGCGCACCCTCCGGCTCCGGCAGGAAACCGCCCTTTCCGTCCGGAAGCAGCCTGCGGATCTGGTCTTCGATATAGTCCGGGCCGTAGAGGCTCACCAGCTTTTTCCCAAGGATCACGTTGGTCTTTTCCCGGTTGACATTATAAGAGATGGAAGCGATCCTGCCCGCTGTCCCGTGGTGCTGCGCCGGATCACCCGTCTCCGAGGCTTGCGGCATATGTTCCGCTTTGGGAAACTGCAGCGCCAGCAGGGACTCCACCAGTTCCTTTTCGTGGGGCAGTTTTTCTGCGTTGATCACCAGGCAGACCATCAGCTCTCCGGTATAAAATCCCTTTCGCAGGAGCACATGGCGTAAGAGTCCCTTTCCGGCGCTCTCCTCATAGGGCTCCAGGTCGAACCGCTCCATCCATTCCAGGATGCAGCGCAGCAGCGGGGCGTTTTCCCCACAGCCAAGCAGGCAGTCCTCACACGCCACGATGTGATGGGTCCTGCCTGCATAAAATCCTGCCACGGGTTTTCCTTCCCGGTCTCTGCCGATGGGAAACTGGGCCTTGTTCCGATAACCCAGCTCCTGTTCTGCCCCTATAATGGGTTCCACCTGCACCGCTTCCAGATCGAAGCCCCCGATGCGCTTTAAGTGGGAAAGCACCTTTTCAGTCTTAAAATCAAGCTGCGCCTGATATTCCATATTCTGCAGCTGACAGCCGCCGCATTGCCTGGCCACAGGGCAGGCCGCCTTACGGCGGCTTTCAGAGGGTTTCAGAATCTGCACAAGCCGGGCAAAGCCATAGTTTTTCTTTATCTTGGTGGCTGCCGCCTGGACCTGATCTCCCGGGATGGCGTCCTTTACAAACCAGACGAAGCCTTCCTGTTTTCCGATCCCCATGCCTTCTTCGCTCAGGTCCGTGATCTCTATCGTAAATGTATCGTTCTTTTTCATCTTTAACAGCTCGTCTTTCGGATATTGGAATCCAGCAGCCGGTTGAATCCCACCCAGCCGTCTTCATTCTGGGCCGGCTTTGAGGTAAGGGCCTCGTACATGGTTTCGATCTTCGCATCCATATTGTCCGCAAAGCTCAGCACCAGCGCCTCCATCAGCGCCGGTTTTTTCGGGGAACCGAACTCCAGCTCTCCGTGATGGGACAGGATCAGATGTAGCACCTCGCTGTGCAGCTTTGCCGGAAAGCCCTCGATGTCCCGGATCTTGTCCTCTGCCATCTGGGCGCCGATCATGATATGTCCCAGAAGCTGGCCTTCGTCGGTATAATCGTTTGCCGGAAAGGCCGACAGCTCCCGGACCTTTCCGATATCGTGCAGCATGGCTCCCGCCAGCAGCAGATCCCGGTTCAGGAAGGGGTAATGCTTTGCGCTCATATCGCAGATCTGAGCCACGCTCAGGGTGTGCTCCAGCAGTCCCCCGATAAATCCGTGATGCACGGACTTGGCTGCGCTGTGGCGGCAGAAGGCCTTGGCAAAGTCCTGATCCTCCACAAAAAATGCCTTGCACAGCTTCTGAAGGTGCTGGTTCTGCATGCTCAGAATCAGCTTTTTCAGCTCCTGATACATCTCCCCGATGTTCTTTGTGCTGACCGGGAAATAGTCCTCCGGGCTATACTCTCCCTCGGAGGCCCTGCGGATCCGGAGGATATTCAACTGGTTAGCATTGTTAAATACCGTGATGTTTCCTTCCGCATAGACGTATTCCATGGGAGAGAACTCACCGATGCCAGGGTTGTTGAGATCCCAGATCTTGGCCTCCAGCTGACCGGTTTTGTCCTGCAGGACCACATTTCCGTACTCCTTGCCGTTTTTGGTCAGGGCAATGGTTTTTGTTTTGCAGAGATACACCTCTTTGACGTGCATCCCGTCTCTCAGGGTTTCGATATATTTCATAAGATCTCCATTCTCATAGTTCTTTTTTCCGGCAAAACCAGGCGGCATCAGCGGGCTCCCGCAGTGATGTTGAAGGTCAGCTCCCCGTATTCTCCATTGGTGGAACTGCGCATCACCGTAAGGGCTGCAGAGTCTCCGGTCTCCAGGCCCCGGACGGCAGACTCATAGGCGTTCAGGTCTGAAAGCTCCGTGTCGTTGAGCCGGATCAGGATATCGCCGTTTTTGATCCCGGCTCCATAGGCCGGGCTGTCCTGCTCCACCTCCGTAACGTAGACGCCCGCAGGAATATCCTCAAACTTCATTTCCGGCGTCACGTTCCTGCCCCGGATGCCCAGATAGGGAATCTGTTTTCCTTCTCCCAGGCGGCGCAGGACCTCTCGCAGATAGGCGGTGCTGATGATGCCCGTGCTGCCGGTCTGGCTCTCTCCAGGGGCGGGCCTTACCACGCCGATCAGTTCTCCCTTCAGGTCCACCGCAAAGGTCCCTTTTTCCGCATCTGCCGGAACCCCTGTATAAAACATGGCCTGGGTGCCGTCCGCCGTCTGTTCCTTTTCATTGACATAGCCGATCAGCCCCATGCTCACGGAGTGGGCGGTCCCCAGAGGGGATCCGATGAGGAAGATCAGATCTCCGGTCTGAAGCGTCCCTGCGCTGCCGTAGGCAATGGGAGAGAGGCTGGATAAAAATTCGCTGCCAAGCCCCTCCTTTGGAACGGACAGCAGCGCCACGCCGTCCAGCCTGGAGCTTTGCTTCAGATAAGCCTCCTGCTCCGCGCCGTCCGCAAAGGTCACCCGCAGGTTGTCCGCATTCCGGACCGCATCCTCCGTAGTAAGAATCAGGATCTCCTGCTCCCGGATGGAAAGAATCAGCCCGGAAGCGTTATAGGCTGTCTCGATAGGGTCGTTGAACCAGCTTGTGTCCCGCTCCACTGCCTGGACCGATACCACCCGGCTGTCTGCCTCCGCAACCACCTCCTGCAGGCCTGCAAAAAGCTTTCTGCCTTCCTCCGGCGTCGGCGTCCTGTTTTCAAGCTCCCGGCGCACCGCCTCTTGGATGGATCCGGCGGTATCCGTTTCTCCGGATGGTTCCGGGCTTGCCGCCTCGTTTCCGGCTGTGGTCTCCGCAGGCTCCTCCGGCGCTGCTCCCGCTGTTCCTTCCGCCGCTGCAGGCTCCTGGCCCTCCTGGCTCTCCGCTGAAACAGGGGCCTCCGGGCTCTCTGACTGGCTTTCCGGCTCCTGACTGTTCCCGAGGGCCATCGCCTCCGTCCGCTTCTGCAGGTGGGTCCCCAGGCTGTTAAAGGCCACTGCGCCGCAGATGCCGAAAACCAGGCCGCAGACCACCGCAAGACCCAGATATTTGGCCGCATGCCGCAGGGTCAGGTCTCTTCCCACGATCTTTTCGCTGATGAAGCTTTTCTTTTTATTTTCCTGTTTTTCTTCCATCGCATGTTCCTCTCCCCTCCCCCGCAGCCTTCGGATTCCGATTGTCATCTCACGCCGAAAGTATTATGATAGGAGGCAGGCAGACCATTCAAATATCATAAAAACGTTGTTATTCTATCATAATTTCCAAAAGTAAACAAAGTGTGAAGAAATGAAAAAGTCCCTTTATCTGAAATTTATTTTCGGTTATCTGATCTTCGGCCTTATCGGCTTTGCCGTCATCGCGGTCTTTTCCGCCCGCATGACCTATGACTACCTGACCCGTCAGAGCGCCGGAATCCTTTACGACGAGGCCGTCCTGATGGCGGACACCTATACGGACAGCTTCAATTCCATCGAGGATATCGAGGAAAATGTCTACGACCAGCTCCGCCTTGTGGCCGGTTTTCTTTCCTGCCATATCTGGGTGATGGACAGCGACGGCCAGATCATTCTGGACAGCGATGGAAACCGTCTCCGGGGCCAGGCCGTGGAGGGCTTTTCCCCTGCTTCCACCACCAACACCTATGTCATCGGTGATTTTTACGATACCTTTTCTGAAGACGTGCTGACGGTTTCCGCCCCGATCAACCAGGGCTACCGGACCACGGGCTATATCGTGCTGCACCGACCCCTTCGGGAGATCATGGCCTCCACGGACAAGTTCCTGAACATCCTCTACATCACCTGCGGCATTATTTTTCTCCTGTCCCTGATCATCCTGGTGGTCTTCACCATTACGGTGTATCTGCCGCTGAAAAAGATCACCGTAGGGGCCAAGGAATATGCCGGCGGCAACCTAGGGTATCATATCGACATCGACAACGTCCATGACGAGATGGGTTATCTGGCAAATACCCTGAACTATATGTCCGACGAGCTTTCCAAGCTGGAGGATTATCAGAAAAGCTTCATCGCCAACGTTTCCCACGATTTCCGCTCCCCTCTCACCTCCATCAAGGGCTACCTGGAGGCGATCCTGGACGGGACCATTCCCCCGGAAATGTACGACAAGTATCTGCACCGGGTCATTTCTGAAACGGAGCGGCTGAACAAGCTGACGGAGGGCATGCTGACCCTGAATACCCTGGACTCCAAGGGATTCCTGAACCGGACCAACTTTGACATCAACCGGACCATCAAGGACATCTGCGCCGCCAACGAGGGAATCTGCCAGGAGAAAAACCTCAACTTCGAGCTGACCTTTGCGGATGAAACGGAAATGGTTTACGCCGACTACGGCAAGATCCAGCAGGTGCTGTACAATTTGATCGACAACGCCATCAAGTTCTCCGATCCGGATTCCACCATTTTTATCCGGACGGCCCTGCGGCAGAAAAAGATCTTCGTTTCCGTCAAGGATACCGGCTGCGGCATCCCGAAGGAAAATCTGAAAAAGATCTGGGACCGCTTTTACAAAAGCGATGTTTCCCGGGGCAAGGATAAAAAGGGCACCGGCCTGGGCCTCTCCATCGTCAGGGAGATCATCCAGGCCCACGGAGAAAATATCGACGTGATCTCCACCGAAAAGGTAGGATCGGAATTCATCTTTTCCCTGCCTCCTGCAAAACGGGAGGAGCTTTGATCCTCTGGAAAAATGCATGCTGCCAGGCACACCATCTAAAACAGCCATCCTGCCCGCCGGATCCGGCAAGACAGAATGGCTGATTTTTTTCAGGATTATAGGGCAAAACGTGGGTTATCGGACAAAACGTGTTGGTGATCAGTCCCAATCAACAGGGTAGTCAGAAGCTTCCTGCTTAGGCCTCCAGCACCATCTTGGCGCCTCCGTAGATGCCTGCGTCGTTCCCCAGCTCCGCCAGAACCACCCGTCTGTCCGGATCATCGATCAGCCGGGTATAATCCCGCAGATTTTCCTCGATCATATCCGTCAGGAACGTTCCCGCCTTGGAAACGCCGCCGCCGATCACAAAGAGCTTGGGGTCCGTGGTCATGGCCACATGGGCCAGCACTCCGGACAGCTTCCGCATGGAATAGCGGATGGATTCCAGCGCCACAGCATCCCCTGCCTTGGCACAGTCGCAGACGTCCTTTGCCGTAAGCTGCTCTCCGAACGCCCGCATCGCGGAATCCCTGAGGGTTTCTGCAAGCTTCCGTTTTGCCACCCGGACGATCCCCGTAGCGGAGGCATACTGCTCCAGACAGCCATGGCCGCCGCAGTTGCAGGGCTCCGGCTCTCCGTCCTCTACCCGGACATGGCCGATCTCGCCGCCGGATCCATGGACGCCGGGAATGATCTTTCCTTCGCAGACGATTCCGCCGCCTACGCCTGTCCCCAAAGTCACCATGCAAAGGGAGCCATGGCCCTTGCCTGCCCCCTGCCACATTTCTCCCAGAGCCGCCACGTTGGCGTCGTTTCCAAGCACCACCTTCATGCCGGAAAGCTCCTCTGAAAGCAGCTTGGCCGGATAGCACTTATGCAGACCGAGATTGACGCAGACCTCCACATAGCCGTTGGCCACCACCGGTCCCGGGACCCCCATGCCTGCGCCCAGCACATCTTCCATGGGAATGGAAAGCTCCTGCAGGGCCTCCCGGATGCTTGCCGCCGCGTCCTTCAGAAACTGGGTTCCCCCGTCCCCCTTCCGGGTAGGGATCTCCCATTTTTTCAGGAGCCGTCCCTCTGCTTCAAAGATTCCGGTTTTGATCGTGGTTCCGCCTACGTCGATTCCTATACAGTATTTCATCGCTTGCACCGCCTGTTTTCTTTATCAGATGTTTTTCCCTGGTTTTACTGCTTCCTTACCTTCATCAACCGTCCGCTTCCGCACAGCAGATACTCTCCCGGCAGGCCCTCCTTTGCCATGATGGAAACCTGTACCGGAAAATCTGCGGCGATCCGCTCATTGCCCTGAGGTGTGTAGACCCGGCAGGCCTGGTCGTTATAAAGGAGGATCTCATTTCCGTCGATGGCCAGCTCCGTATAAGGGAAGCTGAAAGCCGTATCCGAAAGCTTCGTACCATCCGCCTTGTATACCAGAAGCCTGTAGGGCAGCTCTCCCTCGTTGGTATTCAGCACCACCGCCACATATTTATCCGAATAGGCGATGGAATTGATCGTTTCTTCAAAAACTTCATTTTTCAAAAGCTCAGGACTGGTCAGCACCTTTGTGGAAAAGAAGGCGATGCCGCCGTCATAAAAGGCCTGGGAATACTCGTTGCTGGAAAAATGGACCCGGCCCACGATATGCCCTGCAAATTCTGCCGTAAAGCCGCCCACCACACGTCTGGCATCGGCCTTGCCGACCTCGCCGAAATTGCGGAAGATCACCTTCGGCACCGCCTGTCCGTTCTCGATGGCCACATAGGAGGTGATGAGCTCCGTTCCATCCGGGGAAATGTCGATGTCCAGGGGATAACCGTCCCCTGTGATGATGGACTTGATGCTCAGATCGATTCCGCTTCCATCCTGCCGGAAGGCAGTGATATAATCCGCCTCCTCATCCCGCAGGGTGGCG
This sequence comes from uncultured Lachnospiraceae bacterium, assembly GCA_944381405.1. Classification (GTDB taxonomy): domain Bacteria; phylum Bacillota; class Clostridia; order Lachnospirales; family Lachnospiraceae; genus Avilachnospira. The sequence goes on along the minus strand of CALWLA010000003.1, from coordinate 45,567 downwards.
TAGACGATGCCCCCCTCGGAAACGGTGATCCGCGTTACCGGCAGTACCGTTGCAGCCACTCCGGTGTTGGCTGAGTCGCTGAAAATGTATATGCTCTGGGCGCCCCGATCCGCAATGGCCGCATAATCCCCGCTTACGGAAACGATGGGATTCTGCATCTGATAGCTGCGCTCCCAGACCGTTTTTCCGTCATGGTCGATATAGGCTGCGCCGTCCTTGGAATAGCGGATGATGCCCTTTGCAAAGCGTTCATAGCCCCGGAAGGTATCCGTCTGTCCGCTCTCTGCTGAGATCTGGTTTTCCCACAGCACATCCAGGCTTTCATAATGCCTGTTGGTCAGGTAAAACCATCCCACAGCAAACAGGAGGAAGAGCACAATGGCCGCCGCCGGAAGGACCTTCCTGGCAGGAAAACGACTGCCATAGTCATATTCCGGAGCGTTTTGGGCCGCTTCCCCCACGATCTGCCGTTTCAGCCTGTTTTTCTGATTTTCCCGGTAGATATTTCGGTTACTCAAACAGCTTCTCCTTGTAAATACCCTTTTCTACCATATCCCGGATGGCCTGCTCCACATAAGCGCGGTCCTCCTGATAGGTCATGCCGTACCATTTGTCGTGGGTCGGCAGCACGGTGACAGACGCCCTTCCTTCCTGGATCAGCTCGTCGATCAGCATGGGCAGAAGGTACTCTGCCTTCAGGTCTCCCTCCGGCACCTTATCCAGGAATGCCGGGAACCGGTCCTCCAGCACCTTGATCATGGATGCCGGGAGTCCCCACATGTTCATGGATACCACGTCGTTTTCAGAAAGGGTCACGTCCTCTCCCTTGACCTTGCCGGTCACCTTGCCGTCCCGCTTAGCCACCTCGTAGGTTTCCGTTACGGACAGCAGGTGATGCTGGGCGTCCTCCTTGCAGACGCCTCTCGCAACGGTTCCGTTTTCAGAAAGGGTGTTGCCCAGGATAAAGCCTGCCATGCAGAGATCCAGCTTATCGCCTGCCTCCTGCATGTCGTTTACCAGATAATCGTGTACCTTGCGGAAACCGTCTGCTCCGTAGAAATCGTCCGCGTTGATGACCACAAAGGGACAGTCGATAATGTCCCGGGCCGCCAGTACCGCCTGCGCGGTTCCCCAGGGCTTTGTACGGCCTTCCGGAAGGCTGTAGCCTGCAGGAAGATCCTTGAGGTCCTGATAGGCGTACTGTACCTTTGCCACCTTCTCGATCCGGTTTCCGATGACCTCCTTGAATTCCGCCTCGATATCCTTGCGGATGATAAAGATCACCTTGTCAAAGCCCGCCTTAAGCGCATCATGGATGCTGTAATCCATGATGATCTCTCCCCCCGGGCCTACCTTTGCCAGCTGTTTGATGCCTGCGCCGTAGCGGGAACCGATTCCCGCCGCCATGATGACCAATGCTGTTTCTTTCATTGTTTTGCTTCCTCCGACTTACGAAAAAACGGCCAGGGCCGTTTTCTTTTTTCTCTGTGTTCCATTATAAGCTTTTCTGTTCTTTTGGGCAAGCAAAAAAGCAGGCGTCCTGCGCCTGCTTTTCTTCCGGCTGCGGGCCCTGGGGTCTGCAGCCTGTATTTCTGGCTTTACTCTAAGCCTCCGTCTTTTCCGGTACGGTTTACTCGATTTCGATATGATGCTCCGCCATGGTATCTTCTTTTTCGGAATAGCTGTGGGCCTGCTCCAGCATCATGTCCTTTACCTTCATCAGTCTGGTCTGAGTGCTTCGCTCTGCCTCGTCCAGCTTCATGGTGATATACCGGATGCTTTCCTGGGTCTGGGGAATCATGACATGCTCCAGCGCGTTTACACGGCGTCTGGTCTTTTCGATCTCCGTCGCCATCAGCTGGCAGGATTTTTCACATTCCGCAAGCCTCAGCATATCCGGCAGGATATCGGCAATGCTCTTGACCGCTCCATCGAGATCGGAAGACGTAAAGGCAAAACCATAGGAATAAATGTCATTGGTATCGGAGGTCCTGGTCTTATAGGTAAATTCCGGAACTTCCACCGACATGACATTCTTCTTGGAGGACTCAAGATAGACCTCCTGCTTCGGGGCCATCAAAGCCACATTCAGACCCTCCGCGTTCATTCCGGCCTTTGCCAGAACGAAGTTGCGGTTGCAGTCCTTGATGCTCGCTTCGACCTTTTCCCGAAGGGACTTGTTCACCCGCACAAGATCCAGAAACTGCCGCATCAGCTCGTCGCGCTTGTCCTTCAGCAGCTTATGTCCACGCTGCGCCGTACGAAGCTTGTTCTTGAGCCGCGTCAGCTCCATTCTTGTGGGATTGACCTGTGTCTGTGCCATTTCTGCTTCCTTTCCAACTTGAAAGCCTGTTTATGGAGTCTGCCTCCCCGGGGCGGTGGAAGGATCCTTCCGCCGCCCCGTCAGGCTGTTTTATCAGTCCTCGTAAGGTCTGTAATACTGCTCGATGTAAGCGTCCTTGATACGCTTAAGCTCTGACTTCGGAAGGATGCCGAGAAGCTTCCAGCCGATCTCCAGAGTTTCCTCGATATCACGGTTGGCATTGTAGCCCTGGGATACATACTGCTTTTCGAACTCGTCTGCAAACTTCGCATAGAGCTTGTCCATATCGGTCAGAGCTGCTTCACCGAGTACGACCATGAGTTCCTTTGCGTCCTTACCTCTTGAATAAGCTGCAAAGAGCTGGTTCATGGTATCCGCATGGTCCTCTCTGGTCTTGCCCTTACCGATACCCTTATCCTTCAGACGGGACAGGGAGGGAAGAACGTCGATGGGCGGCGCGATGGCCTTTCTGTAAAGCTCACGGGAAAGAATGATCTGTCCCTCGGTAATATATCCGGTCAGGTCCGGAATGGGATGGGTCTTATCATCCTCCGGCATGGTCAGGATCGGCATCATGGTGATGGAACCGTTCTTACCGATCTGACGTCCTGCACGCTCGTACATGGTAGCAAGGTCCGTATACATGTAACCCGGATAACCACGGCGTCCCGGAACCTCCTTACGGGCTGCGGAGATCTCACGCAGAGAGTCCGCATAGTTCGTAATATCCGTCAGGATGACCAGAACGTGCATGCCCTTATCGAATGCAAGGTACTCTGCAGCGGTCAGGGCCATCTTCGGGGTGGAGATACGCTCTACTGCCGGGTCGTTTGCCAGGTTCAGGAACATAACCGCACGGTCGATAGCGCCGGTCTCACGGAAGGAGTTCATGAAGAAGCTTGCCTCCTCGAAGGTGATACCCATGGCTGCGAATACAACCGCGAAAGGCTCTGTGGTTCCGCGCACCTTAGCCTGTCTTGCGATCTGTGCCGCAAGGTTGGCATGGGGAAGACCGGAACAGGAGAAGATCGGCAGCTTCTGGCCGCGGACCAGGGTGTTCAGTCCGTCGATGGCGGATACACCGGTCTGAATGAACTCCTCCGGGTAGTTTCTGGCTGCCGGGTTGATGGGCAGGCCGTTGATGTCCATACGCTTTTCCGGAAGGATCTCCGGACCGCCGTCGATAGGTCTGCCCAGACCATCGAAGATACGTCCCAGCATATCCTCGGACACGCCCAGCTCCATGGTCCTTCCGAAGAATCTTACCTTGGAAGAATCCAGGTTGATACCGGTAGATGCCTCGAACAGCTGTACCAGCGCATTTCCTTCATCTATCTCAAGTACCTTACAACGGCGTCTTTCGCCGTTTACCAGCTCGATCTCGCCGAGCTCATCGTAGGTTACGCCTTCAACGCCCTTTACAAGCATCAGAGGACCTGCAACCTCCTGTATTGTCCTATACTCCTTAGGCATTTAGAAGTCCTCCTTTCTTGCAACCGCATCCGCGCATTCCTTCTTCAGCTCTGCAATGATTCTGTCGTACTCCGCCTGAATGCCGTCCTCTTCCACATACTTGAAACGGCCGATGGCCTCGCGGCAGGGAAGGGAAACCAGCTCCTCAACGCCTGCGCCCTCAGCCAGGGCAGCCTTTGCCTCGTCGTAGTAGGAAAGGATCAGCTGCATCATCATGTGCTGCTTCGGCATGGAGGTATAGGTATCTACGTCATTGAAAGCGTTCTGGTGCAGATAGTCCTCACGGATGGAGCGGGCTGCCTCCAGCTTCAGACGGTCAGGAGCGGAAAGCGCATCCATACCGACGAGCTGTACGATCTCGTTCAGCTCTGCCTCATCCTGCAGAAGTCCCATCATAGCCGTGCGCAGCTGCGTCCAGTCGTCAGCCGTGTTGGTGTTGAACCAGTTCTCCATATCATCCAGGTAGTTGGAATAGGAGCTCAGCCAGTTGATGGCCGGGAAGTGACGCTTATAGGCCAGGGAAGAATCCAGGGACCAGAACACCTTAACGATACGCAGGGTCGCCTGGGTTACGGGCTCGGAGATATCGCCGCCTGCAGGGGATACTGCACCGATAACGGAAAGGGCACCCTCTCTGCCGTCCTTACCAAGGGAAATCACGCGGCCGGCTCTCTCATAGAACTGAGCCAGACGGGATCCCAGGTATGCCGGGTAACCTTCCTCACCGGGCATCTCCTCAAGACGTCCGGACATCTCACGCAGGGCCTCTGCCCATCTGGAGGTGGAGTCTGCCATCAGCGCTACTGAATATCCCATGTCGCGGAAATACTCCGCAATCGTAATTCCTGTATAAATGGAAGCCTCTCGAGCCGCAACCGGCATATCGGAGGTATTTGCGATCAGCACGGTTCTTTCCATCAGGGACTTTCCGGTGCGGGGGTCCTTCAACTCCGGGAACTCGTTCAGAACGTCCGTCATCTCGTTTCCGCGCTCGCCGCAGCCGATGTAAACCACAATGTCAGCATCTGCCCACTTTGCAAGCTGGTGCTGAACGACAGTCTTACCGGAACCGAAGGGTCCGGGAACTGCTGCGGTACCGCCCTTAGCGATGGGGAAGAAGGTATCGATAACTCTCTGTCCGGTGATCAGAGGCATATCCGGAGACAGCTTTCTTGCATAGGGTCTTCCGGTACGAACCGGCCACTTCTGCATCAGCTGGATCTTGGTCTCGCCCTTCTCTCCTGCGATGGAGGCGATGTCCTCGGTTACCGTGTAGTCGCCTTCCTTGATGCCCTTGATGGTACCCTTCAGTCCGTTGGGAACCATGATCTTATGAACAACGACATCCGTCTCCTGTACCGTTCCGATGATGTCGCCGGCCTCAACCTCTGCGCCATCTGCAACGGCGGGAACGAAATGCCATTTTTTCTCTCTGTCCAGAGACGGAACCTCAACGCCTCTGTGCAGAAGGTTGGAGTTGGTTGCCTCTCTGATCTTCTCCAGCGGTCTCTGGATACCGTCGTAGATACTGCTGATCAGACCCGGTCCCAGCTCTACGGACAGCGGAACGCCGGTAGATACAACCGGAGCGCCCGGTCCGAGGCCGGAGGTCTCCTCATATACCTGAACGGAAGCCAGATCCCCGTGCATCTCGATGATCTCGCCGATCAGGTGCTCGTCGGAAACGCGCACCACGTCATACATGTTGGCGTCGCGCATTCCCTTGGCGATAACCAGAGGTCCGGCTACTTTTTTGATTACACCTTTACTCATTTCTGTTTGATCTCCTTTAAGAAGTCCGAGCAGCGCGCCGCATACGCGGCCCCTTGCTTACTCGTTGCCGAATATGATATCTGAACCGACTGCCTGCTCCACAGAACGTTTTACCGCCTGGATGCCCTTTCCCGTATTGCCGGAAATGCCCGGTATCAGGATAATGGCCGGAAGCATTCTTTCAGAATAGTGGTTGATTTCCTTTTCCAGCTTCGCCGCAAGCGCCTCGGTGATGTAGATCACGGCATAGTTGCCGTCTGCCAGCTCCCGAAGCTTTGACGCCGCCTCGTCAGCATCCGTGATGGGGAAGGGCTCAAGGCCCACTGCTGCGAAGCCATATATGCTGTCACGGTCGCCCATTACTGCAATCTTATACATATGTCTCACGCACCCTTTCCCTTATGGTTTCCTCAGAGAAGCCATTCTGCTTGCCCGTGAGGATGATCCTGACGGATTTGATTTCGTTTTCTCTTGCCAGAATATACGCTGCGATGGGTCCAAGACCAAACGCGTTATAAAGCTGCGGCTTCATACGCCGGATCACGAGGTTATCGCACCAGCGCTCGAATGCCGTGGGAGACTTTTTCAGTTCCTCCACTGCATCCGCATAATCCGTTGTCGCCAGATAGGTACAGATCGCATCCTGCCCCTGCAGTGCCGCGTTGGTCAGCGCATTGATGTCCAGGGTATCGCATTCGCAAAGGGCCTTCTGGAGGAACTCTCTGTCCTTTCCCGTCTGTGCGCCCCGCACTGCGACCTTGATATCAGCGCTGGCAGCTGTAAGCTCCGCGTACATCTCAAGGGATTCGTCCTTGCTCTGCTTTCCGGATTCCAGAATGGCGCTGAGGCAGGCGCGATCTACCATGATATCACAGATCTGCCCGTCTCCCGTATGCAGGAATGCCTCGTGAGCCTCCCGCGCTACCTCTACCATGCTGTCAGGAAGGGCACCGTAGTCCCGCTCCTTGACTGCTTTTCTGATCAGTTCCGGATCGATGGTGGATTCGCTGATGTAAATGCCCGGGTATTCATACTCCATCACGGATTCCTTGATGGCTGCCTTCAGATTGTTGTAATCTGCGGAAAGCCGGAATACGTTGAAAATGGATTTCTCCGGAACCAGCTCGTCGATCAGCTCCCACATCTTTTCCCTTTCCCGGGAAAGCATGCCTTCGGAAGCGTCGCCGGTGTTTCCTTCGTCTCCCCAGCCCTTTTCTGCAAGGAGGCGGACGCATTCATCTGCATCCCTTGCAGCGATCAGCTGATCCATAACTGTCTGGTTCAGAAGCTTAAGCTCTGCCCCGCGGATTCGCGCCACAGCATATACATAGTCTTTATCTATATAAGCTCCTGTCATTAACTTACTCCTTTATCTGAGGACCGCAAAGCCCTTTTTCAGGGCTTCGCGGCCTGCTGTTTTACGCGAACAGGACCTTCTGTACCTTGTCCTGCAGAATCTCCATGCCGTCGTCGATCAGGGCCTGGAATGAACAGTTCTCTTCAATGCCGCCGTAGCTCAGAATAAAGCCGCCGTCAATGTCAGCAGGCTTTTCTGCAAGGCGGATGCTGCCGCCTTTTTCTGCGGCTGCCTTCTGAAGCTCCCCGATCAGGTCCTTCGGCAGTCTTGCCAGATCCTTCTCATTGAAAGCGATCTCGCCCTCTCTGCCCAGTACGTTTTTGGCAAACAGCTTTCTGATCGCGCCGAAGTAAGCCGCGTCGTCCATGGCAAGCAGGCCTTCTCTGGCCTTTGCGATGGTCTCGTTGATCAGCTCCTGCTTTTTGCCCAAAAGCAGCTGTTTTTTCCTAAGCTCTGCCGAGGATTCGCCTCTTTCAAGGATGCTCCGGACTTCTGCTTCTGATTTTTTTGCGATCCGGTCACATTCTGCCGCGGCCTTTGCCTCGGCATCCTTTTTCAGGTTTTCAGCTTCAGCCTTCGCCTTTTCGAGAACGGCTTTTACCTCGTCCTCAGCCTCTGACCTGATATGACCGATGATTTTATCAAGTCCGCTCATCTTTTTCTCCTTCCTTTTATCCTTCTCAGTACTTGTTAACCGCGCTTAAGTTAGAACGGTACGTTTACGATACCGAAGATGGAAAGGATGGAAACAAGGAGCGCCAGAATTGCGTAGGTCTCAACCATGGCCGGGAAGATCATTGCCTTACCGAACTGATCCGGACGCTTTGCAACAAGGCCGATAGCTGCTACAGAACACTGTCCCTGTGCAATTGCGGAGATCAGACCGCCGATTGCCATGGGAAGGCAGGCTGCGAAGTAAAGAAGACCCTTTGCCAGGGAGATGTTGGGGTCGCCGCCCATGATACCGATCTGAGTCAGGGTGATGAAGGCGATCAGAAGACCGTAGATACCCTGGGTACCAGGAAGCAGCTGAAGAACCAGAACCTTAGAGAACATGTTGGGCTCCTGGGTTACAACGCCAGATGCCGCACGTCCTGCGATACCTACACCGATTGCAGATCCTGCACCTGCAAGTCCTGCGGATAAAGCCGCACCCAGAAGTGCAAAAAACAATCCTAAATTTTCCATAACTATTTGTCCTCCTTGACTTTATAATATTTCGTATTTTCTGTGAACGGCTCGAAGGGTCTTCCTCCGCCGTCATAAAACTTTCCAAAGAACTCTACGAACTGAAGACGGTTCGTATGCACATAGGAGCCAAGCACGTTGATGCCCAGGTTCAAGATGTGTCCTACAATGAACACTGCCAGGAAGATCAGCATGCCGTACCAGGTTGCGCCCAGCATGCTTCCCATCTTGTTGAATACCTGTGCGATAACGCCGGTTGCAAGGCCCAGGGCCAGCAGTCTGGAGTAGGAAAGGATATCCGACAGATAGCTGGTCACGCCGTAAGCGCTGTATGCGCCCTTCATGAGGCGCTTCGCCCAGTTCTTGGATTCCCGTCCGCCAGTCAGTACCACGCCGACCGCACCCGCAATGGCTACCACTGCGGAAATCGTTGCGATGGTAGAGTTCAGGGTAAAGCTCAGGTTCAGCATGCCTGTGATCATGGGCATGGTCAGGGCATATACGATGCCGCCGCCTACGAACATGATCCAGAACACTACATCATAGATGGCATCCATCACCTGTCCTGCCTTCAGCAGCTGGTAAAGCTTGATGAACAGTCCCGTGAAAATATGGATGATACCGAAACCGAATGCAAATACCAGAAGCCGCATGGGCTCGCTTACAGGCTCAAACCACAGAGGCTGAAGCTTGATGTCCGGACGGTTCAGGAAGGTGGTGGCGATAACGTTCACCGCATCTCCGAAGAAGCTGCCGAACATGACGCCCCAGAAGATGGTGGAAATGCCGCTGTACAAGAACAGCTTCATCATCTTCTTCATACCGGGCTGCAGGTTCTTTACCTTCAGCAGAACGTAACCGCAGCCAAGCACCAGGAGCAGTCCGTATCCGGCATCTGAAAGCATCATACCGAAGAAGATATAATAGAAGCAGGCCACGATCTTTGAGGGATCGATCTCACCCTTTCCCGGCAGAGAGTAGCTCTCCACCACGGTCTCCATCGGATCTGACAGAACGCCGTTCTGCAGTGCCACAGGAACATCATCCTCCTCTGACGGATCCGTGATCTCCACCACGGCGTCATAGTTTTCGGTGATCTTCCTCTCCAGCTCCTCCGCGTAGCGGGACGGAACGTATCCTTCTACAAAGAAGGCCTTTCTCGTCTGCTCCAGCTGTGAAAGAACTGCATACTTGTCTGCACGCATCCTGTAATAGTCTGCGGCAAACTTGATCTTTTCGCGCATGGGGGCAAATCCTTTGATCTCCTCAGCGCATTTTTCGATGTCTGCATTGGCAGCCGCGATTTCCTTGTTAAGCTCGTCCACCTGCTCCCGCGGCACCATGCCGGAAAGCTGAGCCTTTGCAAAATTCATCTGCTTCAGCGCGTTGTCCACGGCTTCCGCATCCTGTCTTAAGCAAACGACGAAGATACAGGTCTGTTCATCGGAACTGCTGATAATGCTGGCATCAATGTTGTCCACATCGGGCGCGAATTCTGCAAAGCCCTGATAAACCTGATCCAGGCTTACCTCATTCTGCAGAGAACCCACAAATGCAGCCGCTTCTTTCGTTCCCGAAAAATCCAGCGGAAGATCAAAGTTCATCCACGGCTTCAGTGCCTCGATCCGGGTCTCGCACTTCGGAATCGAAGCACGGTCTTCCGCGATCTGCTTCTGCAGCGCGAGGATCCGGCGCACTGCATCCATGTACTGCGCGCTGTTTCCGGCTTCCGCGTTGTATTCCTGAAGGTCCATGTCCTTCGGGCCTTCAAGCGACTTCAGGAGACCGCCCTCTGTGTCAGGCGCATATTCGTTCAGCACTTCGACAGCTGTGTCCGCCTGAGCAGCATTCTTATCGAAGGCTGCCTTCTGGGGCATCACATCCATCGTCTCAAGGTAGTCGTCTTCTGCCTTTGATGTACTGATCTCCACTACGCCCGTCCTTTGAAGCGTTTCCAGCATCTGTTTCCTGTTTTTCCGCAGTCCGCAGATGAAGACCCGCTTCATAGGTACTTTAGACATACCAGTTTCCTCCTCTCCTTTCTTTTTTCTGTGAAACTTGGATTATGGAACAGGCAGAGCCCGTTCCTGTCTGCTGCAAGGTCAGTCGAGCAGAGAATCCACAACTGCCTTAACCGCCGTCTCCGCCTTTGAGGCTACGGACGCTCTGAGCGCACCGATCTCCTCTTCCGCGGAGGCCTCGGCTGCTGTCACCGCCTGGTGAGCCTTTTCCTCAGCCTCTGCAGCTTTCTGTCTGGACACGGTCAGCGCTTCGTTGATCTTTGCCTTTGCGGCGTCCTGCGCAAGCGCTTTCGCATCCTTGACAAGCTTTTCGGCTTCGGCCTTGGCTTTTTCAAGCGATTCCTGGCCGGCTATCTCTGCTTCCTTGATCGCATCGATAATCTCTTTTGCCATAGTTGCCCTCCCCTATACAGTGTTGGTACAAACAATTATATCGGGTTTCCTTGTATTTTTCAACGTGCAAATTTTTTCGCGTAGCCCAAAGTATCGTCATTTTGAACAATCCAATTCCCGGCTTTTTCCCATTTTTTCTTCGTTCTTCCCAGTTCCCTGGCGGCTCCCTCCTCTCCCTTAAAACTAATCAGCGATCACTTTCCTCCCTCTGGTTTGACATTTTTTTATCAAATATGAAATTTTCCGCCGACTCAAATTGACTTTTTTTTAACAAAAAACTGCCCAGGGTTTCAAATGTACGCCTTTTCCCAGACGTTCATTCTTTCCTGGACAGTTTTTTCATGCAGGGAATTATATTTCAATTCTGTAATTTTTTTAACCGTTCACAGCCGTTTCAGCAGCTTCCGTCCCAGAGTGGCATAAAGCAGGATGGATACCAGAGGTCCCAGAACATCTGAAACCGGCTCGCAGTAAAAGATCTTGGAAACGCCGAAAAGCGCCGGAAGCAGAAAGACGCAGGCGAAATAGATCAGCTTCCGCCAGGCCGACAGCACAAAGGCGTACTGATAGACCCCCATTCCGGTAAAGCCGTCTACGATCACATACTGAGGCGCCAAGAAAAGGATCCCCAGGGTATACAGGCGGATGATGGCCTTTGTCATTTCCACATATTCCGGGTCCCTTGTGAAGATCATGATGAAGTACTGGGACACCGTCTGGGCCAGGCAGAACATGATGAGACAGAACAGAAAACTCAGGGCCAGGATCCATTTCTGCGCCTCCCGGATCTTGTCCGGCCGCCTTGCGCCGTAATTATAGCCCAAGATCGTCTGGGTCCCGCCGGTAATGCCGCCAAGGGGCATGGTGATGATCAGCATGAAGGACTGGAGAATCGTGTTGCAGGTCAGCAGCATATCTCCCTGCTGCCCGCCGCCGTACTTTGTGATCATGGCGTTCAGAGCGATCAGCATTACGTTGTCAAAGGCGATGATCAGAAAGGGGGTCATCCCTACCAGGCAGACGTTCCGCATGATTCGAAAATGCGGTTTTACCAGCTGGATCCGAAGCTCTGGTTTTTTGCTGAACAGAAAGCCCAGCACAAAAATACAGCTTGCCAGCTGGGAAAGCACCGTGGCGATCGCCGCCCCTGCAACGTCCATTCCCAGAAGGAAAATAAAGATCGGGTCCAGGACGATGTTCAGGGCAGCCCCCAGCAGCACGGAAAACATAGCCGTCTTGGAATAGCCCTGACAGATGATGAACTGATTCATGCCGGTGGACAGCAGGGCAAAAACCGTTCCCGTAAGATAGGCGGTCATATATTCGTCCGCATAGGGGAAGGTGGCCTCAGATGCGCCAAACTGCCACAGCAGCTGGTCCTTGAACAAAAAAGCCAGCAGCATCACGATCACCGCGATACCGCTCAGCAGCAGGAAGCAGTTGGACATGATCCTCTGGGCCTGGCGTTTCTTTCCGGCTCCCAGCCGGATGCTGACCAACGGGCCTCCCCCGATGCCCACAAGGGAGGCAAAGGCCGAGATCATGGTCACGATGGGCCCGCAGATTCCTACGCCTGCCAGCGCCACCTCCCCGATCTCCGGAATATTTCCGATATACATCCTGTCTACGATGCTGTACAGCACGCTTACAAACTGGGCCAGCATGCTGGGAAGGGCAAGCCCCAGCACCAGGCCCCGTATATTATCGCTGTCAAGCTTCGTTGTCATCAGTTCCATGTTTCCATCGTCATCCCCTTTTATCAAAAATCGATCCGCATATCATACCAGGTTTCCCCGCCCCAGACGGAAGCCGATACCCCCAGATCCCGAAACCCGAATCTGCTGTAATAGGGGATCAGGAAATCGTGACAGGTAAGGCCCACGCCCCGGCGGCCCTCCTGCCTGGCATTTTCGATCAGCTGCCGCAGCAGCATCCCCGCATACCCCCGGTGCCGGTATTCCGGCCGCACATCCAGGCCCAGGATCATGAGATAAGCGCCCTCCGGCCTGTGCTCCACGATGTTCGTGAACATCTCGTCGGAAATGGTCTTCTGATCCGTGGCGATGTCGTTGACGAAGCCTACGATGCGCTCCTGCCCCGCAGCTGTTCTTTCCTTAATTAAAAGGAAATGCTCCGGCGCAACGGTGAGCCGCTTTACGAAATGCTCCCGGGAGCAGGCCTCGTTTTCCGGAAAACAGATATGCTCGATCTCATTGATCTCCTCCAGGTCCTCCAGACTCCCCCTGCAGAAATACATCTGCTCCGGAAGCAGCCTGTCCGCTTCCTTTCTGATCGCTTCTTTTCTATCTTCCATCAGCCTGTTATACCTCCTTACAGCTCATCGCAGACCTGAAAAATATAAAACTTCAGATAATAAGATTCATCCGCAGCCCACAGGATCGGATGATCCGGCGCCTGCTGCCGGAATTCCACCTGCCGGAGCCGCCGGTGTCCCGCACCGTTGGCCGCTTCCCGGATGGTCTTCGCCATCAGCTCCGGCGTCAGAAAATGGGAACAGGAGCAGGTAACGAAAAAGCCCCCGTTTTTCACGAGCCTGAGGCCCCGCATATTGATGTCCCGATATCCCTTCACCGCCTGTTTGACCGTCTCTTTGGACTTGGTAAAGGCCGGGGGATCCAAAATCACCACGTCGAACCGCTCCCCGGCGGCCTCCAGTCTGGGCAGAAGATCAAACACATCCTGGCAGCAAAACCGCATCACACCGGAAAGACCGTTGAGCTCTGCATTTTTCCTAGCCTGGTCGATGGCCGTTTCGGAAATATCCACGGCAGTCACCTCTGCCGCACCGGCCTGAGCTGCGTTGAGGGCAAAGGTGCCGGTATGGGTGAAGCAGTCCAGCACCCTCTTTCCCGGACAGAGCCTGCGGATAGCCGCCCGGTTGTATTTCTGGTCCAGGAAAAATCCCGTCTTCTGCCCCTCTGCCACGTCCACGATATACCGGACGCCGTTTTCCCGGATCTCCACATTGGTATCGAAGGGCTCTCCCAGAAAGCCCTTGCTGGGCTCCATGCCCTCCTTCAGCCGGACCCGGGCATCGCTGCGTTCATAGACGCCCCGGATCGCGATTCCATCCTCCAGGAGCACCCGTTTCAGGATCGCCAGGATCTCCGGCTTCATCCGGTCGATGCCAAGGGCCAGGGATTCCACCACCAGCACGTCGGCAAACTTGTCCACCACAAGGCCCGGCAGCCAGTCCGCCTCCCCGAAGATCAGACGGCAGGCCTCCGTATCCACCACGTTTTTCCGGTATTCCCAGGCATTCCGGATCCGTTTTTCCAAAAGCGCTTCACAGGGCACGTCCTCCTTCCATTTGGAAAGGAGCCGCACCCGGATCTTGGAGTTCAGATTGATGAATCCATAGCCCATAAAATAGCCGTCGAAATCGTGAATCTCCAGGATGTCTCCGTTTTCAAAGTCTCCCTCGACTCTTTGGATCTCATTGTCATAGACCCACATGCCGCCGGCCTTCAGGGTCCTGCCCTTTCCCTTTGTCAGATATACCTGCGCATCTGTTACCCTTATCATACTCCACCTCGGTTTTGCTTCGTTTTATCCTATCGTGTTTTTCGCAATTCCTTTTCCCTTTTTCCCCTGTCCTTCAGGATCTCCCTGCCGGGCGGAGGAATACCAGCGTCTGCCCGTCGGAACGGGCCTCAGAAAAGGCAAAGCCAAGACCTGTAAAGGACTTTACCGTTTCCAGGCTGTCCGCCTGCTCCTGAGCCAGCCAGCGGGTCATCTCGCCCCGGGCCATTTTGGCAAGGGTCGCCTTCTGCCGCAGCTTCCCATCCTGTTCCTCTGCAAAGACGCAGGTCACAAACCGGTCCTCCGGCTTCAGATACGGCTCCACCGCCTTTGCATATTCCCTGGAGGCCAGGTTTAAAATTACCGTGTTTTCCCGGCGGTCCCAAAGAAGGCTGCGGTAGATCCGGTCTCCCCAGAATTCATATAGATTCCGGCTGCCCTCAAGCTCCAGGGCCGCCTGCATCTCCAGCCGGTAGGGCGCCACTCCCTCAAAGGGCCGCAGGATCCCATAAAAACCGGACAGGATATAAAGATGCTCCGACAGCCAGGAAAGAGCGTCCTCCTCCAGGGTTTTGGGGGACAGATACTGGTACTGGATCCCTTCATAGGCGATCAGGGCCGGGGTCAGCCCCTGATCCAGATCCATATGTATAAACCGCTCCCGGTTGAGCTCTGCCAGGCTGTCGCTGCAGTTCCAGAGGGCCTTTGCCTCTGCATAGGAAAGCCCGCGGATATGCGCCCAAAGCCGCCTTGCGTCCGCAAGAAACTCCGGAAGCCCATCCACGGGAAAGGTATCCCTGTCCGTCACCATTTTTTTCGCTGGAGACAGAATGATGCGCAGATCAGAACTGGTCATACTGAATCTGTGCCTTCAGCTCCCCAGCCTTTTCTCTGGAGATCAGAAGGCCTGCAAGCTCCAGGCCGAGATCCAGCGCATAGCCCAGACCTCTGGCAGTGGTGATATTTCCGTCCGTCACCACGCCGGTCCTGGTATACTCCGCCCCGGCCAGTTTATCCTCAAAGCCCGGGAAGCAGGTGGCCTTTTTCCCCTGCAGAAGTCCCAGCATGCCAAAAACAGAGGGAGCCGCACAGATCGCCGCAAGCCGTTTCCCCGCTGCATTCTGGGCCTTCACTGCCTCCATCAGCTTTCCGCATTCCGCAAGATGCAGGGTACCCGGCATGCCCCCGGGCAGAAACAGCACATCTGCGTCCCCAAGCTCCGTTTCCCCGATCGTTCTGTCACAGGTGATCCTGACTCCGTGGGAACCGGAGATCTCCTTTTCCTCCTTCACGGATACCAGCACCGTTTCGATGCCTGCCCGGCGCAATACATCCACCGCCGCCAGGCACTCCACTTCCTCCGAACCGTCCGCCAAAAATGCATATACCTTTGCCATCGTCGTTTTCCTCCATTCTTTATATTTTATTCAAAGGGATACCGGATGCCCCATGCCTGCCGGAGGCTGTCCATCTGTCTGAGCATCCGAAGGGTGTCCCGATGGGGCATCTCCGGGCATTCCGTTCTGCCCTCCTTGATGGCCCGGATGCAGGATTCCACCTCATATTCGTAGCCGGTGATCTGCTTTGGAACCGAAATGCGCTCCACAGGTTCCCGGCTGCCTCTGTCCCGGTACACCGTCAGGGACTGGGGGTTGTTGATGTTTTCCACCACCAGGTAGCCTTCCTCCCCGTAAATGATACCCTGCCGGTCGCTGAGCCCGTCCGTTCCAGCCTGAAGCACCGCCATGCGGCCGTCCCGGTAATGCAGCGTGATGCTTTCCTTTTTATCCACACCGGTGGGAAAATACATGACGCTGCTGTCCATTTTCAGGATGTCATCCCCAAAGACCATATCCGCAAAGTTCAGGGTATAAATTCCCACGTCCAGCAACGCGCCGCCGCAAAGGGCCGGATCCGTGATTCTCTGATTCTGCTGGATCAGATAGGACAGATTAGCGGTAAGCGTCACCGGCGTTCCCACCGCCCCTTCCTTGAGCTTCCGGCTGATCATCTCCCTGGAAGGCATATACCTGGTCCAGATGGCCTCCGTAAGCAAGATTCCCTGCCGCTCTGCCTGGGCGAGGACCTCCTCCGCCATGGAGGCATTTGCCGTAAAAGCCTTTTCGCAAAGCACATGTTTTCCGTATTTCAAACAAAGCTT
Source organism: uncultured Lachnospiraceae bacterium (assembly GCA_944381405.1). Lineage (GTDB taxonomy): Bacteria > Bacillota > Clostridia > Lachnospirales > Lachnospiraceae > Avilachnospira. The sequence goes on along the minus strand of CALWLA010000003.1, from coordinate 29,335 downwards.
AATGTGCTCGTAATGATGGGAGTGAGGCGTAGCGATATATATAAGATCCACTCCTCCGCCGGCGAGCATCTCCTCATAGGAGCCATAGGCTTCCTGGAAGCCGTAGGTCTTTGCAAATTTCCCGGCCCGCTCCGGGTCTCTGGCAGCCACTGCGGAAAGGCAGATCTCCTGATTGCCCGCCTCGATCATGCCTCTTACCGTTTTCGCCATTTCCTGCGCGATTCCGCCCGCGCCGATAAATCCCATTCGAATCATCGCGTTTTCTCTCTTCCCTTCCTATGCTTTCCAAGCCTGCGCCGCAAAAGCTTAAGCCTCCATGTCGATCTGGCACATCTGCATGGCCTTAAGCGCATTTTCATGGCTTTCCGGGGTCACCCCCGCGCAGCAGGACGGATCCACGCTGATCTTTTTCTCCGGATAATAGGCCTTCAGCAGCATGGCGTTGGAGATCACGCAGATGTCCGTGCAGAGCCCCACCAGCTCGATCTCGTCATAGTCCTCACACATGGCGGGCAGCATCACTGAGCCGAAGGTGGGTTTTTCCACGCATAGCTCCGCATAGGGCAGAAGCTCCGGGCAAATCTCCCAACCCTCCGTGTTCTCTACGCAATGGACCACCGGAAGCTTCCTGCCCTCCTGGGTCTCCAGATAGTCCTCCCCATGGGTGTCTTGGGTGAAGATGATCTCCTCCCCGGCGGCCTTTGCTTTTTCGCACTTGGCCTTTACCTTTTCCACGATGGCTTCCGCCTCCTTGGTGCCAAGGCTGCCGGTGATGAAGTCGTTCTGCATGTCAATGACGATCAATATTTTTTTCATGGTCTGCTTCCCCTTTCTCCGCTTTGGCTCTTACTTTAGCTCATATCCAGGATATTTTCAAGGAAATTTCATCACCGCTGCCGGATATGCACTTATCCTCGTACAAGCTTGATTATTTTTTGTCAATAGTGTATGATAATGGCATCATTAGTGTATGATTTACCACATAAGGAGGGAAATACCATGGCATACAAAATTACTGACGCTTGTGTAATGTGCGGAAGCTGCGTAGACGGCTGCCCGGTTGGCGCTATCTCTGAGGGAGACGGCAAGTATGTGATCGATGCAGACACCTGCGTGGATTGCGGAAGCTGCGAGGCTACCTGCCCCACCGGCGCTATCGAGCAGGCTTGATTTTAAAAACAGCATAAAAGGATCCCTGTCTGACGGATGGATTTTCCAGGATCAGACAGGGATTTTTTTATAAAAGATATTGTGATGGATCCTTTTTCTTCAGCGGTTCCTCTTTACCATTTTCCCAAGTGCAGCTTTTCTTCCACCGTAAAAGTGTTCTGTTCCAGCTCGGACGCTTTTTCCGCAGCATAACCAACGCCTATGTAACAAGGCACGATGTATCCCTCCGGCACCTCCAGCACGGAAGCCGTATGTTTCCACTCCTCTCCCACAGGGATCCGCATGGAGCAGGCAAGCCCTTCTGCCGTTGCTGCAAGAAACATATTTTCGATCACGCACCAGATAGATGCAAAAGAATTCAGACGATTCACCGTTTCAGCATGAAAAATATCTGCCGCGGCCTTGAACAGCGGAATGATCACATAGGGGGCATCCAGCAGCATGGAATACTGCCGCGGCATAGCGTATGCATACATCTTCCTTCCGGTCATGCAGCAGGATAAACTCCCAGCTCCGCATATGATCGTTTGTCGGTGCCTTCAGGCCAGCCGAAATGATTCTTTTCACCGCCTCTTCTGAAACGTCCTCCTGTTTCCATTCACGAACAATATGGCGGCGGTTGATTGCTTCATAAAAATCCATGTTCCCCTCCGTATGTTTATCAAACTTTCTATATGATTTATCCCAGGGCCACATCCAGGATCATCATCAGCACAAAGCCCAGGGCAAAACCGATGGTGCCGATGTTGCTGTGAGCCCCTTCGTTGGATTCCGGAATCAGTTCCTCCACCACCACATAGCACATGGCTCCTGCGGCAAAGGCCAGCAGGTAAGGCAGTAAAGGCACGATAAATCCGGACAGCAGGATGGTAAGGACGGCTCCTATGGGCTCCACGATTCCCGACAAAAGCCCCAGTCCAAAAGCCCGGTGCTTCGAATGTCCTTCAGACAGCAGCGGCATGGAGATGATGGCCCCCTCCGGGAAGTTCTGGATAGCGATACCAAGAGCCAGGGCAAAAGCGCCTGCCATGGACATTTCCGTGCTTCCGGAAAGCCATCCGGCAAATACAACGCCTACCGCCATGCCCTCCGGGATGTTGTGCAGGGTCACTGCCAGCACCAGCATGGTGTTCTTTTTCAGGTTCGCATGAGGGCCTTCCTCCTGCCGGTCGATGTGCATATGGGGAATGATATGGTCCAACAGCAGTAGGAAAAAGATGCCCAGCAAAAAGCCTGCTGCCGCAGGCAGAAAGGCCAGCTTGCCCATTCCCTCTGACATGTCCATTGCCGGGATCAGCAGGGACCAGACGGAAGCTGCGATCATGACGCCTGAGGCAAAGCCAAGGAGGGCTTTCTGAAGCGCCGGCTTCATTTCTCCCTTCATAAAATAAACGCAGGCCGCTCCCAGGGTCGTTCCCAAAAATGGAATCAGGATTCCGATCATTGTTGACTGCATGGCATTACACATCTCCTTCCCGTTTCTTTTTTTGTTTCAGGTTTTTCACGGCAGAAGCTCTTTTTTCTTTTTTTGTCTTCTTTTTTTCATGCTTCCTTTTTGTTTTCTGATCCGGTCCCTGCAGATATTTTTCAGACACCATTCCATAGGTCTCCCGGTCCACGGGCCGTTTTTTATCCGTCGCCGCCTGGATCAGGAACAGCTGGATCTTCAGGCGGTTTTTCTCGTAAAGATCCAGGCTCTGGTACAGATCCTTGTAATACTCGAACAGGGTCAGCTTTGTGCGAATCACGTTGGCTGGCGTGGTCATGGTGTTTACCAGGCTGCCCTTGGTCTTGACATAGAAATACAGTGGCTTTTTCAGCACCGTGATGGTCTTCGCATACCGGAGATACTCCAGGTTGAAGAGAAAGTCCTCGCACCAGGCCAGCTTCTGGTCAAAGCTGAGCCTGTGCTCCTCAATGAGATCCCGGCGGAACAGCTTGTTCCAGACAACGCCATAATAAAAATCGCCTGCGTTCAGCATCATTTTTTCCGCAAATTCCGTCCGGGTAAAGGTTCCGGCTTCCTTGATGTCGCCGCTCTGCAGGATCCGCCTGCCCCGGATCCGGTAATAATCCGCAATCACCAGATCGCTGCCGTTTTCCCGGATCCCCCGGACATATTCCTCCGTGGCGTTTTCCGGAAGCCAGTCATCGGAATCCACAAACTGGATATACTCCCCATGGGCGGATTCCATGCCGAAGTTCCTGCTGTCGGAGACCCCTGTATTGGGCTTATTGATCAGCATGATTCTTTCGTCCTGCTGTCCATAGCGCTGCAGCACGGACCAGGTATTGTCAGTGCTGCCGTCATTGATCAGGATGATCTCCAGATTCCGCCAGGTCTGGCTCAAAATGCTGTCCAGACAGCGGCCAACGGTTTCTCCCCGGTTATATACCGGAACGATCACGGATACCAGGGGGCCCTTTGTTTCCGCTTCTCTTTTCTCAGGTCCTCTTGTTTCAGTCATGATCTTTTGTCTGCCCTGTAAGCTCAGAAAGGAGGCCCTCGCAGCCTGCCATCACATCCCGATAGGTAGTTTCAAAATCTCCCGTATACCAGGGATCTGCCACCTCTTCCCCTGCCCGGCCCGCGTGGTCCAGCATCAAGCTGATCTTATGCTCCGGGTCTCCCCCTGCGATGCGGGTCATGTTCCGGATATTGGCGTGGTCCATACCGATAAGAAGGTCAAAATGATCATAATCCTTCCGGGTCATCTGCCGAGCCCGTTTTCCGGAACAGTCGATTCCAAGGCGGTTCAGCACCCGCCGGGTCCCCGGATGCACCGGGCTGCCGATCTCTTCCGTGCTGGTGGCCGCAGATTCGATATAGAACCGGCCGCCAAAGCCCTTTTTCTCCACAAGATCCCGGAATAAAAATTCGGCCATAGTGGAACGGCAGATGTTGCCGTGACAGACAAACAGTATTTTTATCATAAAAAGTCCTCCTATTCAATTGCTACTCATCTACTTCCTTTTCGGTCCTCTGTAAAGTTGGATGTTGCATAAAAAAAATATCTTTTTGTCGATCAATTTCCGCTTTGAGTTGCTCTTTCGTAGGTAAATAAGTCAAATATTTTGACATAAACAATCGCTCATTATCATGAAGAACCGAATATCTGGCAATATCTTCATCTGTTTCTGAGCACAATATGCTGTTGACGGGCGACAAAAGCAAATCCCCTGCCCAATTCCATCAGAAAATCTCTGATATGTGAAAGTATGGCAGATTCTAAATCCCCTTCCAAATAGGAATCCTCATTTTTAAAGCCAAGGAATTCTGCAATTACCGGACTTTTGATCAGTTCAAATTGGCTCTTCTGAAATTGCTCTGTTTTCTGCTTCATCTCTTCAATTACAGCCGCTTTTTGGGGAGTTTGGAGAAGCCGGTAATAATACTGTGTACTGATATTACGATCTAAAGTTCGCGCGCTCCAGTTCTCATCAACAGCCTCTTTCAAATACCACTAGCGCGCATTTTCATCTGAAACACGAAGAAGGCTCCTGATATGCGTCCAGTTAAGATTGTGAACGCATGCGTTCACAATCTGTTCGTCCGGAAAACATTGATAAAATTTGATGTAATAGTGCAAATTTCTTTTGGAATAATTTTTTCCAAATTCTTTTGTCAACTCTTCCGCCAGTACGGAAATCAAATTACTGCCGTACTCTGCACGTTCACCACCGCTCAATTCCTGCTCTACTATTCGTTTACCGATATTCCAATAAGTAAAAAGCATTGCCTTATTGGAAGCACTATAAGCTGCTTCTTGTCCAGAAGCAATGATGCTTTTTATTTCAGTAATAGCCGCATGATATTGCATCAAATATCTCTCCATGGTATCACCCCATTTTTTCTAAAAATCATTCTCAATCACTTTTTACTGTCGTATCAAGTTTTTTAATGGTGTAGTAGTGGTATCGCGACTTTCTGTTCCGTAGCGCTATTGATTTTACTGGACTTTTAGAGATACTGCCGTGACATACACTCAGTATTTTTATCATATTCGCAGTTCTCCTTATTGTTGATTATATGCTAAAAATGTTGAAAATCAATCGTGTTTTTTGATTGTTCCTTCTTCCTTACCTTTGCCTCCCATAGGAAGCTCTCTATCTCTTCAATTTTTTCAGGTATGCTTTCTGTTCCGCCGTAATCCGATAGCTCTCCACTGCTTTTTGGATCGTCTTGTTATGGGTCCAGGGCTCCAGCCTGCGGTTTTCGAGGTAGGGAAGGATGCTGTCGTACTGCTTTGCCAGAGCCGTAGCAAAGTACCAGGCGATCATCATGTTGACATAATATTCCTCTGATCTGATGGCTGCCACCATTTCCGGATACTCTGTCTCGAAGTCCTCATCCAGAAAATGCGTCATCAGCATACCGATGCCAAATCTGACGGTATAGGTTTTATCCGACGCTATCCAATCTCTGATATAGGTCAAAAGCTCCGGTCTGTGCTTTTTAAAGATTTTTGGCGACATCTGGTCGCAGGTCGCCCAATTATCCACATAGGGAAGGAAGCGGCATACCTCTGTAATGCAAAGGCCAAAGTCCTTTATTTCCGAAACGATAAACCCATGAAGCTGATTTTCTTCAAAATACCGGTGAGGAAGCGCCTGCAGAAAGTCCGCGATATCCTCCTGTTTCGCCAGTTGTTTTGCGAATTTTCTCAGTTCCGGCGTCCGGACGCCGATCACCGTTTCCGCCGCCACCGTCGGCATCAGCTTTGCTTGGAATGTGCGGTATTTCTCATCCTGCAGCTGAAAAAGCGTGTTTTCAATCTCTCTTATCATCCTGTAATGCAGTTCATGATGACGCTGATCATCATTTCCTTTTCCTCCGGTTTTGATTCTGCGATCATAATGGTTAAGCAACCAGCAGATCCAAGGCCTGGCTGTACCGCTCCACCACTGTCAGCACCTGTTTTGTATCCAGACTGCCCTCCACCCGTTTCATGACCCTGATGACTTCGTTCAGTTGGTTCATCCGGTTGTGGTTTACAGCATAGCCTTTGATGATGTATTCCTTTAAAACGGAGTTGGCCCAACGGCGGAATTCGATGCCTCTTTTTGATTTTACACGGTAGCCGACGGAAATAACAACGTCAAGATTATAGTGCTCAACAAGATATGATTTTCCATCTGAAGCAGTTGTCGCAAATTTTGCGACAACTGAAACGTCTCCCAAAAGATCCTCTTTTAGAGCATTATTGATATGCTTGCCAATCGTTTTGATATCCCTTCCGAAAAGCTCTGCCATCTGGTTTCTGTTAATCCACGTTGTTTCATTGGCAACCATTACAGGAATAGACATGCTTTTATCCTCGGCCTGAAATATAACAATTTCGTTTTCTTTTTTCATTTACTTCCCCTCCTTTTCCATCACAAAATTCGTCAGGAGAATTCCGTGCCTCTCTACCTGCTGTTCCCGGACCACCCGGTAACCGCGCTTTTCCAAAAAAGGCCTCGCTGTAATGGAGGCATGGGTCGTGATCCGTCCCGTTGCCGTCTGTTCCAACCAGTCACAGATCGCCGTAGCGATTCCCTTTCCCTGATACTCCGCATGTACATATAAACGATCCAGATATCCGGTCCGGTCAATGTCTCCAAAACCGACGATGCGGTCTCCCTCCATGGCGACGATGCTGTCATGCGCCTGCAAAGACCGATTCCAGACCTCCGGGTCAGCCTTTCCATCCGCCCAGGCATCCAACTGTTCCTCTGTATAATCTGCCGCATTGACGGTATGCACCGTTTGATAAAACAGCTCTATGATCTCCCGGCAATCCTCCGGCCGGTATTCCCGTAAATACATGTCGTTCCCTCGCCGTCTATCTTTTCAAATATCCAAGGCTTCTTTTCAAGCTCTGTGCATATACATGCGCAGATTTTCCTCTATTATATCATCCCTCAGATTTTTATCCCTTACGTTTTTCTTAGGAAACGGATCTGGATTCAAAAGTTGAAAATACCCTCCTTACCGGTTTCCCGGTAAAGAGGGTACAAGAACAACTGCCAACGGCAAACGGCAAACCGCAGCCAAACCTTTCCTTGTTTTCCTATCAGGCGCTCTTTTCCAAAGCCGCCTCTGCCGGTGCGGCTTCCCGCTCCTGCGCTCTGCGGCGCAGCTCCGCTTTGTAGATATATGCCGCCATGACCACCGTGGCCGGGACGCTCAGCACGATGCCGAAGCTTCCGGACAGGCCCTGCATGACAGCGATGCCGATGTTGTTGGAATTGATGATCTGCAGAAAGGGCAGGTCATAGGCATAGTCCAGCACCAGCATGGACAGGCTGGTGCCTGCAAAAGCCAAAATCAGGGTGTTGGAGTCGGTGCCCATCATATCCCGGCCCACCCGCATGCCGGCCCGCATCAACTCGAGCCTGGAGATCTTCGGATTCTGATCGCAGAACTCCTGCATGGCGCTGGAAATAGACATGGCCACATCCATCACCGCCCCAAGGGCGCTGATCAGCAGACCCGAAAACAGCAGACCGCCCACCTGAATGCCGTTGATCTGGTTGAGGGTCATCAGGCTTTCGATGTCGGATACGTTCCAGCCCGTAATGCCGGAAAGCTTGGAGAAAATGGTGGCGGTAACACCTGCGATCACCACCCCTGCCAGGGTGCCGAGGGTGGCGCAGAGGGTCTTTCTGGTGGTTCCGCCGATGAAATACATGGTGACCAGGGTGGTAATGGCACAGATAAATACCGACACCCAGAAGGGCGAGTATCCCAGATACACCAGGGGCAGATATACGAACAGGATCGCCACAAAGGTAAAGATCAGGCCTGCCGCGCCCCGGACGCCCTTCATGCCTCCCACAAGGCACAGGGCTGCGATATACAAAAGGGCAAATCCGACAATGACCATGCCCCTGTCCATGGAGTACACGCTGGTGATCACCGTTTCACCTGCGATGCTCTGCATAACGATGACCCGCATGCCCACCGTACAGGGCGCGCCGAACAGGAACCCGGCGCTGCTGGTAGTAGTCAGGGACTCTCCCTTCTTTTCGCCGCTGGTCATCTCCACCACCACAGTCTGCTGCCCGACCCGGGTGCCGTCTTCCTGGATATTGTCCTGCAGGATCTGGGTCACCACGCCGGTTTCAAAGGTCTGTCCTGTCCGGTTCACGATCTCCACCTTGGTGATCTGATTGAGCCGGATGACCCCGGCGGTGCAGAACAGGAGGAGCACCGCCAGGATCATGTATTTTACGCTGTGGGTTTTCAGTTCATTCAAAAATTTCATCATTCCGTTTTCGCTTAATTTCTTCCAGCAGTCTTATAGATGGTGAAGGTATCGTCGATGGTCTCCACAGCGCCGTTGTCCGTGATCTGATAAGTGGTGATGCTGAACGCATTGGAAGACATGTTGATCACAGAGTAGCTGGGCAGCCAGTTCTGGCTTCTGTTTGCGATATAATCCTGCTGGGTATTGATGAGCTCATAGTACTTGGAGCCGGAAGCGGAGTTCGCGGTCATATACAGCGTGCCCTGGGGATTGGTAACGCTGGAAGCGCCGCTTTCCTCAATGGTGTAGCAGTGGTTATCCTGGGCAAAGCCTGCCAGAGCCGCCTGTCCTGCCGCATCGCCCTCAGCGGGATAGAGACCGATCTTTTCTCCGGTAACGGTATTGTAGGCGTTGTCCCAGTCGTAGTCGTCCCCTGCCTCGTTCAGTCTGAATTCATAGGAATTGTGGGTCTGGCCGTCGCCGTAAAGGAGTTTGGAACGGCTGTAGGTATGATCATGTCCCTGCAGCACCACGTCGATGTCGTACTGATCGAAGATCGGGGTCAGCTGGGTCCTTAAGATCATGCCGTCGGTGTCGGAATGGTCCAGGCCGGAACCGTAAATATCCTGATGGATGGTCACCACCCGCCACTGGGCGTCGGGATTGGATTCCACTGCCTGACGGATGCTCTCCGCATGCTCAGCCACGTTGTAGTTATTGGTGTTGAGGACGATAAAGAGGCCCGGTCCGTAGCTGTAGTAGTAATCGCCTCCCGCCTGGGTCATGCCCAGATTGGTGGGGTTGGGGTTGTTGAAATGATAGGAATAATCCGCATTGAGAGAATCGTGGTTTCCGATGGTGGTAGCTACCGGCAGGCTCTTTAAGGCGCTTGCAGACAGGTAAGCGGCGTACTCTTCCTCCTTCGCCTTTCCGGTGTTATTCACCTGATCTCCTGCGGAAATGGCAAAGTTGATATTGGGATTCTGCTCCATAGCGATGTCCAGGGTGCGGTCCCAGGCAAATCCGTCGTTTCTTGCCGCGGTGTTTTCCACACCGGTTCCCTCAGCCAGCGCGCCCTCGCCCTGGGGCTGTCCCTTAGAGGCGCCGATCTGGGGATCGCCGAAATACAGGATATTGACATTGTCGAAGCTGCCGGTGCGGTAGGTTTCTACTGGAGACATCACGCCGCTTTTGCTGACCGCATAGTAATAGGTGGTATTGGGTGCAAGGCCCGGAACCGTCACATAGTTATAGCAGTAGTTCTTTCCCCCGGTAAGGCTCGCATCCACGTTGTTGGAGGTTCCCTGGTATTCCGTCAGGTTGTTTCTGTCGGTTCCAAAATAAACGATGGGAGAGCCTACGGTCCCCTCGTTATACCAGGCGAAGTTCACCTCCGTGGCCGCCGCTCCCGGCGTCAGGGATACATAGGTGTAATCGTTTGCCAGGGTGTTCCAGCTGTCCTTATAGGCGTTCCAGGCTTCGCTGCCGCCGGTGATGCTGGAATCGTTGTAATGCACTGTTGCTGCCCAGACCTGCTGCGCCCCCAGAAGCATCGCTCCTGCCAGAAGACATGAAATCACTTTTTTCTTTCTCATAAGTTCTCCTCTCTTGCGTATCCTGCGCTTTTTCATACTTCTCATATTTCCCCGCAGATTTTCGCACACTCAATAATTATGAAGGAAGTCCTTCCACAGGTTTCATCTTAAGAGCCGATTGTAAAAAACAATCCTCTGTTTTTGTATAGTTCCTGTCAAGTTTTTGTCAAATGATTGTCACCTATCCGCCGTTGGACGCGGGGCCGCTCCATTCTGTAACCTTTGTTAACCGCCTGTTTCTATTGATTTATTATTTTTTTTCTTTATAATTTAAGAAGGTATTGAAAAATTTTATCAGTTATCAGGAGGAATTTTTATCGTGGAGTACATTCAAGACATCCTGGCGGCCATCGGCGTCGTCCTAAACGGTATTCCCCAGGGCCTTCTTGCCCTCTCCTACGGCTTTGCCTCCGTACCTACCGCCATCGGCTTTGCCATCGGCGCGGTAGCCTGCGGCGCATTGAATTCCGTAGCACCTATTTCCTTCCAGGCGGAAACCATCGTCATGGCGGGAAGCCTTGGGAAAAACCGCAGCGAACGGCTGTCCATGGTCATGTTCGGCGGTCTGATCATGGTGGTGCTGGGCATCACCGGTTCTCTTTCCGCCATCACTGCCTTTGCAGGGGACGCCATCGTCCATGCCATGATGGCAGGCGTCGGTTTTGTGCTGGTCAAGACCGCCTTCGGCATGATCAACGAGAATCCGCTGGCAGGCTGGGTCTCCATGGCATCCGCCATCATCATCTATCTTTTAGCGGAGTATCTGGATCCCGCCAACGCCCTGGTCTATACCATCGTGGGATCCCTGATCATTTCCAGCGCTGCGGCCAAGCTTGCCGGTCAGGAGCTTGGAAAGGATACGAAGCCGGAACAGATGTGCCGTGTTAAGATCGAAAAGCCCGTGGTCAATCCCGCCGTGGTGCGGGGCGCCCTGTCTCTGGCCTGCCTGACCATCGGGGCAAATATCGCCTTCGGCAACATCACCAGCGGCATGGGCGGCGGCAATCTGAATGTAGACCACCTGACGGTCTATTCCGGACTGGCTGACGCGGTGAGCTCCCTGTTCGGCGGCGGCCCTGTGGAAGCCATCATTTCCGCCACCGGCGCAGCGCCCCATCCCACCCTTTCCGGCGTCATCATGATGAGCATCATGGCCATCATCCTGTTTTTCGGTTTTCTGCCGAAGATCGGCAAGTTTGTGCCCGGACAGTCCATCGCCGGTTTCCTATTTATCTTAGGCGCTTTCGTCACCATTCCCGGAGACGGCGCAACTGCCTTTACCACCGGCGAGCCCGGCGGCACCGTGATCGCAGCCGTCACCATGGCGGTTACCGCTGTGCTGGATCCCTTCTTCGGTATGCTGGCAGGCATCGTTCTGAAGCTCGTGCTGGCCGCTACCGGCTTAGCCCTTTAATCCTTGATCAAAATTTCATCAGCGAGGTATCTTTATGGAAAATTATTACACCCTTGAGGTTGCAGGAATCACCCGGAACCTTCCCATCATCCAGATCTCCGACAAGCTTGCCATTGCCAGCTTTGTGATCTTAGGAGACTGCGAGCTGGTAACAAAAACGGCTCCGCTTCTCGCAGAGCGCCTTCCCAAGGTGGACTATCTTGTTACCGCAGAAGCCAAGGGCATTCCCCTGGTACAGGAGCTGAGCCGGCTTCTGGAATTACCCTACTACATCGTGGCAAGAAAGAGCGTTAAGCCCTATATGGAGCATCCCCTGACGGACGAAGTGGTCTCCATCACCACCCAGAAAAAGCAGACCCTGTGCCTAGACGGCAAGGATGCGATGCTGCTTTCCGGAAAGAAGGTAGCCATCGTGGACGATGTGATCTCTACCGGAGAATCTCTTCAGGCCATCGAGCGCCTGGTGGAAAAGGCCGGCGCGGAGATCTGCGCCAAGGCAGCCATACTGGCGGAGGGCGACGCGGCAGACAGGAAGGACATCATCTTCCTGGAAAAGCTGCCCCTGTTCCCCCTGGGAGAGTAAGCGGTATTTTTCCAACGAAAAAGGCGGGTGTCATGCCCGCCTAAGACGAAAGACAAACCGGGTTTAGGATAAGTTCCCAAACCCGGTCTTTTTTGTCTTTGAGATATTATTTTTCCTTTATCAGCGCATACTCCCTTAAATGAAGATATACTTCAATACGAACAGGAATGCCAGCACGTACATCAGCGGCGTGATTTTCTTCGCCTTGCCCGTAGCCGCATGAATGACCACATAGGAGATGATGCTCAGCGCGATGCCCTCGGAAATGCTGTACATAAAGGGCATTGCAAAGATCGCGATATATGCGGGGATCGCCTCTGTGAGATCGCTGAAATCGATCTTGGTGACCTGCTGCATCATCAGGAAACCTACCACCACAAGGGCCGGAGCCGTCGCATAGGAGGGAATCGCCAGAAATACCGGAGAGAAGAACAGGGCCACCAGGAACAGTCCCCCTGCTACCACAGAGGTAAGCCCGGTCCGTCCGCCTTCTGCGATACCAGAGGAAGACTCTACAAAGGTAGTTACCGTGGAGGTTCCGAGGCATGCGCCTACGGTGGTTCCGATAGCGTCCGCAAAGAGCGCTCCCTTGATGCCCGGAAGCTTTCCGTCTTTATCCAGCATATCCGCCTTGGAGGCGCAGCCGATCAGCGTTCCCAGGGTATCAAAAATGTCCACGAACAGGAAGGCGAACATGATCACGATGAAGTTCAGGAAGTTCTGGGCGATATAGCCGAAATCCAGCTTCATAAAGGTAGGCGCTACGCTTGCGGGCATGGAGAAGATGGCCGTGGGATAAAGGTCGTAAAAGCCTGCCTCGGGATTGGGCACATAAATGCCTGCGACCTGGCACAGAATGCCCAGGATCCAGGTGATCAGGATGCCGATCAGGATGTTGCCCTTTACCTGCTTGATCAAAAGAATCGCCGTGATCAAAATGCCGATAAATGCCAGCAATACCGTGATGCCCTCGGAGCTGAAGCTGCCGCTCTTGAGGCTTCCGGAAAGGGAGAATACAGCCACCTTTGTGGACTCGTTCAGCACGATGAGATGCGCGTTCTGAAGGCCGATAAAACAGATGAAAAGGCCGATGCCCACGGAAACCGCGATCTTAAGGGTGGAGGGGATCGCGTTGAAGATCGCCTCTCTGACATTCGTAAGGGACAGGATGATAAAAACGATGCCCTCCACAAATACTGCCGTAAGGGCGATCTCCCAGCTAAGGCCCATGCCGATACATACCGTATAGGCAAAGTAGGCATTAAGTCCCATTCCTGCAGAAAGCACGAATGGAAGATTGGCCGCAAAGGCCATGATAAACGACGCGATGGCCGACGACAACGCTGTGGCCGTAAATACTGCTCCCGCATCCATTCCCGTTGCGCTGAGCATGTTGGGGTTTACGGCCAGAATGTATGCCATCGTCATAAAGGTGGTCACACCGGCAATGACTTCGGTCTTTACGTCTGTGCCATGTTCTTTTAATTTAAAAAGCTTTTCCATACAATCCTCTTTTTTGTAATAATCAAATCGCTAATCAAAATTGCAAGCGCCTTATTTCTGCATGCCCTGCCGCACCTGCAGCACCTTTGCATAGGCCGCAAAGGCCGAAGGCAACGCATAGGTGCTTTCCGTTTCCTCCCGGGTCACGAAACGGTGGGGCTTGATCCAGCTGTCCCGTTCTTTCTGGGAAAGGAGCGTTTCCTCCACCCGGCTTTCCGCCGCCAGCTTTACAAGATAGCCCTGCATCCGCCATTCCACATGGGTGAAGATATGCTTTGCCGTAGGCAGCGCCGTGATGCGTACCGGCTCCAATCCCAGGCCCTCTACCTTTGCCAGCACCTCTTCCGCCGAAAGGAAGCCCGGCAGGGAGGGGAATTCATAAAGCCCTGCCAGAAGGCCCTTTGTGGGTCTTTTTTGAATCAGGAACCGGTCTCCGTCCTGCAGGATCACCACGGTCTTTTCCTCGATCCTCCTGGGCTTTTTCCCGGATTTGACCGGCAGCTGTCCGATGGTTCCCTCCCGCCTTGCGGCGCAGAGCCCTGCTGCCGGGCATCTTTCGCAAAGAGGCGGTCCGTTGGGCACGCAGACGATGGCCCCCAGCTCCATCAGCGCCTGATTGAAGGTTCCGGCGTTTCCGCCCTCTTTTTCATAGGCCTGTAGCACCTCTTTGAGATCCGCCTCCGCCTGCTTTTTCGTCTCCGGCAGGGCGATATCTCCCACATCCCCGGCGATTCTGGCCCGGACCCGCAGCACGTTTCCGTCCACCGCAGGCACAGGAAGGCCAAAGGCGATGGAGGCGATGGCTCCGGCAGTATAAGGGCCGATGCCAGGCAGCTTCAAAAGCGCGCCATGATCCGCCGGAAGCCTTCCGCCGTATTCCTCCATCAGGATCCCGGCGCATTTTTTCAGGTTCCTGGCCCGGCTGTAGTAGCCAAGGCCCTCCCACAGCTTTAAAAGCCGGTCCTCCGGGCAGGCCGCCAAAGCCGCAATATCCGGAAGGGCCTCCCGAAACCGCAGGAAATATCCCTTTACCGCCTCCACCCGGGTCTGCTGCAACATGATCTCAGAGATCCATACGTCGTAAGGATCGCCGGTATCCCGCCAGGGCAGCTGCCGCTTGTGTTTTTCAAACCAAAGGCACAGACAGCCAGGGAGGGCTGAAAGCGCTTCCTCACGGGCCTTCCTCCCTCCCTGCTCCTGCAGCTCCGCCGCTCCTTCTGTTTTTTCCTTATGCAAAGAACACCTCCATGGCCTTTACCAGGGCTTCCGTATCCGCTGTCCCCGCAGTTTCATAGGGGGAATGCATGGCCAGCTGGGGAAGTCCGATATCCACGCTGTTCACCGCTACCCGGGTATTGGAAATGTTCCCCAGGGTGGAGCCTCCCGGCATGTCTGACCGGTTGGCAAAGGTCTGGCAGGCCACGCCGGCTTTCTCGCAGAGCGTTCTGAAATAAGCCGCAGAATAGCCGTCGGTGCAGTACTTCTGCTGGGCGTTGTATTTGATCACGATGCCGCCGCCGATGTAGGGCCGGTTGGTGGGGTCCGTCAGCTCCTTGTGATTGGGATGCACTGCATGGGCGTTGTCTGCGGAAACCAGAAAGCTTTGGGCAAGGGCCGTGAGGTAATCCTCATAATCCCAGCCCAGGGCCCCGGCGATGCGCTGCAGGGTGTCGTACAGGAAGGTAGAGCCAGCGCCCTGCCGGGTGGCGCTTCCCACCTCTTCGTTATCCAGCACGCAGCACAGGCTGATCTGCTCCTTCCTTCCGCCCCGAAGGAAGCCCTCCAGAGTGCCGAAAGCGCACTGCAGATCGTCCAGCCTGGGGGCAGAAACGAATTCTTCCTCCGGTCCCCAGATGATTCCCGGCGTCCTATTATACAAAAAGAGGTCGTGTCCCAGGATATCCTCCTCTGAAACCCCAGCAGCCTCTGCCGTAAGCTTCCAGAAGCCGCCTTTTTCCCCTCCCAGGGCAAAAAGGGGCAGCATATCCACCTGGGGATCATAGGCATAGCCTTCGTTTGCCTTCCGGTTCATGTGAATGGCCACATTGGGGATCATCAGCGCATCCCTGCCGAGGTCCACAAGCCGCTCCTCGATGCCCTGTTCTCCCCGCAGAAAGAGCCTTCCCGCTACGGAAAGGGGCCTGTCAAACCAGGGGGCGCAGAGCATGCCGCCGTACTTTTCCACATTCAGCTTCACATAATGCCCTTCCACCACCATCTCCGGGTTTTCCTTGATCTTGAAGGAAGGGGAATCGGAATGGCTGGCCGCCATATGGAAGGCCCGTTTTCCGGTTCCTTCCTCCGGAATGGTAAAAGCGATCAGGGCAGAATGATTCCGCAGCACAAAATAGTTTCCCGGCGTAAGGCGCCATCTTTCCTTTTCAGAAAGCTCCTGAAAGCCCTCTGAAAGCAGCCTTTCCCGTAACGCCTCCGCTGCCTGGAAGCAGCAGGGGCTCTTCTGAATAAACCCAAGCAGTTGTTCATTGATGTTCATCGCAGGTCTTTCCTCCTTCTGCCGGTTCTATCCCGGCAAAAAGCTTTTTTCTTTTATTCCGCGTTCGCCGCCGCCAGCTTTACCTTGCTCCAGAGATCCGCGATCACCTTCCGGGTCTCCTCGTCATAGGTGAATACCTCGTCGTTGGGGTTGTCGCTGCGAGGGATGAAGGCGTTGATGCCCTCATACTCCCCGCCTTCGGCGGACAGCTCCTCCATCACCTCTATGTTCGGCGGCGTATAGCCGATGCCCAGAGCATTGTCCAGGGCCCCGTCGTAGCCGGAGGTGTAGTTGATGAATTCATAGGCCAGGTCCACATGCTCCGCGTTTTTCGGGATCACCATGGCGTCCGTCCAGAGATTGGTGCCGGTTTCCGGCATGAAATAACCCATGTCCTCGTTTTCCGCCATCACATAGGTGGCGTCGCCGGAATACACCAGCCCCAGCGCCTTCCGACCCTGCGCCATGTTGTCGATGATCTCGTCCAGCACGATCTCCGGCTCCATGGTCTCCACACACTGCAGAAGCCACTCATAGGCCTCCTGAAGCTCCGCCTCGTCCTTGGTGTTCATGGAGTACCCCAGGGCCTTCAGGGCCATCATAAAGGAATCCCGTTCGGAATCGTAGAGGTAGATATCTCCCTTATATTTTTCGTCCAGGAAAATATTGAAGCCCTTTTCTGCAAGCTCCTCCTCGCTGACCTTGTTTTTGTCATAAACGATGCCCACGGTGCCCCAGAAATAGGGGACGGAATATTCGTTCCCCGGATCGTAGGCCAGATCCTTGGCTCCGTCGTCCAGGAGATCCATGCAGGTCAGCTTGCTGTGGTCCAGCTTCTGGAGCCGGTCTTCCTTGATCAGCCGCTCGATCATGTAGTCGCTGGGCACCAGCAGATCGTAGCTGTCTCCGTTTGCCACCTTGATGTACATCTGCTCGTTGGAGTCGAAGCTGTCGATCACCACCTTGGCCCCGGTCATATCCTCAAAGTCCGGGATCAGGTTGTCCCCGGTGTATTCGCCCCAGTTGTAGATGTACAGGGTCTGCCCCGCGTAGGGCTTGTCAGCGGAAGCGCTGCCGCAGCCAGTCAGCAGCAGCCCTCCTGCGGCCGCCGCCATCAGCAGAGCCGCCCCGAAAGCTCCTTTGCGGCCTCTTGATTTTGCCGGAAGTTCTCGTTCTTGTTTCATTTTTTATCCTCTTTCTCTTTGAACAGCCCGAAGGCCTTTCTTTTTATCCGGATCAGGCGTTGGACGCCGCCACCTTTACCTTGCTCCAGAGCTCGGAAATCACCTTTCTGGTAGCCTCGTCATAGACGAATACCTCGTCGTTGGGGTTGCCGGTCCTGGGGATGTAGGCGTTGATGCCATAGTAATCGCCGCCCTCGGAGGACAGCTCCTCCATCACCTCTGCGTTGGGGGAGGTATAGCCCACCGTTACGGAATTGTCCATAGCGCCCTCATAATCGGATACGAAGTTGATGAACTCATGGGCCAGGTCCACATGCTCCGCGTTTTTCGGAATCACCATGGCGTCGGACCAGAGGTTGGTGCCGCTTTCCGGCATGAAAAAGCCCATGTCCTCGTTCTCGCTCATCACATAGGCGGCGTCGCCGGAATAGATCAGTCCCAGAGCCTTTCTGCCCTGCGCCATGTTGTCGATGATCTCATCCGTTACGATCTCCGGCTCCATGGTCTCCACACACTGCACCAGCCAGTCATAGGCTTCCTGCAGCTCCGCCTCGTCCTTGGTGTTCATGGAATACCCCAGGGCCTTCAAGGCCATCATAAAGGAATCCCGCTCGGAATCGTAAAGGTAGATGTCTCCCTTATATTTTTCATCCAGAAAGATATTGAAGCCCTCAGCCTCAAGGTCCTCTTCGCTGACCTTGTTCTTGTCGTAAACGATGCCTACCGTTCCCCAGAAATAAGGAATGGAGTATTCGTTGTTGGGGTCATAGGGCAGCCCCTTTACGCCGTCGGTCAGCTTGTCCAGACAGGTCAGCTTGCCCTGGTCCAGTTTCTGCAGAAGATTCTCCTGGATCAGCCGCTCGATCATATAGTCGCTGGGCACCAGGATATCGAAGGAATCTCCGTTTGCCACCTTGATATACATCTGCTCGTTGGACTCAAAGTTGTCCATCACCACTCTCGCACCTGTCAGGGCTTCAAAATCAGCGATCTGATTTTCTCCCGTGTACTCGCCCCAGTTATAGATATGAAGGGTCTGCCCTGCATAGGCCCCCTCCGACTCGCTGCCGCCGCAGCCTGCCAGCATCCATGCGCTTCCAAGTACCAGTGCTGCTGCCGCAGCAGTTCTCATAGCTTTTTTCATCCTTTTTCTTCCTCCCTTGCCGCCCCGGGGACGGCGTCTTTCTTCTATATTTATTTATTTTCCGCCAGGGCCTTCGCTTTTCTGGCTTTTACCTGCCGTTCCCGCAGGATAGGCACTACGTTTACCAGCACCAGTACCACTGTGATCAGCAGTACCACCAGCGTCGAGATGGCGTTGATGCTGGGGTTCACCCGCTTGCTCATGGTGTATACCATGATGCTCAGGTTTTTCACGCCCCGTCCCGTGACGAAATAGGAAATGATGAAATCGTCAAAGGACATGGTGAAGGCGATCAGCGCGCCGGAAAAAATACCCGGCATGATCTGGGGCACGATGACCGAGGTCAGGGCCTTCCAGGGGGTTGCCCCCAGATCCATCGCCGCATCCGCCAGATTGGGATCCAGAGAGCGGATCTTGGGCATGACGCTCAGGATCACATATGGCGTGCAAAAGGCGATATGGGCCAGCAACATGGTCATAAAGCCTCGTTCGATATGAAAGGTAATAAATAAAAGCATCAGCCCGATGGCGGTGACGATCTCCGGATTCATCAGCGGAAAATCGTTCACCTGCATCACCAGATCGTGGACCACCTTTTTTGACTTGGAAAGGCCGATGGCGCTGATGGTCCCCAGGATCGTGGACACCACCGTGGCGATGCATGCCACCAGGATGGTGGTATAAAGGGAATCCATCATCTCCCGGTTCCGGAACATCCGCTCATACCACTGAAGGCTGAAGCCCGTAAAGTGGGTCAGGGATTTGCTCTCGTTAAAGGAGAAGACGATCATAAAGACGATGGGCAGATAAAAGAACAGGATCATCAGCCCCATCAGGATCTTGCCGAATATTCTTTTGTTCTTTTTCATACGCCTGTCACCCGCCTTTCCGCGCTGTCGTCCTTGTCAAGCCGTCTTACCAGATACATGCTCAGCATCATGATCACCGCCATGATCATGGAAATGGCGCTGCCGAAATTCCATTCTCCTACGGTGATGAACTGGTTCTCGATGACGTTACCGATGAGGAAGAACTGTCCGCCTCCCAGAAGCTTGGGAATAAAGAAGGAGCTTACCGCAGGCAGGAACACCAGGGTAATGCCGCT
The DNA here is from genome assembly GCA_944381405.1 of uncultured Lachnospiraceae bacterium. Taxonomy (GTDB): domain Bacteria; phylum Bacillota; class Clostridia; order Lachnospirales; family Lachnospiraceae; genus Avilachnospira. The sequence continues at coordinate 9,911 of CALWLA010000003.1, read as the reverse complement.
GACGACCCCCGGCAGAGAAAGGGGCAGCGTCACCCGCAGAAAGGTCTGCACCCCGTCTGCTCCCAGGTCCGCGCTGGCCTCCAGCAGGGACTTGTCCATCTTGCTGAGAGAGGTGTTGACCTGAAGGATCATAAAGGGAATGAAGTTATATACCATGCCCAGCATCACCGCCCCTTCGGTGTACATCAGCTCCACATCCGGGAAGCCCAGAAGGGAAAGGAGGCTCTGGAAGATGCCGCCATCGGACAAAAGCCCGATCCAGGCATAGGTCCGCACCAGCATATTGATCCAGGTTGGGATGGTAATGGCAAAGATCAGAACATTCTGCATTTTTTCGCTGCTGTTGGCGATGAAATAGGCCACCGGATACCCCAGCAGCACGCAGATGATGGTGGTTTTCACCGCAATGGTGAGCGATCTCCATAAAATCAGCAGGAAGTCGGGATCCGTAAAGAATTTATGGTACTGCTCCAGGGTAAAGGTAAAGGAAACGATGCTGTTACCCTGGTTTGTCACCGAATAGAGCGCGATCAGCAGCATTGGCAGAAGCAGCATCAGGGCGCTCCAGACGATATAGGGAATGGCAAGCTGTGGAAATCTCTTCATTTAGAACACCATCTTTTCCATCACATGGATATCCTCCGGATCGAAGGTCAGGCCGACTTCCTGTCCCTCCTCTATGTAATCCGTGGTCTTTACCTTGAATTCCCGTCCCGTGGTGGAGAAGGTGATGCGGTAAACGCCTCCGGCCTTTACCTCCGCGGGATCAAAATCATAGTCTACGCTGATGTCCACCGATTCCTCTTCGTTGGACAGCTTCCAGCCCTGGGCGTTGGCCCAGGTCTTCAGATCCGTATCCAGGGCCACGGACTCCTCGATCTCGTCCACCGTCTTAAAGAAGTTGAAGGCGCTGACCGCCTCATTCGCCCGCTCGTTTTTCACAAAGGGCTGGTCTACCACGAAGATGGTCTTTTTGATCTCCGTTCCCGCCGCCGTCTGGAAGGTCACGGGATACTGGCCGATCTCCGGCTTCAGGTCGTACTGGATCCTGCTGATGGAAATGTATTCGTCCGTTTCCGGATCCCAGGCCTGGGCATCCGCCCGGGCGATGATCTCCTTGTCGTCCAGATCCTTCATGTCCTCGATGTCCACGAAGAAATCGTTGGCGCTGATCTTTTCCCTGCCGTTTTCCGAGGACACCTCGTTGTTGGCAAGGATCCGCATGTTCACCGTCACGCTGGTGCCCGGCACCGTCTCCACCACCAGCTCGTAATGGACGCCCTTGAACAGCACGCTCTCCACGGTTCCCGTCAGCTTTCCCTGGGAGACCGGAACGATGTTCAGGTCCTCCGGACGAATCACCACGTCCACCGGCTCGTTCTCCTTAAAGCCAAAATCCACGCAGTCGAAGAGCTTGTCGTCGAACTGCACCTTTTTGTCCTCGATCATCCTGCCGGGGATGATGTTGCTTTCTCCGATGAAATCCGCCACATAACGGTTTGCAGGCTCGTTGTAAATATCCTCCGGCGTGCCTACCTGCTGGATCTCTCCGTCCTTCATCACCACGATCTTGTCGGACATGGTCAGGGCCTCCTCCTGGTCGTGGGTAACGAAGATGAAGGTGATGCCCACCTCCTGCTGGATCCGCTTCAGCTCGTACTGCATCTCCTTCCGGAGCTTCAGATCCAGGGCGCCAAGGGGCTCGTCCAGAAGCAGTACCTGAGGCTCGTTCACCAGGGCTCTTGCGATGGCCACCCGCTGCTGCTGGCCGCCGGAAAGCAGGGTGACGTTCTTGTTTTCATAGCCCTCCAGACCGATGAGCCTGAGCATCTTCATGACCTTCTGCTCGATGACGTCCTTGCTCATCTTTTTGATCTTAAGGCCGTAGGCAATGTTCTGGTATACGCTCATATGGGGGAACAGGGCGTATTTCTGGAACACCGTATTCAGCTCCCGCTTATAGGGGGGCACCTTGCTGATATCCTCTCCGTCAAAGGTAACGGTTCCCTCGGTGCATTCGATAAAACCGCCCAGGATCCGCAGCAGCGTGGTCTTTCCGCAGCCGGAGGGCCCCAGAAGGGTCACAAATTCATTTTCATAAATATCCAGGTTGATGCCCTTCAGGACAATCTGTCCGTCGAATTCCTTGACGATGTTCCGGAATTCGATCAGCTTTTTCTTCTCTTCCATCCCTATATCCTTTTCCTTCCTAATGATGATCGATCCTGGTCCTCTGAGGCATGCCTGCCCCAAGACCCGTTTCTTAAAACATGGGGGGCGTCGTCACCCACAGGATCTTCGCGTCGGTGCTGCCGGGGTTGTACAGATAATGGCTGCTTTTCCCGCTGATATAAAAGGTCTCCCGGGCCTTCAGCCGGTACTTTTTGTTTTCCCGCATCAGCACCACGGTCCCCTTCAGCACATAGCCGAACTCCTCTCCGTTATGGCTGTCCATCACCCAGCTCTTCTGCTGGGGATGCAGGGTCAGGAGCACCGGCTCCATCTCGTTTTTCTGGGCGTTGGGGATCACCCATTCGATGGTGTAGCCCTCCTTTTCATCCACAAAGAAATCCTGGGTCTGAAAAACGATCTTTTCCTCCTGGTCCTCCTTGAAAAACTCCGACAGGCTGCTGCCCAGGGCCTCCAGGATGTCCTCCAAGGTCGAGATGCTGGGGCTGGTGAGATTCCGCTCCACCTGGGATAAAAATCCCTTTGTCAGCTCGCTTCTGGAGGCCAGCTCCTCCAGGGTCAGATCGTTGCAGAGCCGAAGCTCCTTCAGTTTTTTTCCGATGTCCATGCCCGCCTCCTTTTTCTTGCTTCCGGACGTTTCCGCTGCATGGCGTTTCCGTTTTCCAATACTAAACTTTGGATATAATAAATCAAACACTCACATTATACATATTCCCTGCATAAATGCAACCGGTTTGTTTAATTTTAGTAAATATTTTTTTTAGTATTTTGCACTTTCCGGAGTACAGAAACAGCCGTCCCGTCCTTTCGGACAGACCGGCTGTTTTTTGATGATTTATTTCTTTATCTTATCCCGCTGCGACCCTCGGTCTTATGCTTCGGCCTTCGGTTTTCGCGCGGTGATCGCAGAGGACATGATGTAGTTTCCCACGGAGAGGGTCCTGCCCCATTTCTCCTCATATTCCCTGGAAACAGGCTTTTCCTTTACGGAAACCTCCTGAAACCCTGCCGCCTCGATCAGACGGGTCAGCTCTTCAACTGAAGAGGCGCCGCTGACTCAGCAGGAATGCATGCTGGGATCCTCCTGCAGCTCCTTGGGCAACTCCTTCATGATAACGATGTCGCAGATGGAGATCCTTCCCCCGGGCTTCAGCACCCGGAAGATCTCCCGATAGACCCGGCCCTTTACCGGAGACATGTTGATGACGCAGTTGGAAATGCATACATCCGCAAAGTTATCCGCCGCAGGCAGATTCTCGATCTCCCCCAGCCGGAATTCCACATTCCGGATCCGGTGCCTTTTGGCGGTCTCTCTCGCAGTGCTGAGCATTTCCGGCGTCATATCCACGCCTACCACTCTGCCTTTGGGCCCTACCTGCCGTCCTGCCAGAAAGCAGTCCAGTCCAGGGCCGCTGCCAAGGTCGATCACCACCTCTCCCGGCTGAAGCTCCGCGGCCCGCAGGGGATTGCCGCAGCCAAGGCCCAGATTGGCCTCCGGCGGCACCGAAGCCAGTTCCTCCGGGGTATAGCCCACCGAGGCGGAAACCGTATCCGCTTCCGCATTTCCTGTCAGAAGGGAAGCCTCCGGATGTTGCAGGATCTGCCGGTAGTCATTTCTGACCTGGTCGTGGATATCGTGAATATCCTTTTGCATTTACATGACCTTTCTGTAGAGGGCCTTCAGATCCTCCAGATTGGTGTCTCTAGGGTTGCCGGGGCAGCATGCGTCTGCCAGGGCGTCCTTTGCCAGCTGGTCCAGATCCTCTTCCTTGATCTTGCCTGCCAGGTTCTCCGGAATGCCAACGTCCTTGGACAGCTGCTTGACCGCATCGATGCCCGCCTCATCCAGAAGATCCGTCACCTTCTTCGTCACGCCGAACTTTAAAAGATCCGGATCCGTGCAGACGAAGATATGCTGAAAGCCTCTGGCCTTCGCCTCGTTTACGATCTCCTTGATCGCGCCCTTTCCATGATAGGAAATGTTATTGAGTACGATTCTGTTTGCCATTTTGATCTGCTCCTTTCGTACTTCCTTTTCTTGATATTATACGATTTTCTCCGGCTTCCGGCAAATGATTTTCGTCATTTATTTCACAATTTGTTCCGGCCCGGCCGCTCCTGGCATACCTACTCCTGACAAACCTGCTCCCCACATACCTGCTCCCGGCCAACCGCGCCCAACCCGCCGCCAGGAATCAAAAAGACAGGACCTGCTCTCTGCCAGGTCCTGTCCCTCGCTATGCTTGTTTCTTAGTCGGTCTCCGGTCTTGTTCCGGTGATGGCAAATTCCACCCACTCCGCGATGTTGGTGGTATGGTCGCCGATGCGCTCCAGATACTTTGCCACCATCAGGAGATCCAGACATGCCTCTCCCTCGTCCGGATGCTGGGCGATGAGGGCGATGAGCTCATTCTTGACCTCGTCGAAAAGGCCGTCCACCTTGTCGTCGGAGGCCATGACCTCCCGGGCCAGCTCCAGATCCTGATTGACATATGCGGATACCGCTTTTGTGACCATGGCTCTGGCGGCATTGGCCATGGCCTCAAGATGCACATGGGTCTCCAGCTCCATCTCGCCGTGTTTTTCTAGGAACTTGATGATGTCGGTGATATCCGAGCACTGGTCGCCGATGCGCTCCATGTCGGAGATCATCTTAAGGGCTGAGGAGATCTGCCTCAGATCCCTTGCCACGGGCTGCTGCTGCAAGATCAGCTTCAGGCAAAGGCTTTCGATCTCCCGCTCCTTCTCGTCAACTTCCATTTCCAGATCATAAATCTCGCTGACGACTGCCTGATGGCCGGCCTTTAAGGCCTCGTTCACCTTTCCGATAGCCGCCTCGCAGAGATCACCCATTTCCGTCAGGCTTTCATTCAGCTGACGAAGCTGTTCTTCATACTGATTTCTCATAGTTAAAAAACGTTTCCTTCCTTGCCTTAGACTAGAATGCCCAATTAGCCAAATCTACCGGAGATGTAATCCTCCGTCTTCTTATCCTGCGGGTTGGAGAAGATCTGCTCCGTATCTCCATATTCCACCATTTCACCCAGAAGGAAGAAAGCGGTCTTGTCAGAGATACGTGCAGCCTGCTGCATGTTATGGGTTACGATGATGATGGTGTAATCCTTTTTCAGCTCCGCTGCCAGGTCCTCGATCTTGGTGGTGGAAATGGGGTCCAGCGCAGATGTGGGCTCGTCCATCAGCAGGATCTCCGGCTCCACCGCCAGGGCCCTCGCGATGCAGAGACGCTGCTGCTGTCCGCCGGAAAGGCCCAGAGCAGACTTTTTCAGGCGGTCATGGATCTCATCCCAGAGGGCTGCGCCCCGGAGGCTTTTCTCCACGATATCGTCCAGCTTCGCCTTGCTCTTGATGCCATGCACCCTGGGACCATAAGCGATGTTGTCGTAGATGCTCATAGGAAAGGGATTGGGCTTCTGGAACACCATGCCGATCTGATGGCGCAGCTCGTTGACGTCCGTAGCGGGATCATAGATCTCCGTACCTCTGTACTGCAGGCTTCCCGTGATCTTCACGTTGGGGATCAGATCGTTCATACGGTTGAGGGACTTTAAGAATGTGGATTTACCACATCCGGAAGGTCCGATCAGCGCAGTGATGGCATGCTCCGGAATATCCATGCTGATATTTTTCAGGGCCTGGGACTGTCCGTACCACAGGCACATGTCTTTTACTGAAATGATATTGTTATTTTCCATCTTAAGCTCTCTTCTTCTTAAAATACACACCCACGAGACGGGCTGCCACATTCAGAATTAAGGTAAGTGCTACCAGAATGGCCGCAATACCGAAGGCAACTTCAAATTCGCCCTGCTCCTTTGCATATACATAAAGGGCTACCGTAAGGGTCGCTCCTGCGCTCTGGAGTCCCTTGATCACGTCGTTCACCGCATGGGCAAAGCCTGCCGTGAAAAGGAGGGCTGCGGATTCACCCAGGATACGGCCTGTTGCCAGGATACATCCGGTGATGATTCCGTCGATACAGTTGGGCAGCACCACGGTCCGGATGACTCTCCACTTTCCTGCGCCCAGTCCGAAAGCGCCTTCCCGATAGCTCTGGGGTACGGTCTTAAGGCTCTCCTGGGCGGTCCGCATGATAGTGGGCAGGTTCATGATCACCAGGGTCAGGGCGCCTGCCAGCAAAGAGGTCTGAAGGCCAAGGAACTGGCAGAAAAACAGCATGCCCACAAGGCCATAGATGATCGAAGGGATACCTGACAGAGTCTCGGCTGCATACTCGATAATGCCCGCAAGCCTTTTATTGGTGGCATATTCCGTCAGATAAACCGCAGCGCCTACGCCCAAAGGCAGCACGATGACCAGGGATGCCAGCACGATATAGACCGTGTTGAGGATATCCGGCAGGATACCGATATTTCCCGTCATGTAGCTGGGGGCCGTGGAAACGAAATTCCAGGTGATATTGGGAATTCCTTTGATCAGCACATACGCCAGGATAAACACCACCAGTCCGCAGGTGATGACAGAGCAGAACCACATGAGGGCTGTCATGATGTTGATGTAAGCCTTTCTCTGTACGGAAAGAGGCTTTTTGATCATGCCGGCGCCCTTTTCGCTGCCGCCGGATTCAATTGTCTTTTTTTCATCTGCAGCCATATCAATTCTCCTTGTCATGCTTCATAAGGAAGTTCAACGCCGCATTGATCATCATGATAAACAGGAACAGCACCAGCGCTATGGAGAACAGCGCTTCTCTCTGCAGACCAGATGAATATGACATTTCACTTGCTACCGCCGTTGTAAGGAACCTTACGCTCTGGAAAATAGAGTCCGGCATATTGGGCGCATTTCCCGATACCATCATGACTGCCATGGCTTCGCCGATGGCACGTCCCACGCCCAGCACCACTGCCGCCGCGATACCGCTCTTTGCGGCAGGGACGGACACTTTGAAATAGGTCTCTACCTCCGTAGCGCCAAGGGCCAGGGATGCCTCCTCGTACTCCTTGGGAACCGCCTCAAGGGCTGTCAGAGATACGCTTATAATGGAGGGAAGCGTCATGATAGCCAGAACGATGATGGCAGCCAGCAGGCTCGCGCCGTCGGGAATATCAAACAGTTCTCTGATACCCGGAACCAGTACCAGCATACCTACCAGACCGTAAACAACCGATGGAATGCCAGCGAGGAGACTGACAGCCTCCTCGATGATGGTCCTCACTTTGAACGGCGCTATCTTTGCTGTAAATACCGCGGTCATAAATCCTACCGGAACTCCGATGACCATTGCGCCTGCCGTACCGTAAATACTGGTGAGTATAAAAGGAAGGATACCGTATTTCGGGTCAGAAGCGGTGGATGCCCACTCCGTACCGAAGAGGAAATCGATGAGGCCGATCTCCCTGATGGCCGGTATACCTGCAATGATGAGGTATACCGTGATCATAAGTACGCAGGCGATGGTCACCAATCCCATAACCAGGAAGATGCCGTGTACGACTGTTTCAATCTTGTGCCTGTTCATAGTTTTTTTCTTTTCTTTGCTTCGTTAGCTGTTTAGTGGATAGCAACGGCTCCTGCCTGTGCGATCAGGTCTGCAACATCTGAAGACATTGCGTAATCATAGAATGCCTGTGCCTGGGTGGAAAGCGCCTCGCCGTCCTTGGTTACCAGTACGAAGGGTCTCTGGATCTTGTAGCTGCCGTCTCTTACGGTGTCCTCGGTAGCCTCAACTCCCTCAACGGTGATGGCCTTTACCTGATCTGATACGGAAGCCAGAGATGCATATCCGATGGCTGCCGGGTTCTGGGATACGGTGGTGATCACGTCGCCGGTGGAAGTAAGCTCCTGACGGTACTGGCAGGCGTCCTCGGTTCCGGTGATGGACTCAAATCCGTCTCTGGTACCTGAACCAGCCTCACGGCCGATCAGAACGATCTCTTCGTCGTTTCCGCCAACCTCGCTCCAGTTGGTGATCTCTCCGGTGTAGATCTGAGCGATCTGCTCAATGCTGAGATCCGCTACCGGGTTCTCGTTGTTTACGATCATTGCGATACCGTCAAGCGCAACGGTCTCGCCCTTCAGACCGGACGCAGTCTCTTCATCCTTAAGCGCACGGCTGGAAAGTCCGATATCGCAACGGCCTTCCTGAACAGCGGTGATGCCTGAACCGGAACCGGTGGGGTTGTAGGTGAAGGTCACATCCGGATAAAGCTGCATGAAGGACTCTCCCAGGATACCGATCACGGACTCCATGGAGGTGGATCCATCCGTTGCAACGGAGCCGGAAAGCTCCTCTGCTGCAGCCTCAGTCTCAGCCTCGGTCTCAGCCTCGGTCTCTGCCTCAGTTTCTGCCTCGGTCTCTGCCTCAGCTGCAGCTGCCGTGGTGGTTGCTGCTGCGGTGGTCTCCTCTGCGCTGCTGCCGCAGGCTGCCAGGGACATAGCCGCCAGACCAAGTACTGCCATTGTACCAATTCTCTTCTTCATAATCATTTTCCTCCTCATGAACCGTCTTATGACGGTTATTTGATTTCTTTTCTGAACTTCGTGCATAATCATAAAGGAGCTTTGTAAAATCAGAATCAGGTTTCTTGTAAAATGAAAGTAAAATCATACCCCATTTTGTAAAATCTATGTAAAGAAAATGCCTCAGGCAGCCGCCCGAAGCATTTTTCTGAGCTCCGCCCATGTCAGGCAGAGGTTTTCTTCTTATATATCTTACATCTATATCTTACATCTATATCTTACATCACAGATAATTCAGGATCCCCCGGATGTCTTCCACCACCGCGTCAGCGCCGGCTTCCAGATATCTCTTTCTGACGGCTTCCTTTCGGTTTTCCCGCTCTTCCGGCGAAAGGGCTTCATATTCTTCCTGAGAAAGGGCCAGCTCCGAGCTTCCCTCCAGGATTCCCACCGTAAAGACCCCTGCGGCCTTTCCTTCCTTAATATCGGATACCGTGTCCCCGGCCTTCATGACTTCCGTTACGGAAGCACTCTTCAGATATTCCATGTTCCGGAAGATCATATAGGGATAAGGCCGTCCCACCCCGTTGGTGCCGTCAGGGCTGATCCAGTAATCCGGCTGATAGCCGTTTTTTGCCGCCGCCGGAACCACGATCTCCATCATTTCATCCGTATAGCCGGTGGTGGAGCCGATGCGGATGCCTCGGTTTCTCAGCTCTGCCACGGTCTCCTGCACATAGGGCTTCAGCTCCGTAAACCGGGGCAGGATCTCCAGAAGCTTCCGCTCGCTCAGCAGATATACCTCCCGCACATCCTCCTCAGTCCAGTCCCGCCCCTGGAGCTTGTTCCACAGCTCCCGGATCCGGGACATGGACAGCATGGTGCGGATATGGTCGATCTTCAGCATCCCCATGGGCTCCCGGATCTCCTGGATGGTGGGGTTGATTCCATAAGCCCTGAAGGCCTCCGCAAAGGCCTGCACCGGTGCAAAGCATCCGTAATCCACCGTGGTGCCTGCCCAGTCAAAAATCACTGTCTTGATCTTGTTCATCCTGTTTTCCTCTTTTTCCAAGGCGGCGCCTTCCGCCGCCTTTTCCCTTTCGTCTTTTCTTCTTCCAAAACGCCCGGCGTTTCTGAAGGCTTCCCTCCGTTACCTCCGTAAGTCCCAGGATCAGATTGAGAAGCGTCGTCTTTCCGCAGCCTGAGGGACCCAGGATGGAAACGATCTCGCCGTCCATGATGCAGAGATCGATGTCCTTAAGGATCTGCGTGCTGCCATA
>CALWLA010000002.1 GCA_944381405.1 uncultured Lachnospiraceae bacterium | reverse complement strand
TTGCTTACAAAAGTAGCGTTTCGTTTACAAAAAGGGATTTTTGCCTTACAAACGGGACTTTCGGGCTACAATTCACCGAAATTCACCACATTTCACCCGAAATTTACTTTAACGCGGCATTTAAAAATACAAAATATTGACAATGTATTACAAAGTGCTATAATTCTCTTGAACGGAGGTGATAGGATGGCACTGACAACAATGAGTATCAGGGTTGATGAGAATGATAAAAGACGGTTTGATGATTTTTGTAATCAGACAGGGCTTAATGCATCTGTTGCTGTCAATATGTACATTAAAGCCGTTCTGAAGGATAATCGTATTCCTTTTGAGATTACGGCAGATCCCTTCTACAGTAGAGAAAACATGAACCGCCTAAAAAAACGCATTGATGACGTGAACTCAGGTAAGAGCACATTAAAGGAGCACGAGCTTATCGAGGTAGACTAATGCGGAAATTATGGCATGACGAAGCGTGGGAAGAATATCTGCATTGGCAGACACAAGATAAGAAAACTTTGAAAAGAATCAATGAGCTGTTAAAAAGTATTGATAGAAACGGCTATAATTGTATTGGCAAGCCGGAACCTCTGACTGGAGATCTTGCAGGGTACTGGAGTGTAAGAATAGATGAAAAAACCGGATAGTGTTCAAGGTTAAAGAGGAACATCTTGAAATCCTCCAATGCGGGTCACATTACAGAGATAAATAATTTATAAAACGGTGGACAAAATAGTATAAGGCCTATATAATAGCCTCAGTAGAAATGATCGAGGTGAAAGGATGATTATTATTTCCTGCAGATAAACGGAAAAGGATACAGGGATTGGTACGGTCGAATCCGATTCTTGTATTTTGTGCAGGAAAAAATGATCATGCTGCTCGGACAATATTGCAGATGGCCCTGGATGGGCCGGTCTGTCCGTCTATGTCGAAAGAGAGCTGTGGGAAGATTTTCCTGCGGCTTTTATTTTTTGTGCCTGGCGGAACCGGCAACGGCGCGGACCGTCCGGCACCGTATTGTGAAAGGAGGGATGCTGGATGTCTATGATACGGGTGGAAAACCTGACCTTTGCCTATCCGGGAAGCTATGACAATATTTTTGAAGGGGTGAGCTTTCAGCTCGATACGGACTGGCGGCTTGGCTTTGTGGGGCGGAACGGAAGGGGAAAGACCACCTTTTTAAAGCTGCTTTTGGGACAGTACGAGTACCAGGGAAGCATACAGGCTTCCGTAGAGTTCGACTATTTTCCTTATCCGGTGTCTGATAAAGGGAGGCTTACGGAGGAGGTGCTTTCGGAGGTCTGCCCCTGCGGGGAAAGCTGGGAGCTTATGCGGGAGCTGTCTTATCTCCAGGTGGAGGAAGAAGTGCTGTGGCGGCCCTTTGATACCCTTTCCAACGGAGAGCAGACCAAGGTGCTGCTGGCAGCCCTGTTTCTGAACCAGGGCCACTTCCTGCTGATCGACGAGCCCACCAATCATCTGGATACCCAGGCCAGAGAGACGGTGGCAGCCTATCTGAAAAGGAAAAAGGGTTTTATCCTGGTGTCCCATGACCGGAGCTTCCTGGACGGCTGCGTGGACCACATCCTGTCCATCAACCGGACGGGAATCGAGGTCCGGAACGGAAATTTTTCCTCCTGGCAGGCAGAGTTTGAAAACCGGCAGGCGAGGGAGCTTTTGCAGAATGCAAAACTGAAAAAGGACATCGATAAACTGGAAAAGGCGGCCAGAAGGACCAGCGCCTGGTCGGACCGCGTGGAGGCCTCCAAGTACGGCAACGGGCCGGTGGACAGAGGGTATATCGGCCATAAATCCGCCAAGATGATGAAGCGGGCAAAATCCATCGAGGCCCGGCAGCAGCGGGCGGCAGAGGAAAAGGCGGGACTTCTGAAGGACCTGGAGACCGCCGAAGATCTGAAGTTCTATCCCTTAAGCTATCTTTCGGAGACGCTGGTTTCTTTTTCTCAGGTGGCTCCCGTCTATGCGGGGCGGCCGGTCTGCGCTCCGGTCTCCTTTGAGATCAAAAGGGGCGAGCGGATCGCTCTGGAAGGGAAGAACGGTTCCGGAAAGACCAGCCTTTTAAAGCTTCTGACGGGGCAGCCGGTGGAACATGAGGGCAGGATCGGGATGGGCTCCGGCCTTGTGATCTCCTATGTGCCCCAGGATACCTCTTTTCTTCGGGGCAGGCTGTCAGAGTTCACAGAGGGAAAGGGCCTCGACGAAACTTTGTTTAAGGCCCTCCTTCGGAAGCTTGGGTTTTCCAGGGTCCAGTTTGAAAAGGACATGGAGGATTTTTCAGCAGGCCAGAAGAAAAAGGTGCTGCTGGCAAAAAGCCTATGCGAAAGGGCCCATCTGTATGTGTGGGATGAGCCGCTGAATTACATCGACATCTATTCCCGGATGCAGATCGAAAATCTCATCAGGGAATACGCTCCCACCATGATCTTTGTGGAGCATGACAGGGCTTTCCGAGACGCTGCAGCGACGAAAAGGATCCAGGTGCACAGCAGATTTCTCTCAAATTAACAGGGATCCTGTGCGCGATCAGAAAAAAAGCCCCTGAAGCCATTATTTTGTCAGATTGCCTCTTGATTCTTATGGAAAAGTGTGGAAAAATATGCTATGTAAATTTTGATCTTTCAAAAGTAAAATTAAACGAGGTGCTAGGAATGAAACCAATCAAAGAGGGTAAGGTTCGCGAGATCTACGATAACGGCGATAATCTGATCATGGTCGCTACAGATCGGATCAGCTGTTTTGACGTGATTCTCAACAATGTGGTGACCAAAAAGGGTACCGTATTGACGCAGATGTCAAAGTTCTGGTTTGATATGACGAAGGATATCCTTCCGAATCATATGATTTCCACTGACGTAAAGGATATGCCGGAGTTTTTCCAGCAGCCTCAGTTTGACGGAAACAGCATGATGTGCAAGAAGCTTCAGATGCTTCCCCTGGAGTGCATCGTCCGCGGCTACATCACCGGCAGCGGCTGGGCAAGCTATCAGAAGGACGGCACCGTATGCGGCATCAAGCTGCCGGAGGGCCTGAGAGAGTCCGACAAGCTGCCGGAGCCCATTTACACCCCCTCCACAAAGGCAGAGCTGGGAGAGCACGATGAAAATATTTCCTATGAGCAGAGCATCGCTCACCTGGAGAAATACTATCCCGGCAAGGGCCAGGAGTACGCAGAAAAGCTGCGGGATTACACCATCGCCCTTTACACCAAGTGCGCAGACTATGCCAGAAGCCGCGGCATCATCATCGCAGATACCAAGTTTGAGTTCGGCCTGGACGAGGAAGGCAACATCGTTCTTGCAGACGAGATGCTGACCCCGGACAGCTCCCGTTTCTGGGCAGCGGATACCTACGAGCCGGGCCACAGCCAGCCCTCCTTTGACAAGCAGTATGCAAGAGACTGGCTCAAGGCAAATCCAGACAATAACTGGACCCTGCCGGAGGATGTGGTAGAGAAGGTCATCGAGAAATACATGCAGTGCTATGAGATGATCACCGGAAAGAAGCTGCAGTAAAAGAAAACAGATCATATGTTAAGACAGGGAATACTGCCTGAAGATTACGACGATTTTCAGCAGTATTCCTTTTTTGTTCAAATGCGATCGAAGAAGCGGTCTTGGCATACATCCTATTTTTGTCAGAATTGCTCCCATTTTTGACAGCACGAACATTGCGGGATGACGATATGATATGATGAAATCATATAGCTTTTGAAAGGGGGAAACTATGGGAGCTATGAAAAAAACAGCGGCCCAGGCGCTGATCGTCTCTATGTTGTTCAATATGAGCGCGCAGGCGGCCTGGCTGCAGGAGGGAGACGGGAGCTGGTACTTTCAGGACAGCCAAGGTAACAGTCAGAAAGGCTGGTTTTCTACCGATGCAAATACCTGGTATCATTTTGATGAAACAGGAAAAATGCAGACCGGATGGCTGACAGATCAGGACGGTTCCCGGTACTATCTGACTGGCGCAGGAGAGGGCGTTGAAGGCCTGATGCGCTACGGCTGGTGGCAGGATCAGAACAAAAACTGGTATTTCTTCGATACCCGCCACGACGGAGCCTTCGGAAAGCTGCTGCAAAACTGCTGGCAGTGGATCGACGGATACTGCTATTACTTTGGCGCCGATGGAAAAATGCTCTTCAATACCACCACGCCTGACGGCTATCAGGTGGATGCAGAGGGGCGTTGGATCGTAGACGGTGTGGTGCAGTATACAGCCGGAAAGGGAATCATCACCAAACAGACGTTTGTCGCACGGCCAGGCGGCGGTTCATCCGGCGGAGGCGGTTCTTCAGGAGGCAGTTCCGGCGGCGGCACCTCTTCCGGCGGCGGTACAACTGGCGGGAACTCCGGGGAGACTCCCGGTGAGAATGACGATCCCGGAGAAGAGGACACTCCCGGAGGCGGCGGAAATACGCCCTCTGGCGGCGACGGCTATAAGGTATACGAGACATCAAACAAAAAGGTTTATGAAACCAGGGATACGGTAAGGACCTTTGCCAACGAAACAGAGGAAGAAAAGGAAACGCTGAATGAACTTGCTTCCAGCATCCTGGATTACTGGACTGATGGGGAGACTCCCGAAATGGAACAGGAGGATGCAGAAAGCGAGGAAGCGGCGGCATTTCAATCCGTCAGCGAGATCCATCTCGCGGTGACCGAAGACAGCCCCTTGATGGAAGCCATCGAAGAAGGAAGCATTCAGGAGGAGGATATTATCTATATCCCTGCCAGCGAAGCATTCCCGACGGGACTTTCCATCGGCTACCTCGGTCATGACGACGTCTATGAAGGAGATGCGCTTTCAGCGTATGACGAAGAAACCTGCGAGGTGATCCATGCAGTGGAGGCAACCTTTGTGGACCTGCTGGATGAGGATATCAGTTATTCCGCAGGAGGCATCAACAAAGATCAGCCGGTGCAGTATATCTGGACGCCTGTCTTATACGGGGAGGAGCTGGTAAGCACCCTGGCTTACCAGCCGGAGTATGAAGAGGAGGAAGAAGAACCTGCAACAGTCAGCACCGCCAGCCGGGCCAGGGTCAAAAAGGTAAAAGCAAGGATATTGGGAGAGGAGAAAACAGCACCCCCCTCTACGCCCTCGATAGCCTCAAGGACCGGAAGGATGGCCTCAGCCAGAAGCGGAGGGAACAACCATTTCAAGGTGAATTTTGAAGAAACCTCCAAGGGTGGAAACCTGACCTTCCAGGCGGATGACATCGTATTGTACGATGCGGACAATGATCTGAAAACAAAGGAAGACCAGCTGCGCCTGAACGGAAGCATCGGATTGGAAAACATCAATCCGGAGCTGGGATTTGAGTGGAAGCTGAGCTGGGATAACCTGCTTCCTCAGCAGCTGAAAGCGGTGGTGAACTACGACGAGGCCATGAACCTGAGCATTGACGCAGGAGCAGATGTTTCCCTGAACGAGTTCCGGGATAAACTGAGGGAATCCCTTCGGCAGCCGGAGAACAAGCAGCATTATCTGATCGCGGAGCTTCAGGGCGTTGACTGGAACAATATGATCGTTCTGGCCAGCTTCGGCGTTAATCTGGGATTGAACAATGCCCGGTTCAACATGCAGGACATCAAAAACGAGACTGCCTCCAATCCGCTTCAGCCCATGCTGGTATTCATGCTGATCATGGATATGGACGGAAACCTTTCCGTAAAGGCCAGCTTCGAGCTGGATTACCGGGATACCTACAAACAGGGCTTGAATATCCAGCAGGAGGGGTATCATGGCGGTCTTGGCTCTCAGGAGGAAAACCGAGGCGATTTCAACACCAAGCTGTTGGGCTATGACATCAATCTGTACAACCATCACGATGTGACCACTGCCATCAAAGCCCAGGCGGACGGAGAGGCAAATCTGGAAGCCGGCATAGGCATTGGCGCTGGATTTATGTGCATGGGCATAATGCCTGCAATGATCAAAGGCACAGTAGGTCTGGAGGCGGAAGCTGCCGGAGCCATGGATTTCCAGTGGACCAATCAAGATGGCCCCAGCTGGGAGACAGAGGGTGAAGCCTCCATGCGGGCCTATCTGAAAGCCCTGGCGCTTTTGAAACTCAAGATCAAGACCGACCGCTGGCTTCCCTTCGTCGGCAACAAGGAATACGAAGCCTTTGACAAGCAGTTCGACATCGCAGACATCACCTTGTTGGAGGAAAAATGGGAGCCGGGAATGCAGGAGCTGGAGTACCGGGACTACACAGACTATGTCTCCATGTCGGTAGATGAATTGAAAGAGACAGGTTTAAATTGGACTCTTTTAGGAAAATCTCCGACGCCGTCACAAATTGGTGGCTATACTGTATATCATTATGTATTTTATGATGGAGAGGAAGGAATCCCGCTTATCTCTGATACAATCGACCAATGGTATCAGTTAGTTGATTTTGATAATCTTGATCCCTCAACAACCATTGTAGTACAAGCTACAGAGTACAGGTATCCGGATGGAAGCGTAGAGCATTATCCAAACATTGTACGCTGCCGCGCGAAAAAAATCATAAGGGGTATGACTGAGGAGACAACGTTAGGAGACCTGTTCGATATGGAGGATGGACTTCAGGTAGACGTCGGTATGTTATATGCAATCGGAGAAGTTTCTGTGACTATCTGGAACAGGGGAGGAAGAGATTATTTTGGAGATGTATTTACCTACGATATTCTTAACGATACCATATTTTACAATGGCAAAAGCCTCAATCAACCGGTGCTAGGCCTTGACACGGAGGCACTGCATCAATTGGTTATTTCTCAAGGATGGGATACCTGGACATGGGATACAGAGACTGAAAAGCAGGAGATGTTGGCCAAAATGGAAGCGGCAGGGCCAGTAGTAGAAGACTATCTGCGAGAGCAAAAACTGAACGCCGAAGTCTTAGCTACTTTGGATTTGATCATCGGATAAAATTTAATACCTCAAAATAAAAAGGAGGGGCCGCGTGCTCCTCCTTAATTATATATTTTTGCAGAAAACTGCAAAAATCTTTTGTACATCCGTTGCAAAAGAACATTGAAATGATATAATGTCATTATAAATTTGTGCAGAAAACCGCAAAAATCTGCAATAGGAGGCGAGCTATATGGAAGTGAAAAGAGACCGGTATTTGAAACTGTTGATCGCGAAACGGCATAATGGATTGATCAAGGTTATAACCGGTATGAGGAGATGCGGGAAGTCCTATCTGTTATTCGAGCTTTTCAAACAGTACCTGCTTTCAGAGGGCATCGAAGAAAGCCATATCATCGAGATCGCCTTTGACGCCTTTGAAAACAAAGGATTCCGTGATCCAGAGGTGCTTTATCCCCATCTGAAGAAACAGATCAAAGACGAGGGTATGTATTATGTACTGTTGGACGAGGTGCAGCTGCTGGAGGAATTCGAATCCATACTGAACAGCCTGATCCGGATGAAAAATGTGGATGTCTATGTAACGGGAAGCAATGCCCGTTTCCTTTCAAAGGATGTAATCACCGAGTTCAGAGGCCGCGGCGATGAAGTCCATATGTATCCCCTCAGCTTTGCGGAATTCATGTCGGTTTATCCAGGCACGAAACGGGACGGCTGGGACGAGTATATGCTGTACGGCGGACTGCCCTCGGTTCTTAGCTTTACAGAAGCGGATCAGAAGATCGCTTTTCTGAAATCCCTCTTTGAGGAGACCTACATTTCGGATATTGTGGGAAGACATGACATCCGCAATCAGGCAGAGCTGGAAGAGCTTTTGAACATTCTTTCCTCCGCCATCGGTTCCCTGACGAATCCGGAAAAGCTGTCGGCAACTTTCCGGTCAGTCAAAAAAAAGAAAATCAGCAGCGCTACGATCAAGAAGTATATCGATTATCTGTGCGATTCTTTTTTGATCGATAAGGCGATTCGGTATGATGTGAAAGGGAAGAAGTACATCGATACACCGGTGAAATACTATTTTACAGATCTGGGGCTGCGAAACGCGCGTTTGAATTTCAGACAGCTTGAGGAAACCCACAGTATGGAAAACATCCTTTTTAATGAACTGAAAATCCGCGGCTTTAATGTGGATGTAGGCCTTGTCACGCAGTATGAAAAAAATGAAAAGGGAAACTGTGTACGCAAGCAGCTGGAGATCGACTTCGTGTGCAACAAAGGTTCCAAACGCTATTATATCCAGTCGGCTTACGGTATGCCGAATCAGGAAAAGTTAGAACAGGAACAGCGGCCTTTGATGCTGACCGGGGATTTCTTTAAGCGCATGATCATCACCAAGGATACCCCGGCACCACATTATAACGAAGAGGGGGTGTTGATCATGAACATATACGATTTTCTTTTGGATGAGAACAGCCTGGAAAAATAACATGTTTCTGGTATAATGTCTGCAAAGGATGTTGCGAAGGAGGGGGCGTATGAAAAGACCGGATATATGGAACAAAGTAAAAGTCAGAACAGCAGCAGCGCTGATCTGCGCACTGGCCTTCCAGAACCTTTCCCCGGCGCTGGCGGAGACTGCAGGAGCCGTCGGGGAGGCAGGAAAGGGGAGGGGGACGGAACAGGCCGGACAGGAGCCGGTCCTGGAAAGCGAAAATACCAGCTTTGTAAGCTTTCCCAGCCGTTTTTCCGACAGCCTGCCGGAGGGATATGAAGAACAATATTACGTCTTTAGGCTGGACAGCGTGACGGATGTTTCCATTACCTTGGAATCCGACGACCAGGACTGCCAGTACGGGGCGGAGCTTCTGGACAGCGGCTTTCAGAGCCTGCAGCTTTCCAGGCGGAAAAGGGGCCAGCGCATCAGCCGGAAAAACCTTCCGGCAGGAACTTATTTCCTGCGGGTATTTCCACTTTCGGAAAATACCTGGGAGCCCTATTCTCTTTCCTTGCAGAAGCTGAAGCTTTCCCCCCAGGAAGTCCGGAAGACGGATTTTTCCGAGCTGCACATGGTGGCGGCCCTGCAGGGGAACGGTTCTCCCTACCGATTGAACGGAATCGATCCAAACTACAGCTGCATCGCCACAGGCTCCAGCCTGGGGCTTGTGGGGTACCAGTGGTACCGGCTGGAATCCCCGGATTACGACGGCATGGGCGTCAATAAAGGCGGCATTTATCCCATGCCCCAGAGCTACTATGCTTCCTGGCTGGGACCTGTGGCGGAAGATGTGCTGCTTATGAGCTCGATCCGGGGATATGATTCCAAAAAGGAGAGCTACGAGGAGTATCAGGCATACCTCCAGAACGATGGCATCGTCTACCGGGAAGGGAAGCCGCAGATCCATGTGCAGAACGCCATGGCCCTTCCCCCTAGGTATACAGGATTTTATGCGGATGGCGAGGGCGTCGAAAATCCCGGCTGGGAGGCCCATATCAAGGCGGGAATCATGAATTACGGCGCCCTGACCACGGGCATCTATTGGTCGAGTCTTGTCTGTGAGAAGCCGGAAAACTACTATTACAGCGGCTGGGACTATACCACCGCCGCAGATCCTGCGGGAGACCAGGTCTTAGTCCTGCAAGACATGCTGGAGGACATGCATTATCAGAATCACGAAGTGGTTGTGGTAGGCTGGGACGATAACTACCCCAGGGAGAATTTCCGTTATTATCTCGAACCGGATACTGCAGGGGTGATCGGATATGCCCCTGGTCAGGAAGCCACCGGCTCCGACGCGGAAAAAGCCGCAGGGGAGGAAACGCTTTCGAAAGAGGAAAAACGTCCTGCTATGAGAAAGGCCACGCCTTCCAAAGTCCGCAGGGCCACCGGTTCTGACGCAGAAAAGGATACGGATGGCCAGAAGGAAGAGATAGAGGAATTTCTCGATTATCTGCTTCCGGAAAGGGACGGCGCCTGGATCGTCCGGAACTCCTGGGGAACCGGTTCAGGAGAGGACGGATACTACTATGTGTCCTACTGCGACAAGCAGATCTTCGGAAACGATAATACCTGGGCTTACACTGCAACGGAGACCGCTGGAAATTACAATAAGCTCTACGAGGTCACGAGCCTTCCCTATACGAGAGACGTTACCTGGACCACAGGGGCGGATGAACTGCTTGCCTCCACGGTGTTCACAGCGGACGGAGATGGGGCCGACGTGCTGAAAGCGGTGAATTTTTTCCTTTTGAACAACAACGCCCGTTATGAGATCGCAGTCAATCAAGGGGAGGACATCGGCACAGGCTGGAAGGAGGAAAATGTCTACGCCGCCGGGTCCAAGCTTTACGCAGGCTATTATACGGTACGGCTGGATAAGCCGGTGCTCCTGGAGCCGGGAGAGCCCTTTGAGGTGATTCTGAAGCTGCAGGGAGACGGACAAGAGATCCTGACGCTGCCTATCGTCGCAAACGACCGGCTGGTGGCGAGTATTCCCCAGCAGGCAGGGGTCTGCAGCCTTTACGATCCGGAAGTAGGGGAGTGGCTGGATATCGGCGATGCCTTTGCCCCGGATAACGGCTCCAACAACTATTACGGTTATTTTGCAATAAAGGCGCTGTGCAACGACGCTTCCCTGGAAGAAGGGGAGACGGAGCGAATCGACGCCCTCGAAAACGATCCAGAGGTTTACTACGCGCTTATCGAAGATCCATATCTGGAGGATGAGACGGAAGAAGACACAGCCGGTCAGGAGACAGAGGAGCCTGACGAGGAGGCTACTCCATCCGAGGCTTCGGGAAAGAACAGCAAAGAGGAAACGGCAGCAGGCCTTTCTCTGCAGGACGGACATGTTCTGCAGAACAGGATGACAGGAACGCCTGTGGAAGCGGCAGAGCTTCCGGAACCGGATACGGTGCTTCCGGAAGCCTTCGATCTGAGGGAGGAAGGGGTCCTGACGCCGGTAAAGGATCAGGCCTATACCAACACTTGCTGGTCCTTCGGCTCCACTGCGGCGGTGGAATCCAGTTATCTTTTGAACGGCAGCAACCTGTATGATTTCAACTATTCCTCCGGAATCAGCCTGGAAACCGAACTGCCTCTTACGAAGGAAGGAATGGCGGTCTATCGCTTCGATCAAAACGATCCCGAAAGCCTGGAACAGGCGATCTTCCTGCCGAATCTCCTGGCCTGGGAGGAAGGACCCATCGAGGACGCGGAAGGCAGCCTGCGTTGGGAACTTTCCGGCGACCTTTCCGCAGTGGATGTTTCCGGATTTGAGGCGGAGACAGACGGGACCGGGCTTACGGAAAACGGGGAAGCAGTGCTGCTGTTTACCCCCAAGGAAAGCGGCGTGCTGACAGTAAAGGTAAGCGCTGCCGACGATCCAACAAAGATGGCTTCCTGCCAGGTGCTTTTGCTGGAAGAAAACCCGGTGGACAGCATTTCCCTTTCGCCGGAAAGCCTGCGGCTTAAGGCAGGACAGAGCCAGTGGCTCAGGGTGACCGTTGAAGCGCCGGAGGGAAGCGATGTGAAGCCGGTGTTTTCTTCCGACAACCCCAACATTGCCGCAGTAGACGACAAGGGTCTTGTGTTGGCTGTCGGCGTGGGCACCACGGTGATCCGGGTGCGGGCAGGCGGCAAAGAGGCCACCTGTACCGTGACGGTGTGGAAGCCGGAACGGAGCACAGGCGGGGATTCCCACAGAGACCTGGGCTATTCCGGAAGCGGCGGCGCAGTCCGGGGCAGCTGGACCCAGAATTCGGATGGCAGCTGGAGCTTTTCCACAGGAGGAAATCAGTACCGGGATACCTGGGGATATCTTTACAATCCCTTCGGTGGCCAGGGAGCAGGAGAAGCAGGCTGGTTCCGCTTCGACGAGGCGGGCAGGCTTTTGACAGGCTGGTTCCAGGATGCAGACGGCAGCTGGTATTACCTCAATCCTGTCTCTGACGGCAGCCTGGGCAAGATGCAGACGGGCTGGCAGTGGATCCCGGATGCTTCCGGCAGGGAATACTGCTATTATTTCCATCCTGATACCGGAGGGCCCATGGGGGCTATGGCGGCAGGAGGAAAGACCACGGACGGCTATGAGGTGGACGAGCTGGGCCGCTGGTGCGTAGGCGGAACGCCTCAGAGCCGGTAAATAATATTTGGGAACAACATAAAAAAGCCCCAAAAAGGGCAAAAGCGAGGCCGCAGCCGGAAACAGGGCTGCGGCCTTTTCTGTGCAAAAAGGCGGCTTGCCGGAAGAAGGATCACAGGAACCTTCGGCTGCTGGAAACAAACAGACCCGCCAGGGTCAGGAACGTCCCCAGGGCGGTCATGAGGGTGAAGGGCTCATCCAGGATGAGCACCGAAGCCACCAGGGTGATGACGGGGTTGAGATAGATATAAATGCTGGACCGCACCACGCCCAGGAGCTTTACCGCCAGATTCCAGGTGACGAAGCAGAGGGCGGAAGCGCCGAAGCCGAGAAAAACGAAATTAAACAGAATCACCGGGTCCTTAAGATGGGAAAGGTCCGGCTGAAACCCGGACAGCAAAAGCGCCGGCAGGGTAAAAAGGATGCCGTAAAAGAAGGTGCGCCGGGTGGTGAGGATGATGTGGTATCCATAACCGTTGATCTTTGTGATCAGGATGGAGTAAAAGGCCCAGACGACGGAGGCCAGCAGCGCCAGCAGATCCCCCGCCGGGTTTAAGTGCAGCGCAGCTCCGTTAAAGCTGATGAGGGCGATTCCTGCCATGGCCAGACAAAAGCCCAGGAGAAAAGCTGGCCGCAGGGCGTTACCCTCCTTTAAGAACAGCCAGGATAAAAGGGCTGTAAAAAAGGGAGCGGTGGAAATGATGACGCTGACGTTGGAGGCCAGGGTATAGGTGAGGGCGATGTTCTCCAGAAGATAATAAAGGCATACGCCGCACAGCCCTGCGGCGGCAAACTGCAGCTCCTGCCGGAAGGAGGTGCCCTTAAGGGGCTTCGGATAGATGAGATAAAGGGCCAGCAGTCCCATGACAAACCGGATAAACAGGATCTCCACCGGATGATAAGCCTCCAGCAATACCTTAGTGGAGATAAAGGTGGTCCCCCAGATCAAAACCGTAAAAAATGAGATCAGATGTCCCTTGATGGCCTGCTCCTTCATAGCGCTGTCCTCCCTGCAAGTCCGATGGTACAGATTTCGTCAATAAACTTGATGGTCCAGATTTCATCACAAAAACCTGGTTTTACAGATTTTATCACAAAAGCAGGCGGAAGAAAATATTCCCTTGTTTCTTTTGATTTGTTATAATAGACAGAAAGCCCGCCATGTGTTTGAACAGCACCCCATTTGTTAGACAGTATGGTATACTACTAACGAATGGGGTGTTGTTTTATGCCAAAAGGGAAGCCAAATAAAAGATACACAGGAGAGTTCAAACAAGAAGTTGTAGAGACGATGATGCGGGAAAAACTAAGCTACCGTGAAGCGGCGCTTCAGGTTTACCGGGAGATCTGCCGGGAGGAAGGGGGCGCTCCGGACTTCGATGCCTTTTCCCAGGCGGACTGGGACGCCTACTATGCCAGATATGTGGAGGTGACCGCCACTGAAGATGGAGCAGGGCATCTGGGAGTTCCCGGCTTATATTACAGATTATGAAAATTACGGGTGGCTCTGCAGCGCGGCTGCTCCGATCCTGGAGAGTCAGGGCGGGCTCATCGCCAACGCCTACGTGGACATTTCCATGGATGAGGTGGCGGCAAACAGCAGAGAATTTCTGTTCCGGCTGGCAGGCATCCTGGCAGCGGCGGCCTGCGTGATGATCGCCGCCATGATCGCTGCGGTAAACAGGACCATCGTCTCTCCGGTAAACGTGCTGGCCAAGGCGGCGGAATCCTTCGTATCCGACAGAGAGGAGCACGGAGGCGATACAGAAACCGCCATTTCCCACCTGCATATCACCACGGGAGACGAGATCCAGCACCTTGCGGAATCCGTCCAGAAGATGGAGACGGAGATCAACGAATACATCCGGAACCTGACGGCGGTGACGGCGGAAAAGGAGCGCATCGGCGCGGAGCTGGACGTGGCGCGTCACATCCAGTCCTCCATGCTGCCCTGTATCTTCCCGGCCTTTCCGGACCGGCTGGAGTTCGACATCTATGCTTCCATGGATCCCGCCAGAGAGGTGGGCGGCGACTTTTACGATTTCTTTATGGTGGATCAGCGTCATCTGGCAGTGGTGGTGGCGGACGTCTCCGGAAAGGGCGTTCCGGCGGCCCTGTTCATGGTCATCGGAAAGACCCTGATCAAGGACCACACCCAGCCGGGAGAGGACCTGGGCCAGGTGTTTACCAAGGTCAACGAGCTTTTGTGCGAGTCCAACAGCGAGGGGCTGTTCATCACCGCCTTTGAAGGGGTCCTGGATCTGGCCACCGGAGACTTTACCTATGTCAATGCGGGCCATGAGATCCCCTATCTGTACCGGAAGGGAGAGGGCTTTGTGCCCCACAAGATCCGCCCCGGCTTTGTGCTGGCGGGCATGGAGGGGATGAAGTACCATGCAGGCAGCATCCGGCTGCAGGAGGGGGACAAGATCTTCCAGTATACTGACGGCGTGACGGAGGCAATGGATCAGGCGGGAAGCCTTTATGGCAGCCAGCGGCTTGTGGAGGTGCTGAACCACGCTACGGTGGAAAACATCGGCGCCGTTACGGAGTTTGTAAACCGGCAGCTGGAGGAATGCGGCTGTTCCCCAAAGGCCCGGATGCAGATCGACATCGCCATCGACGAGCTGTTCGGAAACATCGCCCATTATGCCTACCGGCCTCAGGTGGGACCGGCCACCGTCCGGGTGGAGGTGTTGCGGGAGCCCCTGGCCGTGGTGATCACCTTCATCGATCACGGCGTACCCTACGATCCTCTGGCAAAATCCGATCCGGACATCACCCTTCCGGCGGAGCAGCGGGAGGTGGGAGGCCTTGGCATCTACATCGTGAAGAAAAGCATGGATGAGATCACTTACGAGTATAAAAACGGGCAGAACATCCTGCGGATCAAAAAGCGGCTGTAAAAATAGGGCTGCGCCTAGCCCTTCCGCAGGGGCGGCGGCTCTTTCAGAAACCGGAGCAGGTCCTGATATACCTGTTTCCGGTTTTTTTCGTTCAGAAGCTCGTGGCGCATGCCCTCATAGAGACGGCTCCTGACGCTGCGGTAGCCCAGGGACCGGAGAAAGGATTTCAGATGGGCAAATTTTCTTTTGGATTGGATCACCGGATCCTCCGCACCTGCCAGCAGCAGGATGGGAAGGTCCGGATTTTTTAATGCCCAGCCCCGGGGCATATAGGCCTCCTTCATGAGGCCAAAGAGGCCGGCAAAGCCGCTGTTTGTGAAGATAAAGCCGCAGAGGGGATCCCTCTGGAACTGCCGTACCGTGTCCGGGCAGCTGCTGATCCAGGCGTTCTGTTCATGAAATTTCCGGTTGGCGGCGCCAAGGGCCAGCTCGTTCAGCAGATGATTCCGATAACGGGCTCCATGGAGGGCGGTGGACAGCTTTACCAGAAGGAGTCCGAGGCCTACGGCGGAGTTCTGTGTGGGAGGTCCGCAGAGGATCAGCTTGTTGATCTCCGCATCATAACGGCGCAGATAGACCCTGGCCACAAGGCTTCCCATGCTGTGGCCGAAAAGAAAGAGGGGCAGGCCTGGGAAACGGCCCTTTATGAAGCGGCTGACCTGATGCAGATCCTCCACCAGGGCAGCAGGATTCGCCGTGTAAAAATAACCCAGATCCCAGCAGCTGCGGACGCTGGCGCCATGGCCCCTGTGGTCGTGAATGACGGCAGCGTACCCTTTTTCCGCCAGAAAGGCCATAAAGTCCTCATAGCGCTCCTTGTGTTCGCTCATGCCGTGGGAGATCTGCAGGATTCCCTTGGGAACGCCCTCCGGAAGAAAAAGCTCCAGGGACAGGGAAAGCCCGTCGTATTCTGATATGAGGGAAAAGGTTTCCTTTTGCATATGCGCCTCCTGCTTGTCTGTCCTTCCGGCGGCAGCCCCTTACGTTTGGAAGCGTCGCCCGGCACAGGATCGTTTCCTTTATCATAGTCCTTTTTATATAAATATGCTATAAGCACGCTGGTAATATTTTGTTTTTTATAAAAGTTGCCGGTAGAATACATGGCTGATTAAAATAATAAAGAGATCTTTCGTCTGGCAGCAGATGAAACGGCCTCAGGACATCCTGCGTTGGAAGGAGGAGATCGCCGCCTTTGCCAGGAAGGTGGAGGAATTTACCGGCAACCAGATCACCGCGGAAAATCTGGGCCAGGCCATCCACATTATCAACGAAAAGAGAAAGGCCCTGCAGCGGGTATACGACTGCAGAAAGTCAAAGTGCCTGCCCATCTCCGGAAGGGACGCCCTGCTGATGACCCAGATCTCCTTCTTTGACGATCCGGAGCGCTGCGCACAGATGTGCAACCGCTTGGCGGACGAGCTGGAGCAGCGGATCAAGGACGGCGTCAGCGTGGTAAAGGAAGGCACCAAGCGCATCCTGGTGACCGGAACTCCTCTGGCAGTGCCCAACTGGAAGCTCCACAACATCATCGAGACCAGCGGCGGCGCCGTGGTCTGCGAGGAGATGTGCACCGGCACCCGGTATTTTGAAAACCTGGTGGACGAGTCCAAGACCACCCTGGACGAGCAGTTCATGGCTCTGTCCGAGCGTTACATGAAGACCAATTGCGCATGCTTCACCCCCAACCAGGGACGTATCGAGGATATCCTGCGGCTTGTAAAGGAGTATCAGTCAGACGGCGTCATCGACTGCAGCCTGAAGTTCTGCTGCCTGTACGATACGGAGAAATACAGCGTCACCAGAGCCCTGAAGGAGGCCGGCATACCGGTGCTTTCCCTGGAGACGGACTACACCGACAGCGACGCAGGACAGCTCCGCACCATAATCAGCGCCTTCATCGAAATGCTGGGCGCAGAATAATGAACCTGCGGTATTATATCCTGTTTGCAAATTACGAGCAGGGGCTGTATCTCCACGAGCTTCTGGACAAGGCAGAGATCGAAAACAGGATCGCTCCCGCGCCTAGAGCCATTCAAGGGAAGCTCTCCTGCGGAATCTCCCTGATGCTGAAGCCGGAGGACGTGGAGGCTGCCCGGGCCTGCATCGAAGCTGACGGAGCGGAATACTACGACATCGTGCCCCTGGAGGGCCAGCTTCAGTCCCACAGGGACAAGTACTGCTAAGAAACGGTGGCGCAAGGCGGAAATTTGTGGTAAAATCCTACGAGTATGAACAATCTGAAGCCGGAGGGCCAGTGGGCCCTCCCTTCAGAAATACGGAACGAGGAAAAGCCAATGAACGAAACAGATGTAAAAAAAGATGATAATATAATCGATCTGAAATCCGCCGGAGACGCCATCCGCAAGAAAAAGGAAGAGGAGCAGCCAAAGCTCCCCTTTGACCGGATGAGCCTGCTCCATCGCCTGCGGGAGGCCAAGGAGCTTTACTCCCTGCTGTCCTTCTGCACGAAAGCTCCCTATGTAGTCTGCGATCCGGAGACCTACGACGACGAGCTTATGATCTTTTTCGATGCGGAGACCGCTCAGCAGGAGGCGAAAAAGCTGGCGGAGCAGCGCATTCCCGTCAGCATCCTGCGGGTAGAGGAGCCCCAGAAACTGTCCTTTTTCTCAAACCTTTTTACCATGGGCATAAACGCCCTTCTGGTAAAGGAGGGAGAGGAATCTCTCGGCATCCAGCTGGGAGATCTGGTCAAGCGCAGGATGCCGGAGGAAGAGGATGGCAAGGTCTGGGTGGAAAACCCGGAGCTTCTCCTGACCACCCTCTATTATGCCCAGGAGGCCAGAAGAGGCAGGACCCCTGAGGCCAACGAGGACGTGCGGGCCCTGCAGGAGGAGATGCTGGCCCATTTCCGCAGAGGCAGATATATCTTTGCCCTGGAAAAGGAAAGCAAGAACACACCTCTGGTAAAGATCAACGAAGAGCTGTTCCATCCGCTCTTTACGGACATCATGGAGTTCCGGCGTTTTAACCGGGAGGACCGTTTCCTGCCGGTGGTGATCACCGCGGACAAGCTGCCCAAGCAGATGGCTCCCAACGCCAAGGGCATTGTGCTCAACCCCATGAGCGTCAACATGGTGCTGAACCTGAATACCCGGCGCGGAAACGCTCCGGCTCCGGGGAATGCACAGACCCCTGCCGTAGACCAGACCCCTGCCCAGCCGGTTTCCGAGGCAGCAGCCGGGGAAGCAGGTGGAACAGAAGCTCCCGAGGCTGCACAGAAGGAGCAGGAAAACAAACAGTAAACCAAAACAAAATAAAAGGTTGACAATCCGCATCTGCCCTGTTATGCTCAGCAAAAACAGGGCAGGTGTATTTTTATGGAAAAAAACAAGCCGAAAACAGATCATCAATCAAAAACCGGGGAAAAAACCCTGAGACTGGCCTATACCGGCATCCTGGCGGCCCTGATGGCAGTCTGCTCCTGGATCTCCATTCCGGCGGCGGTGCCCTTTACCCTCCAGACCTTTGGGGTGTTTCTGGCTATCGGTCTTTTGGGAGGCAAACAGGGGACAGCGGCGGTGCTGGTCTACATCCTGCTGGCGGCGGTGGGATTTCCGGTGCTGGCAGGTTTTCGCGGAGGTCCGGGCGCCATCTTCGGCGTGACAGGCGGGTATCTGTTGGGCTTCCTGCTATGCGGGCTTTGCATGTGGACGGCGGAGCATTTTTTCGGGAAACGGCCGCTGGTGTTTTATCTTTCCGGCATTTTGGGGCTTCTGGTCTGTTATCTCTTCGGGACTCTCTGGTACCTGTTCCTCTATACCGGAGCAACCAGCTTTGCGTCGGTGCTTTCCGTGTGCGTCATTCCCTTTATCCTGCCGGACCTGCTGAAGCTGTGGCTGGCGGCTTTTGTCAGCAGGCGGCTTGGAGCAGCGCTGCGGCGGTAGGCCAGGGCAGCCCTTTTCTGCCGGGTGGCGGCCCCTTCAGAACAGCCCGGAAAAGCTTAAGGAAAACGTAATGGAAATGTCTTCCGAAGCAGCTTTTTTCCGGGTGGAAATGTGCTATACTGGAAGCACCAGAAACGATAGTTCGGCATACAAAAGGAGGAGGCTTATGAAGAAACATTTCTTTTCCAGAGCAGGCGCGCTGGCCCTGGCCCTTACGGCCCTGACAGGCATCACCGCCCTTGCAGGGGAGTGGAAGCAGGACGCCATCGGCTACTGGTGGCAGGATGACGACGGCTCCTATCCCGTAAGCTGCTGGAGATGGCTTGACGGAAACGGAGACGGCATCTCCGAGTGCTATTATTTCAATCAGAACGGCTACATGGCTTCCAACGCCGTGATCGACGGCTGGCAGGTCAACAGCGGCGGCGCATGGGTGGAAAACGGCGTGACCCAGGTGCGGGAGTCCTGGGAGCATGTCAAGGACAGCGACGATCCCATGGAGATCCTGCGGGCAGCCACGGAGCGGAACGCTGACACCACCAGCATGGATATGGACTACTATATGAACATGCGGATGGAGCTTGGCGGGGAAGAGCCTGTGGACATCAACATGAACGGAAACATGAAGGTCCGGGACGCTGCCAGCGAGCGCATGGAATATGTGATGGAGGTGAGCATGGAGCTTCTGGGAGAGAGCGTCCGGACCGACGCTTTCTATACCGACGGCTGGTATTACTATCAGACCGACGGCCAGAAGATCAAGATGGAGATGAGCAGCGCTGACGCATTGAACAATGCCCAGATCGCCCAGATCAGCGCCCAGTCCGACGATCTTTCTTATATCAGGGACGTTTCCATGGTGCGGAACGAGGACGAGATCACCGTGTACTACACTGCGGACGGAACGGAACTGATGGACGAGGTAGAAAAGGTACTTTCCGCCACGGGCTATTCCATGGAGGATATGGGCCTGACCATGACCATCGACCAGTACAAGGGAGAGTTCACGATAGACGCCGAGGGCAACATCAGCCAGGAACGGGTGCTGATGGACTTTAACTACGGTTTGGGCACCGACACCATGAAACTGCACATGTACATGGAGGCGGACATCAACGCCACCGGCGACGCAGTGACCTTTACCATCCCCTCCACGGAAGGCTATGTGGATTTTTACGAGTATCTGAACCAGGCTCTGGCAGAAGCGGTTGCGGAAAACGGCGCGCAGGCTTCGTAAAAATACTTGCGGAAACCACCGGAATATGGTATATTACTAAGGCTTTGCAGCAATGCAGAGCCTTTTTGAAACTATGAAACATGCCTGGGTATGGTCTGCGGGACGGTGCTGCCCATGCAGTTTTCCGCAGAGAACAGGCAGACGCTTAACCAAGGAGGACAAAAAATGAGCGTTATTTCCATGAAGCAGCTGTTAGAGGCTGGCGTACACTTTGGCCATCAGACCAGAAGATGGAACCCCAAGATGGCTCCCTACATCTACACCGAGAGAAACGGCATCCACATCATCGACCTGCAGAAGACCGTAGGCAAGGTTGACGACGCCTACAAGGCCCTTACCGATATGGTAGCAGAGGGCGGCACGGTCCTGTTCGTAGGAACCAAGAAGCAGGCTCAGGACGCCATCAAGGCTGAGGCTTTAAGATGCGGCGAGTTCTATGTAAACGAGAGATGGCTGGGCGGCATGCTCACCAACTTCAAGACCATCCGTTCCCGCGTAGAGCGTCTCAAGGCCATCAGAACCATGGCTGAGGACGGCACCTTCGACGTGCTTCCCAAGAAGGAAGTTATCCTGTTAAAGAAGGAAATGGAAAAGCTGGAGAAGAACCTGGGCGGCATCGTTGAGATGAGAGAGCTTCCCTCCGTGATCGTTGTGATCGACCCCAAGAAGGAGAGAATCTGCGTACAGGAGGCACAGTCCCTGGGCATTCCGCTGATCGGTATGTGCGACACCAACTGCGATCCCGAGGAACTTGACTATGTGATCCCGGGCAACGACGATGCGATCCGCGCCGTAAAGCTCATCGTTTCCAAGATGGCTGACGCCGTGATCGAGGCAAAGCAGGGCGACGAGGCTTATGTTGAGGAAGAGGAGGTCGCTTTCGAAGAGGGCGAGCCCACCGACATCGAGCAGATCGCAGAGGCTGAGGAGCAGACCGAGGCTTAATCGGGACCTTAACAGTTACAGAGAAATCCACATACAATCTGAGGAGGAATAGACGATGGCAGCAGTTACAGCAGCAATGGTAAAAGAGCTGAGAGAGATGACCGGCGCCGGCATGATGGACTGCAAGAAGGCTCTTGCAGCTACCGACGGCGATATGGATAAGGCTGTTGAGTTCCTGAGAGAAAAGGGACTTGCAGGCGCAGCCAAGAAGGCTGGACGTATTGCGGCAGAGGGTATCGTTGACACCCTGGTTTCCGAGGACGGAAAGACCGCAGTAGTAGTTGAGGTAAACTCCGAGACTGACTTCGTTGCAAAGAACGAGAAGTTCCAGACCTATGTAAAGGAAGTGGCTAAGCAGGCCCTGGCTTCCAACGCAGCAGATATGGACGCATTCATGGCTGAGAAGTGGATCGGCGATCCCTCTCTTACGGTAGCAGAGGAGCTTTCCTCTCAGATCGCCATCATCGGCGAGAACATGAAGATCCGCCGTTATGAGAAGGTAGAGGAGGCCAACGGTTTTGTAGCTTCCTACATCCACGCAGGCGGCAAGATCGGCGTGCTGGTAGACGTTGAGACCGACGTTGTAAACGACGACATCAGAGAGATGGCCAAGAACGTAGCGATGCAGGCTGCAGCCCTTAAGCCCATGTTCACCAACAGAGGCGAGGTTTCCGCAGAGTACATCGACCACGAGAAGGCGATCCTCATGGCGCAGATTCAGAACGATCCCAAGGAGTCTCAGAAGCCGGAGAAGGTTATCCACGGCATGATCGAGGGACGTATCAACAAGGAACTGAAGGAGATCTGCCTCATGGATCAGATCTATGTAAAGGCAGAGGACGGCAAGCAGTCCGTTCAGAGCTATGTTGACAGCGTTGCAAAGGCAAACGGCGCAAAGATCACCGTTAAGAAGTTCGTTCGTTTCGAGACCGGCGAGGGCCTTGAGAAGAAGAACGAGAACTTTGCAGAAGAAGTTGCAAAGCAGATGGGGCAGTAAGCGATAAGCTGAAACCTGTTTCAAAGGATAAGACAGACCGCAGGAACCGATAAAAGGGACCTGCGGTTTTTCGCTGTTTAGAAATTATTCTTTTGGGCAAAGGATACACATAAAGTTTCATCAAATAAATAGGACTGGATCATGGATCCAGCCCTCAGACTGAAGACAAAGTCCAAAGAAAATCGGGCTTTGTCTTTTTTTGTGGCTGAAAATAGTGAGAAAGCGCTGGAAATAAGGGATTCGGAGCATGAGGCAGACTATAAAAGACATAGAGGTAAACGTAGCGTACAGATGGTTCCTTGGACTGTCGATGCTGGATGAAGTCCCTCATTTCACGACTTTCGGAAAGAATTATACAAGACGCTTTAAAGGGACTGATCTCTATGAGCGGATCTTTGAAAGGGTACTCTGTGAATGCATGAGCTGCGGATTCGTGGACATGAGCACGGTATTCATAGATTCTACCCATATAAAGGCAGCTGCAAACAATAAGAAGTTTATAAAGGCAGCGGCTGAAAAGACGGCAAGGTTTTATGAGTCGGCACTTAAGGCTGAGATAGATAAGGACCGGGAGGAGCACGGGAAAAAGCCGTTAAAGGATAAAGATGATGACCCGAAAGACGGATCGGGATCAGAGGGAGAAAGAACGGTAAAGACGAGTACTACGGATCCGGAGAGCGGATGGTTCCATAAGGGAGATCATATGAAAAAGATGGCTTCCCAAAATATGAAGGTATAGAAGTAAAAAAATCTGCTTTTTAAAACTTTTCGCGGCCCAAAAGAGTCTATTCATTAGGAGTTTCAAAATAAGAGATAAAGAGAGGGAAGGATTATGAAAAGAAAATGGACCTATTTATTGGCAGCGGGCCTTACGGTTTGCCTTGCGGCAGGGTGTGGCAGCGAGAAAACGGAGGCTTCCCCAGAGACGGCCGTTGTGCTGGAAGAAACGAATGAAACGGGGAAAGCGCTCTCTCAGGCTGAAACGCCGGAGGTGACGGTTCAGACCGAGGTGCAGGAAGCAGGATTGCAGGACGTTGCCGCTTTGCTGGGAATGAAGGATGAGGACACAGCGGAACTTTTCGGCGGCGGCGCGGAAAACTGGACAGAGGACAAGAGTTTTTATATCGGACGAATATATACGGTAGATCTATACGGAGAAAGCTGTCAGGTCTTTACCACCTGCGGAGCGGATAAAACGGTAGAATCCATTTCCATATGGATCGTAAACGGCAACCGGGATGTGACAGAGGAGGAAGCAAAGGCTTGGGAAAGCCGGGTTACGGAGTTCATGAAGGAAAGCCCGGTCATCGACGGCGAAACCTCCGAGGGCGGCAGCAAAAATTACCGCTGGAGGGGAGACGGGCTGGCGGCTTCCATGCACCAGATGAAGGACATCCTGTCCGTGAGCCTGCAGCCTGCAGTGGGAGAACTGGACCAGGCCAGTGCTGCAAAGGAGCAGACCGCAGCGCAGAACGATGCGGAGGAAACCACAGGCTATGCGGATAATTTCGCGGTTGACAGCCAGGCGGCAGCCAGCTTTGCGGAGGAAATCAAAACAGCCGTGGCAGAAAAAGACCTGGAAAAGCTGGCAGACCTCAGCGGATTTCCCGTATATGTTGGTCTTCCGGAGATCGGGGGCGTGGAGACGAGGGAGGACTTTCTGGCCCTTGGATCAGAAAGGATATTTACGGAGGAACTTTTGCAGTCGGTGGCTTCGGCGGACACTGCGAATCTGGAGCCCAGCAGGGCAGGCTTTGTGCTGACGGACGGAAGCGGTGCAAATATCGTTTTCGGAGTCAGGGACGGCGCTCTTGGAATAACGGGAATCAATTATTGATTACAGAAAAAAGTTTTTTAAAAGATGACCTGAAAGCGGTCAGCCGGTAGAACGCAGCGCAGAAATGTGGCTGCGTTCTTTTATGCATTTTTAGAAAAAAGGGACTTTATTTTGTGAAATTTTTGTCAGGATTTAGGATTTGATTCTTCTGAAAAACGACTATAATAAGAGATAAAGATTGATAAAAAAATAACAATCTTTCGCCTGACAGAATCGAAAAAGATCGAAGTCATGGTAATAAAAACACAGGAGGACAAAAGGATGCTCAGATTAAGAATGATGCGTGCGCCACAGAAATATGTGCAGGGAAAGGATGCTCTGCTGCATTTTCACGAGGAAATGAAGGACCTGGGAAACAGGTGGCTTTTCATCTGCTCCCATAGCGGTTATCAGTCCTGCCATGACAAGATCGAGGAAAGCTATCAGGGGAAGGAGGACTACCGGCAGTATGAGATCTTCGGCGGCGTTTCCAGCGTCGGAGAGATAGAGCGGATGAAAAAGCTGGTAGAGGAAAACGACATCAACGTTGTGGTTGGCGTAGGCGGCGGTTCAGCCATCGATACGGCAAAAGCTACAGCCTACTATGCGAAGCTTCCGGTGGTGATCGTTCCCACGGTGGTAGCCACGGACGCTCCCTGTACCGGACTTTCCGTGATCTATAACGACGACAAGACCTTCAACAGCTATCTCTTTTATCCCAAGAATCCAGAAGCGGTGATCGTAGACAGCGAGATCATCGCCCATGCGCCGGTAAGTTTTTTGGTGGCAGGTATGGGAGATGCTCTGGGAACTTACTTTGAGGCCAGAGCTTGTGACCGGACGGACGCTCCCAGCCTGGAAAACGGCGGTATCACCCGTTCAGCCATGGCCCTTTGCAGGCTTTGCTATGATACCCTGCGGGAATACGGCAAGGCCGCAAAAACTGCCTGTGAACTCCAGGTGGTGACGCCTGCTTTGGAGGCGGTGATAGAGGCCAATGTCTATCTGTCAGGCGTTGGTGCGGATAACGGAGGTCTGGCAGTGGCCCATTCCTTCTATAACGGTCTGACAGCCCTGGGCGGTCACAGCGCGCCCCACGGGAACTGCGTGGCCTTCGGGACCCTTGTACAGCTTGTTCTGGAGCGGGCTACAAAGGAAGAATTCCGGCAGGTTCAGGATTTCTGCCTGGAGGTTGGACTCCCTGTCACCCTTGCGGAGATCGGTATTACGGAAGAAGCGCAGATTCAAGTGATTGCTGAAAAGGCCTGCGCAGAAGGGGAGTCGATTCATAACATGGTGGCAGATGTGACGCCGGATCAGCTCTACGCCGCCATCAAAGCGGCGGATGCCCTGGGACGGGAAAGAAAGGTTGAATAAAAGGCGCGTGGCATACGAAAACACAGAAAAAGCCTAAAAATACAAAAGCATAAAACGTGAAAAAAGCATGGGCCGTTGCAAAGTGGTGGGAGACTGCGGAGCAATGGCCTATGTTTATGCTTTTCCGGAGACGGCGGGCATGATATAATCTGATACAGAAACACTTTTTGGAGGCTGTTAAGGCTATGCTGGACTTTATGAATTTGGGATTATACAGAGAGAATAATCGTATAGAGGCAAAAAAAGCACAGGGTGGCCTCCCAGAAAGTATTTGGGAGACATATTCAGCCTTTGCCAATACGTTAGGCGGGGTA
The DNA here is from genome assembly GCA_944381405.1 of uncultured Lachnospiraceae bacterium. Lineage (GTDB taxonomy): Bacteria > Bacillota > Clostridia > Lachnospirales > Lachnospiraceae > Avilachnospira. The sequence goes on along the minus strand of CALWLA010000002.1, from coordinate 139,544 downwards.
ATATTGCTTGGTGTTGTTGAAAAAGAAGATAAAACGCTGGATGTTGTGGGGTTACCGAATGCGGACAAATTGATGAAGCAGTTCTGGGATACTGTCAACAATCAGAAGAAGGTAAGCGTCAATCTTTTATCCCATAAGGATGTATTCGCCCAGGATATCGATGGAAAACAGATCATTGTGATCAATGTTCCAAGGGCTGACCGGGCTTATCGTCCGGTTTATCTTGATGGAAATCCGTTAAATACCTATCGCAGAGATGGAGAGGGAGATTATCGCTGTACAAAAGAACAGTATCAGGCGATGGTAAGAGACGCTTCGGTTAGAACACAGGATATGTTGATTATCAGTGAAATGAGTGCTGATGTACTTAATCCTGAGAGTATCAGAAGCTACAGGCAAAGGATGAGGCTTTCAAAACCAGGGCATGTGTGGGAGGCTTCAGAATCGAAATCGATGCGGCAAAGAGCGGAGGAATATCTGATCCGAGAAATGCAGTTATTCTTAAGTTCTTTAATTTGATCGATATTGGAGAACGTTCAGGAAGCGGAATTCCCAGTATCTTTTCTGTCTGGAACCAGAATGGATTTGAAGAGCCTCAATTGATAGAAACATTTGAACCGGAACGCATAAAATTACAGCTTAATTTCCAAAAAATCGGCGATAAAAAATCGGCGATAAAAAATCGGCGATAAAAATCGGCGATAAAAGGACATCAATAAAAGATGAAAAGTTGAGAAAAATCATCGAATATCTTACCGATCATGCAGAAGCAAAATCTTCGGAAATAGCCGAATATGTTGAGTTGAAACCATCGAGAGCCCGTGATTACCTGAATGAATTGATTAAAAACGGGATTATTATAACAGAAGGCGGAAACAGAAATAGAATATATAAATTAAAATAATTTTCAGGAGGAAACGGATATGTGCGAGCCTTATAATGACGACGCGGAAAATCTCAGAAGCACCATCTTAAACGATATTTATGCCGGAGCGGCGGCAGGTATGGGTGCCATGCTGCTGGACGAAGGCAGAGTTATCGGGGCGGATGAGCAGGAGCTGCATGAGATCGCGAAACAATATGGGTATGAGATCTGATAGTGCCCAGGTTTTTCTGGCGGCTCTGTCAGCTTACGAAAGATTACCCGCCTGCGATGCGGCGTCCCCAGGTCCGAGAGGATTTCGCTTCAGGATAACGGCGGCCATGACGGCAGCGCAGAGGGAGGTGGCAGGAAAGTTCAGCCAGATCCCGGTAAGGCCCAGGGGCCAGAGCAGCAGGATCAGCAGCACCGGAAACAGCAGCGCTGTGGAGATCGAGAGGATGGAAGCAGGACGGGATCTGCCGATGGCGAGCATATAGCTCTGGGTCGCAAAGGACAGCCACCTGGTCACATAGGTAAAGGCAAACATCTGCAGGGCGGAAACCGACATGGCGAGCATGCCGGGACCGGGCTCCGATACAAAGAGCCTGGTCAGCTGTTCCGGGAAAAGGAAAATGAGGAATATGGAAGCCAGGGAGATCACGGCGCTGGAAATAAAGCAGCATTTTTCAATGGATCTCACCCTGCCATATTGGCCTGCCCCATAATTGAAACCGACTGCAGGCTGCAGCGCATCGCACATTCCATACAGGAGGGGCTGTATCAGGCCCTCTGCAAACATCAGGATCCCATAAACGGATACAGCAGCCTCGCCACCCATGCGTACCAGGATCGTGTTAAAGAGGATCGAGGCGATCCTTCCGGCAATGTTGTTGAGAAAATTGGGCGTTCCGCAGGCGATGATCTGCCGGATCATCTTTATGGTAAAGATCGGACGCCGGAAGCGCAGCAGCGCCTTGCCCCTGAAAAAGGGAATAAATGCCATGACGGAGCTTACGGCCATGCCGCTGCAGGTGGCGAGAGCCGACGCCCAGAGTCCCAAGCGGAGGACGCCCAGGAAGAGCACCTCCAGAACGACGCAGAGAAACGACATAAAAAGGTTGATGAACAGGCTGCCGCGAATGTAGCCGCAGATCCGCAGATAATTGTCCACCGCAAACAGGATCGTCGTAAGAGGCGAACAGATCGCGTACACCCGCAGGTATTCCACCGCAAGCCGGGCAAATTCTCCTTCTGCCCCCATGAGGCTCATGAGAAGCGGCGCAGAAAAATAAAGGACTCCCCCAAGGAGCGTTCCAGTGACAAGGATCATGATACAGGCGCTGGTGAAAATGATATCCGCCCTGAGCTTTCTTCCGCTGCCGAGGAAGATGGATATAGGCACGGAGGAACCCACGCCGATCAGGTCAGCCAGAGAAAAGTTGATGATGACAAAGGGCAGCGCGAGATTAAGCGCGGCAAAGGCCGTCTCTCCCAGGAAATGGCCTACGAATATCCCTTCGATGGTATAGTAGAGCGCCGAAGCAAACATGCTGACAGCCCCCGGGATGGAAGCGGTGAAGAAAAGCTTTAAGGGGGAAGTTTTGGAAAATAATTCTGTAGAGTTCATCGAAGTACCTCTCCCGACGGTTTTTCCTTTCATTTTTTTGATTCTGAAATCAGACACTTTTCAACAGATTATATCATAAACCACTGCTGTATGGTATGATAATCATAACGAGTCAAAAGGAGGCGCTGATCATGATCTATATTCCCTGCTATAATTCCCTGACCCTTCCTGACGTGTCCTGCTATTTTCAGCTGGATTATCTGAACAGCGTTTCGGATACGCCGGTGGAAGCCGGGGACAAGGTGCTGTTTCTCATGCTGAAGGAGGGACAGGACAGCGACGAGATATTGCCGGAAAACGTTTTCTCCATCGGCGTCAGAGGCGTGGTGGAGAGCATAGACAACCAGTGGGGGCTTGTGCACACCACCAATCGGGTCAATCTGGATTCCGTGCAGGTGGAGGGCAAAAGCTTCCATGTGGAGATGCGGCTGCGGCCGGACATCGAGGACCTGGATCCCGACGAGCGGAAGGAACGGTTCCAGCGGATGCGGGCGGAGATGCTCAAGACCTTAAAGGGTACCCGGTGGATGCAGGGAGAGGGCAGCTACATGCTCCGCTGGAAAAACATGAACGAGATCATCACCTTTACCTCAGGGATCCTGCGGTTTTCCGACGAGGAAAAATACGCCATCCTGCAGGAGGATTCCGTGACAAAACGCACGGAGCTCATGGAAAAGGCCTTTTATGAATCCCTGCAGCTTTTCAAGGTGACGGACGAGGCCAAAAGCGCCCAGCAGGAAAAGGATGAAAAGCTGTACCGGGAACAGGCTCTGAAAAAACAGATCGATTTTCTGCAGAAGGAGCTGGACGAACTGCATCCGGAAAACGTCTCCGACGTGCGGCGCTTCGAGGAAAAGATCCGCACTGCAGGCATGAACGAGGCGGCAAAGGCGGAGGCGGAAAAGGTATTGAACCGCATGCGGCAGGAGGGAAAGGACGGCCACGAATATGGCCTTCTCTACGATTACCTGGACTTTGTCACCAGCCTCAAATGGAAAAAGGAGCCTCCGTCAAAGATCGACCTCGGAGAGGCCAGGGCAGTGCTGGACGAAGACCATTACGGCCTGAAAAAGACAAAGGAACGCATCATCCAGCAGATCGCCGTGATGGCCCTCAATCAGAAACAGTCCGGATCCATCCTGCTGTTTGTAGGTGCTCCGGGAACCGGAAAGACCAGCATCGGCCAGAGCATCGCCAGGGCCCTGAAGCGGAAGTATGTGCGCATCAGCCTGGGCGGCATCCGGGACGAGGCGGAGATCCGGGGCCACAGAAGGACCTACATCGGCGCCATGCCGGGCCGGATCATGGAGGGCATCAAGCGCAGCGGCGCTTCCAATCCTGTGGTGGTGCTGGACGAGGTGGACAAGCTGGTGCGGGATTATAACGGAGACCCCTCCGGGGCCCTTCTGGAGGTGCTGGATCCGGAGCAGAACACCAATTTTACCGACCATTACATGAACGTGCCCTACGATCTGTCCGACGTGCTCTTCGTCTGCACCGCCAATACCACAGACACCATTCCGGAGCCCCTTTTGAACCGGATGGAAACCATTTCCTTCCCGGGGTATTCCGCTCTGGAAAAATTCCAGATCGCAAAGCGGCATCTGCTGCCAAAGGCTCTGGAAAAGGCGGGAATCAAGCCGGAGCAGCTTGAGATCACAGATGAGGCCATCCGGGCAGTGATCTCCGATTATACCATGGAGGCAGGCGTCAGAGGTCTCAAGAACCGGCTGGATACCCTCTGCCGGACGGCTGCGGTGAAGATCGTAGAGGGCAGCCAGGAGCGAATCACCATCGGCGAAAAGGATCTCAGGGCTCTTCTGGAAATGTCTCCCATACGCCATGACCGGATGCTGGAACAAAAAAAGCCCGGCATCGTCACCGGCCTTGCCTGGACCCAGGCGGGCGGGGAGATCCTGTTTATTGAGACCGCCCTGACAAAGGGAGAGGGCAAGGTCATCATCACCGGCCAGCTGGGGGATGTGATGAAGGAATCGGTGCAGATCGCCGTCAGCCTCATAAAAGGCATGTTCCCGAAAGAGGCGGAGATCTTTGAGAAAAACGACCTCCACATTCACGTCCCCGCCGGTGCGGTGCCAAAGGACGGCCCCTCCGCAGGCATCACCATCACCACGGCCCTGGCCTCTCTGGTAACAGGCAGGGCGGTGGATCCGGAGCTGGCCATGACAGGAGAGGTTTCTCTCCGGGGCGTGCTGATGCCCATCGGAGGCCTGCCGGAAAAACTGATGGCGGCCCAGCGGGCGGGGATCCGCCGGGTGATCATACCGGAGGAAAATATGGACGATCTTCCGGAGGTAGCGGAGGAGGTCAAAAAGGATCTCCACATCCTTCCTCTGCATCGGGTGGAAGAGGTGCTGGAAAAGACAGGGATATATGAGAAATAGGCCATAACGAATCATAGCAGGAGGCGTTTATGAAAAAAAAATTGCATGGCAGAAGCTGCAGAGCTGCGATTCTGGCTGTTTTGGCTGCGCTGGCGCTCTATGGATGCGGGCAGGAGCTTCCTCAGGAAAGCGTAACAGCCCAGGAAACGGCAGCGGCATCTGCTGAAGCAGAGACAGCAGAGGAACCGGCAGAGGCGTCCGCCGAAGCGGAGGCGGCAGAGGAACCGCAGGAGGCTGAGGTTTCCCGGAAGGACGATTTTTACCAGGCGGTAAACGGAACATTGCTGGATCAATGGGAGATCGCAGCGGATGAAAGCTCTAAAAGCTGGCCGACCCTTCTGGATGATGAGAGCCGGGAACGGATCGATGCCATTATCAAAACAGTGTCGGAAGATCCGGATTCGGAAAAGGGCAGCGATGAAAACAACATCCGGGCCCTGTATCTGACAGGCATGGATCAGGAGGCCAGAAATGCAGGGGGAGATGGAAAGATCCTCTCTGAATTTTTCGGAAAGGTGGACGCGGCGGAAACGCCGGAGGAGCTCATGAGGGCCTGCCTGCAATTCAACAGAAATTATGAGTTCTTTTCCCTTGCGGGCTTTACTTATTCAGCGGATCTCATTGATTCAAACAAAAAGATCCTGGAGATGTATGCGGCGGATACCGGACTCCAAAAAGAGATCTGGTTTTCCGACGATCCCGCAAACCAGGCCCAGGTGGGATATTTCAAGGACTATCTGAAGGAGCTGTGTATTGCGGACGGATATTCCAAGGAAGAAGCCTCGGACGTGGCCGAGCAGGTTGCAGGAATCATGAGGCAGCTGGCGGAGAACGCCCTTTCCCTGGCAGATACCTTAAATCCGGAAAAGATATACAATCTTTATACCGCAAAGGAGCTGGAGACGCTTGTATCAGGAACCATTACCGTCGATATGCTGCAGGATATCTACGGGGCGGAGCCCGAGGAACAGATCTGCGTCACGGACGTACAGCTTGTAAAGACTATAGCGGCTCTTATGACTGAGGAAAATCTTCCGGTGATGAAAGAGTATGTGAAGCTTTGCGCCCGGAAGGATACCGCGGCTTACCGGGATATGGACAGCTTCGAGGCAATGATGGAATACGAAGCCAAGTCTGCCGGAATGGAGGAGACCACGCCCTTTGAGGAGAGGCTTTCCCAGGATATACAGGCGCCGCTGGGATTTCAATGCGGAAGGCTGTACTGCCAGCAGTATTTTCCGGAAGAAACCATCCATGGGGTAGCGGAGATCGTAGACCAGGTCATCGACGTCTACCACAGACGGATCTCTGCCCTGGACTGGATGAGCGACGAAACAAAGGCAGAGGCGGATAAAAAGCTGGAGGAAATGACGGTCCGGATCGGCCATCCGGAGAAATGGCCTCAGGATCTTTATGAGCTCAGGCTGTCGGTCCCGGAGGAAGGGGGACTTTATATCGACAATTTCCTTGCCTGCCACAAGGCCTCTGCGGATCACGTCTTTGAGACCCGGAATGAGCCGGTGGACAAGGATACCTGGTACATGACGCCCCAGACGGTGAACGCTTATTATGCTCCGCAGGATAACAGCATCAATCTGCTGGCCGGGATCCTGTGTCCTCCTTATTATGATCCTGCGGCATCCCCGGAGGAAAATCTGGGGGGAATCGGAGATGTGATCGCCCATGAGATCACCCATGCCTTCGATACCGCCGGTTCCCAGTTTGATGAAAAAGGCAAACTGCGGGACTGGTGGACCCAGGAGGACAAGGCGCATTTTCAGGAGCTGGCGGAAGAGGTCATCCTTTATTACGACGGCATGGAGATCGACGGCAAGCGGATCAACGGCGCGCAGACCGTCGGGGAAAACATTGCCGATCTCGGAGCGGTGTCCTGTATCACCCAGATCGCCCAGGAAAAAGGGTATGATCTGGAAAAGGTTTATGAAGCCTATGCCGTTAGCTGGGCCACAAAGGACCGGGAGGAATATCTGGCGCAGATCGTCGCCATCGACAGTCACGCCCCTGCAAAGATCCGTACCAACGCAGTGCTTTCCGCCCAGCAGGCCTTCCGGGATCTGTATGATATCCAGGAAGGGGACGGCATGTATCAGGAGCGGATGCCGGAGATCTGGTAAAAAAGATAAAAAGCGAAAGGCTCCGCAGGCGGTCTGCCCGAACAGCAGCGATCTGAATACATTACACGAAGAGGAGGAACGGTATTATGGAATATAAAATCATCGGCGAAAACCTTCCGGCTGTCATCTGCAGCCTGCAGAAGGGAGAGGAGCTTTACTGCGAGGCAGGCTCCATGTCCTGGATGGACGATTGCATCCGGATGGAAACAGAGGGCGGCGGATTTGGAAAGGTCTTCGGCAGGCTCCTTTCCGGAGAAAGCCTCTTCAGAAACAGATATATCGCGGAGGAGGAGGGGGAGATCGCCTTTGCATCTTCCTTCCCCGGGTCTATAAGAGCCCTGACCATTTCTCCCGGCCATTCCGCCATCGTTCAGAAAAGGTGCTTCCTGGCTTCGGAAAAGACTGTGGACATGTCCATCTATTTTCAGAAGAAAATGGCCGGAGGCTTTTTCGGCGGCGAGGGTTTTATCATGCAGAAATTCACCGGCAGCGGACTGATGTTCCTGGAGATCGACGGTTCCGCAGTGGAGTATGAGCTTAAGCCGGGAGAGCGGAAGATCGTGGACACCGGTTATCTGGTGATGATGGAGGAGAGCTGCTCCCTGGATGTGCAGACCATAAAGGGCGCAAAGAACATCTTCCTGGGCGGCGAGGGCCTCTTTAACACGGTCATTACAGGACCCGGAAAGATCATCCTTCAGACCATGCCGGTGCAGAAGACCGCCATGATGCTGTACGGTATGATGCCCCATCCCAGCTCGAACTAAAAAAGTTAATAAACGTTAATGAACAAAAACGCGATTATTAACAAAGTTTACTTTGCCAGGGAAATTTTATAAATATATTTTATTTTTCTTGTGTCGTTTTCAGGTATTGAGTAAAATCCTCCTGTTTTGTCAGATCAAAGAAGAGGAGGAAGAGATGAAAAAGCGATTTTTTGCTGTCCTGACAGCGCTTGCCCTGGCTTTAACTGCCTGTGGAACAGGTACTGCTCAGGAAGAAAAAACCGTAACCGAAACATCTGCCGCAGTTCAGGCGGAAGCGGAAGAGACAAGCTCTGAAGCAGAACCCAAAGAACTTCGGAAGATCAACATCGGCTACGGTGCGCATCTTGGCTGCGTATTGTATTTTATCGCGCAGGAAGAAGGCTATTTCAATGACTATGGCATTGAAGCTGAGCTGACCATGATGGATGACAGCGCAAATGGCATCGCTGCGCTGAAGTCTGGAAAGTTCACCCTTGGAAGCTTTGGCTCCAACGAAGCATTTTCCCTGATCTCTCAGGGTGAGGAGGAACTGACGGTATTTGGAGGCCAGATGCATGAAGGAAGCGGTCTGATCACCCTTCCGGAAAATGCGGAATACTTCAAGGATTGGGAAAATTTCAGAGGAAAGACCCTTGGCATGGTGAGAATGTCCACCGGAGATATTATTTTCCGGGGAGCGCTTCACAGAGCAGGTCTTGATCTGCAGGAGGACGTTAATATCGTTGAGCTCGGTTCCGCTCCGGAAGTGATCGAATCTGTGAAAAAGGGCGCCATCGATGTAGGCGCAGTTTGGATTCCGCAGCTTGCAAATGCGGAAGCACAGGGACTGGAGATCACCTGCCTGTCAGGAGAGGTTGCGCCCAACCACCCATGAGCGGTCATGCTTACGACGAAGCGTGCACTTCGTGAGGATCCTGAACTGTATAAAGACGTTCACAAAGCTTTACTGAAAGCATTTTATCTTTTTGAAACTGATCATGAAAAGAGTATCGCTGACATTCAGAAGTACCTGGAGCTGGATACAGAGGTTCTGGAGGCCGATGCCTACAGCCGTTACAGCCCAAATCCGGAGATCAATGTAGATGCCTGTGTTGATTTCTGGGATATGATGAATGAAATCGGATATATCGATTCAGATCTGAATATCACAGATTATCTGGATACTTCCGCTTATGATGCGGCTGTGGATGAGATCGTAGAGGAAAACGCCGACGTGGATTTCTATAAAGAAGTCCAGAAGGGCGGGTACGGTTCCAACGCAGAATAAAGACAAAAAGGGGCGGGAAGCCACATGCGGCTTTCCGCCTGTTCATTTGAATACTATGATCATTGAATTTCAAAATCTGAGTTTTTCCTATAACGAAGGGGATTATATCATCAGGGATTTTTCCTGTCTGGTCCCGTCAGGCGCGAGCCTTGCGATTCTTGGACCTTCAGGCTGCGGAAAGAGCACGTTGTTTAAGCTGATCCTACATCTGTTAAAGCCCCGATCGGGAAAAATCCTGATCGGAGGAAAGGAGGCTGACGGTACCCAGGCCATCAGCGCGGTGTTGTCCGAGGTATGTTTGTACCCTTGGATGACGGTCAGGGAAAATCTGTGTCTGACGGGGTCCCAGGAGCTGGCAGATCAACTGTTAAAGGAACTGGACATGTACGAATGGAAAAACTATTATCCCCATTCCATTTCAGCCGGCATGACCCAGAAGGTGCGTCTGGCCCGTATGGTGATGCTCCCTGCGGATATCTGGCTTTTGGATGAACCCTTTAACGGACTTGATATCAAGAGCAAGAAAATCGCTATGGATTTTTTGAGGAAATACCGGCAAAATAAAACGGAAATCCTGATCACCCACAATCTTCAGGAGGCCAAGGATTTTTCTGAAAGCATGGCCATCTGGAATCTGAAGGAGAAACGGCCAGAGCCTTTGAACAGAAACCAATTGGAAGAATTGGCGATCTTACAATATTTGATGGAGCATGAAAATGGATAAAACAGATCGTAAGCTGAAAAAAGTTATGCCACTGCGGCGCCTTTTGCTGACACTGCTTATTCTGGCTGCGGATATCGCCCTTTCCCTTCCTTTCATAAGGGAAGAGGGAACGCTTTTCCTGATTCTTTTCATGGCTGCCTGGTGGATCATCAATACAGCCTATGTGCTGGTCAATCGTTCCAGTCCGCAAAAACAGCTTCAGCAGACCGACGTTATGAGCGTTCTTCTTTTGGTCATGCTGGTATGGCTGATACTTGTGCCTGTGATGGGGTTAGGCGATCCGGTGCTGTATCCAAGTCCCATGCGGATCATGCAACTGATGGCAGAGGAGTTTCCAAGATTTCTCAGCAATTTCCGTTTTTCCATTGTGCTGATGATGACGGCGTTTCTGATGTCTCTGGTGACGGCTGTTCCCTTTGGGGTATTCCTTGGCATCAACAAGCGTGCCGGAGCCGCCCTGAGCCCTTATATCAAGGTGCTTTCTCAGATTTCGCCCATTGTGTATGTGCCCTATATCATCGGTATTATGCCCACGTTCCGGGCGGCTTCCTTGTTTGTGATCTACACAGGAACCTTCTGGCCTGCCTTGAAATGGACCATGTACGGAGTGGACAGCTTCAGCAGCAATTACAATCTTACTGCAGGGCTTTTGAGAATCAGTAAAAAGGATTATTATCTGAAGGTGCTGATTCCGGGCATCATGCCGGAGGTGCTGTCAGGCGTTTCCCAGAGCCTTGCGGCAGGTTTTTCTGCTCTGGTCGCTGCAGAGATGATCGGCGCAGGGCAAGGGCTTGGATATATCATCAAATATTTTGCGGATTTCCTCAATTATCATAAGGTCATCGTCGGCATCATCTATCTGGGAATATCCGTATGTACCATTACCTGGCTTTACGAAAAGCTTCAGGCGTACCTGCTGTCCTGGCAGGTAAAGGAAAAGAAGGGAGAAGGATATGGCCTTTTTGGGAAAATACAAAAAGCTCAGCCCGACGGAACAGAAGGTCAGGCTTGATCTGCTGCAATACGGAATCGCAGAAGGCGGAACGATTCCCTGGAAGGAAGCACAGCGGATCGCCAGGGAAAGCCTTGGGGAAAGCCAGGGGCAGGATGCTCCGGAGGTTGATTCGGTGCTGAAAGGATTGGAGGAAAGACATTATTTCAAACGGGATGAAGAGGGGGAGATCTGTTATCTGTACCCATTTTCCGCGTATCCGACGGATTATCATGTTTTTCTGGAGGACGGCAGGGATTTTTATGCCATGTGCGCCATCGATGCCATGGGTAGCGCCGTAACCTTTGACATGCCCATTACTGTAAAGTCCTGTTGTAGGGATACGAAGGAAGATGTGTTTCTCCGGCTGAGTCCTGAAAAGGGACTTTTTGAGGCAAAGGTGAATGGAAAAACAGATCACGCCATCTATGCGACCTATTTTGACGTAAATGCCCGTTATATCGACTTCAACTGCTGAAATGTCATGAACTTTTTCCGTGATGAAAAAGGCACGCTTGAAGTTTTGGGAGAAGAGTGGATGGAAGATCCCAATATGTATATCTGGAAGCTTCCGTTGGCGGCGAAAATGGCATTTGGAATTTTCACCTTAAAATGATCTGAAGAAAAAGCTTTGCTGATGTGTGAAAAGTCTGCAGTCAGTTCCAGGGGCTGCCTTGACAGCAAGGCAGCCTTGTGCTATTCTACAAGAAGCATATGAATCAATTCTTCGGGGCAGGGTGAAATTCCCTACCGGTGGTATAGTCCACGACCCGCCAAAGGCGGCTGATCTGGTGCGATTCCAGAACCGACGGTATAGTCCGGATGAGAGAAGAAACTGGATCATACAAGTAAGAAGAATCCCTCTTATTTATATGTGAAAAGCGAATGATCTCAGGCCTCGAAGGCCTGAGTTTTTTTGTGCGAAAAACAAAGGCCCCTGGCCGGGAAAGAGAAGTTTTGTTTCATTGCAGAAAGAATAAGGAGGATCTTATCCATGAAAAACGACAAATCCATTCAGAAAATGATCTTTACCGCTATGCTGGCGGCCCTGGCAGGGGTGCTGATGTCTCTGGAATTTTCCGTGCCCATGATGCCGCCCTTTTACAAGGTGGATCTCAGCGACGTGCCCTCGGTGATCGCCCTCTTCCTGCTGGGCCCGGCTTCTGCGGCCTGTGTTGAGGTCATCAAGGTGCTGATCAAGCTCATCAGCGTTGGAACCAACTCCTTTTATGTGGGAGAGCTGTCCAACCTCATCGGCATCGTGCTTTTTGTAGTGCCTGCCTGGCTGATCTATAAAAAAGCCGGAAGGACTGGCAGGGCGGCAGCCATGGCCCTTGGCGCAAGCGTTGTGATCCGGACCATCTTCGCCTGCTTCTGCAACGCATTCATCACCCTGCCTCTCTATGCGGCGGCCATGGGCGTGTCCCTGGACGAGGTGGTGAGGATGGTGGCCTCCGTCAATCCCGCCATCACGGACCTGACGGGCTTTATCATCTTTGCCACCATTCCCTTTAACGTGCTGAAGCTCGCCATCAATTACGGCGTGGGCTATTTCTTGTTCAGCAGGCTCCATGCCGTTTATCCGGCCATGCGTATCGCCTAAGGAGGGACCAGGATGATCAGGAATTACTGGGAACTTACCCGGCTGGAAATGGAGTCTCTGGACCGGGAAAATACCGTTGTGCTGATTCCTTTGGGGGCCTTGGAGCAGCATGGAAATCAGGCGCCCCTTGGCACGGATTTTCTCATTGCAGGGGCCATGCTGGAGTATCTGAAAAAGGAGATCGAAAAGGTGGACCGGGATTACCCCATGCTGATGTTTCCTCCCATGCCCATCGGCCTCAGCACCGAGCACAAGGATTTCTGCGGCTCCATCACCTTTAAGCCGGAGACCTATTACCACATGCTCTATGACATCGGAGCGGGGCTTTCCCGCCACGGCTTCCGGAAGCTGGCCTTCCTGGTGTGCCACGGGGGCAATGCGCCGGTGGTGCAGATCCTGAGCCGGGAGCTGCGCAGCGATTTCGGCCTTTACGCCTTTATCCTTTCCTCCGGCGCTTTCGACCATCCGGATGTCAAGGCCACAATCAGCCCTGGAAATGTGTGGGATTTCCACGGCGGAGAGATGGAGACCTCCATGGTGATGGCCATCGATCCCTCATTGGTAAAGCTGGATACGGCGGAGGCGGGAGAGCCTCTGGATTTTGAAGGGAACAAGTCCCTGATGCCTTATGGAAAGGTCAGCATCAGCTGGATGGGAGAGGACTGGAAAACAAAGGAGGGAAAGCCCATCGGCATCGGCGGCGACCCCAAGGGAGCCACTGCCGAAAAAGGCAGGATCATCCTGGAAACCAGCGCCCGGGAGCTGGTGCAGGGATTGTTGGAGATACGGGATTTTCCCATCAGGGATTAAGGGAAGATTGACAAAAAAGAAACGCTTGAACTTTCCGCCCCCTTGCGGTAAAATTGAAACATCCAGTTTCTGACCGAAAGGGTTTCTGACGGAAAGGCCGGGGTTTCCAAACAAGATGATCTGATAGGATTATATGATTAAGATGGATTCCATGCGGGCCTTTTGGCCCGCTTTTTTCATGCCTGAAGGCCCGGAGGAAAGAAAGCTGCAGGCCGGTGCTGACCGGCGGAATGAAGGAGAGAGGAATGTGGGAATGAAACAGGCGGCCTTTTGGAAGGGGAGGTTTTTTCCGCCCCTGATGGGAATAGCGGCGTTGCTGGTGTTGTGGTACCTTGTCTGCCGCATGGAGCTCTTCAGCGCCTATGTGCTGCCGCCTCCGGCAAAGGTCCTGGACAGCTTCCGGAAGATGCTGGTCTCCGGCGAGCTTTTTGCGGATGTGGGGATCAGTGTCGCCAGGGTATTCAAGGGCTTTGCCATCGCCTTTGTGCTGGCTTTTGTGCTGGGGATGCTGCGGGCAGTGTGCCCCGGGGCAGGACCTTATTTTGAATACATCCTGCAGTTTTTCCGGAATGTGCCGCCCTTAAGCCTCATTCCGCTATTGATCCTCTGGTGCGGCATCGGGGAGACCACAAAAACCGCCATCATCTTTCTGGCATCTTTTTTTCCTATGTACCTGAACATCGTAAAGGGCTTTACCGGCTGCGACCCAAGGCTCCTGGAGGTAGGAGACATGTTCGGCTACAGCAGGGGCGAACGGTTTTTCCGCATCATCCTGCCCTATGCTTCGGCGGATATCCTGGTGGGCATGCGCATCGGCCTGGGTTACAGCTGGCGGGCCATCATCGCGGCGGAAATGGTGGCGGCCTCTACGGGCCTTGGACATATGATCCTTTTCGCACAGCAGATGTCCAGGACCGATAAGGTCATCGTGGGAATCTTCGTGATCGGGATCGTGGGCCTGCTGACAGACCGGCTGTTCGCCTTTCTCATCAGCAGGCTCCTGAAAGGAAATTACGCCAATGGCTGGGATTGAGATCAGACATCTGAAAAAGGCCTATGAGGTGGATGGCCGTAGGCTGCAGGTCCTTCAGGACGTGGATCTGGAGATACCGGAGGAACGGATCACCGTGGTGCTGGGAAAGAGCGGCTGCGGAAAGACCACCCTGCTTCGGCTCGTGGGAGGGCTTGAACAGCCGGATTCCGGAGAGATCTCCTTTGGCGCTTCCCACAGGACCGCCTTTGTGTTTCAGGAGCCGCGGCTCATGCCCTGGCTCAATGTCACCCAGAACATTTTGTTCGGTCTGAGAGGAAAGGAGCCGGAGCCGGGGGCTCTTTCCGGGATCGTTGCCACTGTTGGGCTTACGGGCTTTGAAAAGGCCTGGCCCCAGCAGCTTTCCGGAGGTATGCAGCAGCGGGTCGCTATGGCGAGAGCGCTGGCCTACGGACCCTCTCTGATCCTGATGGACGAGCCCTTTGCGGCCCTGGACCATTTTACCAGGGAACAGATGCAGAAGGAGCTTTCCCGGGTACAGCAGGAGGAGGCCTGCAGCATCCTTTTCGTGACCCACAGCATCGACGAGGCACTGCTTTTGGGGCATCGGATCGTCATCATCGAAAATGGCAGGATAAAACGGCTTTTTGATCTGGAGGAGACGGCAGGGGAACGGGATCTTCTTTCAGATCCCTTTATCCGCATGAAAAGAGAAATCGTTGCTGATTTAAAAGAGCAGAAAATATAAATCTATATTTCAGGAGGAACTTTGTTATGAAAAAAATGATCGCACTGCTGACAGCTGTCAGCATGATGGCAGCAAGCCTTGCAGCCTGCGGCTCCCAGACAGTGGAAACCACCGGAGCGGCTCCGGCGGAGACAGAGGCGGCTTCCGAAAGCCCGGCTGAGACAGCAGCAGAGGCAGAGCAGGAGGCAGAACCGGCGGCGTCTGAAGAGGCAGAACCGGAGGCCGGGGAAGGCGGGGCGCAGGCAGGCGCTTCCGACATCGACAAGCTGGTATTTACCTATGTTACTTCGCCTCTGAACGTGCCCAGCATCGTGGAGCGGGATCAGGAGATCTTTGCCAAGACCTTTGGGGACATGGGGATCTCCGTGGAATATGCGGAGATCACCTCCGGCGCGGATCAGACCCAGGCCCTGGCCTCCGGCGATGTACAGGTGCTTTATGCGGTAGGCGCTACCTCCGTGATCCTGTCCGCAGCAAACGGGGCGGATATCAAGGTGGTGGATATGTACAGCCGTTCCCCGGGAGCCTTCTGCCTTTACAGCAAGGACGATTCCCTGACGACGCCGGAAAGCCTTAAGGGCAAGACCATCGCAGGACCGGTGGGAACCAACCTCCATGAGCTGCTGGCAGCTTATCTTGCGACCGCAGGCATGACCATCGACGATGTGGACTATGTGAACATGTCCATTCCGGATGCCATGGCAGGCCTTGAGGGCGGTAGTTTGGACGTTGCCATGCTGGCAGGCCCCACGGCTTATCAGGCAGAGCAGGCAGGCTATCACCTGGTAGCCGACGGAGACGGACTCATCGACGCGGATATCGCTGTGGCGGTGACCGGCGCTTTTTATGAGGAGCATCCGGAGATCGTGGACAAGCTCATAGAGGCCCAGAATGCCATCGCAGACTTTATGGAGAACAATCAGCAGGAAACCATGGAGATCGTGGCGGAGACCCTGGACCTTGAGGTGCAGGCGGTAGAGGATATGTATCAGGATTATGATTTCAGCATCGCAGTAACGGACAAGGACAAGGAGGGCTTCCGGAAGACCTCTGCCTTTATGCTGGAGTCGGAGATGATCGAGAGCGAGCCGGACATCGACGGGCTGTTCCTGGATATTGCAGCAGAGTAACTGGCGGATCCCGGAACCGAAGAAAGGACGGAAGGAACCTGAAACAAAAGAGCCGTTGTCCTAGCAGGATATCTGCCAGACAGCAGCTCTTTTCGATTCACGATCTTGGGGCAAAATATACGTTTTCCAGCCAGGCCGCTGCGTTTTTAACGCATTTCATGCAGCAGGGCAGGGGCTGGGGGCCTTCCTCTGTCAGCAGATCCCTGCAGTAAAGGGAGCCGTTCTCCGCCTTGAAGGCTTCGGCTGCATTTAAAAACCGGTCATAGGTGTCGAATTTTGTGAGCTTGGGCTGCTCCAGATTCCCGGCGCTGTTGGAAAGGCTGATGATGAGAAAGATTCCCATCATGGCGCCGCAGGTATCCTGCAGGCCGCCCATGCCGCTGCCGAAGCCCTCCGTCAGCCGGAACATGTCCTGCTCCGAGATGCCGAATTCCTCGCAGAAGGCGCAGGCCACGGACTGGCAGCAGTTATAGCCCTTCTGGAATTTTTCGGCGGCAAGTTCCTGTTTTGTCATAATGCTTCCCTCCTGGATATGATGTAGGGCCTCTGGGCCTTTTTGTAGGATGTAGGGCCCCTGGGCCTTTTTCTTTGTCTGTCAGGGACAGCATAGCACAAGGGAACTGAAAATACAATGCGCTGGAAAAGGGGACTGTTTTGTAGTATGATGGACAGAGAACCTGTTGGCGGTAGCCGTCCCCAGGACGGCCCAGTGAAAAAGGAGGCGCAGCCATGTGTACCAGCATTGCCATGACACAGCAGCATTTTTATTTTGGACGTAATCTGGATCTGGAGTATTCCTTCGGGGAGGAGGTGGTCCTCACCCCGAGACAGTATGTGTTCCGTTACCGGAAGGAGGAAGCGGCTGCGGCGGGCTATGCCATGATCGGCATGGCAAACGTGGTGGAGGACTATCCCCTGTATGCTGAGGCGGTGAACGAAAAGGGGCTTGGCATGGCGGGGCTGAATTTCCCGGGCAACGCCTTTTATTTTCCGGAGCCCCAGGAACAGGGACACAATGTGACGCCCTATGAGCTGATTCCCTGGGTGCTGTCCAGCTGCAGCACCGTAGACGAGGCGGAGGCGCTTCTGCGGAACACCCGGCTTGTGGCGATCCCCTTTAACGAAAAGCTGCCCCTTGCGCCCCTTCACTGGCACATTGCGGACAGAAACCGTTCCCTGGTTCTGGAGCCCATGGCGGATGGCATCCGGCTTTTCGACGATCCGGTGAACGTGCTGACCAATAACCCCACATTCGATTTTCAGCTGATGAATCTCAACCAGTATCTGAACCTGACGCCGGGCTATCCGGAAAACCGGTTCCAGAAGGCGCTTTCCTTAAAGCCCTTCGGCCAGGGGCTTGGGGCCTTCGGCCTTCCGGGAGATTATTCTCCGGTCTCCAGGTTTGTAAAGGCGGCCTTTCTGCGGGCAAATGCGCCGGAAGCGGAGAGTCCGGAGGCTTCCGTGACCCAGTTTTTCCATATGCTGGACGCCGTAGCCATGGTAAAGGGCAGCGTAGTGACCCCGGAGGGCAGGATGGACATGACCACCTATTCCTGCTGTGTGGATGCGGATGCGGGCGTGTATTATTACAAGACCTACGGGAACAATCAGATCACCGGGGTGGACATGCACCGGGAGGATCTGGAGAGCGGCAGTCTCTTCCGTTTTCCGCTGGTGGAAGGGCAGCAGTTTCGCTGGCAGCAGGATAGCAAATCCTGAAAATTTTAATTATCCTGACAGAAAAAAAGCCTCAAAAGCTCGCTTAAAAATAAAGGCTTTTGAGACTTTTTCTGTTTTGAACTTTTAATCCCAAATCGGGGTGACAAGATTTGAACTTGCGACCTCTTGATCCCAAATCAAGCGCCCTACCAAGCTGGGCCACACCCCGATTTGAAATTAAATGCTCTTTGGGTTGGGCTGCGTTTGCAACGCAACCAAATATACCATAACTTCCGATACCAGTCAAGCCTTGGTGAAAAAGGTCGCTTACGAGGATTTCTATACGAAAATGCAGTTTGTTCGGGTGTAAGAAGTTGACACCGGGAACAGATATGGTATAATCGAAATGTAGAAATCTGCTACCGCAATAGACGGTTAGCCTTTAGATGTGATTAAGATAACCGCAATCCTTGGCCGGGGGCGGTTATTTTAATGCCATAACGATGATCGAGACGATCGTAAGGAGGAAAACCATATGAATATATCAGAAGGCATCCGCGGGAGAAGGAGCATCCGGAAGTATCAGGAGGGCGCGGTGATCCCTAGGGAGGACTTTGAAAAAATGCTGGAAGCGGCCATGATGGCTCCCAGCGCCCAGAACCTGCGGCCCTGGGAGTTCCTTGTGGTAACGAACCGGGAGCTGATGGAGGCCATTACGGAGGTGAGTCCCTATACCCAGATGCTGAAAACCGCATCGGCCGCCATCGTGGTCTGCGGCCTTCCCAAGGTGCAGGAGGGCAGATGCGGCGCTTTCTGGCCTCAGGACTGCGGCGCAGCCATTGAAAACCTGCTGCTGGAGGCAGAGGCTCTTGGCTATGGCACCTGCTGGTGCGGACTTTACCCCAACGAGGAGCGGGCCCAGAAGATGCAGCAGCTTTTTTCCGTAGACAGCGTTCCGCTGGCGGTGATCGCCGTGGGCGTACCGGCGGAGCAGCCGGCGGCAAGAGGCTATTTTGAGCCGGAAAAGGTAAAATATTTTGCGTAAAACGGGAGGGATCCTCATGAAGGGACTATACAGCATTGCCATTGACGGCCCCGCCGGGGCCGGAAAATCCACCATCGCCAAGGCGGTGGCGGAGCGGCTGTCCTATGTATATGTGGACACAGGGGCCATGTACCGGGCCCTGGCAGTTTATTTTCTGGAGAAGGGACTTGCGCCGGAGGATGAAAAGGGCATCGCGGAAGCGGTGGGACAGGCGGAGGTCAAACTGGCATACCAGGATGGGCTGCAGCATGTGTTCGTCAACGGCAGGGACGTGACCGGCGAGATCAGGACCGAGGCGGTTTCCGCCATGGCTTCGGCATCTTCCAGGTACGCAGCGGTGCGGGCGCATCTTCTGGAGCTTCAGAGAGAGCTGGCCCGGCATCAGAATGTGATCATGGACGGCAGGGACATCGGAACGGTGGTGCTGCCGGAGGCCACCCTGAAGGTGTTTCTGACAGCGAGTCCCAGGATCCGGGCAGAACGCCGCTACGTCCAGCTTCAGGAGCAGGGCAAGCTGGGAGAGGCTACCCTTCCGGAGATCCTTCAGGACATCGAGGCCAGGGACTATCAGGATTCCCATCGGGCAAACGCTCCCCTTAAGGCGGCGGAGGACGCGGTGCTCCTGGACAGTTCCGGGCTTTCGGAGGCAGAGGTGACGGAGCAGATCCTCAAAGCGCTTTCTGAAAAACAGAAGGAACAGGGAATGGTAAAGGAGCAGGCATAGACCATGGAGATCAGAACAGCGAAGACCGCAGGTTTCTGCTACGGCGTTCAGAGAGCGGTGGATATGGTGGAAGCCGCCATTGCGGAGGGAAACAGAAAGATCTACACCTATGGCCCCATCGTGCACAACGATCTGGTGGTGGGGAGGCTGCGGCAGCAGGGCGTGGAGGTCATCGAGGATTATGAGACCCTCTGTCGGATGGCCCGGCAGGGACAGCTGCGGGACGCGGTGGTGGTGATCCGGGCCCACGGCGTGGGAAACGAGGTTTACGAGCTTTTGTCAGCCCCGGAAACCGGCGCGCTGGTGGCGGACGCCACCTGTCCTTATGTACGGAAGATCCACAAGATCGTCCGGGAGCACTACGAAAAGGGAGAAAGGCTCCTGATCACAGGCTCCGGAAAGCACCCTGAGGTGGTGGGCATTCTGGGACAGATCGGCGGCGACGCCCTGGTGATCGAGACGCCGGAGGAGGCGGAAAAGCTTGATTTTGATAAAAATTGCAGAATCTGCCTGGTTTCCCAGACCACTTTTAGTGCACAAAAATTTGAAGATGTTGTTGCTATTTTAAAGAAAAAGCAATATAATATGGATATTATCAATACAATTTGCAATGCGACCCAAATGAGGCAGAAGGAAGCGGCGGAGCTTGCCGGGGAATGCGATGTCATGCTGGTGATCGGCGGAAGAAATTCCTCAAACACAGCGAAGCTGTATGATATCTGTCGCGCTGTTTGTGAAAAAACATATTTTATCCAGTCTGCCGAAGATTTGGATATTGATTGGAATTCTGTGCGTTGCGTTGGTATTACTGCAGGGGCTTCAACCCCAAAAAGCATAATCGAGGAGGTTCTAAACTATGTCAGAAATGAGTTTTGAAGATATGCTCAATGAATCTTTCAAAACAATACGTACAGGAGAGGTGGTCACAGGCAAGGTTATAGATGTTAAGCCGGACGTTATTGTGCTGAATATCGGCTACAAGTCCGATGGCGTTATCACCCGGGCAGATTATTCTGCTGATTCCTCCCTGGACCTCACCACTGTTGTCAAGGTCGGCGACGAGGTTGAGGCAAAGGTCAGAAAGGTCAACGACGGCGAGGGCCTTGTGGCTCTGAGCCACAGAGACGTGATCGCTGAAAAGAGCCAGCAGCGCGTCCGGGACGCTTTCGAGAACGAGGAAGTGGTTACCGGCACCGTAGAAAAGGCAGTCAATGGCGGTCTGTCCGTAGACTTCGAGGGATGCAGAGTATTCATTCCCGCAAGCCTTGTTTCCGATATGTATGAGAGAGACCTGACCAAGTATGCAGGTCAGGAGATTCAGTTCGTTATCACCGAGTACAATCCCCAGAAGCGCAGAGTCATCGGCGACAGAAAACGCCTTATCATCCAGCAGAAGGCTGAGGCAAAGCAGGCTCTCATGGAGCGCATCCATGTAGGAGACGTGATCGAGGGTACTGTCAAGAACATTACCGATTTCGGCGCATTCATCGATCTTGGCGGAGCAGACGGACTGCTTCACATTTCTGAGATGGGCTGGGGCAGGACCGAGAACCCGAAGAAGGTTTACAAGTCCGGCGAGCAGCTGAAGGTCATGATCAAGGATATCTCCGACGACCGTATCGCGCTTACCAGAAAGTTCCCGGAGGAGAACCCCTGGGTACTGGCTGCTACCAAATACGCCGTAGGCAATGTGGTGAAGGGTAAGGTCGCAAGACTGGCTGACTTTGGCGCATTCATCAACCTGGAGCCGGGCATCGACGCACTGCTGCATGTATCCCAGATCTCCAACGAGCGTGTGGAAAAGCCGGGAGATGTGCTGAAGGTAGGCGATGAGATCGAAGCAAAGGTAACGGACTTCAACCCCGATGAAAAGAAGATCTCTCTTTCCATCAAGGCCCTGACCGCTCCTGCAAGAAAGGAAAAGGCTGAGCCGAAGGAAGAGGATGTGGTTGACGCTTACACCGATGTGGAGACCGCTGAGGACGAGGAAGCTTAAACCTTTCTTCCTGTAAAAAGACAATCAAGGGGCTGGCGCTTTGGCGCCGGCCCTTTTTGAGGGATTTCGGATGACGGAAAAAAACTACGAGATCGAACGGAAATGGCTGCTGCAGGAGCTCCCGGAGGGACTCCAAAAGCTTCCCCACAGGGAGATCCGCCAGGGATATCTCTGCACCGACCCGGTGGTGCGGGTCAGAAGGGACGGAGACAGCTACTGGCTTACCTATAAGGGCCGGGGGCGGATGGTGCGGGAGGAATACAATCTTCCGCTGACCCGAGAAGCCTATGACGGCCTGATGGGGAAAGCGGAGGGGGAGCTGATCGAAAAGACCCGCTACGAAATGCCCCTGGATGAGGGCCTTACGGCGGAGATCGATCTGTTTTCCGGCGCTTTCTCTGGACTCGCCTTTCTGGAGGTGGAGTTTCCCAGCCGGGAAGCGGCGGAGGCCTTCCGGCCCCCGGCATGGTTTGGCAGGGAAGTGACGGAGGACGCCCGGTTTTCCAACGCCGCCATGGCATTTGGAGGCAGGGAGGCAGTCTTTTCTGCTTGCACAGCAAAGTAAACTGTGCTAGAATACAATGGATTATCGAAAAATATAAAGCTAGGAGTATTGATCCAATGAGCGTAAAAGTTGAAAACCTTGAAAAAAATATGGCAAAGCTGACGGTTGAAGTGTCCAGCGAAGAGTTCGAGAAGGCTGTTGACGCTGCTTACAACAAGCAGAAGAAGAGCATCTCCATTCCCGGCTTCCGTAAGGGACATGCCCCCAAGGCCATGATCGAGAAGATGTACGGCCCCTCCGTATTCTATGAGGATGCCATCAACATCATTCTGGACAGAACCTACCCCGAGGCGGCAAAGGAATCCGGACTTGAGATCGTTTCCAGACCGGAGATCTCCGTAGAGAAGATCGAAAAGGGACAGCCCTTTGTATATACCGCATCCGTTGCAGTAAAGCCTGAGGCAGTCCTTGGCAACTACAAGGGCGTACAGGTAGAGAAGGCAGAGACCTCCGTTACCGCAAAGGACGTTGACGCAAGACTGAAGAACATCCAGGAGCAGAACGCACGCATCATCACCGTTGAGGATGCAGACCGTGAGATCAAGAAGGGCGACATCGTAACCATCGATTTTGACGGATATATGGACGGCAAGGCCTTCGAGGGCGGCAAGGGCGTTGACTACCCCCTGACCATCGGCTCCCATCAGTTCATCGATACCTTTGAGGATCAGGTGGCAGGCCACAAGCTGGGCGACGAGTTTGACGTAAACGTAACCTTCCCCACCGAGTACCATTCCAAGGATCTGGCAGGCAAGCCTGCAGTATTCAAGGTAAAGGTCAAGGAGGTCAAGGTCAAGGAGCTTCCGGAGATCGACGATGAGTTCGCTTCCGAGGTGTCCGAGTTCGAGACCCTGAAGGAGTACAAGGCGGATCTCAAGAAGCAGATCAAGGCCGAGAAGGAAAAGTGGGCTGCACAGCAGAACGAGAACAATGTTGTCAGAGCCGTTGTGGAGAACAGCACCATCGAGCTTCCGGATCCCATGGTTGAAAATCAGATCGACCACATGGTAAACGACTATGCCAGAAGGATGCAGTCCCAGGGCATTCCCTTGGATCAGTACCTCAGCATCACCGGCATGGCCATGGAGGATCTGAGAAAGTCCATGAGAGGCCAGGCCGAGGCAAACATCAAGACCAGACTGGTGCTTGAGGCAGTTGTCAAGGCAGAGAACATCGAGACCACCGACGAGCAGGTAGAGGAAGAGCTTGGCAAGATGGCCGAGAACTACAAGATGGACAAGGAGCAGATCCGCAAGATGCTTGGCGAGGCTGAGCTTGAGGCCATGAAGCTGGATCTTGCCTGCCAGAAGGCCATCGACTTCCTGGTAAAGAACGCTGATCTGACTTCTCCCAAAAAGGAAAAGAAGGAAAAGGCAAAGGAAGAAACAAACGAACAGTAATCAGCAGTGTGAAAAGCCGTGCCTGTCTCCGGACAGGCCGGGTTTTTCCGGTTTGAAATAAAATTCTGAAGGAGCGGATATGGCACTGATACCCTATGTGATCGAACAGACCTCCAGAGGAGAGCGTTCCTACGATATTTATTCCAGGCTTTTAAAGGACAGGATCATCTTCCTCGGAGAAGAGGTCAACGAGGTGACCGCCTCTCTGGTGGTGGCACAGCTTCTGTTCCTGGAATCCGAGGACCCCTCCAAGGACGTACATCTTTATATCAACAGCCCCGGCGGCGTGATCACCGCAGGCATGGCGATCTATGACACCATGAATTACATCAAATGCGATGTTTCTACCATCTGCATCGGCATGGCGGCCAGCATGGGCGCGTTTCTGCTGGCAGGCGGCGCAAAGGGAAAACGTTTTGCACTGCCCAACGCAGAGGTGATGATCCACCAGCCCTCCGGCGGCGCTCAGGGACAGGCGACAGAGATCCAGATCACTGCAGAATGGATCCTTCGTACCAAGCAGAAGATGAACGAGATCCTGGCGGCCAACACGGGACAGACCGTTGAAAAGGTAGCGCAGGATACGGAGCGGGACAAGTGGATGACCGCTCAGGAAGCCATGGAATACGGCATCGTAGACCAGATCATTACAAACAAAAACGAATAAAAGGACTCCCGCTTTCCGGCGGGAGCTTTCGTGTGAGAGAAAATGGACAGATTATCAACCAAGACGCCGGATAAGATCCGGTGCAGCTTTTGCGGAAAGACCCAGGGTCAGGTCAGAAAGCTGATCGCCGGGTCCAACAACACCTATATCTGCGACGAATGCATCGAGCTCTGCGGAGAGATCCTGGAGGAGGAATTTGCCAGAGGAGAGATGGGAGAGACCTCTCCTGCAAAGGAGATCAATCTGGTAAAGCCCCGGGAGATCAAGGAATATCTGGACGAGTACGTCATCGGTCAGGACGAGGCGAAAAAGGTGCTTTCCGTAGCGGTATACAACCACTACAAGCGGGTCATCGGTCAGATCCAGGATATCGAGGTGCAGAAATCCAACATCCTGATGATCGGACCCACCGGCTCCGGAAAGACCTATCTGGCACAGTCCCTGGCCAAGATGCTGGGAGTCCCCTTTGCCATCGCCGACGCCACCACCCTGACGGAAGCAGGCTATGTAGGCGAGGACGTGGAAAATATCCTGCTGAAGCTGATCCAGGCTGCGGATATGAACATCGAACGGGCGGAGCTCGGCATCATCTACATCGACGAGATCGATAAGATCACCAAAAAATCCGAAAACGTCTCCATCACCAGAGACGTATCCGGCGAGGGTGTGCAGCAGGCTCTGCTCAAGATCCTGGAGGGTACCGTCGCCTCTGTTCCGCCTCAGGGCGGCAGAAAGCATCCCCACCAGGAGCTGATGGAGATCGATACCACCAACATCCTGTTCATCTGCGGCGGCGCTTTTGACGGCCTGGAAAAGATCGTGGATCAGCGTATCTCCTCCGGAAGCATCGGCTTCGGCGCGGAGATCGTGGACCGGAACCACCAGAGCATCGACGAGCTGCTGGCCCAGGTAGAACCCCAGGATCTGGTGAAGTTCGGCCTGATTCCCGAGTTTATCGGCCGTGTGCCCATCAACGTGACCTTGAAGTCCCTGGACGAGGATTCCCTGGTGCGCATCCTGAAGGAGCCCAAGAATGCCCTTCTGAAGCAGTACCAGAAGCTTTTCGAGATCGACAACGTGGACCTGAGCTTTACCCCTGAGGCGCTGCGGGAGGTGGCCCATCTGGCGGTGGAGCGCAAGACCGGCGCAAGAGGTCTTCGGAGCATCATGGAATCCGTGCTGATGGACATCATGTACGAGCTGCCTTCCTATGAGGACGTGGAATCCGTGACCGTCACAAAGGAATGTGTGGACGGAACCGCAAGCCCTCTGGTGCAGTTCAAGGACGGCAGCGTGAGGAGCCTCCTGCCTGCTGCAAAGGAGCCGGAGACGGCGGCAGTTCCGGTGCAGACAGAGGACCGTCCGGCATGATGAAGGAAACGCGCCCCTCCCTGACCATACGGAAGGCGGAGCTGGAAACCGTCTGCGGCGTCACCAGCAAACTTCCGGAAAACAGCCTGCGGGAATTTGCCTTTGCAGGAAAATCCAATGTGGGAAAGTCCAGCCTCATAAACGCTCTGGTGCAGCGGAAGGCCCTGGCCCGTACCTCGGCTACGCCCGGAAAGACCCAGACCATCAATTTCTACAACGTCAACGACGATTTTTACCTGGTGGACCTGCCGGGCTACGGCTTTACCAAGGCCAACGAGTCGGTAAAGGCCCAGTGGGGCAGGATGGTGGAACGGTATCTCAGATCTTCCAGGCAGCTGCGTCAGGTGTTCCTTTTGGTGGATATGCGCCACAAGCCCACCGGAGACGACTGTATGATGTACGACTGGATCCTGCACAACGGCTTCCGGCCGGTGGTGGTAGCCACAAAGCTGGACAAGCTGAAGAAAAACGAGATTCCAAAGGCCCGGAAGCTGATCCGGGAGACCCTGGGCATGGAGGAAGGGGATGTGCTCATTCCTTTTTCCGCGGAGACAAAGCTGGGCAGGGAGGAGATCTACCGGCTGCTTTTGGAGCCAGGGAAGGACTGCCCGGAGGCTTCCCGGGACCTTCCGGAGAAAAAAGGCGTAAATCTTCCGGAGAAAAAGGCATAAATCCCGCTTGACAGAAAAGGGAAATTTGCTATAATCAAGGCACAATCTATCAAAGCGTTGATGAGGACAGTAGCCCCGCGGAAGGTAAGAGAGAGAGAGGTGCCACCGGCTGGAAGCACCTTACGGGAAGCGGAAGTGAAGACCACCTCGGAGCGTCCCTTAATCGGGAACGGTGATTCCGTTATCATCAGTAAATGAGTGGTATGGCAGCGCCATACAAAAAGGGTGGAACCGCGATAAATATCGTCCCTTGCTATCAGAAATAGCAGGGGACTTTTTGTTTCCTGCAATATGTAAGGAGGAAAAACAAATGGCAAAATTAACGATGCACGACGGCAGCATTCAGGAAGTGGACGAAAAGTCCCCGGAGTATCTCAGCACCCTGCGTCACAGCTGCTCCCATGTGCTGGCTCAGGCGGTAAAGCATCTGTATCCGGAGGCAAAGCTGGCCATCGGCCCCTCCATCGCCGATGGCTTTTACTACGATATCGATTTTCCGGAGCCCATCTCCGAGGCGGATCTTCCGAAGATCGAGACGGAAATGCGGAAGATCGTAAAGGAAAACGAGCGTTTTGAGTATTTTACCCTGCCTAGGGAGGAAGCTCTGAAATTCATGGAAGAAAAGCAGGAGCCCTATAAGGTAGAGCTGATTCAGGATCTGCCGGAGGGCGAGCTGATCTCCTTCTTCAAGCAGGGCGATTTTACGGATCTTTGCGCAGGACCCCATCTGCAGTCCACCAGAGAGGTGGGCAAGGCATTCAAGCTCCAGTCTCTGGCCGGCGCTTACTGGAGAGGCTCCGAAAAGAACAAGATGCTCACCAGGATCTATGGAACGGCTTTCCCCACCAAGGAGGAGCTGGAGCAGTATCTTCACATGCTGGAAGAGGCGAAGAAGCGGGATCACAGAAAGATCGGAAGAGAGCTGGGAATCTTCATGTTCAACGAAGCTGGCCCAGGCTTCCCCTTCTTCCTTCCCAACGGCATGACCCTGAAGAACACCCTCATCGACTACTGGAGAGAGGTGCATCACAAGAACGGCTATGTGGAGGTATCCACCCCCATCATCCTGAACCGGAAGCTCTGGGAGACCTCCGGCCACTGGGATCACTATAAGGAAAACATGTATACCACGGTGATCGACGACGAGGACTACGCGGTAAAGCCCATGAACTGCCCGGGCGGCGTTTTGGTATATGCCTCCGAGCCCCGTTCCTACAGGGATCTGCCCCTTCGGGTGGGAGAGCTGGGACTGGTACACCGGCATGAGAAATCCGGTCAGCTCCACGGCCTGTTCCGTGTCCGCTGCTTCACCCAGGACGATGCCCATATCTTCATGATGCCGGAGCAGATCAAGGACGAGATCCTCGGGGTCGTTCGGATGATCGACGATCTGTACAGCCTCCTTGGCTTCAAATATACGGTGGAGCTCTCCACAAGACCGGAGGATTCCATGGGATCTGATGAGGACTGGGAGATGGCTGAAAACGGACTGAGAGAGGCTCTTGAGGCAGCAAACCTTCCCTATACCATCAACGAGGGAGACGGCGCTTTCTACGGACCCAAGATCGATTTCCACCTGATCGACGCCATCGGCCGTGACTGGCAGTGCGGAACCATCCAGCTTGACTTCCAGCTGCCCCAGAGATTTGAACTGGAGTACATGGGCGCTGACGGCGAAAAGCACAGACCCATTATGATCCACAGAGTCATCTTCGGTTCCATCGAGCGTTTCATCGGCATCCTGATCGAGCATTTTGCAGGCGCGTTCCCCACCTGGCTGGCGCCGGTACAGGCAAGGATCCTTCCGGTATCCGACAAGTTCCTGGACTATGCGGAGCAGGTTTATCAGCAGCTTGACGCAGCAGGCATCCGGGTGGAGGTAGACCACCGTTCCGAAAAGCTCGGCTGGAAGATCCGGGAGGCCCAGAAGGCAAAGGTTCCCTACATGCTCATCGTAGGAGAAAAGGACGAGGCGGACAAGACCGTTTCCGTCCGTTCCAGAGCGGCGGGAGACCAGGGCGCGGAAAGCATCCCGGCCTTCATCGAAGCCATCAAAAAGGAGATCGCGGAAAAGGCCATGCCAAAGGCTCCGGAGCAGGAGGCGTAAAAGGCTCAAAAAAGTCCTTGACTTTTCTGCAGGCTTCGGATAATATATATACGTTTGAAATGGAAGAAGGCTATCCGCCTCACCTCGTAAGCCAGAGCTTTCAGGTAGATATCGTAAGGAAGAGGGCATAGGCTGCCCGGAGAAAGACGATGTTAAAGCGGATGCAGGATACTGTATCCGCTTTTTTATGAGCGTGAGGAAGGAAAGCTGAACAGGCCGCAGGATATTCGATAAGGGGGTGTATTCATATCAGCGACATCAACGTACAGGTAAACGAACAGATCAGGGACAAGGAGGTCCGGGTCATCGGCGCAGAGGGAGAGCAGCTCGGCATCATGAGCGCCCAGGAGGCACAGAAGCTGGCCTACGACGCAGAGCTGGATCTGGTAAAGATCGCTCCGACTGCCAATCCGCCTGTGGTAAAGATCATCGACTTCTCCAAATACCGCTATGAGCTCAAGCGGCGGGAAAAGGAGCAGAAGAAAAAGCAGCGGGTGATCGAGGTAAAGGAAGTTCGTTTATCACCGAATATCGACACCAACGACCTGAACACCAAAATGGGCGCTGCCAGGAAGTTCCTGGAAAAGGGCAACAAGGTAAAAGTCAATCTGCGCTTCCGGGGCAGGGAAATGACCCGTATGATGCAGTCCAAGTACATCCTGGACGATTTTGCAGAGCAGCTTTCCGATATTTCCCAGGTGGACAAGCCCTCCAAGGCAGAGGGACGCAGCCTGGTGATCATCTTAAGCCCCAAAAAGTCCAGCTGATCCACGTTTGAAGGATCCGAAAGGATCTGGCCGAAAGGCATAAAGCTATATTAGAGGAGGATAAAACCTATGGTAAAGTATAAGACCAAAAAAGCGGCTCAGAAGCGCTTTAAAAAGACCGGTACCGGCAAGCTTATGAGATATCATGCAAACAAGTCTCACATTCTCACGAAGAAGACCACCAAGAGAAAAAGACATCTCAGAAAGACGGTCGAAACAGATGCAACGAACTTCGCAACCATGAAGAAGATCATGCCCTATCTGTAAGTTTTAGTGAGAGGAGGAACAGGAAATGGCAAGAATTAAAGGCGGATTAAACGCAAAGAAAAAGCACAACAGAGTACTCAAGATGGCTAAAGGTTACAGAGGTGCGCGTTCCAAGCAGTACCGTGTAGCAAAGCAGTCCGTAATGAGAGCTCTTGCAAACGCATACAGAGGACGTAAGGAGAAAAAGAGACAGTACAGATCTCTCTGGATCACCCGTATCAACGCAGGCGCAAGACTGAACGGCCTGAGCTACTCCAAGCTGATGCACGGTCTGAAGGCCTCCGGCGTGGATGTAAACCGCAAGATGCTTTCCGAGCTTGCGATCAGCGACGCAAAGGGATTTGCACAGCTTTGCGACGTTGCAAAAAAGGCGCTTAACGCTTAATCATCTTTCAAAAGAAAAAACGGCTGAAAACGTTCTGTTTTCAGCCTTTTGTTCATTATAAACCTTATCTGACAGAGCGAATGGGAATTATGGATAAAAAAGAAAAGCAGGAAGTACAGCAGGGGAAGGAAGGCTGCCCGAAGGAAACGGACAAAAAGGTCCTGGGCATGACGGATTCCAAGCCCCAGAACAAAAAGATCGACGAGGCCTATGCGGCTTATATCGCCCAGCAGAACAACAACCGGATCCAGGCCAACGCCAAGACCCTGTTAGGCGTTCTGGTGGGAAGCACCATCATGGCCATCAACATGAATACCTTCATCAACCAGGGAGGGCTGCTGCCCGGCGGCGCCAACGGCGTCGTGGTGCTGACCCAGAGGATCTTCAGCAGCTTTTTCAACATCAGCATCCCCTTTTCCTTTCTGAGCATCCTGGTGAACGCCTTCCCGGCCTATCTGGCCTATAAGACGGTGGGAAAGAAGTTTACGGTGTTTTCCTGCCTGTGCATCCTGGTTATGTCCTTCCTGACGGACCTGATTCCCTCCTATGCCCTGACCTATGATCCTCTGCTGATCACGGTGTTCGGCGGCATCATCAACGGAGCGGCAGTGAGCCTGATCCTGAACGCAGGCGCTTCCTCCGGAGGAACGGATTTTGTGGCCATGTATTTTTCCGTGCGGAAGGGAATCAGTACCTGGAACTATGTGCTGATGTTCAATGCGGTGATCATCCTGATCTCCGGCATCCTCTTTGGCCTGGACAGCGCCCTTTACACCATTATCTTCCAGTTCTGCCAGACCCAGGTGCTGAATCTGCTGTACCGGCGCTACGACAAGAAGACCGTATTCATCATTACGGACAAGCCCCAGGAGATCGCGGACCGGATCATGGAGATGACCCATCATTCCGCCACCATGTTCAAGGCGGAGGGGGCCTATACCCACAAACCCCATTATGTGGTCTACAGCATCCTTCCGTCAGAGGATGTGCAGAAGGTGCGGCGCTATGCCCGCTCCATCGACGCCCATGCCTTCATCAACGTGATGAAATCCGAGGGCGTGACGGGCAACTTCTATATGCGGCCCATTTCATAAGCAGACCTATAGGCTTATAGAGTTACAGGACAAAAAAAACGGCATAGCCGAAGCTGCGCCGTTTCCAACATAATCGGATGCTGTCTTGCTGAGCCGCCCCTGCAGGGGCGGCTCATTAGTTCTTATGGGATCCTGTGTCTTTCAGAAAAGCAGCTGCGTTGAATTAGTCGTCCCAATCATCATCGTCGTCATCCCGGTCATCCCAATCGTCGTCGAAGCGGTCGTCATCGCGATCGTCCCGGTCGTCATCGCGATCGTCCCAGTCATCATCGAAGTGGTCGTCCGCATCCCGTCCGTCCCACTCACCCTCTGCATCTACCCAGTAACCGTCAGGGGTATAGCTGTGGGTCAGAAGAGAACCGTCAGGATTTAGATAATACCAGTCGTCGTCCGCATAAACCCAGCCGGTCACCATATAGCCGGATGGATTAAAGAAGTACCATTTCTGGTTGATCAGCCGCCATCCGTTTTTTGCGTAGTCATCATAATCGTCATCATCTTCAGTGAAATCATCGTCATCAGCGTCGATCTCATACCACCAGCCATTGTTACCTCTGCGCCATTCATCAGCCTGGGAAGCAACCGGGAAGCAGAAACTCAGTGCCGTAAGGGCGCATAGGGAAAATAAAAATTCTTTTCTCATATTGGGTTTTCCTCCTGTGTTGTTTTAGTGATAGATTGTATCATGATTTATACAATCGCAGTGTAAAATCTATGTAAAATTTGCGTAAAAAAAACAGGCCTTCCGGCCTGCATGTCCTGCAGAAGATGGGAGTCGAACCCACAAGGTATTGCTACCACACGGACCTGAACCGTGCGCGTCTGCCAATTCCGCCACTTCTGCGAAGCTTACGATATTTTGTAAGCGAGTGCGGAAGATGAGACTTGAACTCACACGCCCTAACGGGCACAAGATCCTTAGTCTTGCTCGTCTGCCAATTCCGACACTTCCGCAACGAAAGGTATAATAGCATACTTCCACAGAAAAGGCAAGGGTAAATTTCAGGTTTTTAAATATTTTTTCAGAGAAAAACTTCCTTCTGAAACTTGTAAGCTTTTCGTTATAGATAATTCCTTGTTTCAGTGGCCTGTATCAGATATAATTGTGGCAAAGAAAAGGCAGAAAGGGGGATACTCTATGAGAAATAAAATGTTAAAGATCGCGGGACTGACTGCGGCAGCGGCAGTGATGCTTTCCATGACCGCCTTTGCGGATACCCGCATCACCAACGTTTCCATCCGCTCCAGCGCAGAGGACGCGGATATGGAGCCTGGCGTTCTGGTAGCGCCTTATTTTTACAGCAACAGCGATATGTACGAGGTGACCTACAACGACGAGACCACCACCACATCCAACAGCCCCAAGCGGGAGCGGACCTATGAGATCCGGCTGGATGCGAACCAGGGATATTATTTTCCCAAGGAAAATCAGGTGAATGTCAGCGTAGACGGCGTCAATTCCATTTCCAGAAAGGATACGGAGGACGAGACCACCTTTATCATCCGGGTACGGGCCTATCCCTATTATCAGTGGCCTGAGGTGACGGGCATCCAGGGCGTGGACAATACCAGTACCAAGATCACCTGGGAGGACGGCGACGCGGACAAATGGGAGTATGTGCTGCAGTATGTGGATACCTATGGCGAGGAGCGGGTAAAGCATGGCACCACCACCAGGGCTTCTCTGGACGTAAAGACCTACAACAAGGAATACACCGGCTCCAACGAGGACCGGCAGGACTCCGAGGTGGTAGGCTTTGCGGTAAGGGCAGTGGGCAACGCAGGCAGCAATAACCGGGTAGCGGACGGCGTATGGACCAGCATCGGCAACGTGGACTACAGCGAATATGACGAAGGCTATACCACTTGGTACGATGCTCTCGGCAACGTGTCCTCCGGCACTCAGGTATCCGGAAGCACCGGTTCCAGTCACGGAAGCAGCACTCCGGTGGTCACCAGCCCCCAGCTTCCCTCTTATGTGGTAAGGGGCACCTGGACGGATCACGGCAACGGACTGTGGAGCTTTACGGATGTCAACGGCAAGCGCTATGTGAACGAGTGGGCGGCAGTGGACAATTCCCAGTACGCCAACACCTCTCTGGGCCAGCAGCCCTTTGACTGGTTCTATTTCGACGGTTCCGGTTATATGTACACCGGCTGGCTGGAAAATCCTGCAGGCTCAGGGGACTGGTATTATCTCCAGACGGAGTCCAACGGCACAAGAGGCGCCATGTACACCGGCTGGCACACCATCAACGGCAAGAACTATCACTTCAATGAAAATTCCGACGGTTACCGGGGCCGTTGCACCAATCCCTATCAATAAAAGGGAAATCTAAATCTTTTGTAAACTTGTAGCAAGCCATGGGCTTTTATGCTAAAATAGATGCAGCGCGGAGGCGCTGCATCTTTTTTCGCAGCCTGAAGCATTTTTACAAGCTTATTTGCCCTAAGGAGGCAGGAAAGGAATACATGCTCGAGCTAAAGAACATTACATATAATGTGGACGACGAACAGGGGAAAAAAGAGATCCTCAACGGCGTCTCTCTTTCCATCCCTGATGGAAAGTTCGTGGTGATCACGGGACCAAACGGAGGGGGAAAGTCCACCCTGGCCAAGATCATCGCCGGAATCTATCAGCCCACCGGAGGACAGATCCTCTTTGACGGAGAGGATATCACGGAAAAGGGCATCACGGAGCGGGCCAGAAGCGGCATCAGCTTTGCCTTCCAGCAGCCGGTGCGCTTTAAGGGAATCGAGGTTTACGATCTGCTGCGCCTGGCCTCCGGAGACAAGGACATGACCCAGGGTCAGGCCTGCCAGTATCTCAGCGAGGTGGGGCTCTGCGCCAGGGACTATATCAACCGGGAGGTGGACGCATCCCTTTCCGGCGGAGAACTGAAGCGGATCGAGATCGCTACGGTGCTGGCCAGAAAATCCAAGCTTTCCATTTTCGACGAGCCGGAGGCAGGCATCGATCTCTGGAGCTTTACCAATCTGATCCGGGTCTTCGAGGCCATCAAGGAGGAGACCAAGGGCACCATCATCATCATCAGCCATCAGGAGCGGATCCTGAATATCGCCGATGAGATCGTGGTGATCGAGCGGGGCCAGATCAGGCGGCAGGGACCCAAGGAAGAGGTACTGCCGGAGATCCTGGGCTCTGATTCGGCCGTGCCGGGCTGCCATGTACAGAAGGAACAGGGAGGGATGCACTGATGCAGATGGATGCCATTGAAAAAAGGATCCTGGAGGAGGTGGCGGAGCTCCATGGGATGCCTCAGGGAGCCTACAACATCCGCTATAACGGCGAGGCACAGGCCCGCCAGTCCACAAAGGAGATCGAGATCACGCCCAGAGCGGAGGGCAGCGGAATCGACATCCGCATCAAGGACGGAACCGTCAATCAGAGCTGCTGTATCCCGGTGGTGATCGCAAAGACCGGTCTCAAGGACGTGGTGACCAATGATTTTTATATCGGGGAAAACTGCGATATCGTCATCGTGGCAGGCTGCGGCATCCACAACTGCGGCGATCAGGACAGCCAGCACGACGGCCTCCATCGTTTTTATGTAGGAAAAAATTCCAAGGTAAAATATGTGGAACGCCATTACGGGGAAACCGACGACGGGACCCGGGGCGGCAATATCATGAATCCCCTGACGGAGATCTACCTGGAGGAGGGAGCCCAGATGGAGATGGAATCCACCCAGATCAAGGGCATCGATTCCACCAGGCGGGAGATGAAGGCAGTGGTGAAGGAAAATGCTTCCCTCATCATCAAGGAGCGTCTGCTTACCAACGGGACCCAGTATGCGGAGTCCCGGATGGATGCGGAGCTCGTGGGGGAGAACGCCTCCGCAAATCTCATCAGCCGGTCTGTGGCCACGGATCAGTCCAAGACCACCTATTATTCCAATATCGTTGGAAAGGCCCCCTGTCATGGACATTCGGAATGCGATGCCATCATCATCGGTGAAGGCAAGGTCCTGGCGGTTCCGGCTCTGGATGCAGCCCATCCCGATGCGGCCCTGATCCACGAGGCAGCCATCGGCAAGATCGCAGGGGAGCAGCTGGTCAAGCTCCAGACCCTGGGGCTTACGGAGGAGGAAGCGGAAAGCGCCATCGTAGAGGGCTTTTTGAAATAAGGCCGGAAAACCCTGGGTTTTCCGGAGCACTTGGAGGATTGGCATGGAAAAGGAATACGCTTGTATCAGGGAAATGCTGGAAGAGGAGGAGGCAAAAAGGCTCTCCCCTTACGCGGCTTTATCCAGAAACACGGCAGGACGGGACCTGCCGGAGGAAAAATGCGATATCCGGCCGGAGTACCAGAGGGACCGGGACAGGATCCTCCATTGCAAGTCCTTCCGCCGCATGAAGCATAAGACCCAGGTGTTCCTGGCGCCGGAGGGCGATCACTACAGGACCCGCCTCACCCATACCCTGGAGGTGTCGCAGATCGCAAGGACCATCGCAAAATCCCTGCGGCTCAACGAGGACCTGACAGAGGCCATCGCCCTGGGCCACGATCTGGGCCACACCCCCTTCGGACACAGCGGGGAGGACGTGCTGAACCGCCTGTGCCAGGACGGCTTTGACCACAGCCAGCAGTCGGTCCGCATCGTGGAGGTGCTGGAAAAGGACGGCAGAGGACTTAATCTCACAAAGGAGGTCCGGGACGGCATCCTGAACCATCAGACCAGCGGAAGCCCCAGGACCCTGGAGGGGCAGGTGGTACGGCTGGCGGATAAGATCGCCTATCTCAATCACGACGTGGACGATGCCATCCGGGGCGGCCTTCTGACGGAGGACCTGATCCCCGGGGAATACACGGAGGTGTTGGGATACAACGTTCACGACAGGCTCAACAGCCTGATCCACGATGTGATCCAAAACAGCCTGGATAAGGACCACATCGAAATGAGCCCGGATTTCCAAACCGCCATGCTGGGGCTGCGGTCCTGGATGTTCCGCCATGTGTATATCGGCGGCAAGGCCAAGGCGGAGGAGCAGAAGGCAAAGAAAATGATCGAGCTTCTGTTCTGCTACTATATGGACCGGCCCCAGGAGATGCCGGAGGAATATATCCGGCTCATCCAGACCGGAACCGGAAAGGAACGGGCTGTCTGCGATTATATTTCCGGCATGACGGATAACTATGCCATCGAAAAATTTGAGGAGCTGTTTGTGCCCATCGGCTGGCATGTGCGCTGATGGAGCCGGGGCGGTCTGCCGCCTCAAACAGGAAACGAAACAAAGCTATGCGCTACAGTGAGGAGATCATCGAAGAGGTCCGGAACGCCAACGATATCGTAGAGGTGATCGGACAATATGTGAGGCTGACGAAAAAGGGGTCCAATTATTTTGGACTCTGCCCTTTTCACGGGGAAAAGACAGCCTCTTTTTCCGTCAGTCCCCAAAAGCAGATCTACTACTGCTTTGGCTGCGGGGCAGGGGGCAATGTGATCACCTTCCTCATGGAATATGAAAACTACAGCTTTACCGAGGCCCTGAAGGTCCTGGCGGACCGGGCCCACATCCAGCTGCCGAAGCAGGAACCCGGAGGCATGCGCCGGGAGGAACAGGAGCTTCGGACAAAGCTTCTGGAGATCAATAAGACTGCCGCCCTTTATTTTTACGAGCAGCTGAAGACAGAGGAGGGCCGCATCGGCTACAGCTATTTCCGGGAAAAACGCCGGCTGTCCGACGCCACCATCACCCACTTCGGCCTCGGTTATGCGAAAAAAAGCCCTGACGCCCTGTACCGCTACCTGAAGGAAAAGGGCTATGGAGACGAGCTTTTGCGGGAAAGCGGTCTGATCCAGTTTTCGGAGCGGGGAGCCAGGGACAAATTCTGGAACCGGGTGATGTTTCCCATCATGGACGTCAACAACCGGGTGGTAGGCTTTGGCGGCCGGGTGATGGGAGAGGGAGAGCCCAAATACCTGAATTCCCCGGAAACGAAGATCTTTGACAAAAGCAGGAACCTTTACGGCCTGAATTTCGCCCGCCGCTCCAGAAAGGACTACATCCTGCTGTGCGAGGGCTATATGGATGTCATCGCCCTGCACCAGGCGGGCTTTACCAATGCGGTGGCCTCTCTGGGCACGGCCTTCAACGAAAAACACGCCCAGCTTCTGAAGCGTTATACCAATAACGTGATCCTGACCCAGGACAACGACGAGGCGGGGATCCGGGCAAAGCTGCGGGCCTTTCCCATCCTGCGGGAGGCCGGCCTTCAGGTACGGGTGCTGGATACCAGCGAAACGGGCTACAAGGATCCGGACGAATGCCTGCAGCATCTGACGCCGGAGGAGTACGAGTCTTATATCCGAAAGTCGAAAAACGCCTTTCTTTATGAGATCGACATGCTGCGCCGGTCTTATCAGTTTTCGGACCCGGCGGAGGTCACCGCCTTTTACAACGAAACGGCAGAACGGCTCTGCATGTTCAGCGAGGAACTGGAACGGAGGAACTATATCCAGGCGGTGAGCCGGGAGCAGCAGATCCCCTGCCAGCAGCTTCAGGAACTAGTGGAGAAAAAAATGCTCCGGGCAGGGCTGCGGGGACAGAAACCAAAGGAGCCGCTGCCTGCAGCAGGCCCCCGCAGCAGCGCTCCCGAGAAAAAACGGGCCGCAGCCTCCAAATCGGAACGGCTGCTGCTTTCCTGGCTTTTTGCAAGGCAGGACCTCAGAGCCTGCGTGGAAGCCTGGCTCAAGCCCGGAGATTTCAGTGAGGGCATCTGCCGGGAGCTGGCAGAGCTTTTGTGGCAGGGAAAAGGGGAGCTCGATCCCGCCGGGCTGATGGATCTTTACGCTGAGGATGAGGAAAAACGCCGGGAGGCAGGAGCCATCCTCAATGCGGATGCCGCTCATAAAAGCCTTGAGGACATGTCAGCCGCGGATTTTGAAAAGGCCCTTACGGAGGCGGTGCGCAGCATCCGCAGAAGAGCCCTGGAGGCGGAGATCGCAGAGGCTGGTCCGGATCTTGCCAGGCTGCAGCAGCTCCTTTCCGAAAAGGAGGCCCTGAACCGCCTGGTCATCCATCTAGAGGAAATGAAGCGATGAGGAAAAAACACAGTCAGGAGAATAAAAGATGATTTCAAAGCGGCTGCAGGAGATCGCAAAAGCAGCGGGAGACTGCCGCGCCTTTGCGGATGTGGGCTGTGACCACGGTTATGCGGCGGCGCTTTTGCTCAAGGAGGAGCCTTCCAGACAGGGAATCTGCGCCGATCTACGGGAAGGACCCCTTTTGTCCGCTGTGGAAAACCTGAGGCGGGAAAAGCTTCTGGACCGGACCCGGTTTTTGCTCAGCGATGGCCTGCGGGGCCTGGTGCTTCCGGAAACGCTTTTAAAGCAGGGAGAAAAAAAAGCCTTTGCCAGGTTCCGGGAAAAGGCGGAGCCCATGGGAGCCTCTTTTTTTGAAAGGACGCCGGAGGCAAGCCTGCCGGATACCCTGCTGATAGCCGGTATGGGAGGACAGCTGATGACGGATATCCTGGGGCTTTTGCCGACGAACGGCGATCTGGCCTACAACCGGCAGGAGCTGTTCCCGCTGGCACGGACAGCCCTTTCCAAACTGGAGCGGCTGATCCTGAGCCCCCAGTCGGAGCCGGAGGTGCTGCGGCATTTTCTCATCGACCGGCTGGATTTCGATATTACGAAGGAACAGATGCTTCTGGAGGAGGGACGCTATTATGTGATCCTTACGGTAGAGCCCGGAAAACCGGCGGACCGGAGCCTTTACCGGAAGGAAGGGGACTACCGCTACGGCGTGCGCCTTTCCTGCAGCAGGGATCCCCTGTTTGCAGAATGGCTCCGGCAGCGGCAACAGAGTCTCAGAAGCCTGCTTCAGCAGCTTTCCCAAAAGGGAAAGGGCGCGGAGGAACGTCGGCAGGCGCTTACCCAGGAGCTGATGGAAATAGAGGAACGACTGAACTGACAGCACAGGAGGAAGTGTGATGAAAGCAGGAAAACTGATAGATGCATTGGAACAGCTGGCCCCTCCGGCCCTGGCCCTTTCCTGGGATAATCCGGGACTGATCTGCGGCCGCAGGGACCGGGAGGTACGGAAGGTGCTGGTAGCCCTGGACGCAGCGGAGCCGGTGGTGGAACGGGCCCTGGAGGAGGGCTGTGACCTGATACTGACCCATCACCCCATGATCTTCAAGCCGGTGCCGAAGATCAACAGCGATACCGCCCTGGGACGAAAGCTGATCAAACTCCTTGGCCGGGACATCTGCTGCTATGCCATGCACACCAACTTCGACATCGCGCCCGGCTGCATGGCGGATCTGGTCTGTGAAAAAATGGGAGCGGAAAAGGCCGGCCCTCTGGAGCCTTCCCTTGGGTTTGACGGACTGCCTCTTTCCTACGGAGTGGGATTTATCGGGACCCTGCCGGAGCCTTTGGCAGTGCCGGAGCTTGCCCGGAGACTGAGACAGCAGTTTGATCTGAAAGGCCTTGTATATTACGATGCAAAACAGCCGGTCAGCAGGATCGCCGTCTGCCCCGGTTCCGGAAGAGGCATGCTGGAGGCCGCTCTCGGAGCGGGAGCCCAGGTGCTGATCACCGGAGATATGGGCCATCATGACGGCATCGATGCCCTGGATGAGGGCATCTCCCTGATCGACGCGGGCCATTTCGGCCTGGAGCATCTTTTCGTGCCCTTTATGGCGGATTACCTCAGGGACCACATGCCGGAGCTTACGGTGGTGACGGACGAGGGAGACCTAAGGGAATTTTTATAAGCCTCTGACCGGAGGGAGGACTATGGTACATCTGAAACTATGGATCCGCGGTGTCCAGACAGAACGGAGCTTCGAAAAGGGGACCCGTTGGAGGACCGTCGCGGAGGAGCTTTCGGAGCAACTGCCCCAGGAGGCTCTTTTGGTATATGACCGGAAGCAAAACTGTATTCTGGAGCTGTGGAAGAGCATCGAGGAAGACACGGAGGCGGAATTTTTAGGATATGATGATCCGGCGGGCCGGGCAGCCTACGCCCGTTCCGCGATCCTCATGATGCTGCGGGCCGCCTATCAGGTGATTCCCAGAAAGAAGCTGCAGCAGATAACTGTGGATTTTACCCTGGGCAACGGATTCTATATCGTGCCAAAGGGGGATTTTCAACTGGAGGAGGGCATCCTCTCTGAGATCCAGCGCCGGATGGAGGGATATGTGTCCGCCAGGATGCCTTTTGAAAAAAGCAGCGTGGAAACCGCCGAGGCCATCCGCCGCTTTACATCCTACGGCATGAAGGACAAGGCAAAGCTCTTCAGCTTCCGCAGGAGCTCCCAGGTCAATATTTACCGGCTGGGGGATTTTGAGGATTATTTTTACGGGCCCATGTGCGCCCATACCGGCCAGATCAGAGGCTTCAGCCTGGTGCCCTATGGGGACGGCTTCATGCTGATGCTGCCGGAGGGCAGGGATCCGGAAAAACCGGCGCCCTTCCAGCCCTTGAAAAAATTCTTTGCCATCCAGCGGGAATCCTCCCTCTGGGCGGAACGGATCGGCGTGGAGAACCTGGCGGAGCTGAACGAGGCCATCTGCCGGGGAGAGGCAAACGACCTGATCCTGATGCAGGAAGCCTTTTTCGAGAAAAAGATCGGGGAGATCGCCCAGCGGATCGCCAGAAAGGACCGGCAGATCGTGCTGATGGCAGGTCCCTCCAGCTCCGGAAAGACCTCTACGGCCCACAGGCTGTCCC
The DNA here is from genome assembly GCA_944381405.1 of uncultured Lachnospiraceae bacterium. Lineage (GTDB taxonomy): Bacteria > Bacillota > Clostridia > Lachnospirales > Lachnospiraceae > Avilachnospira. Next base: position 99,058 of record CALWLA010000002.1, on the reverse strand, counting down.
TGCAGCTGCAGGCCTATGGCCTGCGGCCCCATATCATTTCCGCCGACGATTATTTCAAGGATTATCAGGACCGGGTGCTGGACTATAAGGGCAATCCTGATTTCGAATCCCTGGCGGCAGTGGATACGGAGCGCTTCAACGAGGATATGCTCAAGCTGCTGCGGGGAGAGGCGGTGCACCTTCCCAGGTATAACTTCACCACCGGCTGCCGGGAGGAGCGGAGAGAGAGCCTGCGGCTTTCAGAGGAGGACGTGCTGATCATCGAGGGGATCCATTGCCTCAACGAGGCTTTTTCGGAAAAGCTTCCCAGAGATCAGAAATACAAGATCTACGTTTCCGCCCTGACCCAGATGAACATCGATCAGCATAACCGCATCCCCACGGCGGACTGTAGGCTTTTGCGGCGCATGGTGCGGGACAGCCGTACCAGAGGCTACGCAGCGGTGGATACCATCCGGCGGTGGCCGGAGGTGCGCCGGGGAGAGGAACGGAACATCTTCCCCTATCAGGAGGAGGCGGAGGTGATCTTCAATACCGCCATGATCTATGAGCTGGCAGTGCTGAAGCAGTATGCGGAGCCCCTGCTGTTTTCCATACCGGCCTCGGCGCCGGAGTATCTGGAGGCAAAGCGGCTTTTGAAGTTCCTGGATTTTGTGCTACCCTTAAGCCCGGAGATCATCCCGGGAACCTCCATCGTCCGGGAATTCATCGGAGGCAGCTGCTTCCAAGTGGGCTAAGGGATGAAAAAACGCATGCCGGAAGGCGTGATGAAGAAAAGGATAAGGCATGAAAACTGAGTATTTAAAAAGCTTTACGGCGGTGGTGGAGAGCAAGAGCTTTTCCGCCGCAGCCAAGCGGCTGTTTCTGTCGCAGCCTGCCATCAGCACCCACATCAAGCAGTTGGAGGAGGAGCTTTGCGTGCAGCTTCTGACCCGTTCCACAAAGGACGTGCAGCTGACGGAGGCAGGGCTTCTGTTCTATCCCTATGCTCTGCGGATCCTTGAGACGGAGCGGGAGGCCTTCTTTTCCCTCCACGGGAAGGAGGGAGGCTTAAAGGGCACCGTGCAGATCGCGGCCTCCACGGTTCCCGCCAACTATCTGCTGGCAGATTTTATCTCCTATATGAGCAGCCGCTATCCGGAGATCAGCTATCGCATCAACGAAGGAGACAGCACGGAGGTGTTCCAGGAGGTGATGCATTTCGACGCGGAGATCGGCGTCTGCGGCTTTCAGACCAAAAATCCCAAGTGCATTTACGACGAGCTCTTTACGGACGAGATCGTGCTGGTGACGCCCAATACACCTTATTTTGCCGCTTTTGGCAAGGAGATCCCCGAGACGGAGCTTCTGCGGCTAAGGTTTGTGACCCGGGAAAAGGGCAGCGGCACCGGAATGGCGGCAAAAAATCTGGAGCATCAGCTGGGCCTTACGGAATCCACCATGAACATAGCGGCCCAGTTCGACAGCACGGAGCTTGTAAAACGGGCGGTGGCAGGAAACGTGGGGGCGGCCTTTATCTCAAAGACCGCCGCGGAGGATTACGTCCGGGAGGGCAGGATCCTCATGTTCGAGTTCCCTCAGATGGACGCAAGGCGCAGCTTTTATATGGTGCGGCACAGGGACCGGATCCTGAGCCAGCCGGCGGCCCTTACCATGAAGGAGCTGATCGCTTTCTGCAAACGGGCAGATTCCTCTTGCGCCGAAGGAAAAAATCAGGTAGAATAACCGCTGGCAGCACGGATAGTCGCTGCCGCCTTCGGGCGGGAGAGGAAAGTCCGGGCTTCACAGGGCAGGATGCCTGATAACGTCAGGTGGGCGAAAGCCTAAGGAAAGTGCAACAGAAAGGATACCGCCTGCTCCGGCAGGTAAGGGTGAAATGGCAGTGTAAGAGACTACCGGCAGCCTGGTAACAGGATGCGCATTGTAAACCCCATCCGAAGCAAGGCCATGAAGGAGCGGTATGGCGGCCCGTCATGCTCCGGGTAGGCCGCTTGAGGCTTATGGCGACATAAGTCCTAGATAGATGACTATCCACGACATAACCCGGCTTACAGTGCTGCCTATTATGGACGGTGTTTTGACACCGTCCTCTTTGATTCCGGAAAAAACAAAGCAAGCAGGACAAAATCGACAAAAAAATATTCTTTTTTTGAAAAAAATGTGGTATTATAAATAAGGCGATCTGCAAAATGACGGCAGGATGGAGGGACAGGATCATGGCAGAGATGAAGAAAAAATTTGTGATCACCATCGACAGGCAGTACGGCGCCGGAGGCAGGGCAGTGGGAAAGGCCCTGGCAGAGGAGCTGGGGGTACATTTCTACGACGAAGAGATCCTGAAGATCACTTCGGAAACCTCAGCCATCGGCGAGCAGTATTTCCGCCTGGCAGATGAAAAGGCAGGCAACAATCTGCTTTATAAGATTTTCGATGCGGTGCGTCCGGTGATCGGAGAGCCCAAGGTCAGCGACAAGATGACCAGTCCGGAAAATCTGTTCCGCTTCCAGGCAAAGATCATCCGGGAGCTGGCGGAGCGGGAGAGCTGCATCATCGCCGGCAGAGCTGCAGACTATGTGCTGCGGCAGGCGGGCCGGGAGGACCTGGTGACGATCTACGTTTATGCGGACATGCCGAAAAAGATCGAACGCATCATGGAGCTGGAAACCGTGGATGCAGAGACTGCGGAGAAGCATATCAGAAAGATCGACAAGGAACGGACGGAATTCTATCATTATTACACCGGACGGGAATGGACGGATCTGCAGAACTACGATCTGTGCATCAATTCTTCCAGGATCGACTACAGCCAGGTGGCGGAGATCATCCGCAGCTATATGCGCACCAGAGGCTTTGATTTTTAAAAACTTGCATATATCTTGCGCCAGATAGAAAAAACAGCAAAAAGGGGGACATATCATGCAGGCGTATCAGACAAACAATTTAAGGAATGTGGTATTACTTGGTCACGGAGGAGCCGGAAAGACGACCGTCGTAGAGGCTCTTGCCCATGTTCTGGGACTTACCGGACGGATGGGAAGGGTTGACGACGGCAATACCATCAGCGACTATGACAAGGAGGAGCAGAAGCGTCATTTTTCCATCTCCACCACCGTGGTGCCGCTGGAATATAAGGGAGAGGCCGGACAGATCAAGATCAACCTGCTGGATACGCCGGGATATTTTGATTTCTGCGGAGAAGTAGAGGAAGCCCTTTCTGTGGCAGACGCCGCAGTGATCGTGGTGAACTGCAAATCCGGTATCGAGCCGGGCACCATCAAGGCCTGGGAGTACTGCGAGAAGCACGAGCTGCCGAGACTCTTTTTCGTTACCAACATGGACGATGACGAGGCTTCCTTCCGGGAACTGATCGTCAAGCTGTCCAAGGCTTTCGGACGTAAGGTAGCGCCCTTCCAGATCCCTATCAGAGAGGACCGGAAGTTCGTTGGCTATGTAAATGTGGTAAAGATGAAGGGCCGGAAGTTCACCACCCTTTCCAATTACGAGGAGTGCCCGATTCCGGAATATGTAGAGAAACAGCTGGAGACCGCACGGAACGCTTTGATGGAAGCCGTTGCGGAAACCTCCGACGAATACATGGAGCGTTATTTCGAGGGCGGAGAGTTCACCCACGAGGAGATCTCCAACGCCCTTAGGGAAAACGTTTATAACGGAAACATCGTTCCGGTCATTATGGGCTCCGGCATCAACTGCCAGGGTATGAACAACCTGCTGCAGGCCATCGACAAGTATTTCCCGTCTCCGGAGCACTGCAGCTGCGCCGGCGTGGATGTAGCCAGCGGCGAGCATTTTACTGCAAAATATAATTCAGAGGCGAACCTTACCGCAAAAGTATGGAAGACCATCGTGGATCCCTTCATCGGAAAATACAGCCTGGTGAAGATCGTCACCGGCGTCATGAAGCCGGACAGCACCTTCTATAACGTCAGCAAGGATACGGACGAGAAGATCGGCAAGCTCTATCTGCTGCGGGGCAAGGACGCCATCGAAGTCAGCGAGCTCAATGCCGGCGATATCGGCGCCATCTCTAAGCTCAGCGTTACCCAGACCGGGGATACCATCGCTCTGAGAAACGCGCCCATCGAGTACGCGAAGCCGGAGATCGACACCCCCTATACCTACATGGCCTACAAGCCTGTCAACAAGGGAGACGACGACAAGGTTTCCGCAGCCCTTCAGAAGATGATGGAGGAGGACCTGACCTTAAAGGCAGTGAACGATGCGGAAAACCGCCAGTCCCTGCTTTACGCCATCGGCGAGCAGCAGCTGGATGTGGTAAAATCCAAGCTGGAGCAGAGATACAAGGTACAGATCGAGCTGTCCAAGCCCAAGTTTGCCTACAGGGAGACCATCCGCAAGAAGGTAAAGGTACAGGGCAAGCACAAGAAGCAGTCCGGCGGACACGGCCAGTACGGCGACGTCATCATGGAGTTCGAGCCCTCCGGCGATCTGACCAAGAGCTATGTTTTCGAGGAGAACGTATTCGGCGGAGCAGTTCCCAAGAACTACTTCCCGGCTGTGGAAAAGGGCGTTCAGGAGGCAGTTCAGAGAGGACCTCTGGCAGGTTATCCTGTGGTAGGCATCAAGGCCACCCTGGTGGACGGTTCCTATCATCCGGTGGACTCCTCCGAAATGGCCTTCAAGACCGCAGCGATGTTGGCCTTCAAGGAGGGCTTCATGCAGGCGCAGCCGGTGCTCCTGGAGCCCATCGCAAGCCTCAAGGTAACGGTGCCGGATTCCTATACCGGTGATATCATGGGCGACCTGAACCGCCGCCGGGGCAGAGTGCTGGGCATGAACTCCGACCATCACGGCAAGCAGACCATCGAGGCGGAGATCCCCATGAGCGAGCTTTACGGATACGGAACGGACCTGCGTTCCATGACGGGAGGTATCGGAACCTATTCCTGCAGCTTCGTCCGTTATGAGCAGGCGCCCAACGATATCCAGAACGCTGTGATCGCGGCCTCCGCTGAGGAAAAATAAAGGAAATCGAAAGACAGGGTTATAGAATTGTAAGGGAATGTAAGCATTTTCTGACCTCTAAAACGTCCATTTGATGGGCGTTTCAGCGATTTTCACCCCAATTTTACTCACCTTTTTACTCACCTATTCACTCAAAAACACACAGAGAAATTGCACAGAAAACCCCTTCCTGACTGATGCCGGGAAGGGGTTTTGCTATGCGTAAAGCAGTTCAATGGCAATGGGGCGGGCATTTATGGAGGAACAGCGGGAGATCATCGGAAGAAGGCTGCGGGAAAGCCGCAAAATCAATTCTACGCCGTAATTCATTGTATCGGACAATAGAAAATGGAATTGAAACGCCTTAGGGGTATATCTCTATACCCTAAGAGTGGAAAGTGGCTTTAAAGGCCTTACGGAGCGTCAAACGGGAAAAGGAAAGAGGGTGACAGAGTGGAAGGGACAGAGGCCAGCCAGGCCGCCGGGAAGCCAGATGGTGGAGCCAATGGGGCAGCAGGCCCAAAGAGCCACAGGACGGGTAAGAGACCATAGGAAGGGGAAAGCCAACAGGCAGCAGTCCATGCCCTGCTGCCGGATGAAAGCCCGGACAAAGAAAAGCCGCCAGCTACTGCGAATAGCTGACGGCCTGGAAATCAAAGCCTTTTGTACACGTCGCCGCGATTGTCTATATTTTCTATGCTGATAACCATGATCGTGTCGTGTATGGTATACAGAACGCGCATATTTCCGACACGCATTCTATACATGTCATACCCCTGCAGCTTTTTTATATCCGTTCCATTCGGAAGCCGGTTTATTGCCTGAAGTAGGCGCGTCTGTGTTGGTTTGTCCTGCTTTTTAAGGAATTTGATTGCGGCCTTTTGGAAAACGATGCTGTATTTCATAGATCAATCCCAAAATCAGAGGCCAGCGCTTCAATGGAGACTGTCTGACCGTCGTTTTCCTGTTTGGCTTCTGTGATCATCTGCAAATCCCAGTCGTCCGGCTGGATAGCTTCCCCAGCATAGGCTTTCAGGCTTTCCAGCATGTCAACGACGAAAATCAGTTTGCTTTCCGGTATCTGTTCGATTAGCTGTATGGCCCGTTCTTTGTTGCTCATTAGGTTTACCCCCTTTCCATCCGCATATCAACCGCTGTCTTGATATAGCCGTTCACGCTTTCACCGGCGGCAGCAGCAGCGGCTTTGATTTCCTCGTATTTCTCTTTTTGGACATCAAGCGGGATACGTTTTACATTCTCTTTTCGGTACTTGATATTAGCCTTTTTTTGGGCTTCTGTTAATGGCATATGGTCACCTTCTTTCCGGATTGCAGGCCGATTTATAACGGCCCTACCTTTTCCACCTTATGGACATATTATAGCATAGTTTCAATAATGTGTACACATACAAAATAAACAAAAACGTACACATATATTTGTTGCATATGCCGATTGATATATGTGTACACACATGGTATAGTGAGCCCATAAGATAAAGAACAGCACAGGGCCGGAGGGGTTGGAAAGAAAGCCCCCAAAGCACGGAACGGAAAAGAAACAGGTACAACGCCCAAGATAAACTTAAGGCCACCGTATCCGGCCCGGAAAGGGGAGAAACATGACAGAAAGACAGATCACAGCGAGGATTAAGAAAATCAAGGCACTGGAGGCCAGGAAGGCAGAGCTGGAAAACCAGATCACCGCCGCAAAGGCAGAGATCACAGCGGATATGATGCTGCGGGACGTGGACAGCCTGGAGGCAGGCGGCTTTCTCGTAAGGTTTACAAAGGTGATCACAAACCGGTTAGACGGTAAGGCCTTAAAGGCTGATCTTCCGGAGATTGCCGCAAAGTACATGAAGCAGGGGGAGAGCTACCGCTTTTCCATCGCATAACAAGACAGGCTGTCCTACCGGCCAGACGGGGAGAAAGGGGAAACTATGGGAATAAAGGACGTGGTGGAGAAAGCTAGAGCCGTTAAGGTGCGGCCAGGCCTTCAAATGTCATTCGGTGAGATGATGGAAATTTTGGATTATCGAAAGGACGATCACGCAGGAATCGCAATAACTGCCTTTCAGTTCGGTTACATGCAGGGAATGAAGGCCGCAAAGCTAGAGGCAAAAGAGGGAAAGGCAGGAGGCGCACGGACATGATCGAGATTTACACGGGACAGATCAGAATATCAGCTGACCTTTTGGAGGTGCTGCACCCTGATGAAGCAGAAAAGCTTATGGAGATAGGACGAAGATTGAAAGCAAGACTGATGGAACAGGAGGAACGGAAGAGCCAGTGAACACTGCAAGGCAGTAACCCTGAGCAAAGAAAAGGCCCCCGCTTGCAAGTACGGGGGCCAGATGAATAACCGGACACGCCAGTTATCCGCCAACAGCATATACAGGATAGCATAATCCGGAGGAAAGAACAAGGTGTGATGGGGAAGCCGACGGGCAGCAGCCCATGCCCTGCTGCCGGTAGATATACCAAGATGGACGTAAAAAGCCCCATACGGCAAATAACCGTTACGGGGCTTTCCAGTCGTCCATAAAGACAACCATTATTGGCAGTTATGATACCATAATCCCGGAAAAATGGCGATCCAATTTTGGATAGTCGATTTATCAACAGAAAATTACAGACAGCAAAATATATGAATTTATGCGAGCTTTTAGCGTTTCAAAAACTATACTTTTGTGTTTCAAAAACAAGAAATTGTTTATTCCCTAGTTGGTTTTACACAAATTTCTAGCGATTACGTCCAAATTGGTCATTTGACATTCACGAACGAAACGAAATACAATATGTTGTGTAAAAAAACAACATGGAGGAAAAAGCATGAACAAACGAAAAGAGCGAACCACAGATACACCATTGTACATGAACGCAGAAAGCCTTGCGGCGGCGCTGGACTGCGGGAGGCTTACGGCTGATAAGATCGGCAAGGCAGCAGGGGCAAAAGTAAAGATCGGAGGCTGCGCCAGGTACAACGTGGAAACCGTAAAGAAATACTTACACCACATGGAGATGGAACAGCTGTTAAAAGGGAATAAATGAGAGGGGGCGAGTTTATGGGAGAGTTTAAAAATAGCGCCGCCGGTGCGGCAACACCAGACAGCGCCAAAAACGTGTGCACGATGGGAACCGGGCACGAATATAGTTTAACACATATTCCCAGAAAAACACAGCTGGAAAAGCTTCTTTCCCTGCTGCCGGAGGGAAGAAAAAACGCTATATCCATGCAGGCGCTTTCCGACAGGATGGATTTAAACCCGCGAGCACTGCGGGCGGCCATTATGCAGGCGCGGGACGCGGGGGAGATCATCGCAGGGGACACCGCAGGATATTACATACCGGCGGACAAGGAAGAACTGCGGAAATACTGCGCCCTTGCAAAGAAACGGAGCCTTTCCGGGTTAAAAGCGCTTAAAGCTGCCCGCAAGAAGCTTGCTGAGATCGAGGGGCAGCAGGCAATAGGCGATGGGGAAGCATAAGCGGGCCAGTCCGCAAAGATACGAATCAGCCAAAGGGGCGGGGGATACATGCGCACAGATTTATTCATCCATGCTCATACACCCCGCCTATCAGAAACTGACATACCGGCAGCGGTTCCTTTATGTGTGCTGCAAAGACCAGATTTTCGGAAAGAGAAAGCCCAGAAACACGGAGGGCTACAAAGAAATGCCCGAGCTATGCAGGGATGAGGTTTTCTTTTTCGGGATTGATGATGCGAAACAATACGGGATTGCGGATGAAAAAAATCACGGAAGCTTTTACCGCGATATAAACGCGCTCATGAAGGCCGGTTTTATTGATAAACTCATAGACGGAGCAAAGGGACGTGGCCGGGCGGTATACCGTCTTTCTGACCGGTGGTTAAGGGAAAAATAAAAAGGTGGTATGGTATATATTATATAGAAGGGTGCAAAAAGTACACAGAAAGAAATCGCGAAAAGCCCGTATTTCCGTTACTACATGGTGCAAAAAGTACACACAAAACGGCTTACATGGTGCAAAAAGTACACACATACGGGGCTTATATGGTGCAAAAAGTACACATGGGAAAATCTCGATTTAAGAGAACCGGACAACGGGCAGCAGATGCGTTATTGCCTGCTGCCTGTTATCGTTCCCGGCCCCTAAAATTTTAGGAGCCAAAAAGAAAACGCAGGCATGAAGCCCGCGCCCTGCTGGATGGATTTATTTTACAGGGAGGCGGGGAGAATGTCAAACGAGGAGATTATAGCGGAGATCAGGCGGCGGCCTGACTGCTGCCGGGAGCTTATGGGCGCCTTATGGCAGCAGAACGAGGGCATAGTGCGGAAGGTGTGCCGGAAGTATGCCGGACTGGATGAGCCGGAGGACATACTGCAGGAAGCGTTTATTGCCATGTGGCAGGCGGTGCAGGGTTTTGACCTGGAAGCCGGGATAAAGTTCACCACATACCTTTCAAGAACCATTGAAAAGCAGATACCCCGATACCTGGACGGAAACGGGGCCCAGATGGTGCCAGGCAGAATAAGGGCCAGGCTGCGCCGGTATCGGGACTTCCTGGAGGCATACCGGGAGGAAGCCGGCAGGGAACCGGCACCGGATGAGATCATGGAGGCCGCCGGGCTTTCTCTGAAAGAGATTGAGGCTTTCCAGTCCGGACAGTATGACCTACAGGTTGTAAGCCTTGACGCACAGCTGGATGATGAGGACGAAGATGCGGCTTCCCTCTATGAGGCCATAGCAGACCCGCAGGATGCTTTTTCCGGAGTGGAGGGGGAGATTTACCAAGATCAGCTTTCCCGGTGTCTATGGGCATGTGTGGACAGCCTGCCGGAGAAACAGCCGGAGATCATCCGGGCCAGGTATCAGGGCGGGCTTACGGTAGAGGCAGCAGGCCAGAGCTGCGGCGTGAGGAAAGAGAAAGCTATCCTTGAAGAACGCCGGGCGCTGAAAGCTCTAAGAACGGGGAAACGGCGGGCAATACTTTATCCGTTCTACGAGACAATCAGATCGGCGGCCATGAAGGGCGTTGGGGCGCTGCGGTTTTCCCAGACCTTGACAAGCGCCACAGAGAGGGAAGCGCTGCGACTTTATGAAATGTGATATTACGAGGTGAATTTATGGGATATTCATTGAGCGCATACGAGAGGGCAACGATCATTTCTTTCAACGAGGAGGAGGAAAGGGCGGTGGTCACTACGGTTAGCCCGGTGTGGATGCGGAAGTTTGACCGGCTGTGTGAGGAGAACCCGGAGCAATTCAGCTGTGAGGAATGGGACACCCAGTGGCTGGACGGGAAGATCATACAAAAGCGGTATACCTTCCCGAAGCGGTTTATTACCATCCGATCACGGGACAGGAAACAGGAATTGACGGAGGAACAGCGGGAGATCATCGGAAGAAGGCTGCGGGAAAGCCGCAAAATCAATTCTACGCCGTAATTCATTGTATCGGACAATAGAAAATGGAATTGAAACGCTTTAGGGGTATATCTCTATACCCTAAGAAGGAAAAAGGCTTTAAAGGCCTTACGGAGCGTCAAACGGAAAGTGGAAGGGGGGGTGACAGAGTGGAGGGCCAGAGCGGGACGGCCAGCTGCGCCGGTTCGATGCGCTATTGGATAGGCTGCGGCGGGAGGTACCAGAGGCCAGCCAGGCCGCCGGGAAGCCAGAGGACGGCGGCAAGAGGCAGCAGAAAAGGCCAGGAAGCCCCCACAGTGCCACAGGCCAGGCAAGAGATCATAGGCAGGGGGAAGCCGACGGGCAGCAGCCCCATGCCCTGCTGCCGGTTAAAAAGGTACTCCCGGAGGGGGCGGCAGGGGGCGGGTCGCGGAAGGCCCGGTATTTTTGCGGCCAGACAGTGAAAAAATATGGCATTTCCTTCCTGTCATGCGGCTATATGGTGTATGTAAACTAAGCGCTTTTTGTATCGGGAGCCGGAAATGGAATGGCGGAAAAAGTGCGCCCTACAAAAAAGTGCTTGACAAAGATTTTCCGGAAATCCTGCATAATTCCACCGGCTGCGGCGCATAAGTATTCGGCCACATGTGCATAATATGCAAAAACCGGAAATGGTACAATGAAATGCCAGAGAGGCGGCAACCTTAAGGCCGGAGGAAAGGGCAGCGGGCAGCAGAAGACCGCCGCAGAAAGGACGTGGACGATGGGAAAGAACTTGAAGGGGAAAGAGTTGGGCGAGGGACTGAGCCAGCGGAGGGATGGGCGATACATGGCCAGATACAAAGGAAAAAGCCGTTACGCTGACACGGAAAGGGAAGCCCGAGCCGCTTACCGGCAGCTTGTGCAGGACGTGGAAAGCCATGCTTTTGTGAATAAAAGCGCCCTTACCCTTGACGAATACTTCAAAGAATGGCTTGCAGGCAGGTATGACCTTAAAGGCAGCACAAAGGCAAACTATAAGACGTGGTATAATATTTTGACAGGCAAGAGGAAGTGGCAGCACGGAGACAAGCCAAAGAAGAAACCGCTTGACGGCGGAAGGAAAGTGCAGTCATTGGAGAAACGAGATATAACCGCTGCACAGGCCGCCTTGATCGCAAACGATAATAAGCCGGAAACTGTAAACTGCGTCATGGGACTATTAAAGCAGCTTATGAAGCAGGCAGTCCAGGATGGGATAATTGCCATTACGCCATGCTATGGGATAAAGACTGTGAAGGGAAAACGGGAGGAAAGGGCGTCAAACACCATTCACAGGGCGCTTACACGGGAAGAGCAGGCCGCATTCATGGAGGCAGCGAAAGGGGAATGGCTTTATAACATGATCGACTTTATGCTGCGTACCGGCGTAAGATCGGGAGAGGCGCGGGGGCTTAGGTGGCGGGATATAGACCACCGGAAACGGCAAATCCATATCCGGAATAACCGGACGTGGGATGAAAACCGCCGGGAGATAGACGGCTCCCCCAAAACCGAGACCAGCACACGGGATATACCGCTCACGCCGGAGATCAAGACCGTATTGGACAGACAGCGGCAGCAGCTGCGGGACATGTTCGGAAATATACAGGGGTTTAATGATCCGGTTTTTAAATCAGTTCAGGGAAACATCGTTACAAAGTCCAGCCTGAAAACTGCTTTTGATCGGACGCTTTCCCGTATGGAAGCCAGCGGGCACGGAATAGAACCGATAACACCCCACGCCCTGCGGGACACATTCGCCACCCGTGCCATAGAGGCAGGCATGAACCCCCAGACGCTGAAAACCCTCTTAGGACATTCCAGCCTTTCAATGACTATGGATTTATATGCTCACGTCCTGCCGGACACCAAACGGGAGGAGATGGAAAAGATCGCGGCGGCCTTTTAAGGGCTGCCGTTCATTATGTAAACTGTTTTTACTCACCTTTTTACTCACCTTTTGACACATTTTTGCATTTTGGCCATATAAACGGGCATAAACAGGGATAAGCAAAAATACAATCAAAAACACTTAATTTTCTTTATTTTATGGGCCTTTTCTTTAACAAGGATAAACACAGAAAAACAAAGACAGCTTAATAATTCCGTAAGGGAATGTAAGCATTTACCCGCTTACATTCCCTTTCTGTCTGTGTTATACTTCCAGCATTGAACGGAAGCCCGTTCGTAAGGAAAAAATCAGCTGTTGAAATCACCAGCCTGGAAGGAGTTTGTACATGAAGATCAACAGATTATTTTTACATACGGCAGCAGCTCTGGGAGCAGCCTTTCTGCTCATGGCAGGAAGCGCCGCCGGCCTTTCCGGGAGCCTGATCTCCGCATACGCTGCGGAGGAACCGGCGGCCCCCTCGGAAAGCGTCACCTGGCAGAACTGTTACATCGAAGGGGAGAGCGTGGTGGTGGAAGGAAGCCTTTCCGGCGGCATCACCCCGGCGGACACCGCCATGGGACAGGATGAAAACCTGTACCTTTTGGCCCTGGACCCCTATGACGACGATGTGGCGGGAAACCGCTACGTCCAGAGCGTCAAAAAGGAGCTGGGACAGGTCAGCTTCCGGGTGCCCCTGGAGCTCGGCACCTCTGAATCCAAGCTTTACAAGAAATTCGTGGCCTGCATCTGGGACGGCGGAAAATACATCCGGGTATCCGAGCCCATTTACATCACCAATCCGGAAACCGTAGCGGTGCACCGGGATTCCTACAAGGAGCCCCTCACCAAAAAAGGCCTTTTGGTAGAGCTTCCGGAGATCTCCGACGCCTTTGAGCTGGGCGTCAGCCATGTCATCGTCAACATTCCCTATAACGCCCTCTTCGGCTCCGGAATCGACTACACCTACGAGGGAGAGACCTACCATTTCAACAAGGAGATCGTGGAGGCCTACGACAATACCATTTCCATGTTCTCCAACAAGGGCATGCTGGTGAACGCCATCCTGCTGAACGGTTGGAACGATGGCACGCCGGATCTGTACTATCCCGGCACCCAGAAGACCGATGCGGCCAATTATTATCATTTCAACAGCAAGACCGAGGCCGGTTACAAGGATATCAAGGCTATCGCCACCTTCCTGGCAGACCGGTATTCCGGCGAGAACAGCGACTATGGCCGGGTGCAGAACTGGATCATCGGCAACGAGGTGAACAACCAGCAGTGGAATTATATCGGCCCCATGGCGCTGCAGAACTATGTGGATGAGTTTGAGCGCACCTTCCGGGTGTTTTATACCGCCATCCGCTCCACCTGCGCCAACGACCGGGTATTTTTCTCCACGGACTACAACTGGATGAACGAGGCCAACGGCACCACAAAGTACAACGCCAAGGAGTTCATCGACAGCTTTGCAGCCCTCACGAGGCAGCGGGGGAACATCGACTGGAACCTGGCCTATCATCCCTACAGCATCCCCATGACGGAGCCGGAATTCTGGGATGATTTCGGTACCGGCCTGGTGAACTGGGAGGAGACCTCCCCTGTGGTGAATTTCGCAAACCTGGCAGTGCTGACCAATTACATGCACCGGCCGGAGCTTCTGAACAAGGAAGGAGAAGTACGGCACATCATCCTTTCCGAGGAGGGCTTTACCTCCCAGTCCATCACCAGGGGCGAGTGCCAGGAGCTGCAGGCAGCGGCCTTTGCCTATGCCTACTATATTGCGGATTCCAATCCAGACATCGACGCCTTTATCTTATCCAGGCAGATCGACGCCCCCTCGGAGGCAGCCCTTTCCTGCGCCTTCGGCCTCTGGACCACGGACTCCACCACGGACAACAACATCACCCCTGCCAGAAGAAAATACATCTGGCCGGTCTTCAAGAACATCGACAAACGGGCCTATACCCTGGAGGTAACGGAGTTTGCCAAGGACATCCTGGGCATCGAACGCTGGTCCGACGTGATCCCCGGCTTCCGGTGGGCAAAATCAGAAACCTGATGCAATGGAGCCATGATGAGGCCATCCCAGGAGGATCATTTGAAAATTAAAGGAAAATAGTATAGAATAGGCTTTGGGCAGTTTCGCGGAGGATGACTGGCGGGACTGCCCAAAAACAGATTAAGAGGTCATTGATGATGAAGAAAACAAAATCCCTGAGGATCCTTGCGGCAGGCCTTTGCCTGATGTCCCTGCTCTGGGGCTGCCAGCGGTATGAGCCGGAGGCCCTGCAGCGGGAAAGCTTCCCGGAGACCGGAGAGCAGCAGGAGGCGGAAGCGCCGGAGACCGCTTCGGCGGAGACCGGAGAACAGCCTGCGGAGATCCAGCAGGAGGAGATCGAGATCGAAAACCAGCTCCAGCGGGAACCGGTGAAGGTAAAGGGCATCTATCTGGGAGCCAATGCCGTAGGGGTATCGGATTTTATGGACCGGGTGATCCAGCGCATCGACGAGACGGAGCTGAACGCGGTGGTCATCGACGTGAAGGATGATTTTGGCCGCATCACCTACCAGATGGAGGGTGTTCCTCTGGTGGATGAGCTGGGGGCCGTGGAGGTGAAGATCGGGGATATGCCGGGCGTGATCCGGAAGCTGAAGGATCACGACATTTACTGCATCGCCCGCATCGTCGCCATGAAGGATCCCTATATCGCGGAGCAGAAGCCGGAGTGGGCCCTGCATCTCGGAGACGGGTCCCTGTTCCGGGACAATAACGGAGACGCCTGGGTCAATCCCTACAAGCAGGAATACTGGGACTATCTGGTGGATGTGGCAAAAGCCGCCGGAGACCTGGGCTTTGATGAGATCCAGTTCGACTACATCCGTTACTGTACGGAGCGGGGCATCGACGATGTGGTCTACGACCAGGAGGATACCCAGGGCCGGGACAAGATCGCCATCATCAGCGAACTGGTGAACTACCTGACGGAGCAGATCCGCCAGGAGGGCATGTTCGTTTCCTGCGACGTTTTCGGCACCATCATCGGCAGTCCCATCGACGCCCAGTCCGTAGGGCAGGACTATACTGCCATGGCGGAGGCCATCGACTATATCTGCCCCATGATCTATCCTTCCCATTATGCCTCCGGCAATTTCGGCCTGGAGCACCCGGACCGGGAGCCCTATGCCTGCATCCTGGGAGCCCTGGAAAAATCAGCCACGGAGCTGGCCAAGGACCGGACCGACGGACAGCCTCAGGCCATCGTGCGTCCCTGGCTCCAGTCCTTTACCGCTTCCTATCTGGGAGAGGGAAATTACATGGAATACAATGCGGAAACCACCCGGCAGCAGATCCAGGCGGTTTACGACGCAGGCTATGACGAATGGCTTTTATGGTCCGCCTCTGCCAACTATTTTTACGATGGGCTCCTGAGCCCGGAGGAGGCGGAGCAGGAGGCCCAGCAGATCGCGGAATCCAGAGCGGCGTTGCCGCCGGAAACCGTGCCGGTACAGGAAACGGAGGCCCAGGAGACAGACGCCGACGGGCTGACGGAGGAGCTGCGGGAGGCCCTTGAGAACGGACAGCTTTCGGAAAGCGACGCGGCGGCCCTCACCCAGGACGGGACGCCTCTGATCATTACGGAATAAAAGGCAGAGCGAAAAACAAGCATGGAAGCAAAGGAAACCATCGGAAAACAGAAGACAGCAGGGGGAGAGGGGGACTTTCAGATCAGCGAGGAACTGAAAAAGCTCCCCCAGGCCCCCGGCGTCTATCTGATGCACGGCCCCAGGGATGAAGTGATCTATGTGGGAAAAGCGGTCAATCTGAAGAACCGGGTCCGGCAGTATTTTCAGTCTCCCAAGGGAAAGACTGCAAAGATCCTGAAGATGATCTCCCTGATCCGCCGCTTTGAGTACATCGTGGTGGATTCCGAGCTGGAAGCCCTGGTGCTGGAAAACAACCTCATCAAGGAATACAGGCCGAAATACAACACCCTTCTGAAGGATGACAAGACCTATCCTTATATCAAGGTCTCTCTGGAGGAGCCCTTTCCTAGGATCTACATGACCCGGCGGGTGAAAAAGGACAAGGCCCGTTATTTCGGCCCCTACACCAGCGGACTTGCGGTGAAGGAAACCATCGAGCTTCTGCACCGGCTTTTCAAGATCCGCACCTGCAGCCGGGTGCTGCCCAGGGACATCGGCAAGGAACGGCCCTGCCTGTATCATCACATGAACCAGTGCGACGCCCCCTGCGCCGGGCTCATCAGCCAGGAGGAGTACCGGGCCCAGGTGGACAAGGCCCTGGAATTTTTGCAGGGAAAATACGATCACGTCCGGAACTACCTGACGGAGCAGATGGAGCAGGCTTCGGAACAGCTGGAATTTGAAAAGGCGGCGGAATACCGGGATCTGCTGAAGGCCATCGCGGAGATCGCCACCCGGCAGAAGGTCACCTCCGTGGACACGGACGACCGGGACATCATCGGCCTTTATGCCGCAGGAAAGGATGCGGTGGCCCAGACCTTCTTCATCCGGGACGGCAGGCTCATCGGCAGGGAGAGCTTTCATCTGGATATCGATGAAAAGGACGCCCTGCCGGAGATCCTCCTGTCCTTCATCAAGCAGTTTTATACCGGGACTCCCTATATCCCGAAGGAGCTCTGGATCCAGACCCCCATCGAGGGAGGAGACCTCATCGAGCAATGGCTCACCAGGGCAAGAGGCGGCCGGGTGCATATCCGCTATCCCCAGAAGGGCCAGAAGGAAAAACTGGTGGAAATGGCGGTGCAGAATGCCAGGATCGTGCTGGAGCGGGACAGCGACAAGATGAAGCGGGAGGAGCTTCGGACCATCGGGGCCATGGGAGAGCTGAGAGATCTCCTGGGGCTTCCGGAGCTGCATCGGGTGGAGGCCTATGACATCTCCAACACCAACGGCTTTGAATCCGTAGGCAGCATGGTGGTGTACCAGGACGGCAGGCCCAAGCGCAGCGACTACAGAAAATTCCGGATCCGCTCCGTCAAGGGGCCCAATGATTACGCCTCCATGCGGGAGGTGCTGCAGCGGCGGTTTTCTCACGGCCTTCAGGAGCTTTCCCAGGGAGGAAAGGAGGCGGAGCTTACAGGCTCCTTTACCAGATTTCCGGATCTTCTGCTGATGGACGGCGGAAAGGGACAGGTGCATATCGCAGAGGAGGTGCTCCGGGAGCTGGGGCTTTCCATCTGTGTCTGCGGCATGGTAAAGGACGACCGCCACAGGACCAGAGGCCTTTATTTCAGGGATCAGGAGCTGCCCATAGACCCGCATTCCGAGGCCTTCCGGCTCATTACCCGGATCCAGGACGAGACCCACCGCTTTGCCATCGAATATCACAAGAGCCTCAGAGGCAAGGCAGGCGTTCATTCTATCCTGGACGATATCAAGGGGATCGGTCCGGTGCGGCGGCGGGCGCTGATGAAGCACTTCAGGGATCTGGAGGCTTTGAAGCAGGCCTCCGTGGAGGAGCTTTCCGCCATCCCGGAAATGGACGCCGCAGCGGCGAAAAGCGTCTTCCTGTTTTTCCGGGAGGCCGGGGAAGCCGGTGCGATAGACGGGGGACCCGGTCAGAAAGCAGGAGAAGCCGGTCAGGAAAAGGATTGACATTGCAGGCCGCTTGCTTTAAAATTTTAGTCTGAAATCCATCTGGCCGCAGCCGGGATACGCTGGCCTGCGGCATCAACATAGAAAGAGACAACGGAGGCAGCTTTCATGGCGACGTATAACTATCAGGCCATTGAGAAAAAATGGCAGGAATACTGGAAAGAACATCCTATCAATGTAAATGACGGCAAGAAGGAAAAATACTATTGCCTGGACATGTTCCCTTACCCCTCCGGGTCAGGTCTGCATGTGGGACACTGGAGAGGCTATGTGATCTCCGACGCCTGGTCCCGCTATCAGCTGATCAGGGGCAAGTATGTGATTCATCCCATGGGATGGGACGCTTTCGGACTGCCTGCGGAAAACTACGCCATCAAAAACCATGTGCATCCTGCGGTCTCCACTGCGGAAAATGTGAAAAACTTCAAAAAGCAGCTGGATCAGATCAACGCCCTTTATGATTGGGATATGGAGGTCAACACCACGGATCCGGCCTTTTATAAGTGGACCCAGTGGATCTTCGTAAAGATGTTTGAGGCAGGCCTTGCCTACGAGAAGGAATTCCCCATTAACTGGTGCCCCTCCTGCAAGACGGGCCTTGCCAACGAGGAAGTGGTCAACGGCTGCTGCGAGCGCTGCGGCACCCCGGTGACCAAGAAAAACCTGAGACAGTGGATGCTTCGGATCACCAAGTATGCGGAACGGCTTCTGAACGACCTCGACAAGCTGGACTGGCCGGAAAAGGTCAAGAAGATGCAGACCGAGTGGATCGGAAAGTCCTACGGCGCAGAGGTGGAGTTCCCGGTAGAGGGACGGGAGGAAAAGATCACCGTCTACACCACAAGGCCGGATACCCTCCACGGAGCCACCTTCATGGTGCTGGCGCCGGAGCATCCTCTGGCCAAGAGCCTGGCGGTGGACAGCACCAGAGAGGCGGTGGAAAAGTACATTTTTGACGCCTCCATGAAGTCCAACGTGGACCGGATGCAGGACAAGGAAAAGACCGGCGTCTTCACCGGCTCCTATGCGGTAAATCCTCTGAACGGAAAAAAGATCCCCATCTGGCTTTCCGATTATGTGCTGGTGGATTACGGTACCGGCGCCATCATGTGCGTGCCGGCCCATGATGACAGAGACTATGCCTTCGCCAAGAAATTCGGCCTGGAGATCATTCCGGTCATTTCCCCGGACGGCAAGGATGTGGATATTTCTGAAAATGCCTATACGGAAGCCAAGGGCATCATGATCAATTCCGGAGACTGGAACGGCAGAGAGTCTGCGGAGCTGAAAAAAGAGGCTCCCCATATCATCGAGGAAATGGGCATCGGCCGCAAGACGGTCAATTACAAGCTGAGAGACTGGGTATTCTCCCGCCAGCGTTACTGGGGAGAGCCCATCCCCATCGTTCACTGCCCCAAGTGCGGCAATGTGGCGGTTCCGGTGGAGGAGCTGCCCCTGAAGCTGCCTGAGGTGGAAAACTACGAGCCTACGGGAACCGGAGAGTCTCCCCTGGCTGCCATCGAGGACTGGGTAAACTGCAAGTGCCCCAAGTGCGGCGGCCCCGCAAAGCGGGAGACCAACACCATGCCCCAGTGGGCAGGCTCCTCCTGGTATTTCCTGCGGTATGTGGATAACCACAACGACAAGGAGCTTGTGAGCCGGGAAAAGGCGGACAAGTACCTTCCGGTGGACATGTATGTAGGCGGCGTGGAGCACGCGGTGTTGCACCTTCTGTATTCCAGATTCTATACCAAGTTCCTGTATGACATCGGGGTGGTGGGCTTTGACGAGCCCTTCAAGAAGCTCTTCAACCAGGGCATGATCAACGGAAAGAACGGCATCAAGATGTCCAAGTCCAAGGGAAATGTGGTATCTCCCGACGATCTGGTGCGGGACTATGGCTGCGACGCCCTGAGACTCTACGAGCTCTTCGTGGGACCGCCGGAGCTGGATGCGGAGTGGGACGACAGAGGAATCGACGGCGTTTACCGCTTCCTGAACCGCTTCTACAAGCTGTGCATGGATTCCAATGACAAGGATATCGCCCCCACTAAGGAGATGCTTTCCGTAAGGCACAAGCTGATCCGGGATATCGAGCAGCGGTTTGAGACCTTCAGCCTGAACACGGTGGTGTCCGGATTTATGGAGTACAACAACGCGCTTCTGGATATCGCCAAGAAGGAGGGCGGCATCGACAAGGAGACCCTCAGGACCTTTGCAGTGCTGCTGAGTCCCTTTGCTCCCCATATCGGCGAGGAGGTATGGCACGACATGGGCGGAGAGGGCTCCGTATTCCATGCGGGCTGGCCGGTATACGACGAGGAGCATGCCAAGGACGATACCATCAGCGTTCCGGTACAGGTGAACGGAAAGACCAGGACCGTGCTTTCCGTACCTGCGGACATCGGAAAAGAGGAGATCCTCGCCATGGCAAAGGAAGCGGTGGCAGACCGTCTCACAGGCACTCTGGTAAAGGAGATCTATGTGCCCGGCAGGATCGTCAACCTGGTGGTAAAATAAGCCCCATCAAAGGAAAAAGGAATTTTAACAGATCAAATATGTAACTGAGTGAGCGCAGCCGTATCGAGCAGACAGTGGAACACATCGCCTTTGCTTTGTACGGCTGCTTTTTTCAAAGCCTGACCCCAGGGAGGGCCAGGCGGAGGAGATAAGGTGTTACTGGACGACGAAACAATCAAAAAGATCCGGCGGCTCATCATCTTTACGGTGATCGTGGTGCTTCTGGGCGCAAACTGGCGGTCCGTGCTGAGCCTGCTGCTTTATCTGACGGGGCTCTTCCGGCCCTTTATCATGGGGGCATGCATGGCCTTTGTGCTGAATGTGCTGATGCGCAGCATCGAAAAGCGCCTTTCCGGCATAAAAAAGCCCCATATCCGCAGGGGGCTCAGCCTTGGGGGAGCCTTTCTGCTGCTGTTGGTGATCCTGTTTCTGGTGGTGATGGTGGTGGTGCCTCAGCTGGCAGCCTCCCTGATCTCCCTCAGCAACCGGATCCCGGCCTTTGTACAGAATTCCCTGGAGCTTCTGGAAACCTATCTGGAGGATAATCCGGAGCTTCTGACCTATGTGGGCTCCATGGCCCCGGACTGGAATGCGGTCTATGAGCAGGCAAAGGGCTTTCTGTCCCTGGGACTGGAGAGCCTCCTGTCAGGATCCTTCCTGGCTGTCCGGAGCATCGCGGGAGCCGTGGCCAATTTCGGTATCGGCCTGTTTTTCGCCATCTATCTGCTTCTGGGAAAGGAAACCTTAAAGAGCCAGGCGGCCCGCACCATCCGGGCCCTGGTCCCCAGGCGGCATGCGGAGCGGATCTTCCATGTGGCGGAGCTTTCGGAGCGGAAGTTTTCCGGGTTCATTACAGGCCAGTGTCTGGAGGCCTGCATCCTGGGACTCATGTTTTTCCTGACCCTCACCATCCTGAGGCTGCCCTATGCCCTGCTGGTGGGCGTGCTCATCGCCTTTACGGCCCTGATTCCGGTGTTCGGCGCATTTATCGGATTTTTCGTATGCGCCTTTCTGATGCTGGTGCAGTCTCCGGCGGACGTGATCATTTTTGCAGTGCTGTTTCTGGTGCTGCAGCAGATCGAGGGGAATCTGATCTATCCCCATGTGGTGGGCGGCAGCGTAGACCTTCCGGCTGTCTGGGTGCTGATGGCAGTGACGGTGGGCGGCTCCATGTTCGGCGTTTTCGGCATGATCTTTTTCATCCCGCTGTTTTCCGTTCTCTACGCCCTTCTGCGGGAACGGGTGCACCGTTCCCTGTCGGAGCAGCAGAGGAAATCAGGGCCCAAGGAGGGGGTACTGCATAAAAGCGACAAAAAACAGGAAAACTTACGGGAAAATCCGTTGAAATAGGCGGAGGCATGCGCCTTGTTTTCACAGGGCCAATCTGCTATAATGGTCTGAATGTAGAGGAGGAAGATTTATGAAGATCGAGAATATTTCCGATGTGGATACCTTTTTCAAGGTCATCGGAGAGTGCAAGGGTCCGGTGGAGCTGGTATCTCCCGAGGGAGACCGCATCAACCTCAAGTCCAAACTGAGCCAGTATCTCAGCCTTGCCAGCATGTTTTCCAACGGATATATCCGGGAGCTGGAGCTGGTGGCCACGGACAAGGAGGATGTGGAACGCCTGATCCGGTATATGTATCACGGAAAATAAGACGCCTGAAGCGGCAGGGGAGGGGGCTTTCCTCCTTCCGAAGGCTTTTTTGCAGGCAGATTTGAAGCAGTTTTTTGGTTTAATTTTTAGGGAAGTTTTATAGTTAAGAGGTTTTAGAAGTATGGCGCAGAGGGATGAAAGAAGCAGGAGAACAGGATCCGGAGAGGGCGGACACAGAACCAGGAGCCCCCACAGGAACCAGGCCAGGAGGACCCAGGGGAACGGAACAAAAAGAACCCAGGGGACGGCAGCTGCCCGTTCTCAGAGTCCTGCAGCATCGAAGACGGCGGGAAGGACCGGCGCATCCGCAGCAGCAGGCGGCGGAAGCGGGAAGTCTCAGGGCTACAATGCCTACCGCTCCGGGAAGAACGGAAAGAAGAAGGGGGGCAATCCGGCCCTTTATATCGGCGTGGGAGCCATCGCTCTCATCGCCCTCATCGCCATCGTGTTGATGCTGAAGTTTTCCGGCGGTACAGAGGAGACCGCCGCAGCGGAAACCGAAACGGAGACCACGGTGCCTCAGGATGTGATCCTGCAGCCCGCAGCCATCGATCTGTCCGCCTTGGGCGTGCAGATAGAGGAAAGCCAGACAGCGGAAGAGAGCCAGGGGGAGAGCGAAGCCCAGACCCAGGCCTCCGGTAGCCTTCTGCAGATCCAGGGCATGACCCCGGAGGAGATCCGCAGCCGGATCCAGGAGCTCTACAGCTGGAACATGGTGATCTATAACGAAAGCGCAGATGTAGGAGCCACCGTGACCCCTACGGTGGATGCCAACGCCACAACAGAGGCGGCCACCCTGGGAGATGCGGAAAATCCCGACAGCCTGCCCAAGGAAGAGGCGGAAGAGGCTACTCAGCCTGCCGAGATTACCGTCAGCGCGGAGTATCAGGTGCCGGATATGGTGCTGGGCAGAGTCGATCAGCTGATTTCCGAGATCCAGGCAGACGACGAGGCCTACCGCAGCAGCGCTTCCCAGGAAGCCACTGCTGAGACCGAAAGCTCCGAGGAAGCAGCCTCCCAGGGAGAGAGCGGAGAAAGCGCTCAGGAGGAGACCACGCAGGAGGCAAAGGTCTATGTGCTGAGCCTCGATGGCCTGGAGGATGCGGCGGCCAAGGCCGCTGATTATGCGGCCACCATGTGGTACAAGAGCCCCAAGGGCGGCAGCATCGGCTCCTACGACAGCACAAACGACAAGTTCATCATGGAAGGCGCGGAAAACGGCTTTGCGGTGGATCAGGAAGCTCTGAAGAGCAGCATCCTTTCCGCAGTCAGCGCCAAGGAATTCGACGCGAGGATCGAAGCGCCGGGCCAGGTGCTTTCCGCAGAGGAAGCCACCGCTGCTTCAGAATATAAGACCATCGCTACCTTTACCACAAAGACCACGGCAAACTCCGTCCGGAACAAGAACATCCGTCTGGCCTGCCAGGCCATCAACGGAACCATCCTCCGGCCCGGAGAGGAGTTCTCCTTCAACAACGTGGTAGGAGAGCGTACCGAGGCCAAGGGCTACGGCGCAGCCACGGCCTATAACGAAGGCGAGGTGGTACAGGAGGTAGGCGGAGGTATCTGCCAGGTTTCCTCCACCCTGTACAACGCAGTGGTAAAGGCAGGCCTTAAGACCACCAAGCGTCAGTCCCATACCTTTGAGCCCAATTATGTAACGCCAGGTATGGACGCCACCGTCAGCTGGGGCGGACCGGACTACCGGTTTGCCAACGTACCGGCTCATGCGGAATATTCCAACTCCGATTCCTATGCCATCGGTATCCGGGCCTCCTATTCCAACCAGCAGGTGACCATTTCCATCTATGGCCGCCCTGTACTGAAGTCCGGCATCACCTATGAGCTGAGCTCCAAGAAGGTCAAGGACATCGATGTTGTAAGAAAGAAGATCGAGCCCGGCAGCGACAAGACCCCCACCAGGGGAACCAAGGGCTCTCAGTGGGCCACCAATCTGGTGGTAAAGCAGAACGGCGAGGTCATCAGCAACGAGCTGGATCACAATACCTATTACTCGGGGCACATCGAGTACTATACAGATGAGACGACTGCGGCCGAAACCACTACCGCGGTGCCGGAAAGCAGCACCGAGGCCTCTACGGCAGAATCCGTGACAGAGGCTACGGATCCCGCAATGGGCGATACGCCTCCGGCACTGTCCGACGAGCCCCAGACGGGCCCGGATGGAGGTCCCGGGGTGATCATCAGCGGCACCTCCTCCGGACAGGAGGCAGGTCCCGGAGTCAGCCAGGGCGGAAGCAACGACCCCGGCGGTTCTTCCGGTCCCGGATCTTCCGGCCCGGATTCCGCAGGCCCGGGGGTTCCCCAGACCACGGCTGCGCCTCAGACCACAGCGGCCCCTGCGCCTACAGCGCCCCAGACTACGGCAGCGCCGGCGCCCACGGCGCCCCAGGCCCCCGCAGAGGCAGGCCCCATTTCAGATGCGCCGCCGGCTCTCTAACGAGGCGGGAGGCCATATCAGAGCAGAAAACAGAAAGGATGCATGTCTTCACGGATGTGCATCTTTTTTCGTGTACTTTTTCAGAAACCTATTTTGGGAATCCTTGTATAAAACTTTCAATATGCTATAATATTGTTAAAGATTAAACCCATCACTGGGCAATCTGGCTAACGCAACTATTTATATCATTTACAGGAGGGAATATTCCAATGGCAAGAAAAATGAAAACCATGGATGGTAATCAGGCTGCTTCCTATGCTTCCTACGCATATACCGAAGTTGCTGCGATCTACCCGATTACGCCTTCATCCGTTATGGCAGAGCACACCGACGAGTGGGCTACGGACGGAAAGACCAATATTTTCGGTCATACCGTTCAGGTAACGGAGATGCAGTCCGAGGCAGGCGCTGCAGGCGCTGTTCACGGATCTCTGGCGGCAGGCGCTCTGACCACCACCTATACCGCATCTCAGGGACTGCTTCTGATGATCCCCAATCTTTACAAGATCGCCGGCGAGCAGCTTCCGGGCGTATTCAACGTATCTGCCCGTGCAGTTGCCTCCCATGCGCTTTCCATCTTCGGAGATCATTCCGATGTTTACGCATGCCGTCAGACCGGCTGCGCAATGCTTTGCGAATCCTCCGTACAGGAAGTCATGGATCTGACCCCGGTGGCACATCTGGCAGCCATCAAGGGCAAGGTTCCCTTCATCAATTTCTTTGACGGTTTCCGTACCTCCCACGAGATCCAGAAGATCGAGGCCTGGGATTACGAGGATCTGAAGGATATGGCTGACATGGACGCCATCCAGGCATTCCGCGATCACGCCCTGAACCCCAACCATCCCTGCCAGAGAGGCTCCGCTCAGAACCCGGATATCTTCTTCCAGGCAAGAGAGGCCTGCAACCCCTACTATGACGCCCTTCCGGCCATCGTAGAGGAGTACATGAGCAAGGTCAACGAGAAGATCGGTACCGACTACAAGCTCTTCAACTACTACGGCGCAGAGGATGCCGAGCACATCATCATCGCCATGGGCTCTGTAAACGATACCATCGAGGAGACCATCGATTATCTGAGAAAGACGGAAAATGCAAAGGTAGGCGTTGTAAAGGTACGCCTGTACAGACCCTTCTGTGCAGAGGCCCTGCTTGCCGCTATTCCGGATACCGTAAAGTGCATCACGGTCCTTGACAGGACCAAGGAGCCCGGCGCTCTGGGCGAGCCCCTGTACCTGGATGTTGTGGCAGCTCTGAGAGAGTCCAAGTTCAAGGATGTTCCGGTACTTTCCGGCCGTTATGGTCTTGGTTCCAAGGACACTGCGCCCAACCAGATCATCGCTGTTTACAAGAACACCGAGAAGAAGAGATTTACCGTTGGTATCGTAGACGATGTGACCCATCTGTCCCTGGATCTGGGCCCCGCAGTGGTCACCACTCCGGAAGGCACCACCAACTGCAAGTTCTGGGGTATCGGCGCAGACGGTACCGTAGGCGCAAACAAGAACTCCTGCAAGATCATCGGCGACAACACCGATATGTATGCACAGGCATATTTCGATTACGACTCCAAGAAGTCCGGCGGTGTCACCATGTCTCACCTGAGATTTGGTAAGAACCCCATCAAGTCCACCTACCTGATCCACAGAGCAGACTTCGTTGCCTGCCATAAGGCTGAGTACATCAGAAAGTACAACATGGTTCAGGAGCTGGTAGACGGCGGTACCTTCCTGCTGAACTGCCCCTGGAACGCAGAGGAGCTGGAGACCCATCTTCCGGGCCAGGTGAAGAAGTACATCGCTGACCACAACATCAAGTTCTACACCATCGACGGTGTAAAGCTGGGTATTGAGACCGGCATGGGACCCACCCGTATCAACACCATCCTTCAGTCTGCATTCTTCAAGCTCACCGGCATCATTCCGGAGGAGAAGGCTCTGGAGCTCATGAAGGCAGCTGCAAAGGCTACCTACGGCAGAAAGGGCGAGGACGTGGTTCAGAAGAACTGGGCAGCCATCGACGCCGGCGCAAAGAACGTGGTCGAGGTCAAGGTTCCGGAGTCCTGGAAGAACGCTGCAGACGAGGGACTTGATTATCCCACGGCCCAGGGCGCAAGAAAAGACGTTATCGATTTCGTCAACAATATCCAGACCAAGGTTTCCGCACAGGAGGGCAACAACCTTCCGGTATCCGCATTTGTGGATTATGTGGACGGCTCCACACCCTCCGGTTCCGCAGCTTACGAGAAGCGCGGCATCGCGGTGAATGTTCCCGACTGGAATCCGGACAACTGC
The DNA here is from genome assembly GCA_944381405.1 of uncultured Lachnospiraceae bacterium. GTDB lineage: Bacteria > Bacillota > Clostridia > Lachnospirales > Lachnospiraceae > Avilachnospira. Next base: position 72,202 of record CALWLA010000002.1, on the reverse strand, counting down.
ATCCAGTGTAACTTCTGCTCCTATGTATGTCCTCATGCAGCCATCAGACCGGTTGCCATGACGGAGGACGAGGCAGCCAATGCGCCTGAGGGCATGAAGATGAAGGCCATGACCGGATTTGCAGACAAGAAGTTTGCCATCGTCGTTTCCGATCTGGACTGCACCGGCTGCGGCGCCTGCGCAAACGTATGCCCGGGCATGAAGGGCAACAAGGCTCTGAACATGATCCCCCAGGAGACTGCAGGATCCCAGAAGGCCTTCGATTACGCAGTGACCCTTCCGGAGAAGCAGGATGTCATCGACAAGTTCAAGGTAAATTCCGTAAAGGGCTCTCAGTTCAAGAAGCCTCTGCTGGAGTTCTCCGGCGCCTGCGCAGGCTGCGGCGAGACCCCCTATGCAAAGCTCATCACGCAGCTCTTCGGCGACAGAATGTACATCGCCAACGCAACGGGATGCTCCTCCATCTGGGGTAACTCTTCACCCTCTACGCCTTACACCGTAAACGAGAGAGGACAGGGTCCTGCCTGGGACAACTCCCTCTTCGAGGATAACGCAGAGTTCGGTTACGGCATGCTGCTGGCTCAGAACGCCATCCGCGACGGCCTGAAGGCAAAGATCGAGAACATGGCTGAGAACGCACCCAGCGAGACCGTAAAGGCTGCTGCCAAGGAGTGGCTTGACACCTTCAGCGTAGGCGCTCTCAACGGCGCTGCTACCGACAAGCTCATCGAGGCCATCGAGAAGGACGGCTGCGACAAGTGCAGAAGCGAGATCCTTCCCATGAAGGACTTCCTGGCAAAGAAGAGCCAGTGGGTATTCGGCGGCGACGGATGGGCATACGATATCGGCTTCGGCGGTCTGGACCATGTGATCGCATCCCACAAGGATATCAACATCATGGTATTCGACACCGAGGTTTACTCCAATACCGGCGGACAGGCCTCCAAGGCTACCCAGCCCGGCGCAGTTGCACAGTTTGCAGCAGGCGGCAAGGACGTTAAGAAGAAGGATCTTGCATCCATCGCCATGAGCTACGGCTATGTATACGTTGCGCAGATCGCTATGGGCGCTGATATGAATCAGGCAGTCAAGGCCATCGCAGAGGCTGAGGCTTATCCGGGACCCTCACTCATCATCGCTTACGCACCCTGCATCAACCATGGTATCCGCAAGGGCATGGGCAAGGCGCAGGAAGAGGAGAAGCTGGCTGTGGAGTGCGGTTACTGGTACAACTTCCGCTTCAATCCGCTGGCTGAGAACAAGTTCAGCCTTGACTCCAAGGCTCCGGACTTCGACAAGCACAGAGACTTCCTGAAGGGCGAGGTTCGTTATTCTTCCCTGGCCCTCAAGAATCCGGAGAGAGCCCAGAAGCTCTTCGATCAGAACCAGAACGACGCAGAGCAGAGAAGAAAGTACCTTGAGGGACTTGTAAATCTCTACGCTGCACAGAACTAAAAACGGTTCCAACAGAATCGATCTTTAAACCAGAAGGGAGAGTCTTCGAAAAGAAGGATTCTCCCTTCTATTTTTGTAATGGAGCAGGAACAGGTTCCTGAAAGACGGGCAAAAAAAGAGTGCTGCAACATCATCAAAAGCTGATGATGGAGCAACACTCTGTTTCTTTTGCAGAATATGGTGCCCTGAACTTAAAGGTTCAGCTTGCCTTCGTACTTGTATCCGTCGGAACGGTGATCCGCCAGCAGAGACTGGATCTTTGCGGAGGAGTGCAGGGCGTTCTCCAGGGACACGTCGTAGTTGAAGGAGTTGATGATGGAGGCCATGTATTTGCTCATGTCCGCCTCGTAGTACCAGTCCTTGGTGTAGATCTCTGCAGGACGGTAGTTCAGGTTGGTGGTGATGACGCAGTCGATGTATTCTCTTGCGTAGAATTCGTCGAACTTGTCAAAGCCGGAGGTGAAAAGACCGAAGGTACAGCAGACGATGACCCGCTTTGCCTTCCGTTCTTTCAGGGCCTTTGCGGTATCCAGCATGGATTCGCCGGAGGAGATCATGTCATCCACGATGAGCACGGTCTTGCCCTCTACGGAGGAGCCCAGGAATTCGTGGGCCACGATGGGGTTTCTGCCGTTGACTACCTTGGAGTAATCCCGGCGCTTGTAGAACATACCCATGTCGACACCCAAGTTGTTGGCCAGATATACGGCCCGGTCCATAGCGCCCTCGTCAGGAGAGATCACCATGAAGGTATCCTTTGTGATGACGATGTTGGGATCGTAGTTCAGCAATGCCTTTACAAAGGAATAGGTAGGCATGAAATTGTCGAAGCCCTTTAAGGGGATCGCATTCTGTACCCGGGGATCGTGAGCATCAAAGGTGATGATGTTCTTGACGCCCATGTTGGTCAGCTCCTCCAGAGCCATGGCGCAGTCCAGGGATTCCCTTTGGGAACGCTTGTGCTGACGGGACTCATAGAGGAAGGGCATGATGACGCTGACTCTGTGGGTCCGGGCGATGGAGGCGCCGATGAGACGCTTCATGTCCTGGTAGTTGTCGTCAGGAGACATGTGATTGGTAAATCCGTTTACGGTGTAGGTATTGGAGTAGTTGGTGATGTCACAGAGGATGAACTCATCCACGCCCCGGACGGATTCCCGGATGACGCCCTTGGCCTCGCCGCTTCCGAAACGGGGGCAGTCCAGATCCAGAAGGAAGGTCTCCGGTGCAAAGCCCCTGAGCATCAGGGTGTCCCGGTACTTGTCCTTAATGATCTCATAGTCGTGCTTCCGGAATTTTACCAGCCAGGCATCCACCTTTTTCGCAAAGTCAAGAGCGCTCTTGTGGGCTGCCAGTTTCAGCGGAGCGACAGGAAGATCCTCAATGATATAATCGTGTGCCATAAAGAGTTCCTTTCTATTGATTAAACGTTTCCTGGAGACAGCACTTATCCCATTATCTGTTTCCTTAAGCTAACTATAGCATCTCAAAATGGACCGGTCAATAGAAAAATGCCGCCTGTGCTTGCTCCAACGGGGAATATTGTGTATACTATGGAAAACAGAATGCGGAAAGGAGCTCTTTCGGAGAAAAAGGGCTTTTTTCTGCGCAGACCTACTGAAAATGGAGAAACAGAATGAGCAAACCTATCGTAGCCATCGTAGGCCGCCCCAACGTGGGTAAATCCACCTTATTCAATGCCCTGAGCGGTACGAATCTCAGCATTGTAAAGGACACCCCCGGCGTTACCCGGGACCGCATTTATGCGGACTGCGACTGGCAGAATTATTATTTTACCCTGGTAGACACGGGAGGCATCGAGCCGGATTCCTCCGACCAGATCCTCCGGCAGATGCGGGAACAGGCGGAGATCGCCGTAGAGACGGCGGACGTGATCATTTTCCTGACGGACGTGCGGGAGGGCGTGGTGGATGCGGACTACCATGTAGCCAACATGCTCCGCAAGAGCCGCAAGCCCATCGTGCTCTGTGTCAACAAGGTGGACAGCTTCAAAAAACAGGAAAACGACGTTTACGAATTTTATAATCTGGGGCTTGGAGATCCGGTACCGGTTTCCGCCCAGGGACGGCAGGGCATCGGAGACCTTCTGGATGCGGTGACCGCCCATTTTCCGGAGGGGACCGGAACCCAGGAGGAGGACGACCGCACCAGGGTTGCCATCGTAGGCCGTCCCAACGTGGGAAAATCCTCCATCGTCAACAAGCTCCTGGGAGAAAACCGGGTCATCGTTTCGGATATCGCAGGCACTACCAGAGACGCGGTGGATACGGAGGTGGTGCATAACGGCGAGGAGTATGTATTCATCGACACGGCTGGTCTGCGGCGAAAAGCCAGGATCAAAGAGGACATCGAGCGGTATTCCATCATCCGCACCGTGGCGGCGGTGGACCGGGCCAACATCGTCATGATCGTCATCGACGCCCTGGAGGGGGTCAGCGAGCAGGATACGAAGATCGCCGGCATCGCCCACGAACGGGGCAAGGGAGCCCTGATCGTGGTGAACAAGTGGGACGCGGTGGCGGAAAAGAACGACAAGACCATGAACGAATACCTGGAAAAGCTCAAGCAGAAGTTTTCCTTCATGCCCTATGCCCAGTATGTGTTCATCTCCGCAAAGACCGGACAGCGCATGCACAGGCTGTTTGAGGAGATCGACCGGGTGCGGCAGAACCAGACCCTGCGGGTAGCTACCGGCGTGCTGAACGAGATCATGACCGAGGCCTGCGCCATGAAGCAGCCTCCCTCCGACAAGGGAAAACGCCTGCGGCTTTACTATATCACCCAGGTATCGGTGGAGCCTCCCACCTTTGTCATTTTTGTCAACGACCGGGAGCTGTTCCATTTTTCCTACCAGCGGTATATCGAAAACCGGCTCCGGGACGCCTTCGGCTTTCTGGGGACTCCGGTGCATTTCATCATCCGGGAACGGAAGGACAAGGACAATTAAAGCCGGGGAAGGGCCGGGAAGGGATGGTCCGGCGAAAATCTAAGTAAAAGGATACCAAAATCTATGGAACGACTCATATGCCTTTTGATCGGTTATCTCTTTGGCAATTTTCCAACGGGATATCTGTATGCAAAATTTCACGGCATCGATATTACGAAGACCGGCAGCGGCAACGTGGGGACCACCAACGTGCTCCGGACCCTGGGGCCCAAGGCGGGGCTTACCACCATGCTGGGAGATTTTGCCAAGACCCTGATTCCCCTGTTTCTGACAGCCTGGCTGTTCCGGGAACAGACGGACATGCGTTATCTGCTGACGGTTTACACGGGACTTGGGGCCGTGCTGGGACATAATTATCCTGTGACCCTGCACTTTCACGGGGGAAAGGGGGTGGCCTGCACCGGCGCCCTGATCCTTTACTCGGATCCGGTGCTGATGATCGTCTGCGCCATCCTGTTTCTGGGCGGCACCATCGCCACCAGATATGTATCCTTTGGGTCCCTGCTGGTGGCGGCAGGATATCTCATCACCAACATCCTGCTGGTGCTTTCCGGACGGCATATGGGCTGGAACGCCTCGGAGCCTCTGGCGCCTCAGTACCACGCAGAGCTGTTTTTGCTGGTGCTTCTGGTATCGGCCTTTATCGTTTTCCAGCACAGATCCAACATACAGAGACTCCTTTCCGGAACGGAGCGGAAGCTTTCCTTCGGAAAGAAAAAATAACACCCTGCAGTTTATAACAGAAATAGCACTCTGCAGTTTTAGCAAAAAAGTACCCTGCAGTTTCATGAGAGGAGAGACGACATGGCTGAAATAGGCGTATTGGGATCAGGCACCTGGGGCACCGCCCTGAGCATCCATCTGGCAGGCTGCGGCCATCAGGTAACGCTTTGGTCCGCCCTGCCCCAGGAGATCCGGGAGCTTTCGGAGACCCGCCGGCATAAAAACCTGCCCAAGGCCTCCATTCCGGAGGGCGTAAGCTTTACGGCGGAGCTTTCAGAGGCCTGCACCGGAAAGGACCTGCTGATTCTGGCGGTTCCTTCCATATATACAAGAGAAACGGCAAAAAAGATGCGGCCCCTGGTGCGGGAGGGACAGATCATCGTCAACGTGGCCAAGGGCATTGAGGAAGACAGCCTGAAGACCCAGACGGAGATCACCGAGGAGGAGATTCCCCAGGCGGAGGCGGCGGCACTTTCCGGGCCCTCCCATGCGGAGGAGGTGTCCATCGGCATGCCCACCGCCGTGGTGGCGGCCGCAAAGCGGCGGGAGACGGCCCTTTCTATTCAGGAGCTTTTCATGAACCCCAGATTCCGGGTATACATCTCTCCGGATGTTCGGAGCGTTGAGGTAGGCGGCTCCCTGAAAAACGTCATCGCTCTGGCGGCAGGTATGGCTGACGGCCTGGGCTATGGAGACAATACCATGGCTGCCCTCATCACCAGAGGCATTACGGAGCTGGCAAGACTGGGTACCGCCATGGGGGGAAGCCCGGTGACCTTTTACGGGCTGACTGGCCTCGGGGATCTCATCGTCACCTGCGAATCCAGACACAGCCGCAACCGCAGGGCCGGCGTCCTGATCGGTCAGGGAAAGACCATGCAGGAGGCCATGGATGAGGTGCAGATGGTGGTGGAGGGCGTCTATTCTGCCAAGGCAGGCAAGCAGCTGGCGGACCGGTACGGCGTATCCGTGCCCATCATCGAAGAAGTGAACCGGATCCTGTTTGAAGGAAAGCCGGCGGCGGAGGCAGTTTCCGACCTGATGTGCCGGGACAGGACCGTGGAGCATCCGGAGCTTTCCTGGCAAGGCTGATCATTATAGGAGGATTGTATCCTTATATAAACATAAGCCGGACATAAGTATAACCGTAAATTATAAAAGAAAGAGGAAACGATGCGTTTTCCTCTTTTTTTTACGGCGAACGTTGACAGGAGGTTACAGAATATTTATAATGACGAACTATATCAATCGGGATTATGGTTTTTCCAGAAGTTATAATATCCGATTATAGCAGTAAGGGAGGATACGATTATGAAAATGAAAAGAATGATGTGCGCAGCCATGGCAGCAGCCATGACCGTATCGCTTGCAGCCTGCGGCGGCTCCAACAGCACCGCAGAGACCACTGCGGCAGCAGGAGGAGCAGCAGCAGACAGCGCTGAGGACAGCGGAGCAGCTTCCAGCGACGCAGTCTTTGTCATCGGCGGTTCAGGCCCCCTCACCGGCGGCAGCGCCCTTTACGGCACCGCAGTTCAGAACGGCGGCCAGGTAGCGGTAGACGAGATCAACGCCAACGGCGGTATCAACGGCTACCAGGTAAAGTGGCTCTTCGAGGATGACGAGGCAGACGGCGAGAAGGCCATCAACGCATACAACACCTTAAAGGACGGCGGAATGCAGATGTTCGTAGGAACCACCACCTCCGGCGCTTGCATGTCTGTCATCGCTGAAACGGAAAACGACAACATGTTCCAGATCACCCCCTCCGGCACCACGGCTGACATCACCAAGCCCGCCAACGTATACCGGATGTGCTTCTCTGACCCGGCACAGGGTACCAAGTCCGCTCAGTATATCGCCGAGAACGGCGTTGCGCAGAAGGTAGGCGTGATCTACGATAACTCCGATACCTACTCATCCGGCATCTATGAGAACTTCGTAAAGGAAGCCCAGAACCAGGGCCTGGAGGTGGTTGGCGCAGAGTCCTTCAACTCCGAGTCCAAGACGGACTTCAAGACCCAGCTGCAGAAGCTGAAGGATGCAGGCGCAGAGCTGGTATTCCTTCCCTTCTATTACACCGAGGCTTCCCTGGTGCTGAAGCAGGCGGACGAGATGGGCTGGGCGCCCAAGTTCTTCGGCTGCGACGGTATGGACGGTATCCTGGATCTTCCGGATTTCGATACTTCCCTGGCAGAGGGCCTGATGCTTCTGACCCCCTTCTCCGCAGATGCTGAAGACGAGCTGACCCAGAACTTCGTCGCAGCTTACGAGGAGGCTTACGGCGAGACCCCGATCCAGTTCGCAGCAGACGCTTATGACTGCCTCTATGTCATCAAGGCTGCAGCAGAGGCTGCCGACATCACGCCGGATATGGAGATCTCCGATATGTGCGAGGCCATGAAGACGGCTATGACAGAGGTAACGCTGGACGGCCTTACCGGACAGGGCATCTCCTTTGACGAGAACGGCGAGCCCAACAAGGCTCCCAAGGCAGTCGTGATCGAAAACGGCGCTTACAAGTCACTGGAGTAAGCTGACAGCTTCGGCTGTTTCATGAATATGCAGGACCGATTTGAGGGCTTTCATTCCGGAAGCCCTCAAATGTTAGTCTGTAAGACGGCAGAAAAAACCTTTGGAAAGGATCGATACTTATGTCAAGCTTTCTTACATATCTTATCAACGGAATCAGCTTAGGCTCCGTATACGCCATCATAGCCTTGGGCTATACCATGGTTTACGGAATCGCGAAAATGCTGAACTTTGCCCACGGCGACGTTATCATGGTGGGAGGGTATACGGTCTTTGTGGTATGCTCCACCATGGGCATGCCTCCCCTTGTGGGAATCCTGGCGGCAGTGATCGTCTGCACGGTGCTGGGCGTGACCATCGAGCGCATCGCCTACAAGCCTCTGAGAGAGGCTTCTTCCCTGAGCGTCCTGATCACGGCCATCGGCGTCAGCTATTTTCTGCAGAACGCAGCCCTGATCATCTTCGGCGCTGATACCAAGTCCTTCCAGTCCGTGATCCATGTGCCGTCTCTGTCCCTGATGGGCGGGCAGGTAACGGTTTCCGGCGAGACCCTGGTGACCATCCTGAGCTGCGCCGTGATCCTTCTGGCCCTGACCACCTTCATCAACCGGACGAAAACCGGCCAGGCCATGCTGGCAGTTTCCGAGGACAAGGGAGCAGCTACCCTGATGGGCATCAACGTGAACCGCACCATCGCCGTGACCTTTGCCATCGGTTCCGCACTGGCGGCCATTGCAGGAGTGCTGCTTTGTTCCTCCTATCCGGTGCTTTCCTCCACCACCGGCGCCATGCCCGGCATCAAGGCCTTTACGGCAGCCGTATTCGGCGGCATCGGCTCCATTCCCGGAGCCCTCATCGGCGGCATCGCCATGGGCGTCATCGAGAATCTGTCCAAGGCATATATTTCCTCACAGCTTTCGGATGCTATCGTGTTCTCCGTGCTGATCATCGTGCTTCTGGTACGGCCCACGGGTCTTCTGGGCAAGCAGATTCAGGAAAAAGTATAAAGGCGGGAGGCATCAAATGAAAATCAAAAACAAAACCTTCAGACAGAATGCCATCACCTATGCCATGGTTCTGCTGTTTTATCTGATCTGTCAGGGACTGATCATGAGCGGCAACATGTCCTCCCTGATGAAGGGACTGATGGTGCCCATCTGTTACTATGTGATCCTGGCGGTTTCCCTGAACCTGGTGGTGGGCATCTCTGGAGAGCTGTCCCTGGGCCATGCCGGCTTCATGTGCATCGGTGCTTATTCCAGCGCCATCTTCGCCGTCTGTGTGGATGGAAAGATCCCGGAGATGGCAGAGCTTTTGCTGGCCCTTGTGATCGGCGCTGCTGTAACGGCAGTGTTCGGATTTCTCATCGGTATCCCCGTCCTGCGGCTTCGGGGAGACTATCTGGCCATCGTCACCCTGGCCTTTGGCGAGATCATCAAAAACGTGGTGAACGCCGTGTATGTAGGTGTGGATGAAAATGGACTGCATTTTTCCATGAAGGATTCCCTGAGCCTTGGACTGAGCGAGAACGGCATCGAGATCATCAACGGCGCCCAGGGAATCAGCGGCCTGCCCAGGACGGCTACCTTTACCACCGGCATCATCCTGGTGTTCATCACCCTGTTCATCGTGCTGAATCTGGTGAATTCCAGACAGGGAAGAGCCATCATGGCCATCCGGGACAACCGGATCGCAGCGGAGTCCATCGGACTTTCCGTTTCCAAGTACAAGATGATGGCCTTTGTGATCTCTGCAGCTCTGGCAGGCGTCGCAGGCGTGCTGTATTCCCATAACTTAAGCACCCTCCAGGCCACCTCTAAGAACTTCGGCTACAACCAGTCCATCATGATCCTGGTGTTCGTGGTGCTGGGCGGCATCGGAAATATCCGGGGCTCCGTCATCGCGGCCTTTATCCTGACCATCCTTCCGGAAAAGCTCAGATTTCTCTCAGACTACCGGATGCTGATCTATGCCATCGTGCTGATCACCATGATGCTCTTTAACTCGGCGCCCAAGGCCATCGCTTGGAGAAAGAGCATAAAGGAGCGTTTCTTCAGCGGGAAAAAGGCTGAAGCCGGAAAGGAGGCCCAGTGATGGAAGAGAAGATCATCAAAGCGGCAGATGTAAGGCAGGAAAAGGGCCTGATGCTGAATGTGGAAAACCTGAGCATTTCCTTCGGCGGCCTGAAGGCCGTGGAAAATTTCCACATGCAGATCAAAAAGCATGAGCTTTACGGCCTCATCGGACCCAACGGCGCAGGTAAGACCACGGTGTTCAACCTGCTTACTGGCGTGTACAAGCCGGACACGGGAAGCATCCTGCTGGACGGCGAAAATATCACAGGCAAGCATACCATCGACATCAACCACGCGGGCATCGCCCGTACCTTCCAGAATATCCGGCTTTTCGGCAACCTGTCGGTGCTGGACAACGTCAAGGCGGGACTTCACGCCCATTATGTTTACGGAACGGTCTCTGGCATTTTCCGGACCCCGAAATTCTACAAAATGGAGCGGGCTATGAACGAAAAGGCCATGGAGATCCTGAAGGTCTTTGATCTGGATGAGGCTGCGTCCTACAAGGCCTCTCAGCTACCTTACGGACGTCAGAGAAAGCTGGAGATCGCAAGGGCCCTGGCAACGGAGCCAAAGCTCCTTTTGCTGGATGAGCCTGCGGCGGGCATGAACCCCCAGGAGACCCAGGAGCTGATGGATACCATCCGCTTCGTGCGGGACAGCTTTGACATGACCATCCTCCTGATCGAGCACGACATGAAGCTGGTAAGCGGTATCTGCGAGGAGCTGACGGTGCTGAACTTCGGCCAGGTGCTCTGCAGTGGAGCCACCAAGGAGGTCCTGAACAATCCGGAAGTCATCAAGGCCTATCTGGGAGATTAAGGAGAGACTGGGATGGAAAACATACTTGAAGTAAAAGATCTGAACGTATATTACGGCGTGATTCATGCCATCAAGGACATCTCCTTTCATGTGGGAAAGGGGGAGATCGTCACGCTGATCGGCGCCAACGGCGCCGGAAAGACCACCACCCTGCAGACCGTAACAGGGCTGATCCCTGCAAGGAGCGGCAAGGTGACCTACGAGGGAAAGGATATCTCCAAGACCCCGGGCTACAAGCTGGTGGGGCAGGGCATCGCCCATGTGCCCGAGGGCAGGAGGGTCTTTGCGGACCTGTCCGTTTATCAGAACCTGATGCTGGGGGCCTTTACCAGAAAGGACAAGGCGGAAACGGAGCAGACCCTGCAGATGGTCTATGACCGCTTCCCCAGGCTTCTGGAACGGAAGGAGCAGCGGGCCGGTACCCTTTCCGGCGGCGAGCAGCAGATGCTGGCCATGGGCCGGGCCCTGATGTCAAAGCCCAGGCTGATGCTGCTGGACGAGCCCTCCATGGGACTTTCTCCCATCTATGTCAACGAGATCTTCGACATCATCCAGAAGATCAACGCCGACGGCGTAACGGTGCTTCTGGTGGAGCAGAACGCCAACAAGGCCCTGGCCATCGCCAACCGGGCCTATGTGCTGGAGACCGGAAAGATCGTGCTGGAGGGAGACGCTCACGAGCTTATGGAAAATCCCCAGGTAAAGGCGGCGTATCTTTCCGAATAAGGCTTCCATGCTGCCGAAAGCGCACGGCGGTAGCCTTTCATTTGAAAAAATTGCAAAAGAAAAAAGCATACAGGGGGACAGACGCCGGCGTCTGTCCCTTTTGCCTTTTTGGGGAAAAACTTGTGAGGCGGCGTATTTTCAGGTATAATAGTAAAACAATGGGCCTTAAGGAGGGATAAGTCCATGAAACTGACATTTATCGGAGCGGACCACGAGGTCACAGGCTCCCAGCATCTTCTGGAAACAAAGGACATCAAAGTGCTCGTTGACTGCGGACTGGAGCAGGGCAGAAACGTCTATGAAAACGCGCCTCTGCCGGTCCCCTACAGCGAGATCGATTATATCCTGCTGACCCATGCCCACATCGACCATGCAGGCCTGATCCCCTGGGCATATAAGCAGGGCTTCAACGGAACCATCGTCACCACCAACGCCTCCATGGATCTGGACAGCATCATGCTCCTGGACAGCGCCCACATCCAGGAACAGGAGGCGGAGTGGCAGAACCGGAAGGGACAGCGTGCCGGAAAGGCCGCGGTGGAGCCTCTCTACACGGTACAGGATGCAGAGGCGGTGATCAAAAACTTCAGCCCGGTGCCCTACGACCATGTGGTGGAGCTTTCCGATACGGTAAAGGTGCGCTTTACCGACGCGGGACATCTGCTGGGCTCCGCTTCCCTGGAGATCTGGATCAACGAAGACGGGGTGAAAAAGAAGATCGTCTTTTCCGGCGACATCGGAAACAAGGACAAGCCCCTGATCCGGGATCCCCAGTACATCGCCGAGGCGGATTATGTGGTAATGGAGAGCACTTACGGAAACCGGCATCACGACAAGAGCCTGGATCATCTGGAGGAGCTTCGGCGCATCATCCAGGAGACCCTGGACCGGGGCGGAAACGTGATCATCCCCGCCTTTGCGGTGGGCCGTACCCAGGAGCTTTTGTACCTGATCCGCTGCTTAAAGCAGCAGAACCTGATCTCAGGGCATGAAAACTTCCCGGTCTATGTGGACAGCCCTCTTGCGGTGCAGGCCACCAGCGTGTTCAAGGAGAACCTGACGGAGTGTTACGATGCGGAGACAAGAGAGCTGGTGCAGAAGGGCATCAATCCCATCGGCTTCAAGGGCCTGCATCTGAGCGTTTCCGCAGAAGATTCCAAGGCCATCAACTTCGATATGGAGCCAAAGGTGATCCTGGCGGCTTCCGGCATGTGCGATGCAGGCCGTATCCGCCATCATCTGAAGCACAACCTCTGGAGGCGGGAATGCACCGTGGTATTCGCAGGCTTCCAGGCTGCGGGCACCCTGGGCAGGACCCTGCAGGAGGGAGCGGAATCCGTCAAGATCTTCGGGGAGGAGATCGACGTGAAGGCCCAGATCGAGACCATGGGCAGCATGAGCTCCCATGCGGACCAGCAGGGGCTTCTGGAGTGGATCCAGGCCTTCCGGGAGGGACCGGAGCAGCTGTTCCTGGTGCATGGCGACGACGAGTCCATGACGGAGCTTTCCGCGCTGATCAAAAAGGAAACGGGCCTTGAGGCCTCCTGCCCCTACAGCGGATCGGTCTACGATCTTGCAGAGGGACGCTATGAGTTCGAGGCGGAGCCTCATTTCATCAAAAAGGAAACCGCCATTTCCGTGCGGAATACCACGGTGCAGCAGGAGCTTACCCTGGCGCTTGCAGAGCTTACGGAGCTGGTTTCCGAGAGCCGGGAGGGAGCCAATGCGGATATGCGCCGACTCACCAAGGATATCCGGAGCCTTCTGGCCAAATGGAATGTGAAATAGAAAGGAATTCTTTACAGAATGGGAGTTGTGAGTATTTTCACCGACGGAGCCGCCCGGGGAAACCCGGACGGCCCCGGCGGCTATGGAACCATCCTGCAGTATACCGACGGGAAAGGGGTGCTGCATGAAAAGGAGCTTTCCCAGGGCTACATCAGGACCACCAACAACCGGATGGAGCTGATGGCGGCCATCGCAGGGCTGGAGGCCCTGAACAGGCCCTGCCTTGTGGATCTCTACAGCGATTCCAAATATCTGGTGGACGCCTTCAACCAGAACTGGATCGAGAACTGGGTCAAAAACGACTGGAAGCGGGGCAAGAGCGGGCCGGTGAAGAACATCGATCTGTGGAAGCGGCTCCTGCAGGCCATAGAGCCACACAAGGTCCGGTTTCTCTGGGTAAAGGGCCATGCGGGCCATCCGGAAAACGAGCGCTGCGACAGGTTGGCAGTGCGGGCGGCCACGAGCCGGGACCTGATGGAAGACGAGGGCCTCAGGCTGTAAAAATGAGGACATTAGGTCCGGATTTCCTTCCCGAAGCATGGGAAGCCTTGAAATCCGGACTGTTTTATAGTATAAATTAAATTTAGTGCTAAAAATCCAACCGGCCGGAGGCCGGAGCAATCATCGCATATAGAAAAGAGGTTTTAGAATATGGTACAGGTCAGAGGCGTAAATGAACTCCGGAGGATGTTCCTGGAGTATTTTGAAAAGAACGGACATCTTGTGATGAAGAGCTTTTCTCTGGTTCCTCACAACGATAATTCCCTTCTGCTGATCAATTCGGGTATGGCGCCCTTAAAGCCTTATTTTACGGGACAGGAGATTCCGCCCTGCCGCAGGGTCACCACCTGCCAGAAGTGCATCCGCACGGGGGATATCGAGAACGTTGGAAAGACCGCCCGTCACGGCACCTTTTTCGAGATGCTGGGAAACTTTTCCTTCGGCGATTATTTCAAGCATGAGGCCATTCCCTTTGCCTGGAACTTCCTGACCCAGGTGGTGGGACTGGACGCTGACAGGCTTTATCCCTCCGTATATGTGGACGACCAGGAATCCTTTGATATCTGGGTCAATGAAATGCACATCGACCCCTCCCGGATCTCCAAATTCGGCAAGGAGGACAATTTCTGGGAGCACGGCGAGGGTCCCTGCGGTCCCTGTACGGAGATCTACTATGACCGGGGAGAAAAGTACGGCTGCGGAAAGCCGGACTGCAAGGTAGGCTGCGACTGCGACCGCTATGTGGAGGTCTGGAACGTGGTGTTCTCCCAGTTCGATAACGACGGCCACGGCAACTACACGGAGCTTGTGCAGAAGAACATCGATACGGGCATGGGCCTTGAGCGTCTTGCCATGGTGGTGCAGGATGAGGAATCCATCTACACCGTGGATACCAACCGGGCGCTTCTGGAGGACGTGTGCCGCCTGTCCGGCATCAGATACCATGAGGACGAGGACAAGGACGTATCCCTGCGCATCGTCACCGACCATACCAAGTCCTGCACCTTCATGATCTCCGACGGCATCATGCCCTCCAACGAGGGCCGGGGCTATGTGCTCCGGCGTCTGATCCGCCGGGCAGTGCGCCACGGCAGAAAGCTGGGCATCACCCACAACTTCATGACGGACATGGCAAAGAACGTCATCGAGAACAACAAGGACGGCTATCCGGAGCTTAAGGAAAAGGAGGCCATGATCCTGAAGGTCCTTTCCGAGGAGGAGGAGAAGTTCAACAAGACCATCGACTCCGGCATGGAGATCCTTTCCGATCTGGTGAAAAAGACGAAGGAAGCAGGCAGCACGGCCTTTGACGCAAAGGATGCCTTCAAGCTTTACGATACCTACGGATTCCCCTATGACCTGACGGAGGAGATCCTTTCCGAGCAGGGGCTTACGGTGGATAAGGCGGGCTTCGACGCCTGCATGCAGGAACAGAAGGAAAAGGCCAGAAAGGCCAGAAAGCATTCCAATTACATGGGAGCGGACGCTACGGTCTACGATGAGATCGATCCCCATATCACCTCTGAATTTACGGGCTATGACCGCCTCAGGGATCAGGGAAAGATCCTGGTGCTCACCACGGAGGATGAGATCGTGGAGGCACTTACGGACGGCCAGAAGGGCACCGTCGTAACGGACCGGACCCCATTCTACGGCACTATGGGCGGACAGCTGGGAGACAGCGGTCTCATCGAAAGCGACGGAGGCAGCTTCCAGGTGCTGGAGACCATTCATCTGAAGGGCGGCCGCATCGGCCATGTAGGCGTTATGACAGCAGGCATGCTGAAGACCGGCGATGAGGTGAAGCTTTCCGTGGACGCCTCCCGCAGAGCAGGCACCGCCAGGAACCATTCTGCAACGCATCTTCTGCAGAAGGCACTTCGGACCGTCCTGGGAGACCATGTGGAGCAGGCAGGCTCCTATGTGGATCAGGATCGCCTGCGCTTTGACTTCACTCATTTCCAGGCCATGACGAAGGAAGAGCTCCAGAAGGTGGAGGACATGGTAAACGAACAGATCGCCGCGGACCTTCCGGTGGTGACCCAGGAAATGACCCTGGAGGATGCCAAGAAATCCGGCGCTATGGCGCTCTTCGGAGAAAAGTACGGCGACCTGGTGCGGGTCGTAAAAATGGGAGACTTCTCCACGGAGCTCTGCGGCGGAACCCATGTGAAGCATACGGGAGAAATTCAGGCCATCCGCATCCTGGGAGAATCCGGCATCGCAGCCGGTGTAAGACGTATCGAGGCCCTTACGGCAGAGGGACTGATGCGGCATTACCGGGAGGAGGAAAGAGAACTCCTGGAGGCGGCAGGCAAGCTGAAGACAAGCCCTGCGGAGCTTTCCGCAAAGATCAGCGCATTGCTGGAGGAGCTCAAGAAGCTGCGCTCTGAAAACGAGCACCTGGCGGCAAAGGCGGCCAACGCTTCCCTGGGAGACGCGGCCCAGTCCGCAGTGGAGCTCGGAAAGGGCGTGAAGGCCCTGGCGCTCCAGGTGGAGGGAGCTGACGGAAACGCCCTCCGCACCATGGGAGACAGCCTGAAGGAAAAGCTGGGAGAGTGCGTGGTGATCCTGGGCAGCGCCGCAGACGGCAAGGTGAGCCTGATGGCAACCGCTACCGACGGCGCGGTCAAGGCAGGCATCATGGCAGGAAACATCATCAAGGCGGCGGCTCCGGTGATCGGCGGCAAGGGCGGCGGACGCCCCAACATGGCCCAGGCAGGCGGCAGCGAGGCGGACAAGCTTCCGGAGGCCTTAAAACAGGCCCTGGAGACCGCAAAGTCTCAGCTGGCATAAAGAAACCCTTTTGAAAATATCGTTTCCAAAGGAAAAAACGCTTGCTTTCGCGGGAAAGTTATGTTATATTTTATTGCGGTGTGATTAAACCCCGCACTGTGTTGCATGTAAAACCATTTACAGATTCCTTGCAACTGGAGGGAGGTCAGGGGTCTTTGTCAAACGTAATCGTTAAGGAGAACGAGTCTCTCGATTCCGCACTCCGCAGATTCAAAAGAAACTGCGCAAAGGCTGGTATCCAGCAGGAGATTCGCAAGAGAGAGCATTACGAGAAGCCGAGCGTAAGACGTAAGAAAAAGTCTGAGGCGGCCAGAAAGCGTAAGTACAATTAATATGAATGCCCTCAGGGCAGATGAGAAAAAGGCTGTATGTAAGCTTGCTTACTTACAGCTTTTTTGTTATACTTTGGAGCATACGGGGGCCTTTGGCCCTTTATTTCAGATTGCATGCGGCAGCCCCCGGCTGCCCTTGAGAAAGGAAGACCTTGACAGAAGAACTGCTGATCGATATACCGATTGAACACGAGAAAAACGTATGCGGAAGCTTTGACGCTTACCTGAAAAAAATAGAAAGGGCCCTCTCCGTGGATATCATCGAACGGAACGGAGCCGTGAAGATCATAGGAGAGGAAGCCGCCGCAAAACGGGCGGGTTCCGTGCTCCACAGCCTGGTGCAGCTTTCTGAACGGGGAAACGAGATCAGCGAGCAGCAGGTGGATTACGCCCTGAGCCTTAGCATGGAGGAACAGGAGGATCTGGTGGAGCTGGACCGGGAGATCATTGCCCGCAGCATCACCGGCAAGCCCATCAAGCCCAAGACCGTGGGACAGAAGCAGTATGTGGATCTCATCCGGACCCGCATGATCACCTTCGGCATCGGCCCTGCAGGCACGGGAAAGACCTATCTGGCCATGGCCATGGCCATCAAGGCCTTTAAAGCGGGAGAGGTGCAGCGGATCATCCTGACCCGTCCCGCCATCGAAGCGGGAGAAAAGCTGGGCTTTCTGCCGGGAGACCTGCAGCAGAAGATCGATCCCTATCTGAGGCCCCTTTATGACGCCCTGTACAGCATCATGGGGGCAGAGGCCTTTCTGGCCAATTCCGAAAAGGGACTCATCGAAGTGGCGCCCCTGGCCTACATGCGGGGCAGGACCCTGGACAACGCCTATATTATCCTGGACGAGGCCCAGAACACCACTCCGGCCCAGATGAAGATGTTCCTCACCAGGATCGGCTTCAACTCCAAGGTCATCGTAACGGGAGACCTGACCCAGAAGGATCTGGACCGGGATCAGCAGTCCGGCCTGGAGGTGGCCCTGCGGGTGTTGGGGAAGATCGACGACATCGGCTTTGCGGAGCTGACGGCGGCAGACGTGGTGCGGCATCCGCTGGTACAGAAGATCGTCCGGGCCTATGACGAATACGAAGCCCGGCTTGCCAAGGGAAAACAGAACAGGAAGAGATCATGACTATCGACATCGAAAAAGAATATGAGGGAGACATCGGCCTCCCCTATGAGGAGATCATAGAACGGGTGGTGCTGGAAGCCCTGGATTATGAAAGCTGTCCCTATGAGTGCGAGGTCAACGTGCTGCTGACGGACGACGATGCAATCCGGGATATGAACGCCCGGTTCCGGGAGCTGGACCGCAGCACCGACGTGCTGAGTTTTCCCATGATCGACTACGAGGCCCCTGCGGATTTTGAGGGCTTCGACGACCGGGGAGAGCTGTTCAATCCGGAAACCGGAGAGCTGCTTTTGGGAGACATCGTCATCTCCATGGATCATGTCCGGGATCAGGCCAGGGAATACGGTCACTCGGAGATCCGGGAGCTGGCCTTCCTGACAGCCCACAGCATGCTACATCTGCTGGGCTACGACCATATGGAGGAAGAGGAGCGCAGGCAGATGGAAGAAAAACAGGAGGAGATCCTGCACAAGCTCGGCTATGACAGGGAAAGCGCGGTATGAGAGAGAAACAGCGAGTGATCGGTTATTATACAATTGAAAACAGCTTTTATTTTGGGGCGGCCCTGATCTCCGCCCTGCTTTTTATCCTGTTCCGGCTGCCCTTTATGGCGGTGACCGGAATGGAGGGCATGGGGAATCTGCTGCTGCCTCTGATCTGCTATCTGGCGGCGCTTCTGATGAACGCCTTTGTGCTGCCGGCGGCTTCCTCCCGCATGTTTGCCGCAAGGCTGGAAAAAAAGCATCCGGCGGATGCAGAGAGGTTGCTGCGGACCCTGATGCTTTACATGACCGGCTGCGGTCTTTTGATGACCCTTCTGTTCTGGTTCCTGGGGCCCTTTGCGGCAGCGCTTGTGGGGATCCCCATGAGCGGCAGAGCCCTGCGGCTCATGGGACCGGTGCTGTGGATCATGGGATATCTGGGGCTTTTGCGGGGCTATTATCAGGGAATGGGCAGCTCTGCCTTTTCCCAGCTTTCCGTTTTTCTGGAACAGCTGATCGCAGGCATCGCCTCTCTGCTTCTGGGGGCTTTTTTCCTGAATTATGGGGCAAAGGCGGACTTATTGTATGAGACCAGCGGCTATCAGGCGGCTTACGGCGCCATGGGCCTTGTGCTTTCCTTCCTGATCGGCTCCCTCCTGGCCCTTGTGCTACTGCACCTTCTTTCCGCGCTCCGGGGCGGCGTGCTGCAGGAGGCCAACGCGGGACGGCGGATGGAAAACATGGACAGCCTGCACCGGTCCCTTCGCAAGGGCTTTTTCCCGGTGCTTCTGGCCTTTCTGCTGCTTCTGTGCCTGCCGGTGCTGGATATCCTGATCCTGGGACCCAGGATCAGCGGCATTTACGGAGAAGGGACCGGCACGGCCCGGGTCTTCGGCGCCTTGTCAGGTCTTTTATGCTGGGGACTTCTCGCGGCCCTACCGGCCTGCGGCCTTCTGGCTGGCGCCATGGGGTCTGTCCGGAATGCGGCGGCACAGAAAAACCGCCGGCTGCTTCTGCACCGGGTGCGGATCCTTTCCCGCTTTGCAGTGCTGGCAGCTTTCTTTTTCTGCGTGACTTTCCCGGCTCTGCGGACGGCCCTTTCCAATCTGTTCTTTTCCGGAGAGGACAACATGCTGTTGCGGCGGATGCTGCTTTACAGCGCTCCGGCAGCCCTGTTCGTATGCTTTTCCCTGACCAACAGCGGGATCCTTTACGGACTTTCCCATTTCGGCGAGCCCCTGAAGGCGGCGGCGCTTTCAGCGGCTGCCCATCTTGTCAGTCTGCTGGTGCTGATGTTTGTCCTGAAAATGGAGATGCTGGCGGTGCTGTTCGCCAATCTGGCGGGCCTCGGGGTGTTCTGGCTGGCTACGGCTCTGAGCCTTCGTGGGTGTCTCTTTTTCCGCCGGGAGGTGAAACGGTTTTATCTGATGCCCGGGCTGGCGGCGGCACTCTGCTTTGTGGTGTTGTTCCTCCCGGAGCGGCTCTGCGCCCTGGTGCTGCCCCAGGCGGTTTATAACGGACGGATCCTGTCCGCGCTGATGACCGTAGTTTTTGCAGCCCTTGGCTTCTGCGTTTATTTTCTGTTTCTGATCGCCACCCGGACAGTGCGCAGGGACGAGCTTCTGGAGATGCCCCTGGGACCGCTTTTCTTCCGGCTGGCTGCAAAATCCGGACTTTTGTGATGGCAGGCAGAACTGGATTTTTTGATGGCAGGCAGAATCTGACAGGAGGAGCACATGAAAAAAAGAATCGTGATTATCGGGGCCGGAGCCTCCGGCCTTGCGGCGGCCATCGAGGCGGCGCGCACCGGCGCTGACGTGATCGTGCTGGAGCATACCGGAGAGATCGGGAAAAAGCTCCTGATGACCGGAAACGGGCGCTGCAATTATACCAATACGGACATGTCGCCAGCCCATTTCCACAGCCATTCGGACCGTAACGGGACCTTTGTGCAGACCGTGCTGTCCGCCTTTGGCTGGGAGGATACGGTGCAGTTTTTCCGGGAGCTTGGGATAAATCCCAGGATCCGGCATTATGAATACGACGAAGGGGGCTATGTCTATCCAGCCTCCGGAGAGGCCAGGGCGGTGCTTAAGGCGTTTCTCAGCGAAGCCGCCTTCCTGAACGTCCGGTTTTTCTGCGGCTGCCGGGTCTATTCCGTGGCCCATATGAAGGACCAGGACGGAAGGCCCCTGTTCCAGCTGGATACCAATCAGGGCATGGTGCGGGCGGATTCCGTCATCATGGCGGCAGGCGGCGCGGCCATGCCAAAGACCGGCTCCGACGGAAAGAGCTACCTCATTCCCTCTGCCTTCGGACACCTCATGTGGGAATTCCTTCCAGCCCTCTGCGCCCTCCGCTGTGTGGGCAGCTTTTTCCGGGAGCTGAAGGGCGTCCGCTGGGAATGCGGCCTGAAGCTGATGATCGCAGGACCGGAGGAGGGCGTCAGCAGGGACCGGAAACGGGAGCACGGGGAGAGCGAGGCGGATTATTTTGCCTTTCATCAGGACGGTCTCCTGGAAGAAAGCTATGAGAGCCGGGGAGAGGTGCAGTTTACGGACTACGGCCTTTCCGGCATCCCGGCCTTTCAGCTGTCCCGGTATGTGAGCCTTGCGGTGAAGTTGCGGCGGGAGCGGCATATCCTTCTGGATATGCTTCCGGACTATTCTCCGGAGGAGCTGCGGCAGGAGCTTTGCCGCCGGCGGGATAAATTTTCCGACCGGAACGCAGAGATCCTTTTAAACGGCCTGCTGCCGGAAAAGCTGGGACGGGTGATGATGGAAAAAGCGGGCATCCGGGCAAACCTGGGGGTTTATTTTATTCCGGATCCCCTTTTGGACAAGCTGGCGGCCCTGCTGAAGGGCTTCCGCATCAGCGTGCTGGATACCAACGGCTTTGACAGCTGCCAGTGCAGCGCCGGAGGCATCGACACCTCGGAGATCGATCCCGAAACCATGGAATCAAGGCTTATCCCGGAGCTCTTTTTTGCAGGAGAGCTCATAGACGTGGATGGAGACTGCGGCGGATACAACCTCCACTGGGCCTTTGCTACCGGCGCCATCGCAGGCAGGAGCGCAGGCAAAGTGCGGCGCTACCGGAATTATCCGGAACGCTTTGAGACCAATTCCGCAGATTATCAGGATCCGGAGGAGGAAGCATGATACGGGTCAGTCAGATCAAGCTGCCGATCTTTTCCGCAGGCAAGGATCGAAAGGAGGAGCTGCGGCTTCTGAAACGGGAAGCGGCAAAAAAGCTCCGCATCAGGCCGGAGGGCATCCGGAAGCTGAAGATCCTCAGGCGTTCCGTGGACGCCAGAAAAAAAGAAAATATCCTTTACGTTTATATACTTGATCTGCGTCTCCACGACAGCATCACGGGCCCCAGCCGGGAAACGGAGGCGGCCTTTGTCCGCAGGCTTTCCGACAGGGACGTGACGGTGGAGACGGAGATCCCGGTACGGGTGGAACGGCTTTCTCCGGAGCAGATCGCAGCCTTTGAGGAAAAGGCCGGCCGGCCGGTGGTGGTGGGCAGCGGCCCCTGCGGCCTCTTTGCCGCCCATACCCTGTGCCTCATGGGCTTAAGGCCCCTGATTCTGGAACGGGGAGAGGCGGTGGAAAAACGGATGGAGACCGTGGAGCGCTTTTTCCAGACCGGAAGCCTCCGGGAAAACTCCAACGTCCAGTTCGGCGAAGGGGGCGCGGGAACCTTTTCCGACGGAAAGCTCAACACCTCCATCAAAGGGCAGGGAAGCCGCATCCGCTATGTGCTGGAGCAGTTTTACCGTTGCGGAGCCCCGGAGGAGATCCTTTATGACCAGAAGCCCCATATCGGCACGGATATCCTGAGGGAGGTGGTGAAAAACCTGCGGCAGGAGATCCTGGCTATGGGAGGAAGCTTCCTCTTTGAAACCAGGCTCACCGGGATCGAAACAGAGGGCGGCGCCCTTTCCGCCATCCAGCTGGAACTTCCGGGAGACCATGGTGCCTTTTTGGAGGCGGAAAGAAGCCTTTCCATCAAGGCGGCGCCCGGAGAAACGGTAAAGCTTCCCTGCAGCAGCCTGATCCTGGCCATCGGCCACAGCGCCAGGGATACCTTCCGGATGCTTTGTGAGGCGGGGGTCCCCATGGAGCAGAAGCCCTTTGCCATGGGCCTTCGGGTGCAGCATCCCCAGCGGCTCATCGACAGGGCACTCTATGGAGAGGACCGGCTTTCGGAAAAGGAGGCGGTGTTGGGACCGGCTTCCTATAAGCTCACCCACCGGCTCCCGGAGGGCAGGGGAATCTACAGCTTCTGCATGTGTCCCGGAGGCTATGTCATCAACGCCTCTTCAGAGAAAAACCGGCTTTGCGTAAACGGCATGAGCCGCCATGGGCGCAGCGGAGACAACGCCAATGCCGCCCTGATCGTCACGGTGGGGACGGAGGATTTTCCCGGCAGGGAGCCCCTTTCCGGCATGGAGCTGCAGGAAAAGCTGGAGGAGCAGGCCTACAGCCTCTGCGGCGGGGCCATCCCCTGCGAGACCTACGGAGATTTCCTCAGAGGGAAAAAGGCGGATTTTTCCGCGCCCTCCTTTACCCCCTCTTTTCAGGGCTATTATGCCTACGGGGATCTGCGGTCCATCCTGCCGGAGTTTCTACAGGAGGCGGTGATCTGCGGCATGGAGGCCTTTGGACGCAACATCAGGGGCTTTGACTGGGAGGAGGCGCTTTTTTCCGGCGTGGAAACAAGGACCTCTTCGCCGGTGCGGATCCTGAGGGACGGATCCTTTGAGTCCGGCATCTCCGGGATCTTCCCGGCAGGAGAAGGCGCCGGATATGCAGGCGGCATCACCTCCGCAGCCATCGACGGCATGCGGACGGCGGAGGCTCTGGCAGCCCGGGTGCTGGGCCTGCAGGAACAGGAAGGACAGGAATGACAGAACATACAGAATATAGAGAAGATACAGAATATACGGAAACCGGAAAGCCGGAAGGAGCCCTTTATGTACCTTCGGAGGAGGAGCTTCGGAAGCGCCTGCAGAACAAAAAACGCATCATCCTGAAGATCGGTTCCTCCACCGTGACCCATCCGGGTTCGGGAGACGTGCATCTTTACCGGCTGGAAAAAATGGTGCGGCTGATCTGCGACCTCTGCGGCAGCGGCAGGGATGTGATGCTGGTGAGCTCCGGCGCCATCGCAGCCGGCAGGCAGGCAATGAACATCTCGGAAAGGCCCTCCTCCACAGAGGAAAAGCAGGCCCTGGCGGCCATCGGCCAGGCAAGGCTCATGATGATCTACCAGAAGCTTTTTGCGGAATACAATCATGTGGCCTCCCAGGTGCTTCTGACCAAGTATACCCTGCTCAATCAGGAATCCCTGCAGAACGCCAGGAATACCTTTGAGGAGCTTTTCAAGCTGAAGGCCGTGCCCATCATCAACGAAAACGATACGGTATCCACCGCGGAGATCTCCTTTGGAGACAACGACAGGCTGGCGGCCCTGGTGGCCTCCATTACCGGGGCGGATCTGGTGATCCTTCTGAGCGATATCGACGGGCTTTATACCGACGACCCCAACCAGAACCCGGAGGCCTCCTTTATCAGCTATGTGCCCTATATCGGGGAGTCCCTTCTGGGCATGGCGAAATCCAGCTCCAGATCAGGTCTTGGCACCGGCGGTATGCGCTCCAAGATCGAGGCTGCCCGAATCGCCACGGACGCGGGAGCGGATATGCTGATCATGAACGGAAAGCCGGTGGAGCGGGTGATGGAAGCCCTTTCCGGGGCGCCGGTGGGGACCCTCTTTGCAGCCCATAAAAACCGGAGCTTCGACCTGCACCGGTATATCAGGGAGGAATATTGATGGAAGGCATCAGAGAAAGCTGTTTGAGAGCCAGGGAAGCCGCAAGGAAAACCGCCCTGCTTTCCCCGGAGGAAAAGAACCGGGTGCTTTACGCCTGCGCAAAGGCCCTCAGGGAGGACACAGAGCAGATCCTTGCGGCAAACCGCAGGGATCAGGATCAGGCAGAGGACCAGGGCATGAGCGAGGGGCTTCTGGACCGTCTGACCCTTACGGAAAAACGAATCGAGGCCATGGCCGCCGGCATGGAGCAGGTGGCGGCCCTTCCGGACCCGGTGGGGGAAGAACTGGAACGCATTGAACGACCCAACGGCCTGCGGATCCGGAAGGTGCGGGTGCCCTTCGGGGTCATCGGCATCATTTACGAGGCAAGGCCCAATGTGACGGCAGACGCCTTTGCCCTCTGCTTCAAGGCGGGCAGCGCCTGCGTGCTGAAGGGGGGATCTGCGGCCCTGGAAACGAATCTGGCCATCATGGAGTCGATCCGGCGGGGCCTGCTTGCAGCCGGGGCCGATCCGGACAGCGCCGTGCTGATCCGGCATACGGACCGGGAAAGCACCCGGGAGATGATGCGCCAGAAGGGGATCCTGGACGTGCTGATTCCCAGAGGCAGCGCCGGGCTCATCCGCTCCGTGGTGGAAAACGCCACGGTGCCGGTGATCGAGACCGGAACCGGAAACTGCCATGTGTTCGTGGACGCTTCCGCGGATCCGGATATGGCCCTTTCCATTATTGTCAACGCCAAGACCCAGCGGGTAGGGGTCTGCAACGCCTGCGAATCCCTGCTGATCCACAGGGACAGGCTGCCGGAGATGGTGCCCCTCATCGCAAGGGCCCTTGGGGAGCGGGGCGTGCAGATCTTTGCGGACGAAAGCTGCCGCAGCATTTTTCCGAAGCTTTCCGCCGCCACAGAGGAGGATTACGGAAGGGAATATCTGGACTATAAGATCTCCATGAAGGCGGTGGACAGCCTGGAGGAGGCGATCCGGCATATCAACCGATACGGAACGGGCCATTCCGAATGTATCGTAACAGGGGATATGGAACGGGGACGCCGGTTCCAGCAGGAAGTGGACGCTGCCTGCGTGTATGTAAACGCCTCCACCCGTTTTACAGACGGAGGCGAGTTCGGCTTCGGCGCGGAGATCGGCATTTCCACCCAGAAGCTTCATGCCCGGGGGCCCATGGGCCTGCGGGAGATCACCAGCTATAAGTATCTGATCGACGGGGAGGGACAGATCCGATGAGAGAGATCACGAAGGAAGTCATCGACAGAATCAACGAGCTTTATCACAAATCCCAGACGCCGGCGGGCCTTACGCCAGAGGAACGGGAGGAGCAGGCGCTTCTGCGCAGCGACTATATCGAGGCCGTCAAGAGAAGCCTCCGGGGGCAGCTTGACAGGATCGATATCCTGGAGGAGGACGGCAGCGTCACGAATCTGGGAGAAAAGCACGGAGATGTGCAGGAATAAAAGCAAGGCCATATACAGGAATCAAAGAATGGAGGATACCATGATGGAAAAGAATCGGGATATTTATGTAAGCCCATTTTCCGGACGCTATGCCGGAAAGGAAATGCTGTATGTTTTTTCGGAGAATTTCAAATTCCGGACCTGGAGAAAGCTCTGGATCGCCCTGGCAGAAAGCGAGCGGGAGCTGGGGCTTCCCATTACGGAGGAGCAGATCGCAGAGCTCAAGGCCCATGCAGAGGACATCAACTATCCGGATGCGGAGGCCAGGGAAAAGGTGGTGCGCCACGACGTCATGAGCCATGTATACGCCTATGGCCTTCAGTGCCCCAAGGCGGCGGGCATCATCCATCTGGGAGCCACCTCAGCCTTTGTGGGGGACAATACGGACCTGATCCAGATGCGGGAGGGCCTGAAGCTTTTACACAGCTCCCTGGTGAACGTCATCGCGGAGCTTTCCAAATTCGCCCTGAAGTATAAGGATGTGCCGACCCTGGCATTTACCCATTTCCAGCCTGCCCAGCCTACCACCATCGGCAAGCGGGCTACCCTCTGGATCCAGGATCTGATGATGGATCTTTCTGATCTGGAATATGTCATGGGCAGCCTCCGGCTCCTGGGTTCCAAGGGAACCACCGGAACCCAGGCGAGCTTCCTGGAGCTTTTCGACGGCGACCATGAGAAGTGCCGCAAGATCGAGCAGCTGGTAGCAGAAAAAATGGGCTTTGACAGCTGCTATGACGTATCCGGCCAGACCTATTCCAGAAAGGTGGATTTCCGGGTGCTTTCCGTACTGTCCGGCATCGCCCAGTCTGCCCATAAGTTCTCCAACGATATCCGCCTTCTGCAGAATCTGAAGCAGATCGAGGAGCCCTTTGAAAAGACCCAGATCGGTTCCTCCGCCATGGCCTATAAGCGGAATCCCATGCGTTCCGAGCGTATGGCCTCCATCGCCAACTATGTCATGAGCGATCTCATGAATCCCGCCATCACCGCGGCCACCCAGTGGTTCGAGCGGACCCTGGACGATTCCGCCAACAAGCGGATATCCGTGCCGGAGGCCTTCCTGGGCGTGGATTCCATCCTGCGGCTTTACCTCAACATCGCCGACGGTCTGGTGGTATATCCCAAGGTCTGCGAAAAGTACCTGCGGGCTGAGCTGCCCTTCATGGCCACGGAGAACATCATGATGGATTGCGTAAAGCGGGGCGGCAACCGTCAGGAGCTTCACGAGCGCATCCGGGAGCTGTCCATGCAGGCAGGCAGGCGGGTGAAGGAGGAGGGCCTGGAAAATAACCTCCTGGACCTGATCGCTGCGGATCCCCTGTTCGGTCTGGAGCGCAGCGACATCGAAAAGCTGCTGGATCCCGCTCTGTATGTGGGCCGGGCCCCCAGACAGACGGAGGATTACATCAACGGCGTGGTAAAGCCGCGGATCGATCAGTACAGCGGAGAGCTCGGCATCAAGGCGGAGATTTCCCTTTAAAATTCCGCTGAAAATGGGATTGACCGGGCTTTTGCACTTGACGCTTATTTTATGAATTTGTATAATGACGGTAAGTCCCCTTTCAAACAGGGACTTTTCGTCGCCGCCGGAGGACGGAAGAACCATTGGAAAAGGAAGAGACCATGAGAGAAGCCAGAGCTTTGCATGCTGAATACAGATGGACAGGTAAGATTGCTCATGCAGCAGGTAAGCGCAAAGGCCGTGGTGCGTCCTTTTTCGGGATGGGCCTTCCCAAGGCATACGCGGAAGAAATGCGCCTGTCCGGCAGGAATGCAGAATAAGTCTAAGAGTAGCCGTATATCCTGCGGCTGCTCTTTTTCTTGTCTGAAAGGGAAGAATCAGGAATTAGGGAGAGGAGAGAACTTGTTATGAAAAAAGTCGGCATCATCATGGGAAGCGACAGCGATTTCCCGGTGGTCGAAAAGGCCGTGGATACCCTGAAGGAATACGGGGTGCCTGTCTGCGTCCATGTTTATTCTGCCCACAGGACCCCCCTTGAGGCCGGGGCATTTGCGAAGAACGCCCGGAAGGAGGGCTACGGCGCGCTGATCTGCGCGGCAGGCATGGCGGCCCATCTGGCGGGAGCCATCGCAGCCAACACCACCCTGCCGGTGATCGGCATCCCCATCAAGGCAAAGGCTCTGGAGGGAATCGACGCCCTGTTATCCACCGTCATGATGCCTCCGGGAATCCCGGTGGCCACGGTGGGCATCGACGGAGCGCAGAATGCGGCGCTTCTGGCTATCGAGATCCTTTCCGTAACGGACGAGAGCCTTGCGGAAAAGCTGCAGGAAGCCAGAGACAAAAAGGCAGCCACCATTCTGAAAAAGGATCAGGAGCTTTCAGAGAAGTATTCAAAGCTGGACTGATACCCAGACTGAAAATTCATTAGGAAAAGAGAGACCATGGAAGGAATTACGATCAATAAAAACAAAATCAACGAAGAATGCGGCGTATTCGGCCTCTGGTCGCCTCACCCGGCGGACGTTTCCCTGACTGCCTACTACGGCCTTTACGCCCTGCAGCACCGGGGTCAGGAAAGCGCCGGCATCGCGGTGAACGACGACGGCGTGTTCCGTTATTACAGAGACCTGGGACTGGTGAACGACGTGTTCACCCCGGCCCAGATCGAAAAGCTGGGAACCGGCCGCATGGCGGTGGGACATGTGCGGTACTCCACCTCTGGAATCACCAACCGCATCAACGCTCAGCCCATCGTCGTCAATCATTCCAAGGGACGTATGGCCCTGGCCCACAACGGCAACCTGGTAAACTCCTATGAGCTCAGGACCCAGCTGGAGAACGAGGGCTGCATCTTCCAGTCCACCACCGATACGGAGGTGATCTCCTATGTGATCACCAGAGAGCGGATCCAGACCGGAAGCCTGGAGGACGCGGTATGCAGGGCTATGGACAAGATCAAAGGCGCCTATTCCCTGGTGATCATGTCCCCCTCCAAGCTGATCGCCGTAAGAGACGAGCACGGCTTCCGTCCCCTCTGCTACGGCGTGACGGAGGACGGCATCTATGTGGTGGCCTCCGAAAGCTGCGCCCTGGACGCAGTAGGGGCCAAGCTGATCCGGGACATAAAGCCCGGCGAGATCCTGATCTTCGACGACAACGGCATCCGCTCCATCGAGACCCACTGCGGCAAGGTACAGCCCAGCATGTGCGTCTTTGAATATATCTATTTCGCAAGGCCGGATTCCGTCATCGACGGCTGCAGCGTTCACGAGGCGAGAGTCCGGGCGGGAGCCTTCCTGGCACTGGAGCACCCGGTGCAGGCGGACGTGGTCATCGGCGTGCCGGATTCCGGCATCGACGCCGCCATCGGCTATGCGAGACAGTCCGGGGTCCCCTATGCGGTGGGCCTGATCAAGAACAAATACATCGGCCGTACCTTCATCGCCCCCACCCAGAAGGCCAGAGAAAATCTGGTGCGCATCAAGCTCAATCCGGTGGCGGAGGTGCTGCGGGGCAAACGGGTGATCCTCATCGACGACTCCATCGTCCGGGGCACCACCTCTGCCCGGATCGTGAAGCTGATCCGGGAGGCAGGGGCCAAAGAGGTGCATATGCGGGTATCCGCACCGCCTTTCCTGAATCCCTGCTACTACGGAACCGATATCGACTCCAAGGAAAACCTCATCGCCTGCCACCATACGGTGGAGGAAACGGCAAAGATCATCGGGGTGGATTCCCTGGGGTATCTGTCCGTAAGAAACGCCCTGGAGATCGCAAAGGGGGCGGCAGGAAACGGCAACTTCTGCGCAGCCTGCTTTAACGGAGAATATCCCACGGAGGTGCCCTCCAACACCGCCAAGAACCGCTTTGAGGAAAAGATCCCAAAGGAGTGGCGGGAAAAGGAAGCCCAAAAGCATAAGAACGGAGAAAAGGAAGGAAAACAGTCATGAAAAGCTACAGCGAAAGCTATAAGGACGCAGGCGTAGACATTACCGCCGGATACAAGGCAGTTGAACTGATGAAGACCCATATCGCCTGGACCATGACCAGCGGCGTGGTGTCCGACATCGGAGGCTTCGGAGGTCTCTTCGCCCTGCCGGAGGGCTACAGGAAGCCGGTGCTGGTTTCCGGCACCGACGGCGTGGGAACCAAGCTGAAGCTCTCCTTCCTGATGGAAAAATATGACACCGTAGGCATCGACTGCGTGGCCATGTGCGTCAACGACGTGATCTGCTGCGGCGCAAAGCCCCTGTTCTTCCTGGACTACATCGCCTGCGGCAAGAACGTGCCGGAAAAGATCGCCGACATCGTAAAGGGTGTGGCCGAGGGCTGCGTTCAGTCCGGGGCGGCGCTGATCGGCGGCGAGACCGCGGAGATGCCGGGATTTTATCCCGAGGACGAATTTGACCTGGCGGGCTATACCACAGGAATCGTGGACCGGGACAGGATCATCGACAACTCCAGGATGGAGGAGGGAGACGTGGTCATCGGCCTGCCCTCCAGCGGCGTCCACTCCAACGGCTTTTCCCTGGTGAGAAAGGTCTTCGATATCGACCATATCACAAAGGAGGAACTTACAAAGCCCCTTCCGGAGCTTTCCGGAAAGAGCCTTGGGGAGACCCTTCTGACTCCCACAAAGATCTATGTCAAGCCGGTGCTGAAGCTTCTTGAGGAGGCGGACGTAAAGGGCATTTCCCATATTACCGGCGGCGGCTTTTACGAAAATATCCCCCGTTCCATCCCTGCAGGTCTTGGGGCACGGATCGAAAAGAAAAACGTGCGGGTGCTGCCCATCTTCGACCTGATCCAGAAACGGGGCGGCATCTCCGAGCATGACATGTTCAACACCTACAACATGGGCGTTGGCATGAGCATCGTGGTGGCAAAGCAGGATGCCAAAAAAGCCCTTCAGGTGCTGCAGGACCAGGGCGAGGAGGCCTATGTGCTGGGCGAGATCATCCGGTCCGAGGATCCGGTGGTGCTGGTATAAGCGCGTTTGAAGAAACGGGAACATCTGCCGGAGGGAGACCTCCTGCGGAGAAACTGAAAAGAGAAAAGAGGCGGAAATATGGGAGAAAAAATCAAAACAGCCGTGCTGATCTCAGGCTCCGGCACCAATCTGCAGGCCCTGATCGACGCGGCGGCGGCAGGGGCCCTGCCCCATGCGAAGCTTTGTGCGGTGATCTCCAATAAGCGGGAGGCCTACGGCCTGACCCGGGCAGAGCAGGCAGGCATCCCCCATTATGTGGTGGAAAAGGAAAAGGCGTCCCTGCTGCCTGACGGAAGCAGGGACCCGGAGGACGCAGCCAGGAAGCAGGCGGCCTTTGAAGCCGGGCTTTTAGCCATCCTGCAGGAGACCGGAGCAGAGCTCATCGTCCTGGCGGGCTTTCTTGCCATCCTGAGCGAGGACTTTGTCAAGCGGTATCCTGAGCGGATCATCAACATCCATCCCTCCCTGATCCCCTCCTTCTGCGGCCAGGGCTTTTACGGACTCAGGGTACATGAGGCGGCTCTTTCCTACGGCGTGAAGGTGACGGGAGCCACGGTGCATTTCGTCAACGAGGTGCCGGACGGCGGCAGGATCATCCTGCAGAAGGCAGTGGAGATCCGTGAGGGGGATACCCCGGAGATCCTTCAGCGCCGGGTGATGGAGGAAGCGGAGTGGAAGCTCCTGCCCAGAGCCCTGGAGCTGGTGGCGGCGGAGCTTTCAGAAAAAGGCGGCAGATAAAAGGATTCCTTAAGAGGGATACCGGATGCTGGAAAGGAAACGGCGAAAAAAGGGAGGTTCATTATGAATATTTATGAGATAAAGGATTTTGGAGAGCTGCTTGCGGCCAACAGCTATCCGGGACGGGGCATTGCAGTGGGCAAGACCCCGGACGGGAAAAAGGCTGTCTTTGCCTATTTCATCATGGGCAGGAGCGCCAACAGCCGCAACCGGGTATTTGAGGAAACAGGAGAGGATCTGATCATCTATCCTGCGGATTCCGCAAAGGTGGAGGATCCCAGCCTCATCATCTACAAGCCGGTACGGAAGCTTGCCGGTCAGCTCATCGTCACAAACGGCGACCAGACGGACACGATCTACGATTTCCTGAAGGAAGGAAAAAGCTTTGAGGAGGCCTTAAGGACCCGGTGCTTTGAGCCGGACGCTCCCAATCTGACCCCCAGGATCAGCGCCCTTCTGGAATTTGCCGATGGGGATTTCACCTACAAAATGAGCATCCTGAAGTCCGCTGACGGAGCGGGCAGCGGCTGCAACCGCTACACCTACGAATATGCGCCCCTTTCAGGCCTCGGACATTTCATCCACACCTATGAATGCGACGGCAACCCGATCCCTACCTTCCAGGGAGAGCCGGAGCGCATCGCCATGGAAGACGACATCGACGCATTTTCCCAAAAGGTATGGAACGCCCTGCATCCGGAAAACAAGATCTCCCTGTATGTGAGATATGTGGACCTGCAGAACGGCCAGGCGGAAAACCGTCTTTTCAATAAAAACACGAAAATCGGATAAGGAGGGTCAATGATGAAGGAATTTCAATTAAAGTATGGCTGCAACCCGAACCAGAAGCCGGCCCGGGTATTTATGGCAAACGGACAGGAGCTGCCCTTTGAGATCTTGAACGGCAGGCCGGGGTATATCAATTTCCTGGACGCCCTCAATTCCTGGCAGCTGGTGAAGGAGCTGAAGGAGGCTACGGGACTTCCCTGCGCCACCTCCTTCAAGCATGTTTCCCCCACCTCTGCCGCAGTGGGACTGCCCCTTTCCGACAAGCTGAAAAAGGCTTCCTTTGTGGACGACATCGAAGGCCTTGACGACTCACCCCTGGCCTGCGCCTATGCCAGAGCCAGAGGCACGGACCGCATGAGCTCCTTCGGAGATTTCGTGGCCCTTTCCGATGTCTGCGACGAGACTACCGCCCGGATCCTGAAGCGGGAGGTCTCCGACGGCGTCATCGCCCCGGGCTATACCGACGAGGCCCTTGCGCTGCTTAAGGAAAAGAAAAAGGGCAATTACAATATCATTCAGATCGATCCCGCCTATGTGCCGGAGGAGATCGAGCACAAGCAGGTTTACGGCGTCACCTTCGAGCAGGGCAGGAACAACTTTGAGATCAACGAAGCCCTCCTGGGCAATGTGGTGACGGAAAACAAGGAGATTCCGCCGGAGGCAAAGCGGGATCTTCTGATCGCCCTCATCACCCTGAAATATACCCAGTCCAATTCCGTCTGCTTTGCAGAGGGAGGCCAGGCCATCGGCGTAGGGGCAGGACAGCAGTCTCGCATCCACTGCACCAGGCTGGCAGGACAGAAGGCGGACATCTGGCATCTGCGCCAGTCCGACAAGGTGCTTTCCCTTCCCTTCAAGGAGGGCCTGGGCCGCGCAGACAGGGACAATGTCATCGATGTTTATATCTCCGACGAGTGCGACGACGTACTGGCAGAGGGGAACTGGCAGAACTATTTCACCAGCCGTCCGGAGCCCTTTACCAAGGAAGAGCAGAAGGAATATCTCTCAAAGATCACCGGCGTATCCCTTGGCTCCGACGCCTTCTTCCCCTTCGGGGACAACATCGAGCGGGCGCGGAAATCCGGCGTCAGCTATGTGGCTGAGCCCGGCGGAAGCGTCCGGGACGATCTGGTGATCGACACCTGTAACAAGTACAACATGGCCATGTGCTTTACCGGAATGCGCCTGTTCCACCATTAAAACGCAGCCTTTTGCAGAGAGGAGAGGGAAAATGAAAATCGCGGTGATCGGAAGCGGCGGCAGAGAGCATGCCGTGATCAAAAAACTGAGAGAAAACAGCTCCATTACGGAGATCTATGCCCTGCCGGGGAACGGGGGCATGACAAAGGACGCGGTCTGCGTGCCTGTGGCGGCCACGGACGTGCCCGGCGCGGTGCAGTTTTGCAAGGAACATGGAGTGGACTATGCGGTGGTGACCCCGGACGATCCTCTGGTGCTGGGCATGGTGGACGCTCTGGCGGAGGCGGGGATCCCTGCCTTCGGACCCTCCAAGGCGGCGGCGGAGATCGAGGGCTCCAAGGCCTTTGCCAAGAACCTGATGAAGAAATATCACATTCCCACAGCCTCCTATGAGATCTTTACGGATCCGTCTGCCGCATACGCATATGTGGAGACCTGCCCGATTCCCGTGGTGTTGAAGGCCTCCGGCCTGGCTCTGGGCAAGGGCGTGCTCATCGCCATGACCCGGGAGGAAGCCCGGGAGGCGGTGCACACCATCATGGAGGAACGGAAGTTCGGAAAGAGCGGCGACGAGATCGTCATCGAGGAATTCCTGGAGGGACCGGAGGTATCCGTCCTGAGCTTTACGGACGGCAAGACCCTGGTACCCATGGTCTCTAGCATGGACCACAAGCGGGCCCTGGACGGAGATCAGGGACTGAATACCGGCGGCATGGGCACGGTAGCCCCCAACCCCTATTACACCGAAGAGATCGCAAAGCAGTGCATGGAGGAGATCTTCCTGCCCACCATGGAAGCCATGAACAGCGAGGGCAGGACCTTCAAGGGCTGTCTCTACTTCGGACTGATGCTCACCAAGGACGGCCCAAAGGTCATCGAGTACAACTGCCGTTTCGGCGATCCGGAGACCCAGGTGGTCCTGCCGCTTCTGGACTCCGATCTTCTGACCATCATGCAGGCGGTCACGGAGGAACGGCTTTCCCAGGTTCCGGTGAAATGGAAAAAGGAATGGGCGGCCTGCGTGGTGCTGGCTTCCGGCGGATATCCGGAGCACTATGAAAAGGGCTATCCCATCACCCTTCCGGAGGATCAGGAGGGCATCTACATGGCAGGCGTTGGAGAAAAGGACGGCGTGCCCGTAACCAACGGTGGCCGGGTGCTGGGAGTCACCCAGACGGCTCCCACCTTGAAGGAGGCCATCGAACGGGCCTATCAGAAGGCAGGTACCATCAGCTTTCAGGACATGCACTTCAGGCATGACATCGGCCAGAGGGCCCTTAAGGCCTGCGGCCAGAATTAAAGGAGCAAGCAAATGGTTTATCGCATTTATGCAGAAAAAAAACACGGACTGGAAAATGAGGCTTCCGGCCTCCTGCACGACGCAGGAAGCTTTCTGGGCATCACTGCCCTGAAAGGGGTAAGGCTCTTTAACCGGTACGATGTGGATAAGATCACCCCAGAGGTGTTTGAAAAGGCAAAGAGCACCGTCTTTTCCGAGCCTCAGCTGGATATCCTGACGGAGCATCTCAACACCACGGATGCGGCTGCCTACTATGGCGCAGAGGCAGCGGAAAAAGGAATCTCCGAGGCGGAATGCACCGTCTTTGCAGTGGAATACCTGCCGGGCCAGTACGACCAGCGGGCGGACAGCGCAGCCCAGTGTATCCAGATCCTTTCCGAGGGAGAACGTCCTCTGGTGCGCACCGCCAGGGTCTACAAGCTTTACGGAAAGCTTTCCCAGGAGGAGATCAGCGCCATCAAGCATTACGTCATCAACCCGGTGGAGGCAAGAGAGGCCTCTCTGGATCCGGTGGATACCCTGGACGTACAGTATCAGATCCCCACGGAGGTCAGGACCCTTTCCGGATTTACGGCGCTTTCAGAAAACGATCTGGAGGCCCTCCGGCAGGAGCTGTCCCTGGCCATGGATTTTGACGACATCAAATTCTGCCAGGACTATTTCAAGGAGGAGCAGCGGGATCCCACCATTACGGAGATCCGCATGATCGACACCTACTGGTCCGATCACTGCCGCCACACCACCTTCCTGACCACCATCGACGGCGTCAGCTTTGCGGACCCGGAGCTGGAAGCGGCCTGGAAGCGGTATCAGGACGTCAGAGCCTCTTTGAACCGTACAAAGCCCATGAACTTCATGGACATCGCTACCCTGGCGGCAAAATTCCTCCGGAAGGAAGGAAAGCTGGACAAGCTGGACGAATCCGAGGAGATCAACGCCTGCACTGTAAAGATCAAGGTGGACGTGGACGGAGAAACAGAGGACTGGCTCCTGCTGTTCAAAAACGAGACCCATAACCATCCTACGGAGATCGAGCCCTTCGGCGGCGCGGCCACCTGTATCGGCGGCGCCATAAGAGATCCCCTTTCCGGAAGATCCTATGTTTATCACGCCATGCGCGTTACCGGTGCGGCGGATCCCACCAGAGCCCTTTCCGAGACCCTTCCCGGAAAGCTGCCCCAGAGAAAGCTTGTCACCACGGCGGCGGCAGGCTATTCCTCCTACGGCAACCAGATCGGCCTTGCCACGGGCATCGTGGACGAGCTGTATCATGACGGCTATGCGGCAAAGCGCATGGAGATCGGCGCAGTCGTGGCGGCGGCTCCCGCAAAGAATGTCCGCAGAGAGCGTCCGGCTCCGGGGGATATCGTGATCCTTCTTGGAGGCCGCACAGGCCGGGACGGCTGCGGCGGCGCCACCGGTTCCTCCAAGGCCCACAACCTCCATTCCATCGAGACCTGCGGCGCAGAGGTGCAGAAGGGTAACGCGCCGGAGGAGCGGAAGCTTCAGCGTCTGTTCCGTAATCCGGAGGCCTCCCGCATGATCAAGCGCTGCAACGACTTCGGTGCAGGCGGCGTTTCCGTGGCCATCGGTGAGCTGGCGGACGGCCTTTCCATCGACCTGAACAAGGTGCCGAAAAAGTACGAGGGCCTTGACGGCACGGAGCTTGCCATCTCCGAATCCCAGGAGCGTATGGCAGTGGTGGTAGCGCCGGAAGACGAGGCGGCCTTCATGGCCCTGGCAAAGGCAGAAAACCTGGAGGCCACGGTGGTGGCAAGGGTCCAGGCGGAGCCCAGGCTCGTCATGAGCTGGAACGGCAGGAACATCGTGGATCTGAGCCGCGCATTCCTGAACTCCAACGGCGCGGAAAAGCATATCACCATCGAAACGGAGGCTCCCTCCGATATCAGAAAGCAGGTTTCCGGCGGTTT
Organism: uncultured Lachnospiraceae bacterium; assembly: GCA_944381405.1. Classification (GTDB taxonomy): domain Bacteria; phylum Bacillota; class Clostridia; order Lachnospirales; family Lachnospiraceae; genus Avilachnospira. The sequence goes on along the minus strand of CALWLA010000002.1, from coordinate 35,641 downwards.
TGCGGAAAACCTGAAGGCACTTTCCGAGGACCTGAACATCTGCTCCAAAAAGGGACTTTCCGAGCGCTTTGACTCTACCATCGGCGCAGGCAGCATCCTGATGCCCTTCGGCGGAAGATATCAGCTGACCCCGATCCAGGCCATGGCGGCCAAGGTTTCCGTGGAAAAGGGTCATACGGACACCTGCTCCGTGATGGCATGGGGTTACAATCCCTTTATCGCTGAAAAAGACCCCTACAAAGGGGCTTACCTGGCAGTGGTGGAATCCGTCTCCAAGCTGGTGGCGGAGGGCGCGGAGTTCTCCGACGTTTATCTCACCTTCCAGGAATATTTCAAGAAACCGGGCCACGACGGCAAGCGCTGGGCACAGCCCCTTTCCGCACTGCTGGGAGCATTTTCTGCCCAGCTGGATCTCGGCATCGCGGCCATCGGCGGCAAGGACAGCATGAGCGGCAGCTTTGAACAGCTGGACGTACCGCCTACCCTGGTGTCCTTTGCCATCACCACGGAACAGGCGGAGCATATCCTGTCTCCGGAATTCAAGCAGCCGGGCAGCCGGGTGCTGTGGTTAAGACCCAGGTATCTGGAGAACGGGCTTCCGGAGATAAGCTCCCTGACAGCCCTTTACGCCACCATCCACAAGGCCATCGGCAACAAGAAGCTGCTTTCTGTCTACACCCCCTGCATGGGCGGACCTGCAGAGGCGGTGATGAAGCAGTGCTTCGGCAATATGATCGGCTTCCGCTTTGCGGAGAGCCTTTCCGTAGAGGACATCTTCGGATACGCCTACGGCTCCTTTATCGTGGAGACCGACTGCCCGGAGACCGCAGATCTGATCTACGGCTGCGATGCGGTCAAGCAGGGCGGCTTTGAGGTGCGGGATCTGGGCTGGACCGAGGAAAGCGGCGTCATCCGCTACAATGAGGAAAGCCTTTCCTTAAGAGAGCTGCTTTCCGGCTATGAAAACAAGCTGGAGGACGTATTTGCCTGCAACATGAGCAAGGACCGGCCGGCAGGAGAGGGCACCAAGGAGACGGCCTTTACCTATAGGGCTGAGACGTGGCCCACACCCCTTGTAAAGCATGGGGCGCCCAAGGTGCTGATTCCGGCCTTCCCGGGCACCAACTGCGAATACGACAGCGCAAAGGCTGTGGCGGACGCAGGCCTGAGCCCCAGGATCGCCGTGATCCGGAACCTGACTGCGGCGGACATCCGGGAATCCGTGGATGAGGTGGCAAGGGAGATCGCAGACAGCCAGATCATCTTCATCCCCGGCGGTTTTTCCGGCGGCGACGAGCCCGACGGCTCTGCAAAGTTCATCACCTCCTTCTTCCGGAACGAACGGATCCGGGAGGCGGTCATGAAGCTTCTTTCGGAGCGGGACGGCCTGATGTGCGGTATCTGCAACGGCTTCCAGGCCCTGATCAAGCTGGGACTTGTACCCTATGGAAAGATCATGGATACGGACGAAAGCTGTCCGACCCTGACCTTCAATACCATCGCAAGACACCAGTCCAAGATCGTTTATACGAGGATCGCCTCCAACAAGTCCCCCTGGCTCATGGATACGAAGCCGGGTGAGGTGTACGCAGTGCCCATCTCCCACGGAGAGGGACGCTTCCTGGCCTCTGAGGAGCTGATCCGGAAGCTTGCGGAAAACGGACAGATCGCAACCCAGTACGCAGACCTTACGGGAGAGCCCACCATGGACATCCGCTACAACCCCAACGGTTCCATCTGCGCGGTAGAGGGCATCACCTCCCCGGACGGCCGGGTATTCGGCAAGATGGGCCATGCGGAGCGTATCGGCAGCCAGCTTTACAAGAACGTGCCGGGCAATTATGACCTGGGCATGTTCCGGGCAGCCAAGAAATATTTCTCATAAATCGCCAAGGAAACGGCCCAGGAACGCCTGGGCCGGAACAGACATGAAGCTGAAAGACATCTATGTGACCAACAAAAACATCCTGCGGAACAACGACCGTCAGGGAGCGGGCCTCATCAGCGAAAGGATGAGGCCCTTCATGGAAAACAATTCCGCCATCCGGGCCATGTTCGAGGAGGGCCTTCGGATGCAGCGGGAATACGGGGCGGACCAGGTCTTTGATTTTTCCCTGGGAAACCCCAGCGTTCCTGCGCCGGAGGCGGTGAAGGACGCCATCATGAGGCTCCTTTCCACGGAGGACCCGGTGGTGCTCCACGGCTATATGCCAAACGCCGGCTTTCCGGAGGTGCGGCAGCGCCTTGCGGAAAACCTGAACCGCCGCTATGGAACGGCCTTTTCCGGCGAGGATCTGATCATGACCGTGGGAGCTGCCTGCGGCCTCAATATCCTGCTGAAGGCCATCCTGGATCCCAACGACGAGGTGATCGTCTTTACCCCTTATTTCATGGAGTACGGCGCTTACGTCCGGAATTACGGCGGCATCCTCCGGGAGGTGCGGACAGAGGCGGAAACCTTCCTGCCGGACCTTTCCGAGCTGGAGAAAAAGCTTTCGGAGCGGACCAAGGCGGTGATCATCAATAGCCCCAACAACCCCACCGGGGTGATCTACGGGGAGGAGACGCTGAAGGGAATCGCCAGGGTGCTTTCCCAGGCGGAAAAGGCCTTTGGCACGGAGATCCTGCTGATCTCCGACGAGCCCTACCGGGAGCTTTGCTACGACGGCCATACGGCGCCCTTTGTGACGCCCTTTTACCATAACACGGCGGTATGCTATTCCTTTTCCAAGTCCCTGTCCCTGCCGGGAGAGCGCATCGGCTATCTGCTGATTCCCGGAGAGGTGTCCGGGGCGGAGGAGCTCCGGAACGCCTGCGTCATCGCCAACCGCATCAGCGGATTTGTGAACGCCCCCTCCCTCATGCAGAAGACTGTGGCGGAGGCGGTGGAGGCGGACCTTTCCCCTGCGGTGGAAAGCTATGACGAAAACCGCAGGACCCTTTACGAGGCCCTTACGGAACTGGGCTTTACCTGCGTTTTCCCTGCAGGAGCCTTTTACCTGTGGATGAAGACGCCGGTGGAGGAGCGGCAGTTCGTGGAGATCTGCAAGAGACATCGGGTGCTGGTGGTGCCTGGGAGCTCCTTTAAGGGCAGCGGCTATGTCCGCATCGCCTACTGCGTTTCTCCGGAAAAGGCCAGGGCCTCCCTGTCCGCCTGGAGAGAAATCGCCCGGGAGGTCTTTTCCACTTTACATCGAGAAAAAAAAGTGGTATACTCAACCCGTTAAATTTATTCTGGAGCGAAACACATGAACGTAAACGTAAATGCAGCAGCTGCATATTACTTTTATTTTTACTTTACCTTTGAAAATGGTAAGGTTTATTCGTGTTTTGCTGCATAATCAAAAAACTCACATTTTATCTGTACGGAAATCTGAGCTTCGCAGGAAAACACCTGCGGAGCTTTTTTCTTTGACAGAAGCAGGGAGGAAGGATCATGATACTCGTACTCAAGGAAAACACACAGCAGAATCAGGTAGACAATCTCATTACATGGCTGAAGTCCATGGGGGTGGAGACCCATTTGTCCGTAGGAAAGTACCAGACCATCCTGGGCCTAGTGGGAGATACCTCGGTGGTGGACGAGGACCTTTTGTCAGGACTGGAGTTCGTGGAGTCCGTAAAGCGGATCCAGGAGCCCTTCAAGAACGCCAACAGAAAGTTCCATCCTGACGATACGGTCATTTCCATCAATGGAAACAAGATCGGTGGAAGCTATTTCCAGGTCATCGCAGGCCCCTGTTCCGTGGAGTCGGAGGAGCAGATCTGCACCATCGCAGAGGAGGTAAAAAAGGCGGGCGCCACCATGCTGCGGGGCGGAGCCTTCAAGCCCAGGACCTCTCCCTACGCCTTCCAGGGCATGCGGGAGGAGGGGCTCAAGCTCCTCCTGAAGGCAAAGGCGCGCACGGGCCTCCCCATCGTGACGGAGATCATGGACGCCGCCCACCTGCCCCTTTTTGAGGATGTGGACGTGATCCAGGTAGGCGCCCGGAACATGCAGAACTTCGAGCTTCTGAAGGAACTGGGGCATCTGAGAAAGCCCATTCTCCTGAAGCGGGGCCTGGCCAACACCATCCAGGAGCTGCTCATGAGCGCAGAATACATCATGGCAGGGGGAAACGAGCAGGTGATCCTCTGCGAGCGGGGCATCCGTACCTATGAGACCTATACCAGAAACACCCTGGATCTGTCCGCCATCCCGGTGATCAAGGAGCTGTCCCATCTGCCCATCATCGTGGATCCCAGCCATTCCACCGGCATCGCCCGGATGGTACGGCCCATGTCCCTGGCGGCAGCGGCAGCAGGCGCGGACGGCCTCATCATCGAGGTGCACAACGATCCGCCTCATGCAAAGTGCGACGGTCCCCAGTCCATTACCCCGGAGGCCTTTGCCAGCCTGACCAGGGCCCTGAACCCCATCCTGAAGGTTGTGGGCAAGGAGGAGATCGACATCGCAGGAGCGGCTGAGGAAGGAGCCCAGGCGTCATGACGGTAGGCATCGCGGGACTGGGCCTCATCGGCGGCTCCATGGCGAAGGCCATCAAGTCCCATACGGACCACCGGGTATACGGCTTTGACCTGGATGAAGGGGTGCTGCAGGAGGCCCTTTCCGACGGCGGCATCGACGGGGTGCTGACCGGGGAAACGCTTTCGGAATGCGATATGCTGCTTCTGGCCCTGTATCCGGCTGCGGCGGTGGAATATCTCCGGCAGCAGCTTGGATTTCTGTCAAGGGGCGCCCTGATCCTGGATCTTTGCGGCGTAAAGCGGGCGGTGATGGAGCCCATTGCGGCCCTGCTGAAGGAACGGGGAGCTGCCTGCCAGGAGATCTTCTACATCGGGGGACATCCTATGGCGGGAAAGGAAAAAAGCGGCTACCGCAACGCGGACCCGGAGCTTTTTTCCGGAGCCTCCATGATCCTGGTGCCCTCGGAGCCGGAGGGAGCGGAAGCGGATCCGGAGCTTAAGCAGGCATATGAAAGCGCCCTTTCCGGCGCAGAGGCTTTTTTCCTGGCCCTGGGTTTTGAGGAGATCAAGCTTTCCACCATCGAAGAGCATGACCGGGTCATCGCCTTTACCTCCCAGCTGGCCCATGTGGTCTCCAGCGCTTATGTGAAAAGCCCTGCCTCCAGGGAGCATTACGGTTTTTCCGCAGGCAGCTACAAGGATCTCACCAGGGTGGCCCGGCTGAACGAGACCATGTGGACGGAGCTGTTCCTAGACAATGCGGACAGCCTTTTGCCGGAGGTGGAGGGCATCATCCAGCGGCTTTCAGAATACGGGGACGCCCTCCGGCGGCGGGACCGGGAGCTTTTGTTCCGGCTGCTGAAGGAAGGCCGGGAATGCAAGGAAGGAATCGACAGCTATGAAAACAGTTGAAGTCAATACCAGCACCCCCTACCGGGTACTGATCGGAAAAGATCTGCTGCCGGAGGCGGGAGCCTATATCCGGCAGGCGGTAAAGCCCTGCAGGGCAGCGCTGATCACCGACGATATCGTGGAGGGCCTCTATGGCAGGAAGACGGAGGAGGCCCTTTTACAGGCGGGATTTTCCGTATGCAGATTTGTCTTTCCAAACGGAGAGGCCTCCAAAAATGCAAAAACCTATCTGGACATGCTGGAGTTTCTGGCCAGGGAGCAGCTCACCAGAACGGATCTGGTGGTGGCCCTTGGTGGCGGCGTGACGGGAGATATGGCGGGCTTTGCGGCAGCCACCTATCTGAGGGGCATCTCCTTTGTGCAGATTCCCACCACCTTCCTGGCGGCCATCGATTCCTCCGTGGGAGGAAAGACGGGCATCGACCTTAAAAGCGGCAAGAATCTGGCAGGGGCCTTCTGGCAGCCAAGGCTTGTGCTCTGCGACTACAGCACCCTTTCCACCCTGCCGGAGACGGTCTTTGCGGACGGCTGCGCGGAAGCGGTGAAATACGGCATCCTGGCCTCTCCGGGGCTCTTTGAGGTCTTTGAAAAGGGACGGGTAAAGGAAGAGCTGGAGGCGGTCATCCAGGAATGCGTCGCCATCAAGCGGGATGTGGTGATGGCAGATGAATTCGACCGGGGACAGAGGCAGCTTCTGAACCTGGGGCATACCCTGGGCCACGCCATCGAAAAACGCAGCGGCTTTACCGTGACTCACGGCCAGGCGGTGGCCATCGGCACGGTGCTGGCGGCGAGAATCAGCTTGCACCTGGGCCTTTGTAAAAAAGAAACGGTGGAACGGATCCAAAGGACCCTCAGAGGGCTTTCCCTTCCAACGGAGACCGATTTTTCCGCAAAGGAGCTGGCAGAGACTGCGCTTTCGGATAAAAAGCGCCGGGGGGATGAGATCACCCTGATCCTGCCGGAGGAGATCGGCCGCTGCAGGCTGTATCCGGTGCCGGTGGCAGAGCTTCCGGGCCTTGCGGAAGCGGCCCTCAGGAAGGAGTAAGCCATGGACATGCGCGTTTATCCGGGCAGGCTTTCCGGAAGCCTCCCCGCCATCTCCTCCAAATCCGACGTGCACCGGGCCCTGATCTGCGGAGCCCTGGCGGACAGCCCCACGACGGTCCGCTGCAACGTATTTTCCAAGGACATCGAAGCCACGGCTGCCTGCCTGCAGGCGGCGGGGGCGCAGGTGCAGCTTTTGCGGGAGCAGGAGCGGATCCAGGTGGCTCCCATCGGCAGAGACAAAGGGGCGGCGGAGCTTTTCTGCGGAGAAAGCGGCTCCACCCTGCGGTTTTTGCTGCCGGTGATGGCGGCCCTCCCGAAGGACTGCCGTTTTACGGGAGCCGGGAAGCTTCCGGAACGGCCCATTGAGGTGCTGTGCTCCCTGCTGCGGCAGCACGGGGCAATCCTGCTGGGAGACGCCCTGCCGGTGGAGACCAAAGGGGGCCTTAAGCCTGGGCGTTTTTCCCTTCCGGGAAACATCAGTTCCCAGTACATCACGGGCCTTCTCCTGGCATTTCCCCTGCTTTCCGGGCCCTCCAGCCTGCATCTGACCACAAAGCTGCAGTCGGAGGCCTATGTGGACATGACCATCGATACCATGCGCCGCTTTGGGGTACGGATCCGCAGGGAAGGGGAGGACTTTTATTACGAGGGGGAGCCCTACCGGACGCCGGGCAGCTATGAGGCGGAGGGAGACTGGTCCAACGCAGCCTTCTGGCTCTGCGCAGACGCCATAGAAGGAAACCGGATCCAGGTGACGGGCCTCCGGCAGGAATCCCTCCAGGGGGACCGGGCGGTGAAGGATATTCTGCAGGCGCAGTTCGGAGCGGAACCAAAGGAGCGGATCATCGACGTCTCCGGCATCCCGGACCTTTTGCCGGTGCTTTCCGCCCTGTCGGCCTTAAGACCAGGCAGCACCCGATTCATCCATGCAGAACGGCTCCGGCTGAAGGAGTGCGACAGGCTTTCCGCCATGACCGCCCTCATCAAAGCCCTGGGGGGACAGGTGCAGGAGTATCCCGACGGACTTTTGGTGGAAGGCCGGGAAGGGCTTCCGGGCGGCGCTTTTGTGGATGGCTGCAACGATCACCGCATCGTCATGAGCGCTGCGGTCCTGGCCAGCGGCTGTCAGCAGCCGGTGGTGATCCGGGGCGCAGAGGCAGTGGAAAAATCCTATCCGGGATTTTTCGAGGATTTTCGGAAGCTAGGAGGAAGAGCAGATGTCGTCTGAATACGGAAAAAACCTGCGGGTCTCTATTTTCGGTCAGTCTCATTCCAAGGGAATCGGGGTGGTGATCGACGGGATCCCCGCAGGAGAGCGCTTTGACATGGAAGAGGTGCTGCGGTTCATGCAGCGGAGAGCCCCGGGAGGCAAGGCCTTTTCCACCGCCAGGAAGGAAGGGGACGAGCCGGAGATCCTGTCCGGCCTCCTGCCGGAGCAGGCTGATCCTCCTTCCGGGCCCAGGTGGTACCATAGCTGCGGAGCTCCCATCTGCGCAGTGATCTGGAACAAAGACCAGCGCTCCCGGGACTACGAGTCCCTGCGGGACGTGCCCAGGCCCTCCCATGCGGATTATCCCGCCTATGTGAAATACGGAAGCTTTCACGATATCCGGGGCGGCGGACATTTTTCCGGCAGGCTCACGGCGCCCCTGTGCTTTGCCGGGGCCCTGTGCAGGCAGCTTTTGGAAAAACGGGGCATCTATGTGGGGGCACACATTGCATCGGTCCATGGCGTCTGGGATCAGCCCTTCGACCCGGTACAGCTCACAAAAGAGGCGCTTCTGGAGCCGGGAACAAAGGCGTTCCCGGTAAGGGAGGATGGGGCAGGCGCCGCCATGCTGGCGGAGATCGCCGCCGCAAAGGCAGCGGGAGATTCCGTAGGGGGAATCATCGAATGCGCCGCCATCGGATTGCCCTGCGGGCTAGGGGAGCCCATGTTTGACGGGGTGGAAAACCGCATCGCCCAGATCGTTTTCGGAATCCCGGCGGTAAAAGGGCTGGAGTTCGGCGAGGGCTTTGGCTGCGCCTCCCTTTTTGGAAGCGAAAACAACGACCCTTATTGTCTTGAGGCAGGACAGGTGCGCACCAGGACCAATCGGGCCGGAGGCATCCTGGGAGGACTTACCACCGGCATGCCCCTTCTGTTCCGGGCAGCGGTAAAGCCCACCCCCTCCATCGCAAAGGAGCAGGACTCCGTTTCCCTTTCCAAGGGGAAGGAGGAACGGCTGGTGATTCAGGGCCGTCACGATCCCTGCATCCTGCCAAGAGCGGTGCCCTGCATGGAGGCGGCCCTTTCCATCGCCCTCTGGGACATGCTGGCGGAGGATATGGGCAAGTCCCGCGGACCGGAATGACCCGGCGGGTACAGGAAAACAGATATCAGAAATCAGGAAAACAGATATCAGAAATCAGGAAAACGGATATCAGAAATACGGAAATCGAAATATACAGAAGTCGAAATATACAGAAATCTTAACGTACAGGAGAACAAGGAAATGGATTTACAGGAAGCCAGAAACAACATCAACAGCATCGACGAGCAGCTGACCGCCCTTTTCGTAAAGCGGATGGAGCTGTCCAAGGAGATCGCAACCTATAAAAAGGAGAACCATATGGCGGTGTTTGACCGCACCAGGGAACGGGATGTGATCAATCACGTCTGCGATCTGGCGGGGAAGGAGATGGAGAGCTATATCCGGGTGCTTTACGGGACCCTGTTCGACGTGAGCCGTTCCTACCAGCGGCAGCTGATCGGCGCTGCCTCCGGACTGAAGGATCAGATCGAAGCCTCCATCCAGGACACCGACAAGGTATTCCCCCAGAGGGCGGTGGTGGCCTGTCAGGGCGTGGAGGGCGCTTATTCCCAGAACGCCTGCGACAAGCTCTTTTCCCTGCCCAACATCATGTATTTCAACAGCTTTTCCGGCGTGTTCCAGGCAGTGGAAAGCGGCCTCTGCAAATACGGCATCCTGCCCATCGAAAACAGTACCGCAGGTTCCGTCAATGAGGTCTATGACCTGATGAAAAAGCACAACTTCTACATCGTCCGCAGCATCAAGCTTCGGATCGACCACAACCTGCTGGCGAAAAAGGGCGTGAAGCTGTCAGATATCCGGGAGATCGTATCCCATCAGCAGGCCCTGGATCAGTGCAGCGAGTTCTTAAAGAGCCTGAAGGGCGTGAAGATCACCGTCTGCGAGAACACCGCCGCTGCGGCAAAGATGGTGGCGGAAAGCGACCGGACCGACCTCGCAGCCCTGTCCTCCAAAAACTGCGCGGAGCTTTACAGCCTGTCGGTGCTTTTCAATACGGTGCAGAACAACGACAACAACTATACCCGCTTCATCTGTATTTCCAAATCCATGGAGATCTATCCCGGCGCGGACAAGATCAGCATGATGTTCTCCATCGCCCACAAGCCCGGCACCCTTTATAACGTGGTGTCCCGGTTCTCCTCTCTGGGCCTGAACCTCACCAAGCTGGAGAGCCGTCCCATGCCCGGCAAGGACTTCGAGTTCCTGTTCTACTTTGATCTGAACGCCAGCATCTACGACCCCAAGGTCACAAAGCTTCTGGGAGAGTTCGACGACGAGTTCGATCAGTTCACCTTCCTGGGCAGCTATGCGGAGATGATCTGACCTATGAAGTACGGACTTTTAGGGGAAAAGCTGTCTCACAGCTTTTCCCCGCTGATTCATAAGCAGCTGGGGAACCAGGATTACGGACTTTTTTCCGTTCCCAAGGAGCAGCTTGCGGCGTTTATGGAAAGGCGGGATTTTTCCGCCATCAATGTGACCATCCCCTATAAAAAGGCAGTGATTCCCTTCCTGGCAGTGATCTCCCGGCGGGCGGCGGCCATCGGCAGCGTCAATACGGTGGTAAAGCTTTCCGACGGAAGCCTTTACGGAGACAACACGGACTATATGGGCCTTGCCTTTCTTGCGGCGGAGACAGGAATCTCCTTTGCCGGGAAAAAGGTGCTGATCCTGGGCAGCGGCGGAACCTCCCTGACAGCCCAGGCGGTGGCAAAGGATAGCGGCGCAGCGCGGATCACGGTGGTTTCCCGCCAGGGAGAGGTGACCTATGAGGACCTCTGCCGGTACCGGGACAGCCAGATCATCCTCAACACCACACCGGTTGGGATGTATCCGAAAAATGGAGAAAGGCTCATCCGGCTTCGGGAGTTCCCTGACTGCGAAGGGGTGCTGGACGTGATCTACAATCCCCTGATGACGCCACTTCTGCTGGAGGCCAGGGAACTGGGGATCCCCTATGGAAACGGCCTTCTGATGCTGGTAGCTCAGGCCAAGTTTGCCTCTGATCTTTTCTTTATGGGGGAGGAGGCGCTGCTTGCCAAGGCGGAGGAGGCGTTCAGCCTCCGGGCGTACGTGGAGCAGGACCGGCAGGAGATCCGGCGCATCTACAGAAGCCTGTTTTCAGATATGTGCAATCTGGTGCTCACAGGCATGCCAGGCTCCGGTAAGACCAGCATCGGAAGGCTTCTGGCAGAGGCCCTCGGAAGCCCCTTTGTGGATCTGGATGAGGAGATCGTAAAGCGCTATGGAAAAAGCATCCCGGAGATCTTCGCGGAAGAAGGAGAGGCGGGCTTTCGGGATAAGGAAAGCCTTGTATGCCGGGAGGTGGGAAAGCAGCGGGGAATCGTCATCGCCTGCGGCGGCGGCACGGTGCTGCGGCAGGAAAACCGGGAAGCCCTGTGGCAGAACGGCAGAGTGTATCTCATAGAGCGGGATCTCCAGCAGCTTGGCACCGAGGGCAGGCCCCTGTCAAAGGACCAGGAGACCCTGCGGCGCATGTATGAGGAACGGATGCCCCTTTACCGGGCCTTTGCGGCGGAAGCCGTCAAAAACGACGAAAGCCCGGAGGCCTGCGCTGCGGAGCTTTTCCGCCGCTTTTCCGCCTTTTCGGAGGAAACAGGAAAGCTTTAAGAAGGAGAGGAGAACCTATGAAACTGCTCATCATCAACGGACCCAATCTGAACATGCTGGGGATCCGGGAAAAGAACATTTACGGAACAGAGACTTATGAGGGCCTTCTGAACTATCTCAGGGAGGTATGCGAAGCGGAAGGAATCGAAGCCAGCTTCTTCCAGTCCAACCACGAGGGCGCCATCGTGGACGAGATCCAGAAGGCCTACGGGGTCATGGACGGCATCGTCATCAATCCGGCGGCCTACACCCACACCAGCGTGGCCATCCTGGATGCCCTGAAGGCGGTAAACCTCCCTGCCTGCGAGGTGCATCTGTCCAACATCTATGAACGGGAGGAATTCCGGCATCATTCCTATATCTCGGCTGCCTGCTTGAAGACCTTTTACGGCATGGGCTTTGCAGGATACCGGGAAGCGATCCTGTTCCTCCGGGACCACTGCCTGAAGGAAATGTCCACCTGATAAAAACACATGTTTATACAGAAAAAACAAGGCTAATATGATTATTGGTATTACGGTAAATCATATGGAAAATATTATGAAATTTGTCCTGTTTTATTGACAAAATAGCCTTTTTTAGGTATAAAATATCAATGAATGTTATGCAAAACACACAGGAGGCTTTGCATAATTTTGCAGAACGGACACCCTTCAAGGTGTGTTCAAAAAAACATGTACGACACGGAAAAACAAAAGGGAGGAACGAATCATGAAAAAGAAGTTTGTGGCCGGCCTGATGGCGATGACCATGTCCGCATCTCTTCTGGCAGGCTGCGGCGGTACCGTCGTAGAAGAGGCTCCGCCGTCTGAGGCTGCCGGCACAACAGAGGGCGAGGCTGCTGCACCGGCAGGAGAGGGGGCAGCAGCCACCACCACCGGAGGCAGCACCTTCACCTATGCCATCGCAGGAGACACGGGCAACACCCTGAATCCCCTGACGGCAGACGACCGTTACGGCCTTATGACCTGTAAGGTACTGTACGCTCCGCTGTACTACATCAACCTGGATGGTACCGTAGACTACATCCTGGCAGAGAGCATGGAGGCCAACGAGGACGCTACCGAGTGGACCTGCAAGCTGAAGCCGGACCTGAAGTGGTCTGACGGAGAGCCCCTGACCGCTGACGACGTGGTATTCACCATCAACGCTCAGAACGAAAACGGTCCGCTGCTCTATGTCAACAATCAGCCCATCACCGTGGAGAAGGTGGACGATCTCACCGTGAAGTTCATCCTTCCGGCTCCCTCCGCATCCATGTTCGAGCTGCTTTCCGCAGAGCTGTTCATGCTTCCGGAGCACTATTTCGCAGAAAAGGGCACCTTTGACGTGAACATGCTGGAAGAGCAGCCGGTAGGAAACGGCCCCTATGTGCTGGAGAAGTACGAGACCGGCCAGTATCTGCAGTTCAAGGCAAACCCCAACTACGTTCTGGGGGCTCCCAGCATCGAGAACGTGGTATACAGAGTCGTGGAGAACGAGGATACCGCGACCCTGGCCCTGCAGAACGGCGAGGTAGACGCATGGATGGCGTCCACCCCGGAGCAGCTGCTTCCCTATGAGGCAAACGAGAACTTCAACATTTACAATTACACCGAGGGTCGTGTGGCCTACATGGCGCTGAACCCCACTTCCGAAAAGCTGCAGGATGCAGACTACAGAAGAGGTCTCTTCTATGCCCTGAACAAGGACGAGATCCTCATGGCCGCTTACTCTGATCCGGAGTTCTACGAGGCATGCTACACCTTCCTTCCGCCGGTCAACGAGTACTACGATGACTCCCAGGTGGAAAAGTACGAGCAGGACATCGAGCTGGCAAAGGAGCTGACCGCAGGCGGTCCCACGGATCTGAACATCATGTATCTTGTCAGCGACGCGATGCAGGAGCGCATGGCGCTTACCATCCAGGCTGAGCTCGGAGAGATCGGCATCAACGTGGAGCTCAACGGCGTAGAGTCCGCAGCATGGACCGCCGCTTACCAGGACAAGGAGAACGGCGACTTCGATATGTACCTTGGCGGCTACATCATGGGTACTGACCCGAACCTCTATGCGCCTCTGTTCTCTCAGGACGGCGACAACAGCTTCCGCTACAGCAGAGACGACATCGATGAGCTTTGGGTAGAGGCGGACCAGATCACCGATACTGAGGCCAGAAAGCCTCTGTACAGCCAGATCCAGGCAATGCTCCAGGAGGATGCGATCTTCTATCCCCTTGGCTCCAATATGAGGACCCTTGTGACCAATGCGAGAGTCGGCAATGTGGAAGAGGCCGGTCTTGTACCGATCTACTCCATCAAGGATCTGTCCAAGCTCACCATTAGCGAGTAAATATGGCTTACCGGCAAGGATTGTACGGAAATGCGTACAATCCGGCCCCGGAGGCATCTGTCAAAAAGGCGGGAAACTCCGCCTTTTTGATAAATTAAAGGGGGTTGTTTTAATCGAATTTAAAATGATCCGCACCTTTTAAATTAGAAAATCAAATAATTCACTGTCTTCATTGACACCGGATTCCTTCTGTGCTACCTTGTATTACGCTTTAAAATTCACAGTGTGCACAAAAATGCATTATTTAAAATGCAGTGAAGGAGGAACGTGACAATGAAAAATAATGCTTTGAAGACCATGCTTACCATGGGCCTCGCAGCGTCGCTTCTGGCAGGCTGCGGCGGAGCAGTGGTGGAGGAAGCGCCGCCTTCGGAAGCAGCATCTGCTGCTGATGGCGTAACCTCCGGAACATCCGAGGGAGAAGCGGCCGCTCCGGCCCAGGATGTTTCTGCGGACAACACCTTTACCTACGCCATCGCCGGAGATACGGGAAACACCCTGAATCCCTTGACTGCCGACGACCGCTACGGACTGATGGCCACCAAGATGCTTTACACACCGCTTTACTTCATCAATCTGGACGGTTCTGTAGACTATATCCTGGCGGAAAGTATGGAGTCTAATGAGGACGGTACCGTATGGACCTGCAAGCTGAAGCCGGATCTGAAGTGGTCTGACGGAGAGCCCATTACGGCTGACGACGTGGTGTTCACCATCAACGCCAACAACGAGTTCAGCCCCAAGCTTTCCGTAGGCGGCGAACTGATCAAGGCAGAAAAGGTGGATGACCTGACGGTAAACTTCACTCTTCCGTCACCTTCTGCCTCTGTCTTTGAACTGCTTTCCGCAGAGCTCTTCATCCTGCCCCAGCATTTCTTCGAGCCGAAGGGGACCTTTGATGTGAACATGCTGGAGGAAACTCCGGTAGGCTCCGGCCCCTATGTGCTGGACGAGTACATGACAGGCCAGTACCTGAAATTTTCCGCAAATCCTAATTATCCCCTGGGCACCGCGAACATCGAGAATGTGGTATACCGGGTGATCGAAAAGGATGATACCGCAACGCTGGCACTCCAGAGCGGCGAGGTAGACGCCTGGATCGCAAATTCCGCTGAGCAGATGGTTCCTTATCAGGGCAATGAGAATTTCAACATCTACAATTACTCTGAGGGACGGGTGGCTTACATGCTGCTGAACAGCGTGTCTCCCAACATGCAGGATCAGGACTACAGAAAAGGCATCATGTATGCGCTGGACAGAAACGAGATCATGACGGCGGCTTATACGGATCCGGAGCTTTACGAGATCGGGTACACCTTCCTTCCGCCCATCAACGAATACTACGACGATTCTCAGGTGGAAAAGTATGAGCGGGATCTGGAAAAGGCAAAGGAGCTGACGGCGGGAGGCCCTACTGAGCTGAACCTGCTTTATAACGTGGCTGACGGAGTGCAGGAACGCATGGCGCTGGCCATCCAGGCTTCTCTGAAGGAGATCGGCATTGACGTTACCCTGGACGGCAGAGACTTTGCCGCCTATAACAAGTCCTACCTGGATGTGACGGACACCAGCTTCGACCTTCTGCTGAACGGTTATGTGATGGGAATCGACCCCAACGCTTACAAATCTTTGTTCTCCTCTGAGACAGAAGATTATATGCGCTGCCATTCAGAGGAGGCGGATGCCATCTGGACGGAGGCGGATCAGATCACGGATGCCGAAGCCAGAAAGCCCCTTTATGCGGAACTTCAGAAACTGGTTCAGGAGGAAGCAGTCATGTATCCGCTTGGTTCCAATCTGAAGACCCTCATCGTAAACAGCCGTATCGGCGGTGTGGAGGATGCCGGACTGGTTCCGATCTACTCCATTAAAGATGCTTCAAAGCTAACGATCAATCAGTAATTTATGACTGACCTTTCCTTTCGGAAGGGCGGTGCAGACAGTGAGTTACCATGCAGGAATCACATGGTAACTTTCTCTGCGTTAAACGGCCCGTCCATGGAAACAGACCCCATGGGCCAAGGGCATTTGAAGGAGAAAATGACATGCTAAAGTATATCATTAAGCGTATTGCGCAGGCGATCCCCCTTCTGATCCTCATCACCGTGATCTGCTTTGTCCTGATCAATATGGCTCCCTACGATGCAGTGGACGCCATCACCACGCCGGACATGAGCGCAGCGGAGATCGAGGCCAGAAGAGAAGCCTACGGATTGAACGATCCTGTTTACGTTCAGTACCTCCGCTGGCTCAACAACATTCTGCACGGAAACTTCGGCTATTCGCTCCTGTCTCATACCAGCATCAAGTATGACCTGGCGATCCGTATCCCCAATACCATCAAGCTGGTGCTTCCGTCCTATGCGACTGCATATCTGCTGTCCATCGTGCTGGGACTTCTGGCAGGCAGCAACAAGAACAAATGGGCTGACAAGATCATCGACGGCCTTTGCTCCATCGGCATCTCCATGCCTACCTTCTGGTTCTCCATGATCCTGATGTACATTTTCGGCTTCGTGCTGAAGATCCTGCCCATCATGGGTATGCACACGGTAGGAGATAATTCCATCGGAGACTTCCTGCTGCATTTCATCCTGCCTTATGTGACCCTTACGGTAGGCTTCCTGCCGGATCTGACCCGTTTCGTCCGGGGATCCACCATCGGCCAGTTCAAGGAGGATTATGTGACGGTACAGCAGGCCTTCGGCGCGAAGAAAGTGCAGATCCTGTTCCACCACGTTGTGAGGAACGTTATGATCCCCCTGGTGACCAAACTGGGCATGGCGCTTCCGCAGCTGGTGACCGGCGCCGTGATCACCGAGACCGTGTTCTCCTGGCCCGGCATCGGAAACTACTTTGTAAAAGCGGTTCAGGGACTGGACTATCCCATCGTTATGGCGATCCTGGTTCTGTCCAGCACCCTGGTCATCCTCGGAAACCTCCTCTCGGATATCCTCTACTGCGTAGTTGACCCGAGAATCAAATCCATGCAGTAAGGAGGGCAGAGGCATATGAGCAACCAGATGAAAGAAAGCAAAAAAAAGAACAGAAACAGGCGTCTTGAAAACGTCATTTATGAATTCAAGCACAACAAGCAGGCCATGTTTGCGGCCATCTATCTGATCGTTGTCATTTTGATCAGTATTTTCGTGGTGTTCGTTCCCAGCCTGGATCCGGATGCCATCGATGTTGTAAACAAGCTTCAGGGGCCCAGCGCCCAGCACTGGTTCGGCACCGACAACATGGGCAGAGACTATTTTGCCCGGGTGCTTTACGGCGGCAGGATCTCTCTTGTGGTAGGCGTGCTGGCCATGCTGACCTGCATCGTTTTCGGCGTTGTGGTTGGAACCGTATCCGGCTATTTCGGCGGTATCATCGACAGCATCCTGATGCGCCTTGTGGACGTGTTCCAGTCCATCCCATGGATCATCATGGTGACGGTCGTAGGAATCATCTTCAAGAAGGGACTTTTTTCCATCATCTTCGTGATCGGACTATTTTCCTGGATGCCGATCGCAAGGCTTGTACGGTCTGAGGTGCTGAGCTCCAAGGAACGGGAATACGTGCAGTATGCGAAATTCATCGGCGTCAATTCCTTTACCGTCATGCTGCAGCATGTGCTTCCTTCGGTGTTCCCTACCATCATCACAGCGGCTACCGCAGCCATCGCCAACGCCATTATGACGGAGTCTTCCCTGTCCTTCCTGGGACTGGGCATTCAGCAGCCCATGTCCTCCTGGGGATCCCTTCTGCAGCAGGCACAGCAGTACCTGCAGATGGCCCCCTACATGGCGATCCTTCCGGGCGTGCTGATCATCCTTACGGTATATTCATTCAATAAACTGGGCGACGTGCTCCGCGTATTTGTAGAACCCAGAGTACAGGCAGGTGAGAAAGATGCTTGATAACAGGGAAAAAGTATTAGAGGTCAGAAACTTAAACGTAACCTTCCACGCCAGAGGACAGGAGGTCAAGGCAGTCCGGGGCGTCAATCTGGATGTCTATCAGGGAGAGATCGTTGGAATCGTAGGCGAGTCCGGCTCCGGTAAATCCGTTACCATGAAGGCGGTGCTGGGGATCCTGCCGGAAAACGCCACCATCAAGGCGGACAGCCTGAAACTCCATGACACGGAAATGACCAAGCTTTCCGAGGAGGAATACAGAAAGCTCAGGGGAACGGATATGACCATGATCTTCCAGGATCCCATGACGGCCCTGGATCCGGTCATGACGGTAGGAAAGCATATGGAAGAGGTGCTCAGGAGAAACCTTGGGCTGAAGAACAAGGAGGAGATCCGGAAAAAGTCCATCGAGATGCTGGACAAGGTCGGTATCCCGGCTCCGGAATCCCGGCTGAAGCAGTATCCCCACGAGTTTTCCGGCGGTATGCGCCAGAGAGTGCTGATCGCCATGGCCCTGGCATGCAATCCCAAGATGCTGATCGCCGACGAGCCTACCACGGCTCTGGACGTGACCATCCAGGCCCAGATCCTGGATCTTCTGCAGGAGCTGGAGGAGCAGTACCACACCTCCATCGTGCTGATCACCCATGACATGGGCGTGGTTGCCACAGTCTGCCAGAGAATCGCCATCATGTACGGCGGACTGATCATGGAGACCGGCACCTCCGACGAGATCTTCTACAATCCGCAGCATCCCTATACCAAGGCGCTGTTGCGGGCGATTCCTTCCACGGAACTGAAGGAGGGAGAGCGGCTGCAGGCCATCGAAGGACTGCCGCCCTCATTGATCGACCCGCCGGCAGGCTGCCCCTTTGCGGAGCGCTGCGAGTATGCGACGGAACAGTGCAGAAAGGAACTGCCTTCCTATGTGGAGTTTTCCGAGACCCACAGGGCGATGTGCCATCTGTGCAGAAAAGGAGGAAACTAAATGAGCGCGGAAAAGTTATTTGAACTGAACGAACTGAAAAAATACTTCCCGGTAAAGCGTTTCCTCGGCGGCAAGCCCCAGTACGTCAAGGCGGTGGACGGCATTACCATGGATATCATGAAGGGAGAGACCTTCGGCCTGGTAGGGGAGTCCGGCTGCGGTAAATCCACCCTGGGCCGTACCATGATCCGTATGTACGACGTGACCGGCGGTACAGTAAAGTACAAGGGAACGGACATCACCAACGCTACCCCCAAGGATATGCAGCAGTTCCAGAACAAGATCCAGATCATTTTCCAGGATCCCTATTCATCCCTGAATCCCTTCTGGAACGTAGACGAGATTCTCCAGGAGCCCCTAAAGCAGATCGGCATGGGAGAGGGAGAGCGGAAGGACCGGATCGAGTACCTGCTGAACAAGGTAGGTATGAAAAAGGACGACATGGTGAAGTTCCCCTACGAGTTCTCCGGCGGCCAGCGCCAGCGTATCGGTATCGCCAGAGCCCTGACGGTCAATCCGGAATTCATCATGTGCGACGAGCCCATCGCCGCCCTGGACTGTTCCATTCAGGCCCAGGTGGTGAACATGCTGGAGGACCTGCAGCATGAGATGGGTCTGACCTATCTCTTTGTGTCCCATGACCTGAGCATGATGCGCTACATCAGTACCAGGATCGGCGTTATGTATCTGGGACACCTGGTGGAGCTGACGGAAAGCGACACCCTGTACGAGCATCCCACCCATCCCTATACCAAGGCCCTGCTATCCGCAAGGCCGGTGGCTGACCCCAAGCGGGCAAGAGCAAACCGCCGCATCAAGCTGGTGGGCGAGCTTCCCAGCCCTCTGAAGGTGCCTGCAGGATGCCCCTTTGCCCCCAGATGCCCCTATGCCACAGAGGCCTGCAAGACGGAGCGCCCGCAGCTTCGGGAGCTGGAAAAGGGACACTTTGTGGCCTGCCACAGAGCAGAGGAGATAGCGGATTAAAAGGGGAGCTTCCTGGGTAAGGTATTTTGCATAATATAATCTTGCATAATCCAAAGCCGGATGGTATGATAGCTTTACAAAAGCTGTCATGCTTCCGGCTTTTGCTTCCTTTCAGCAGGAACATCTCTTTATATGCTGGGAAAGCAAGTCTTTTTCTTTCATCTTAGAAACAGTTCCAAAACAATTCCCAATCATTCTAACATTCTAACAATCAATCATTCAAAATTTCCAAACTTAGGATCATCTCCCTGAGCACCCAGGTACGATTGCCCCGGATGGTTGCCCACGACGCCATCCTGGATATGGCCTGGCTGGAAAAGGGAGGAAGAGAGTTCACTATCTGAAATGTGAAGAAGGAGGATATCAGGAGATGTGTGAGGTAGCGGAGAAGATCTATACGGAAGGACAGACTGTTGGGGAACTGAATGCCAGGAAGAAAACAGCCTGCACCTTAAAGAACATGGGTATGGCAGAGGAGGACATCGCCAAGGCGGTGCACACAGACCTTGCACAGGTGAAGGCATGGCTTGCTGAGGCTGCAGGTCTGGTAGAATAAAGCTGCTTTAAAGAGACTGTTTCCCGGAGCATAAAGGAGAAACGGGCATAACCTGCTGAAAAGTTCATATGTAAGGAGCATAGAAAATCCGGAACCAACGGTCCAGCTGATGGAACCAGGCTCCGGATTTTTTTGCTATAGCAAATGTTACTCCTCATCGGGCCAGCAGGCGGCAGGGTCCCGCAGCATGCGTTCGATATTGATGCGGACGGTCTCCTGATCGTAGGGCGTAAGCTGTCGGAAGCTGTGCAGCAGCCAGAGCTCAGAGGGACGGACGACCTCGTCGCTGCCCTGGACCTTCAGGCCGTAAGCCTCCCCCAGGAAATCGTTGTAATTGATCTCATAGAGGTCGCAGAGGTGCAAAAAAGTGTCGATGTCTGGTTCCGTGACACCGTTTTCATAGTTGCTGATGGTGGTATTTTTGATACCGAGCTTCTTGGCAACCTCGCTCTGGGTCAGTCCTTTCTGGATTCTTCCTTCCCTTAGCTTTTTGATCAACAATTTATTCATACACGCCAGCTTTCTTTTGCATTTCCACATAATCATATCTTAAGAAAATCGTCTTTGTCAAATAAATTTGTAGAAACTCCAGGAAACTTAAAATATCAATTGACAATTCCATAAAACATGGATTATAATTCCAAAGAATACAGAATTTGGACGGGGGTAGAGAATGAATATTAACGTTCAAATGATCGAGGAGTATATCAAGGTTTCTGGTCTCAAGCCTGCCTACATTTCCAGGAAAACCGGCATACCGGAGCAACGCCTCGGCGGTCTGCTGGAGGGTAGGCAAAAGCTCAAGGTAGGAGAGTATGTGGCCCTCTGTCAGGTGCTGGACGTACCCATGGGCGCCTTTGTCATCAATGAGGCTCCGCAGCCCCTATGATCCGGCGGCTGATACCGCTTGTGCTGGCGGCCCTGATGATTTACTCCGGTGGACAGCTGTTCCTGATGCAACAAGAGAACGCAAAGGCTGCTTCTGTCTATGAACGGGCCAGGGAGCTGGCGGGATTGACGGAGGAAGCAGCCAGTGCCGAGGAAGCCGTTCTGCAGGCAGCGGAGGAAGGAAGTCAGTTGCAGATAACCGTGGACTTTGCGGCCCTGCAACAGGAGATGCCGGACATCGTAGGCTGGCTTCGGGTTCCAGGCACCCGCATCGACTACCCCATCGTGCAGGGAGACGACAACAGCTATTATCTGAAGCATGACGTCAGCGGCGCAAGACGGGCCCACGGGGCTGTATTCCTGGACGCAGACTGCGACAGCCGTTTTCTCGGCCGCAATGAGATCATCTATGGCCATAACATGAAGGACGGCTCCATGTTCAAGGATCTTCTGAAATTTCGGGAACAGGATTTTTTTGAAAGCCACCGGTATTTCATCATAGAGACCCCGGAACGGGCGATCCTGCTGAAGACGATAGGCTGCCGATGGGGCGGCGCAGAACCGGCTATCCGGCAGACGGAGTTTCAGGACCAACATGCCTTTGAAACATTTGTGGATGAACTCCTGGCTCCTTGCAGCTTCGGAGAGAAACCGGAAGAAGGCTGCGGGCAACTCTTTATCCTGGCTACCTGCAGCTATGAGCAGAAAAACGCCAGGACCTTCCTATTTGCCGTGGAGGCATAGGAATCTATAAAACGAACAAAAAGATGGGATAAGAGCCCGTCTTTTTTTGGGGCTTGAAAGCCTGTTGGCTTCGGGCGACAGGCCGGCGAAAGATGCCGGTATAGGGGATAGAAGTATGAACAGCAAGCTTTGGAAAAAAATGAGAATACTGCTGGCCAAGGTGCTGGTGGTGACCTTTCTCATCAATACTACGGTTTACGGAGGCGGCACCGGCAGTCTGGCAGGACTGAAACTAGGCAGGCATGATACAGCCACGGAAAGCAATGCCTCCCGGCCGGCGGTGGATACCGCAAGCCCCAGCATGCCCGGATTTGATGCAGACGTGGACTACGGGGATTTTGACGATTCCGGCTATGATACGGACTGGGGCCCTGCAGGAACTCCCTCAGAGGCAGAGCCCGCCACTCCCTCCAACGCGGTATACCGGGACGGAGTGATTCGCATCTATAACCAGCGGCAGCTGGAGGCCATCGGTACAGGCGTGCCAGTGACGGATTCAGACCGGAGCTACAGCGATTTCGGCCTTGGGGAACTGATGTACCTGGAAAACGAGCTCATCTGCTACAGCCAGGACGCAGTTTACGAGGTGATGCGGGATATCGAGCTTCCGGAGTATCTGTGGAACATCCCTGAGGATTTTTCCGGCAGCTTTGTCAGCAGCCAGGAACAGACCTCTGATGTGCTTTACAAGCGGGGCAGCGATACCATCTATATTTACAATCCCCTGCAGCTGGCGGTGCTGAATCAGGAGGACAGCGATCTGGAACCTGTGCTGACAGGAGACTACAGCGTGTCCCGGTTCGGAACCGGAAACCTGATCTATCCCTATCCCAATGCCAGCCCCTCTGAAACCAACGACTACATTACCTACGCCAAGGATCACAGCTATGTGCTGAAGGCGGGATTTACCACGGAATACGAGACAGCAACGCCCTCTGTGGCGCTGCTGGACATGGAGGATATCTCACTGGACGGCAGAGACTATCCTGGCCAGACGGTGGCTGAGATCGGCGGAGAGAAGTATATCCTCATCGGCAATAAGACCCAGTTCGACGCCATCGGGACGAATGTGCCGGTGAATGGGGTGTTGTACAGAAGTGTAAGAAGGGGTCGTACTGGTGAATGGTCAGATTGGGAATTGTTCTATGAAGGTGATACTGATTTTACAAATGATGCTGAATTTGGTAAGGAACATAAGAACTATAGGGACTACACAATAGAGGGTGCACAATATTTTTATTATAAGTATTGCCCTGGTAAGTCAGATGGGCAGGGGCATGTCATACCAGTATATGATAAAGATGATTTGAAGTTTGATGAAGATTCTGGTGCAGGTCTTACTGGTTTAACCTATTCCCGTGACGCAAAGTATATCATCTTCCGGGATATTGATTTTGAAGGTGCAGACAGAGAACCGTTGTACTTTACAGGCACAATGCTCGGAGCGAAGGATGATAAGTTGAAAGAGGTCTTAGGTGCTAGTGATTTTGACAGCATAAAAGATATTCTAAAGGTCGCTCCTCAAGAGAATATGCCGGTATTGAACAATATTTCTGTTGTCAAGACAACCGTTCAAGGGAATAAAAGAGAAGATGCTCTGAAAGTGGATTATCATGATGAGCATGACGTAGGTGTTGGATTTTTTAATTTGCAGTCGAATGATATAGAAGATAAAAATTTACCTAAAAAAACAGTTCGTGTTTCTAACTTGATCTTAAATGATGTACGGGTAAAAAATGAAGCGACTAGTTTGGATGATAAATCCCAAGGACTTCTGGATGCATTGCTACTTCCTTTACTTAAACTGATCGGCCTGGTAGAAAATCAAAAAGTGAATGTCGATAATGATGTTTTGTTTTCGACAGGTGCTTTTGCAGGTGTCATAGAAGGTAACGTAAACGTCAGCAACTGTCATGTTAAAAACCTCCATAAAGTTTCAAGTATGAGAGGATATACAGGAGGATTTGTCGGTTCCGCGAAAGGAATTATCGTGTATGAGACTGAGGGATTAGAAAAAGTTCTGGATTTGATTAATCGCATAACACTTGGAATATTGGGCCTTGGTAACTTACTTAATGTCCTTCTGAATGAAGGGTTACTAAAGCTTGAAGAATTGGTTCCCATTCAATACATTAACTCTGTAGTTGATCAATGTAGTGTCTCATATGCACATGATGCTTATGTTGATGGAAAAACAAAGAAAGTAGGTGGTTTTGCCGGGTATATATAAGGTGCTTATGTTAATGATTCATCTGTATTTACGGACAGCGATATAAATGGAAAAGCTACTTTAAAAATCTCAGGTACTGGAGAGATTGGCGGTTTTGCCGGGATCATAGAAAATGATACAGTCAAGGGGAATCTGAGCAAAGTGTTAGAACGGCTTGGTGGCCTGAATAATCTGGTCAATGGTGACCCTATTTTTCAGACCTCCTCTTTAGTAACGAATTGCACTGCTGGTAATGAATACTCTCTGATTCAGTTATGCATAAACGAAACAAATTCCTCGCACCAATATATAGGTGGTTTCTCGGGTGCAATCTACAGTAGTTTCTTATCAGAGTGTCATGTTTATGGACTTGACGATATCGAATCCGATGAAGCTATTCACCTTGCAGGTGGATTTGCAGGTAGAGTAACACAAACAAAAATGACGCAAGTTGAGCTTGATGGCATTGAGCAGGAGGATGAACCGCCACAAAATCTTCTGGATTTAGTCCGTAGTGCAGTTTTAGATGTTGATGGAGTGGTGAATGCACTTTTGGGTGTTAATGATTTGACATTACTTTCTTTGGTTGGAATAAAACCAACCGCCTTGATAGGTTGCTCAGTAGAAGGAAGTGCTGACGGTTTTCAAATCTCCGGTAAAAATTATATAGGCGGATTTGTAGGCATACTGGATGGCTCAAAGATCGTCTCTTCAGACGAATTTAAAACCTATGCTCAGTCAACGGATCCCCGTCAGCAAACTTTGTATCATGATTGGGAAAAAACGTGTAAAAAGGCAAGTTGGTACGGAGTGGAATACACGCTTCCAGAAACATCCGTAACAAATAGTCTACTCAATTTAACTGCTGTTTCTGGAACAAAATATGTCGGTGGAATAATTGGCGAAGGAAGTTTAGCAAGTTCTGCAGATGTATTGGGAAAAACAGTTGGACTAGGTGACTATATGAGTCCGGAAGTTACTGATTTTATTGTCAAAGCTAATGATGAAAAATCAGGCTTTACTGTAATGGCTGAAGAAAACTTTGCAGGAGGAGCATTTGGAAAGGCAGCTGGTGGTAAGGCGGAAAATGTAACGCTCAATCATCTTGCTTCTGTAACAGCCAATAACTATGCTGGCGGCTTTGCCGGGCAGTTTGGAACTGGTAATATTGCAAATGTGGGAGGACTTGAACTCCTCGGGCTGATTAAATTGGAAAATGTGCTGGGATTTGCTCCGACGATCGAATCCTATGCAAAGAAAACAGAGGTCAACGGCATTGAAAGCGGTTATACAGTCACTGCAACACAGGAAAGCGATACGGAAGCAACAGACGGAATCAAAGCAGGTGGATTTGTAGGTGAAACTGTCAGCGGAACCTTTGAAAGCTGCGAAATAAAAAATCTGAGATCTGTAGCAGCTCTGCTTGATCAAAACGGACATGTCGCTATAGATGGCTATGCAGGAGGCTTTGCGGGAATTGCAAAGCCGGGCGCACTAGCGGAAACCGGAAATGAAAGCGCTCTTGAACTGATTGATATTTCAAACCTTCTCGGAGTCGCCCCCTATCTGCAGGTCAAGTGCGACAACTGCAACGTCGCTTTCATAACCGAAGGCGAAGTTAAAGGTGATTATGCCGGAGGCTTTATCGGCTATGGGGAAGCTGTCGCTGTCAATGCAGGCGAACTGTCTACACCGGAAGAGGAGGAAGATTCTGACGCAGCGGATGCAACTGACTCTTCACAAGAAGAAAATCCTGAAGTTAAACCTGACCCCAAACGAGTTTTTGATAGTGCCGGAACAGGGAAAACCGTTATTTCCGGTCTGGAACAGGTTACCGGAACCAAATACGCAGGAGGCTTTGCCGGGGAAATGACGGCTGGTTCGCTGGCACAAACAGGATCATTAAGGTTTCTGGATATTGCAGATGTATCGGAGCTGGTTTCCATCGTAAATGTCGGGTATTCACGTGTTGAAAACACAACCGTTTCGGGTGCTTATGTCAAGGCTTCCGGTGTAGCCGAGAAACCGGATATTGGAAAAGCAGGCGGATTTTTTGGTTCTGCAACGGCTGTGATCGCAAAAGAAGCTTTGGCTGAAGATGTCGAGGATATCTACGCTCGTTACCGGGCTGGCGGCTTTGCCGGAGAAATGCTTGCGGGAACTGCTGCATCTGTAGGCGGAAAAGATGGAAATGATACGTTATTGAAAAGTATCCTGGATTTTCAGAGCCTGTTCAGTGTTCTGGAGGCTGGCTACTGTGTCTTCGAAAATTGCCATGTCTCCGGTAAGGACCTGTTATCGGATGGTAACACCACAACCGGTGGGCTTACGGTCAGTGCTGGAACTAATCAGTCCGATCTAAGTTTAACGATCGCTTCCGCAGCCGGAGGCTTCGTCGGCTTCATGGAAAGCGGATCCCTGAAAAATACAGTTGTGCAGAATGATGCGGCAACTGAGCCGGGAGGAACGGCCCAGCCGAATAACACGGAAGTTCCAGACGTAACCTTGGATGGAGACAGCAAGAAATCTGTTGCTGTCAACAATCTTGCGGAAGTAGAGGCACGGGCTTATGCAGGCGGATTCGGAGGTCAAGTAAAGGCAGGAACAACCGCATCTATTGGTGATGAAGATATCGATTTTTTAAAAGAACTTATAGGAATTGATTATCTGCTTTCTTTGCTGAATGTATTTGTTCCCGTGATCGAGGGTGCCTCTGTGCTGTCTGCACACCTGGAAGATGGTACACATGCAGGCTTCACAGTAAAAATCATCGAAAATCCGGAAGATGGGATATTTCTCAATGGTCAAGCGAATTCTGACGCAGGTTCTGCCGGTGGCTTCATCGGCTACGGATCAGGAGTCCAGATCAAAAACAGCGATGTCTATCAGCTAAAATCCACGAAGGTTTCCTATCCGACGACCGATGATGTCAAGGATCTTGAAAACGAAAATGCCAGCAGCTACTTCGACAGTAATCTGTCTGAATATGCGGTAACGGCTCCCCGCTATGCCGGTGGATTTGCCGGGTGCTTGGATGCAGGCAGTGCAGCGGCAGTTGGAAGCGTCAGTGTGTTGGAAAGATTATTAGCCAATATTGAGGAGGGTGTATCTGCTTTCTCATGTATCGTCTCCACAGTGGAGGATTCCGATGTATGGGGCGCTCCTGGCGGGTTCAATGTCATTGCCTCCCGAAAGGTTAATAGTCAGACTATTTTGGATTTGTTTTCTACGGATGATGATCTCCCGGAGGGCAAAGCCGGTGGTTATGTGGGCGAGCTGAAAGGCAGTCATATAAAGTCTTCGGATGTACATAACTTTGAATACATCATCGGGCAGCTTTATGCTGGCGGATATGTCGGGAACATGATTTCCGGTTCTGCGGCGGAGGTCCTCGGCGAAGAGGAAGAAACCTTACTAAAGGGAATTTTAAGAACCGACGGCGGGCTTTTGAGCGTTGCTCAGACCTTCGTCCCCAGCATCAAAAACAGCAGCGCCTACGGCGTACCCTGCGGCGCAGTCGTCCGGGCGGATTATGCGTCCTCGGAAGAGACCAGGGATGCGGTTGGAGCTGCAGGCGGATATGTTGGACATAATAACAGCGGTCAGATCTGGGGCCAGGCAAGTTCCCAAGGGGAAGAAACTTCCGGTGAGGAAGGTTCCGGTGAAGCGGCTGAAACGGCAACTACCGTGGATACCGAACGGCTGCAGGACTGCGAGATCGTCCGGCTCCGTTCCGTTTATGGCGGAAATTATGCCGGAGGTTATACCGGCCTCATGGAAAACGGCGCACTGGCAAAGGCAGGCGGTCTGGAAATTTTAGGCGGTCTGATTTCCACAAAAAACCTGTTGAGCGTAGGCGGCACCATCTATGCCACCCAGAAACACACCGGCATTACCGGACCCCTCCGGAATCTGAGCGTGGAGGAGTGGAACAAGTGGGTGGATGCCATCGGACAGTATAGTACAAATTATCAGGGAAATCTGCCAACGGCTGTTGCATCTGAGGACCAGTTGGAGGCAATGATCGAAAAATATGCCTATGGCTTTCGGGTGGCAACTGCAAGAACAGGTGACACGCCCAATACCATGGGCACCGGCGGCGGCTATGTAGGAAAGATGGTGGGCGGAATCATCGAGGATGCCCATGCCATGGACCTGCTGGACGTTTATGCAAGAGCAGCCGCAGGCGGCTTTGCAGGCTCTATGGAGCCTGGCTCCGCTGCGGAATTGGGCAGCATTGGTATTTTAGGCGGAGATGCGTTGGATCTGGAGGCCATCGCAGGCGTTGCGACCATCTTTGTTCCAAAGATCGAACGGGGCAGTATTGCAGGCGCGAAAAGCGGTGCGGAGATCCTGGCGACAGGAAAGAAGGATGACAACGCCTACTCCGGTATGGCGGGCGGCTATGTAGGCGCTTGCTACAACGGTCAGATCTGGGGCACTGTCAGCACAGAAGCAGACGGAGCAAACCCGGAATACCAGTATTGCGAAACCACAAACCTCCGTTCCGTTACCGGAAGCAGCTATGTAGGCGGCTTTGCGGGATTGATGGAGATCGGTTCTGTATTGGATGTCAACGGGCTGAACGGCGGCCTGCTGGGTGGAATCTCCGAATTGATCACCACGCCCTTGCAGCTTGCCAGCGTCCTTGACCTGGTGGCCCCTGTGGTTCGCCTGGCAGGCGTCCGGACAGTGGACGACAATCAGGATAAAAATCTTGCCAACGACTACGGATTTACTGTAGGCGGTGAGGACATCATCGCCGCAGGCGGCTTTGCCGGCAAGATGGAAGGAACCATCCTGGGCCGGGTGCCGGAGGTCGATCCGGTGAAGATCGAAGGGGAGACAGATGACAAAAAGCTCAGCGACAGCCAGGTTGAAGCGCTTTACCAAAACAATGTTTTCGCTGAAGGACTGCGCAGCGTTGCGGCGGACTATTATGCCGGGGGCTTTGTGGGCTATGCGGATACTGCCAGCGCTGTAAGCGTCGAAAACGACAGCGGTGATAAGATCAACATCCTGGAGGATTTGCTGTCACGTCTGACAGGCGGGCTCTGGGACGACAGTCTTGCCAGCGTTGGAAACCTGACGGCACTCGATACGCTGCGCACCTATATTTACAATGCAAAGCTTAAGGGAATCGATCAGGGAGCAGCAATAGAGAGCACTGATTTCACCGGAAGCGGTGTGCTCCAGCAAACGATCGGTATCGGTTCTGCCGGAGGATTTTCCGGAGCGCTGTTAAACAGCTCTGTCAATGATTCCGTAGCAGAAAACATCGGTTCCGTAAAGGCACGGTACTATGCCGGAGGATTTTCCGGGTACACCGGCAAAAGCGGACTGGCGGATGTGGTGGGCGTGGAAGCTCTCAAAAAACTCCTGTCCCTGGGGGCTGGCGTATTGAGCCTTTTTGGCTCAGATATCAGCGACAGCAAGGTGAGCGGCTCCTCGGACGGTTTGCGGGTGCAATGTTTTGGGCCGGACAGCGCAGTCGGCGATTCGGATGTTACGAACCTGATTCCGGAGGCAGGCGGCTTTGTAGGCTTCACTGACCTTGGAAAGATCCGGCGCAGCAGTGTTGAAAACTTAGGCGCTGTTTATAGCGTTGGCGATGCAGGCGGATTTGCAGGGCGCACCACAATGGAGTACGCGGTAAATGTGGAGGCAAACTCTGTATTGCTTCAGTCTGTTGTGGTTCCGTTGCTGCAAATGTTAAAAACGATCCATATTGATAACCTGGAAGACCTTGGAACATTGAAATTAGAGATCACCAGATGGTTGGATGGCGTCTTTAATTTGCCGGAGAATACCGGTTTCGATGTCAGCAAGCTCCTGAATATCTACCTGCTCAGCGACGGTAACCTGTTGGGCATCGATCTGCTGGGCCTCAGCATTACGATTCGGCTGTCGGCAGATGGAAATCCGGCAGAGATCACCATTGGAGATTCCTCCGTAGTGATCAACGAGGAAGGAAAAGTTTCCGTTGCTCTCATCAAAGGCAACCGTACCTCCATCACGGATTGTGTGGCTTCCGGTATCCCTGCCGGCTACGACGTGTACGGTGCAGGAGCGGACGCTTCCAAGGATGGAGACGGACAGTTTGGTACCGGCGGCTTTGTGGGCCGGAACACGGAGGGCTATATCGCAAGGAATGAAATGATCTATGCGGATACCGTAAAGGGCAGCCCAGAGGCGTTTACTCAGACAGACTCCGTGGTTGAAAACAAGGAGAACGTTACCAATCCTTTTGTTGGCATTACGACTCTTGCAACAACCTACAACTTTAAAATCAGCTACATCGAGGAAAGCAACACCTACCGCATCTACCGGCAGACCCAGGAGCAATCCATCACGCTTCCGAAGTATGACGGTATTGACAAGACCATCAGCGCCGAAGACCGGCCGGGCGTAGGCGACGGCTTTACCGCCTATCCGCTGACCTATTTCGTGACGGACAATCAGGCGGCCTACGACCTTAGCACTCTGAAAGGCGCAGCCTATGGCAACAGCAGTTCTCCTGTGGCGGCATATGTTTCAGCCGGTGAGGCAGACCTGATGGACGGCGCATCCCAGGACCTTGGGGAGGGCCAGACCCTTCTCACCCTGGAAAAACAGGTGGTGGAGCAGAGCGGCAACAGCCCTGCTGCAGAAAATGTGCCGGATGGAGAAACTTTCTTTATCACGGTGAAGGATTCCAACGGTAAGGTCATCCGCACGGTACAGATGAAGGATGACAGCGTTGTGAAGATTCCGGTAAGCGCCGGTGGAAACTACACGATCACCGAGCGTACCCCCACGGGCTATGCCATGAAGGGGTATCAGACCGGCGGTAGCGCTGACGGAGGACTGGCGGAAGGAAATCAGCCGTCCAATACAAATGGCGTTTACCAGTTCCAGGTCACCGTCGGCATAGAGGGCGCTTACGTCCTGATCACGAACCAGCGGACGGCAGAAGGTGGAGGCGGCTCCATCGGCACGCCGGACGTTGTCAACCACATCCCCATCGGCAAGCCCGAGGAGGAGAAACCCCCGGAGGTGCTTGACCCATGCGCATAAGATTTTTGAAAAAAGAGTATTCCCTGCTGGCAGTGCTTGGCGTCTCGGCAGCCCTGATCCTTGGCGGGACCTTTGCCTGGTTTACCACCACGGATCGGGTGGAGAACGTTTTCCATCTGCTCTTTGACACCCATGAACCGGATGCGGACATTGAGGAGCCCGGCTGGCAGGAACCGGAGGAATTATTGCCCGGCGGCACCATAAAAAAGGATCCCTATGTGGTAAACACCGGGGATACGCCGGTGGTGGTGCGGGTGAAGGTGATGGAGCGCTGGACGGATCCGGAAACCGGAAACATGGTGTTCAATCCCCTGTATGCCCAGTACACAAAGACCGAATGGTCAGATGATCTGGAGCCCGGCGCGTTTAAGGATCTCTACGGCCTGTGGTCTGACGATACCGGAGCCTGGCTTCCGGGAACAGGCTATCTTCAAGATGGCTACGGAGAGGACCTGGGATATTTTTACTATGATCAGGTGCTGCAGGTGGGCGATAGAACGCCGCGTCTATTTACCGGGGTGCGGGTACTGACCCTCGGGGAGATCGCCGCTCTGATCACGAACCGCGGCTGGGACGGGGGGATTCCTCAGGACCAGATCGCAGGTTCTGACCTGGACATCCTCCTGTATCTGGAATTTCTCCCTTATGAGACGGAGGAGGATAAACAGGAGGTCATGGAGCTTTGGGGCGCTGATGACATCCCCAAGACGGAATGGAATACGCAGGCAGGAGGAACTGAGTCATGAAGCGTGCAGGCGCGATCCTATGGAATATTGTGTTTTATGTGTTTTTGATCCTGGTTCTGGGCGGGGCGCTGTTATTTGCCCTGAATCCCAGCAGCGATAAAACCATCTTTGGTTACCGGGCTTATGAGGTCCTGTCCGGCAGCATGAGCCCCGCCATCAAGGTGGGGGACCTGGTGCTGGTGAAAAAGACCGACGCCGGAGAGGTAAAGACCGGGGACGTTGTTACCTATTTTGCGGATGACGGCCAGACCACCGTTACCCACCGGGTGATCGACATGACCCTGCAGGGCGATCAGATCGTCATTACCACCCAGGGCGACAACGTGGATCAGCCGGATCAGCCCATCAGCGGCGACCGGGTGCTGGGGGTCGTCACCTGCAGCATTCCAAAGGTAGGCGGTCTTCTGGGCAGTATCCGGGAAAATCCTGCTGGCGCGCTCATCATCCTGGTGGTTGTGCTGGCGGTCATCGGCCTTTTGAAGTTTGCGGTCTCCGCATTCTTCGGAAAGGACGAAGAGGAACCCGAAGATACCCAGGAAAAATCAGAATAGCTTGGAGCCTGACGGAGGCATAAGGAACGGCAGGCATGAAACACGGCGAATATCCGACAGGATATCAGCAATAAAAAAGCTAAAAATCATGTAGCATGTAGGAGGAAAAAGAGATGAAAAGGAAACTTTCAAAGAAGACACAGGCTGCAGTCGCACTTGGGGCAGCTGCAGTGGTAGCAGTCGGCGGCACCTTCGCCTGGTTCAGCACCACCGATCAGGTAAAGAACGTATTCGATATGGATGATTTTGACGTATCCATCACCGAGGCCTTCGACCCCGAGACCCCCATGAACCCTGGTTCCACCATCACCAAGCAGGTTGGCGTTACCAACTACGGCGACGTGCCGGTGTATGTGAGAGTGAAGTTTGAGGAGAAGCTGGTGCTGAAGAACTGGGCATTTAAGGAGAATACGAATAACCGTCTGCTGGTATATGGTGTAAAAACGCCTACAGAAGCGGGGGACGCAGAAACCTTCTTAAAGAATAAAGATAATTTCGTGACCCAGGACGGATCGAAATATCCTTATCCCGATTTTCATAAGGCTGTGGTAGCTGTTTATGATCAGAATGTAATCGATACCATCGAAGCAGTGGACTCTGGATGGGATATTTTTACAGGTGCAAATCTCGAAGGCGTAACGGTTTACAGAAAAGACGCCACAGCAGACGGTGATAAAAATAAAGTCTACCAGTATTTTGCGTATGATGACACAGATAAACAGATCGTGGAAATCAAAGCTAAGACAGGTGAGGGCGGTACAACTACCTATACGGCAAAATATGCATACCATGTTCTGAAAGAACCTGATAAGACTTATGAAGCGACCCATAAAGAAAAGGCAGATGAAGAATGGGATAATGGGATTCACTATAATGATACAGATAATTCAGATACTGCAGGTACTGAATACATCACTCTGAACTTCGCAAATAAGGGCGAAAATGAAGAAAATGAATATGATGTGACGAATTGGATACTTGATGGTGAAGCTAACCCCAACGAAGGTTGGTATTACTACAAACACATTCTTGATCCTGGCGCATCAACTGAAAATCTGCTCGAAAGCGTAACCTTTGCAAAGGAAATGCCGAACGATTATATCGGTGCAACCTATACCATTACTCCGGTGATGGAGGCTGTACAGGCAAATAAAGACGCAGTTGATGCTACCTGGGATCGCGTAAAAGACAAAACTTATGAGGGTGAGCATGGCGGAGATCCTTATAAATATAACTATAATGTTGAGGTATCAGAGCCGACTGAACCCAATGCTCCTGTTACTTGGACTATCAAAAATGAAAAGCCTCGGACAGTCTAATTTTATAGCTATTTGATTTATCTACAAGTTTCCGGGGCTGTCACCCCAGCCCCGGAAAAAGCTTCAAGACCCGCAGGAATCCCCGGAAACCGGAGACTGCTGCGTATTTTGAAGCAGAAAGGAAACGCCCATGAGAAAACGAAACCTGCTGCGGTCGGGCCTTCTGGCGCTCCTGCTGATTTTCCAGGCAGGAACCGTCTTTGGTTACGAGCGGCGCATCGATACGGAAGACAGGGCCTTCATTTATACCATTGACGATCGGGACGGCGAGGATTTTTCCATCGACGCAGACGAGGTGGCCGCCTCTCTCATTGCCGGGACGGATGTGCCTGGCAATCAGAAGGAGGTGGGACTTCGGATCGTCAACAATTCCACCTATACCTACCGGTTGCAGGATATTTCGTTTCACACCGTCAATCTGGTGGACCGGAACGGAATCCCCCAGGCGGCGGAGGGACCCATCAGCTCTGACCTGGAGGGCAGCGGCAGCATCTACGAGAATCTGCGGGGCTTTGATGGGGAGCGGATCCCTTACAAGCTGAACATTCTCCGCAGCATCTGCAGGCCTTTGCGGGAGCTGTTTTCTCCGGTGCCGGATACGGCGGAGATCAGCCTCAGGCAGATGCTTTCCGTGGATCAGCTGGTGCAGCAGCGGGGCTACGACAGCTATGCTGATTATCTGCTCCACTGGTATCGGAGTCATTGTCAGGACTGCCGGGAGGCAGAGAGCCTTTACCAGCTTGAGCCGGTGCATATTGCGGAGATCTTCGGCACCAAGTCCTATGGCTTTGACGGTCAGACGGAGATCCGCCAGCCCAGATCCATTACCCTGGAGGAGCTGCAGCAGGATCCGGTTTATGACCGGTTTTTCCTTTACGGCAGGACCAGTCACCGGACGGAGGAGGGCTTTGACCAGCCGTATGAATTTCTGGAGACGGACCCTGAGCTCATCAAGCTTGGGTATTGGTGGCTCTTTGCCTACGGGGAGACCTTCAGTTTTGACACGGAAGCAGCGTCCCTGGACAGGAGCCGCCTCTCTGAGATTGACCCTGACGGATTGTCCATATGGGATTTCATCAACCATACCGGCAGGGCTGGAGAGCAGCTGCGGAAGGTACGGGAAAGCGTTACGCTGGAGCCAGGCCAGACTCTGAGTTTTGATCATCTTGGATTTTCCGCCCAGCTGCCCAATGCTTATGACGGCAGAGGCCTGGACTTTGGATTTGAAATCATCCTGCACGCCATAGACCGGGACGTGCCAGAGGGGGATAAGCCCGGCGGCAGCAACCCTGGAGGAAATAGTCCCGGTGGGCATAGGCCGGGAGGCGGTGGAGGTGGCGGCGTCACAGTGACGCCGGTAACACCTGGGACCACGATTCCTTCTGGAACCCCGCCCACAGACGGGCCCGATCCATCCGGACAGGAAGCGCCGCCACTGATAGAGATCGCGAGCCCCAGCCAGCCGGAGACCCCTGAGGCACCTCCGGCTCCGGGAAAGACAGATTCCCCAAAAGCGCCGGTGCCGAAAACCGGCGATACCAGAATGCCTGAGCTTTACGGTGCATTGTTTTTATTGTCTCTCACAGGATTGGTGATTTATGGAATTACAGTACGGAGAAAAAGAACAAGGGAACGAAGGGATTAACCGTTGGTTTGTCTGCAAAAACTGCGGAAAGATCGTGACGGTGCCCCAGGCGGCCCCCGGAGAGGAGCCGGTGCATGACCGACGCTGCATTTTCTGCAGCCAGCAGTGCGCCAGGACTTTCTGGCGGAAGCCGAAAAGGATACAGCAAAAGCGGGAAAACCGGGCAGCGGTGATCGCAGCCTCCATCAGAAACGGGGCCATTCGCCTGCCGGAGGTGGATAGCGGCTATTGATTTTCTTTCATGTTGCGCTTTTGAAAGCCGGATGGTATGATAGCAGCAGAAAGCTGTCGTGCTTCCGGCTTTTGCCTTCCTTCGGGCAGGCCCATTTCTTATATCTGTCAGAAAC
>CALWLA010000001.1 GCA_944381405.1 uncultured Lachnospiraceae bacterium | reverse complement strand
GGAGTACGTCCTGGGAGGCATCGACGCCTCCGATATGACGGACGACGAGCTGGCGGAGGTGCGGAACCGGATGATCGGCTTTATCTTCCAGCAGTATAACCTCCTGCCGAAGCTGAACATCCTGGAAAACGTGGAGCTGCCTCTGCAGTACGCCGGGGTGGACGCAGGAGAACGGAAACGCCGGGCCATGGCCTCCTTGGAACGGGTGGGCCTCCAGAACAAGTGGAAAAACATGCCCTCCCAGCTTTCCGGCGGCCAGCAGCAGCGGGTTTCCATCGCCCGGGCCCTGGCGGGGGATCCTTCCCTGATCCTGGCGGACGAGCCCACCGGCGCCCTGGATTCCAGGACCTCCAAGGAGGTGCTGGGTTTTCTCAGGAAGCTGAACCAGGAGGGAAACACCATCGTGATGATCACCCACGACCCCTCCATCGCCATGAACTCCAAACGGGTGGTGCAGATCATGGACGGAAAAATAATCTTTGACGGAGATGTGAAGGAATATGCTGCAAAGCTTTAAAATGGCCTTAAAATCGATCTGGGGAAACAAGATGCGTTCCTTCCTCACCATGCTGGGCATCATCATCGGCGTGGCGGCGGTGATCATCCTGGTGTCGGTGGTCAGCGGCTACATGAACACGGTGGTGGAAAGCTTTGCCAGCATGGGCGTCAACCAGATCAACGTGAATGTGACCAACATGAACTCCAGATCCCTGTCGGTGGAGGAGATGTACGAGTTCTATGACGAACATCCGGATCTTTACGACAAGATCACCCCCAGCGTCAGCGTCAGTTACCCCCTGAAAAACGGAAACGATACCATGAACGCCACCTCCATCCGGGGATATTCCGAGGATTATCTCGGCATCAAGGAGTACAAGATGGATACGGGCCGGAACCTGTCCTACGCGGACTGCATGGCGGAGCGGAAGGTGGCGGTGCTTGGCTATTATACCGCCCAGACCCTGTTCGGGAATCCGGAGGACGCCATAGGGGAAAAGATCAAGATCGGCTCCAACTCCCTGAAGGTGGTGGGAGTGGTGGAGCGGCAGGACGAGGATGAGCTGGAGGAGGGCGGTACCGACGATTTCGTATGGCTCCCCTATTCCGTGGCGGCCAAGATGAGCCGCAGCAGCGATATCTCCAACTATATCATCACCAGCATCAGCACCACCAATACGGAGGAATGCACGGAGACCCTGGAAAACTTCCTCTATACGATCTTTAAAAACGACGATTTCTATAATGTAAGCGCCAATTCAGAGCTTCTGGACGAGCTGAACAGCCAGATCGCCATGATGTCCACCATGCTGGGGGGCATCGCAGGCATTTCCCTGCTGGTGGCCGGAGTAGGCGTTATGAACATCATGCTGGTGTCCGTAACGGAGCGCACCCGGGAGATCGGAATCCGGAAGGCCCTGGGAGCCAGAAAACGGGTGATCATGCAGCAGTTTGTCATCGAGGCAGCCGTCACCTCCTCCATCGGAGGCATCATCGGCATCCTCCTGGGCAGCGCAGGCACCAGCGTCATCGGATCTGCCATGGGCATTTCCGCGGCGCCCTCTGCAGGCGCGGTGCTGCTGTCCTTCGGCGTTTCCGTAGGCATCGGCCTCCTGTTCGGCTATATGCCTGCCAGCCGGGCGGCAAAGCTCAATCCCATCGACGCCCTGCGCAGCGAGTAACCGGGACCGGAAGGGAATCCGGAAACTTTGTGAAATATTGCCGAAATACCGCTTTACGCATTGACTTTTTTTTAACAGGTCGATATAATGAAAAAAGTTTATGTGAAAGAAAAAAATAACAGTAGAAGCGATTCTACTGTTATTTTGAGTAGAGGCAGAAAAAATGATGGAACAGAAACCTATTTCGCAGGCGATTATCAAGCGGCTTCCCCGGTATTACCGGTACCTGGGCGAGCTGATTGCCCAGGGGGTGGAGCGGATCTCTTCCAACGAGTTTTCCAAGCTCATGGGGGTCACCGCCTCTCAGATCCGCCAGGATCTCAACAACTTCGGCGGATTCGGACAGCAGGGCTACGGATATAATGTCAAAAATCTCTACATGGAGATCGGGAAGATCCTGGGCATCGACCGGGTGCACAACATCGTGGTGATCGGCGCAGGTAACTTCGGAAGGGCGCTTGCCGGCTATTCGGATTTTGAACGGCGGGGCTTCCGGATCAAGGCTCTTTTTGACAGGGATCCGAAAAAGGTGGGAACGGACATCAACGGCATCGAGGTATATCCCATCGATCAGGTCCAGGATTATATCCGAAAAAACAACATTGAGATCGTGGCCCTTACGGTGCCAAAGGATGCTGCCATCGCCCTGGCCCAGACCCTGGTGGGAACCGGCATCAAGGGCATCTGGAACTTTGCCCATACGGACCTGCGGGTGCCCAAGGACATCATCGTGGAAAACGTGCATCTTTCGGAGAGCCTGATGCGGCTTTCCTACAACATCGTCCATCGGGACAAGGTGCTGAAATAGGGGAAGGGATCCATCGGATGATAACGACAGTATGATTTACGGTATCGGAACGGATATAATTGAACTGGAACGGGTGAAAAGGGCCTGCCGAAGGGAATCCTTTTTGACCCGTTCCTTTACGGAGAACGAACGCCGGGAGGCCCTTTCCTGTGAAAAGCGGCTTGCCGGTGATTTTGCGGTTAAGGAAGCCGTGGCAAAGGCCTTTGGTACCGGGATACGGGGCTTTGAGCTTTGGGAGATCGAGTGCCTCAGGGACTCCCTGGGGGCGCCCTATGTGCGGCTTTCCGGCGGCGCCAGGGCTCTGTGCAGAAAACTGGGCATTACCCACATCCATGTGTCCATCGCCGACAGCCAGGAATATGTGACGGCGGTGGCGGTAGCAGAACGCAGGCCACCGGAGGAAGCGGACTGCAGCCCGCAGGCCCGGGATAAGGAGCGGGTGCTTTGGGAGGAAGAGACGGAATGATCGACGAAAAGATATTTGAAGACAGCAGATTTCCATACAGGCGTATCTGCGCGGCGGTGGACCTGGATGCGCTGGCCCACAACCTGGAGCTTTTGCGGAGCATCCTTCCGGAGGGGGTAAAGCTCTGCGCTGTGGTCAAGGCGGACGCCTACGGTCACGGCGTGGAGGGGACCCTGGCGACCCTGGAGCGCTATGCGGACTGTTATGCGGTGGCGGCCCTGGAGGAGGGGATCCGGATCCGGCAGATGGGGACCAAAAAGCCGGTGCTGATCCTGGGGGCCCTGCTTCCGGGAGAATACGAGACCGTGCTTGCCTGGGACCTGACGGCGGCGGTCTCCTCCCTGCGGGAGGGAAAGCTCCTTTCCGAGGCGGCATATCAGACCGGCCGTACAGGCCATATGCACATTGCGGTGGATACGGGCATGAGCCGCATCGGCTTCCGGACGGATGAGGCCGGTTTTTCCGAGGTGCTCAAGCTCCGGGAGCTGCCGGGGCTTTCCATCGACGGCTGTTTTACCCATTTCGCTACGGCGGACGAGCCGGGAAAAGAACAGAAAACAGAGGAGCAGCTGCAGGCATTTCAGGCCTTTCTCAAGGGGCTCTCAGAGGCGGGAATCGATCCGGGTCTTTGCCACTGCGCCAATTCTGCGGCCATCCTGACAGGAGTAGGCACCGGGTTTTCCATGGTCCGGGGCGGCATCGCCATGTACGGGCTTTATCCCTCCAGGGAATTGGAGGGTAGGCTCCCCCTTCGTCCGGTGATGCAGTTGAAGTCCTGGCTCACATCCATCCGCCAGATCCAGGCGGGAGAAACGGTAGGCTACGGCGCGGTGTATTGCGCCAAGGGGCCGGTCCGGGTGGGGACCGTATCCGCAGGCTACGCCGACGGCTATCCCAGAAGCGCAGGCTGCACCGACCCGGAGGGAAAGGGCATGGATGTCCTGATCCGGGGAAAGCGCTGTCCGATCCTGGGACGGATCTGCATGGATCAGCTGATGGTGGACCTTTCCGGACTGCCGGAGGCCAAGGAGGGAGATCCCGTGACCCTGTTCGGAAGGGACGGGGCAGAGGAGATCGGGCTTCGGGAGCTGGCGGAACGGAGCGGCGGCTTCCATTATGAGCTGATGTGCGCTGTCAGCGGACGGGTCCCGAGAGCCTATTTCCGCAACGGGCGCTTCCTTTCCGGAAGCTTTACAGAATAAAAACAGGTTTCAAAAAAACGAAACCTTTCAAGAATACAGGAGCAGTTTATGCAGCATTCCATCAAAGCTACATTTACCGACGGGGTCTTTCTGCGGAAGGCCCTGCTGATCGCCATTCCCATCGCCCTGCAGAACATGCTGAACACCATTACCAATCTGGTGGACACCATGATGATCGGGCGGCTGGGAGCCACCTCCATCGCAGCGGTGGGTCTGGCAAATAAATATTATTTCGTATTCAATCTGTTCGTGTTCGGCATCTGCTCCGGAAGCGGCGTGCTGGCAGCCCAGTTCTGGGGAAACCGGGATGAAAAAAACATCCGGAAGGTGCTGGGGCTTGCGGCGGTGCTGGCCCTTGCGGGCTCGGCCCTGTTCGTGATCCCGGCGCTTCTGGATCCCCATATGATCATGCGGATCTTTACCAACAGCGAGGCCTCCGTGGAGGTGGGCACCAGATACCTGCGGATCGCCTGCCTTACCTATCCCTTCATCGCCCTGTCCAACGTGATCGTGGCCATGATGCGGGCCATCAACCGGGTCAAGACGCCGGTGCTGACCTCCCTGGCAGCCATCGGCATCAACATCGTCCTGAACTACTGCCTGATCTTCGGCAATTTCGGATTTCCCATGCTGGGCGTCGCAGGCGCAGCCCTTGCCACTCTGGCAGCCAGAGCGGTGGAGCTTCTGCTGCTCCTTTGCATCATGCTGGGAAAACACTGCAGGCCCCTGAAGGCCCGCCCCGGAGAATATGTTGGCTGGAGCAGCCCCTTCCTCAGGAGCTTTGTGATTCATGCCTCTCCGGTGATCGCCAACGAGTTCATGTGGGGGCTGGGCACCACCCTTTATTCCGTGGCCTATGGGCGCATGGGAGACGATGCGGTGGCGGCCATCACCATCGCCACCACCATCCAGGACATCGTGGTGGTGCTCTGGGCAGGACTTTCTGCGGCTACGGCAGTCATTCTGGGGAACGAGCTGGGAGCCGGGAAGCTTTCCCGGGCGGAGGATTATTCCGTGAAGTTCTTCTCCCTGTCCTTTGTGCTGAGCCTTCTGGCCATGGCGCTGATCTTCATGATCCGCTGGCCCATCATCAGCGTTTATAGCATCACCCCTGAGGTGGCGGAGGACGTATCCCGCTGTCTTCTGGTGTTCATCGCCTATATCATCCCCAAGATGTACAACTACATCCTGGTGGTGGGAGTGCTGCGGTCCGGCGGCGACACGAGGATGTGCCTCTTCCTGGATACCTCCGGGGTGTGGTTCATCGGCGTTCCCCTGGCCTTTCTGGGAGCCCTGTTCTGGAAGCTTCCCATTTACGCGGTGTACGCCCTGGTGCTTTCCGAGGAGATCTACAAGGCGGTGCTGGGAACCTGGCGCTACCGGCAGAAAAAATGGCTGCGGAATATTGCGCTGGAGGTCAAATAGTGATAAAATAACGTCCGATTGCGGCCCTTTGGGGACGGGAAACGGATTTTGAGCCTGCTTTTGACCAGGAGCGGGCATGAGCTTTTTCAGATGAGATAGGAGAGTAAAACATGTCAGGACATTCTAAATTTGCAAATATCCGGGCGAAGAAGGAAAAAAACGACGCAGCCAAGGGTAAGGCCTATACGGTCATCGGCCGCGAGATCGCCATCGCCGTAAAGGAGGGCGGTCCGGACCCCAACAACAACTTCAAGCTGAAGTTCGTCATTCAGAAGGCAAAGGCAGCCAACATGCCCAACGATACCATCGAGCGGGGCATCAAGAAGGCAGCCGGCGGCAACGACGGCGTTGACTACGAAAAGCTGACCTACGAGGGCTATGGCCCCAACGGCGTGGCCATCATCGTGGACACCCTGACGGACAACAAGAACCGGACGGCGGCCAATGTGAAAAATGCTTTCACCAAGGGCCAGGGATCCCTGGGGACCCCCAACTCCGTGTCCTTCATGTTCGACAAGAAGGGCCAGATCATCATCGCCAAGGAGGAATGCGATAAGGACGGCGACGAGCTGATGGAGCTGGCGCTGGAGGCAGGCGCAGAGGACCTTCGGGAAGAGGAGGACAGCTTTGAGATCCTGACGGATCCGGCGGATTTCGACGCAGTTCACGAGGCCCTGGATCAGGCGGGCATCCCCATGGAGTCCGCAGAGATCGCCATGATTCCCCAGACCACCGTATCCGTAACGGAGGAGCAGGCGGTAAAGAATCTTCGCAGGACCCTGGATCTTCTGGATGGGGACGAC
Source organism: uncultured Lachnospiraceae bacterium (assembly GCA_944381405.1). Classification (GTDB taxonomy): domain Bacteria; phylum Bacillota; class Clostridia; order Lachnospirales; family Lachnospiraceae; genus Avilachnospira. The sequence continues at coordinate 183,268 of CALWLA010000001.1, read as the reverse complement.
GACGTACAGCAGTACTGGACCAACTGGGAAGAGGAATAAGGAAGCATAACAAAAAAAAGAAAAAGGCTCCGGCCCGTTTTCCGGCGGCATATCCCATGCCTGCCGGGGAGAGGGGCCGGTTTTTGATTCCCGCGAAAAGCCGCTTCGGGAGATATGGGGCGGAGGAGGTGCTTCCAGATGGGTCCGGGGTTTCACAGAAAGTTCACAAAAAAGTCATGGAAGGCTTCATTGACAAAATCCTGATTCCGTTTTAGAATATGGAACGTTTGAAACCTTATTGATTAGGAAGCTAACAATTAGGAGGCTTACAGTTCATGTGCGAAGAACTGAAAACAGCAAAGGGCAGAACCGGACGGAGAGAGGACTACGAGCTTTCCCCTCCCAGGATGATCCACATCCTGTCCCATGTGATGAAGCGCAGCAGCGGCCTTCCTCAGGAAGTAGAGGGACTGACCCCCATGCAGGGTCATGTGCTGAAATATATCCTGATCATGACCATGCAGAAGGAGCTCTATCAGAGGGACATCGAGGAGGAGTTTCTGATCCGCCGTCCCACCGCTACAGGGATCCTTCAGCTGCTGGAAAAAAACGGCTTTATCCGGCGGGAAAACGTCAGTAAGGACGCCAGGCTGAAGCGAATCGTCCCCACGGAAAGAGCAGAGGAGCTGCGGCCCATGATCCTGGAAAAGATCAAGGCGCAGAACGAAAAACTGGTGGAGGGCATCCCAAAGGAGCAGCTGGACTGCTGCATGGCGGTGCTGGGGCAGATGCTGCGCAATCTTTTGAGCATGGACGACAAAAACGATACGGACAAAAACAGTAGGAGGACATGATGAACAGAAAACTTTTGAAATCAGTCCGGGAGTATAAGCGGGAGGCGGTCCTGACGCCGGTGTTTGTGGTGCTGGAGGTGCTGATGGAGGTGCTGATCCCCATGCTGATGGCCAATATCATCGATATCGGCATCATGCAGGGAGACCTTCCCTATATCCTTCGCACCGGCGGCCTGCTGGTGGTGATGGCCATGCTGGCGCTGTTCTTCGGCGCAGTGGCAGGCGCCACGGCGGCAAAGGCAGGAGCAGGCTATGCCAAAAACCTGCGGCAGGATATTTTCTACCGGATTCAGGATTTTTCCTTTAAAAACATCGACCATTTTTCCACCTCGAGCCTGGTGACCCGGATGACCACGGACATCACCAATATCCAGATGGCCTTTATGATGACCATCCGGCTTCTGGCAAGAGCCCCCATCATGATCATCTTATCCTGGATCATGACCATCGCCATCAATCCCAAAATGGCGCTGCTCTTTTTGATCGCCATTCCCCTTCTGGGCGGGACCCTGCTCTTTATCCAGAGAAAGGCCCATCCCTATTTTGTAAAGGTGTTTGACGAATACGATGTGCTGAACAACCGGGTGCAGGAAAACGTCAACGCCGCAAGGGTGGTAAAGGCCTATGTCCGGGAGGACCATGAGATCGAAAAGTTCCACGGCATTTCCGGAATCGTCTATCAGCTCTTTACCAGAGCGGAGAAGATCGTGGCCTGGAACCAGCCGGTGATGCAGTTCACCATTTATCTCATCGTGCTCTGCGTGGTGATGATCGGCGGCAAGGATATCGTCATCGGCACCATGGAGCCGGGAGAGCTCACCAGCGTCATCATCTACGCCATCCAGATCCTTTCTTCCCTGATGATGGTTTCCTTCGTATTCGTCATGAACATGATTGCGGAGGCTTCCACCGACCGTATCCGGGAGGTGCTGGAGGAGGTGCCGGAGATGCAGGATAAGCCTGATGCAAAGGATGAGGTGCCCTCCGGAGACATCGTCTTCGATCACGTGGACTTCAGCTACGGCGGCGAGGGCGGACCTCTGGCCCTCAAGGATGTGTGCCTGCATATCAAATCCGGACAGACCGTGGGCATCTTCGGCGGTACCGGAAGCGCAAAGTCCACCCTGGTCCAGCTGATTCCGAGACTTTATGACGTTACAAAGGGCGCTGTCCGGGTAGGCGGCATTGACGTGCGGGATTATGACCTGAAGGTGCTGCGGGACCAGGTATCCATGGTGCTGCAGAAAAACGTGCTGTTTACCGGAAGCATCTATGAAAACATCCGCTGGGGCGACGCCAAGGCTTCCGACGAAGAGGTACAGCGGGTCTGCAGGCTGGCCCAGGCCGACGGATTTATCCGGGAATTCCCGGAGGGGTACAATACCCAGATCGTGGAGGGAGGCAACAATGTCTCCGGCGGCCAGAAGCAGAGGCTTTGCATCGCCAGAGCCCTGCTGAAAAAACCGAAGATCCTGATCCTGGACGACTCCACCAGCGCGGTGGATACCAAGACAGATGCGCTGATCCGGAAGGCTTTCCGGGAGGAGATCCCCGATACCACGAAGATCATCATCTCCCAGAGAGTATCCTCCATCGAGGATGCGGACCAGATCATCATCCTGGATAACGGACAGGTCAACGGTGTTGGAACCTCTGAGGAACTTCTGAAGACCAATGCGATCTACAGAGAGGTTTATGAATCTCAGATGAAAGGAGGGGAGGACGAAGATGAACAATAAAAAAGGCGTCAGATTTTCAAAGGAAACCATCGCTACGGGAAAGCGGCTCCTGGGTTATGTGGGCCGGAGCTACAAAAAGGAGTTCATCGTGGTATGCTTCTGCATCGCCATAAGCTCCATCGCCTCCGTATCCGTTTCCCTGTCCCTGCGGTATCTTCTGGACGATTTCATCCTGCCCCTCATGGGCGTGGGAGAACCGGATTTCCGGGAGTTTTACATGGCCCTCTGCGTGCTGGGGATCATCTTCCTCTGCGGCGTTCTCGCCACCTGGCTTTACTCCAGGCTTATGGTCAAGATCGGCCAGGGGGTGCTGAAGCAGGTCCGGGACGATATGTTCGAGCACATGCAGACCCTCCCCATCCGTTACTTTGACCAGAACACCAACGGCTCCATCATGAGCCTTTATACCAACGATACGGATACCCTGCGGCAGATGATCAATCAGTCCATTCCCATGGTGCTGATGTCGGGCATCACCATCGTGGTGACCTTTGTATCCATGCTGATGCTCAGCCCCCTTCTGACCATCCTGGCGGTGGTGATGATCGGCGTGCTGGTGCTGGTGGCAAAGGTCATCGGCGGCAACAGCGGAAAGTATTTCATCCGCCAGCAGGTGGCCATTGCAAACGTCACCGGCTTTATCGAGGAGCGGATGACCGGCCAGCGGGTGGTGAAGGTATTCAATCACGAGGAGGCCTCCAAGCGGGAATTCGACGCCTTGAACGAAAGGCTTTTTGAAAGTTCCGCCAAGGCCAACACCTACGCCAACCTGATGGGCCCCATCATCGGAAACATCGGCAACCTCCAGTTCGTCCTGACGGCGGTGCTGGGAGGCCTCCTTTCCGTCATGGGCGTAGGCGGCATCACCCTGGGCGTCATGGCCTCCTACCTGCAGTTTACCAAGAGCTTTACCCAGCCCTTCATGCAGGTGGCCCAGCAGTTCAATTCCATCGTCATGGCCCTGGCAGGCGCGGAGCGGATCTTCGCCATGATGGACGAGCCCTCTGAGGTGGATGACGGCTATGTGACCCTGGTGAACGCCAGAAGGGATGCGGAGGGCAATCTGGTGGAATGCCCGGAGCGCACCGGACTGTGGGCCTGGAAGCATCCCCACAAGGCAGAGGGCACCGTTACCTACGAGGAGCTTAAGGGAGACGTGCGGTTCTTCGACATGAGCTTCGGCTATACGCCGGATCACATGGTGCTCCATGACATTTCCCTGTATGCAAAGCCTGGCCAGAAGCTGGCCTTTGTAGGCAGCACCGGCGCAGGAAAGACCACCATCACAAACCTGATCAACCGGTTCTACGACGTACAGGACGGTAAGATCCGGTACGACGGCATCAACATCAACAAGATCAAGAAGGCAGACCTGAGGCATTCCCTAGGCATCGTTCTGCAGGATACCCACCTCTTTACCGGCACCATTATGGAAAACATTCGCTACGGAAAGCTGGATGCCACCGATGAAGAGGTCTATGCTGCAGCAAAGCTGGCCTATGCGGATCAGTTCATCCGCATGCTACCCAATGGATACGATACCATGCTGACGGGAGACGGCGAGGGGCTTTCCCAGGGCCAGCGGCAGCTTCTGTCCATCGCCCGGGCGGCAGTGGCCGATCCGCCGGTGCTGATCCTGGACGAGGCTACCTCCAGCATCGATACCCGTACCGAGGCCATCGTGCAGCAGGGTATGGACAACCTGATGAAGGGCAGGACCGTATTCGTCATCGCCCACAGGCTTTCCACCATCCGCAACAGCAACGCCATCATCGTGTTGGAGCACGGCCGCATCATCGAGCGGGGCGATCACGAGGACCTGATCAAGCAGCACGGGACTTATTATCAGCTGTACACGGGAAAACTTGAATTGGAATAAGGGCAGAGCCTTCTGCAGGCAATACAGACAAGAAAGTCCATCCGGAACAAAAGCCGGGTGGACTTTTTCTGGTCTCTAATAGGAAAAGAGGCGGAGGGCGCCGGAAAGCTATGGCTTTTTCCGCAGCAGGCTGCCGAGGCAGGCCTCAGAAAGGCGGATGGAGCGGGCGGTCAGGGCCGAAAGATCCTCCTGGCAGCCCCCGGAAAGCTGTAGGCCTGCAGGACCTTTTCCCGTTAATGGCGCAGGTATTTTTTCTGCAGGGAAAATCCCCGGCCTCTGGTTTCGTAGATGCGGCTGATGGTGAGGAAGGCGTCCGGGTCGATCTCGGAAACGATCCGCTTAAGGGCGGGCAGCTCCCGGTTGGAGATCACCGTCAGCACCATCTTTTCCTCGGTGCCGAGATAACCGGTGGTGAGGTGCAGCAGGGAAACGCCCCGGTCCAGCTGCTGGATGATGGCTTCCGTGATCTGCTGATAGGAAGGGCTTATGATCTTTACCTGGGTCTGGACCGTGCCGAAGGTCAGCACCTTGTCCAGCACCACGGTGTAGATCAGCACCAGCAGGATCCCGTAGAGGATCTGCTCCCGGTTGGAAAAGAGCATCTGCAGCACCAGCACCGTTACGTCCAGGGCATAGAGGGTGACGGAAACCGGAAGGCCAATTTTTTTATTGAGGATCAGGGGCGGGATGTCCATGCCGCCAGTGGAGGCTCCGGCAGTGATGACGATGCCGATGCCAAAGCCAATCATGAGGCCGGCGCAGATGGTGGCAAGCATCAGATCGTCGGTAAAGCCCGCCGCCAGTACAGGGACCTCCTGCAGCACGCCCAGAATCACAGGGTAGTAAAAGGTGCTGATGAGGGTGGTGAGGGCAAAGGCCTTTCCCAGCACCACAGCCCCCGCCAGGAACATGATCACGTTAAAGGCGAACACAAAAAGGGAGATGGGAATCTGGAAAAAATGGTTGAAGGAAAGGGCCAGTCCCGTGGTCCCTCCGGTGATGAGATCGTCCGGCAGGATGAAAAGCACCACCGCCAGGGCATAGATCGTGTTGCCCAGAAGGATGAGAAACAGGTTCCAAAGCTGCTTTTTCCATAAGGAGGAGTTTTTTTGTTCTGAAGCGTTCATATGATAAAGCCTTCTTTCTGTTTTGTTAACAAAGTAATGATTTAGCGGGATAAAGCACAAAAAAAGAGGACCGTTCCTGGTCCTCTTTTCGGTCTCTTCTGTTTTTTTGAGTCTAAATCCTTCATCGCATATAGAAAAATAGCACAAAGTTCCGGAAAAGGCAACAGGGAAAAGAGGGTGCAAAGCGGAATGCCTTATGGTACAATAAAGGATAATTTTGTAGAAAGAGGGAATCGGAGATGGCATATGACGGCATCGTGGTAGCGAATACGGTAAAGGAGCTGAACGAGCGCATCCTTTCCGGAAGCATCACAAAGATCGCCCAGCCGGAGAAGGACGAGCTGCTTCTCACGGTCAAGGCACAGCGGAAAAATTTAAGGCTCAGCATATCGGCAAGCGCCTCCCTTCCCATGGTATACCTGCGGGAGGAGACGGCCCTTTCGCCTGCAACAGCTCCCAATTTCTGCATGACGCTGCGGAAGCATTTAAGCGGCGGCAGGATCCGCCGCATTTATCAGCCGGGGGCTGCCCTTTCGGAGGAGGGGCTGGAGCGCATCATCGTCTTTGAGATCGAGCATCTTGACGAAATGGGGGATCTGTCCACCCGCATCCTTTTGTGCGAGCTCATGGGAAAATACAGCAACATCATCCTGTTAAAGGAAGACGGCACCATCATCGACAGCATCAAGCATGTGACGCCCTCCGTAAGCTCCGTCCGGGAGGTGCTGCCGGGCAGGACCTATTTTATCCCGGATACCCGGAAAAAAGAAAATCCCATGGGAAGGATCAGCCGGGAGGACTTCGGAAGGCTCCTTTCGGAGTTTCCGGACTGCCTGCAAAAGGCCCTTTACGGGCGCTTTACGGGCCTGAGCTCCGTCATCTCCGAGGAGCTTTGCTTCCGGGCAGGGGTGGACGGAGACAAGCCTTTTTCCCTGTTGTCTCAGGAGGAGCAGGATCGGGTCTATCAAAGCTTTCAGGAGCTGATGGAAACGATCCGCAGGGGAGCCTTTACCCCCAATATCCTCTATGAGGGAGACGCGGCGGCGGAGTTTTCCGCGGTGCGGCTTACCTCCCTTGTGGCCGGAGGCTATCGGGAGGAGGTCTTTGTCAGCATCTCGGAGGTGCTGACGGTCTATTACGCGGAACGGGCCAGAAACGGGCGGATCCGGGCAAAATCCGAGGACATCCGCCATATCCTGAAGACCCTGACGGAGCGGACGGCCAAAAAGCTGGAGCTCTGGGAACGGCAGTATCAGGACGCGGAGAAAAAGGATAAATACCGGATCTACGGGGAACTGCTGAATACCTACGGCTACAGCCTTTCCGGCGGAGAAAAGGAGCTTTGCTGTCAGAACTATTACGACGAGGGCCGGGAGATCAGGATCCCTCTGGACCCGCAGCTTTGCGCAAAGGAAAACGCCCAGAAGTTTTTCGACCGTTATCAGAAGCTGAAACGGACCCAGGAGGCCCTGACGCCCCAGATCGCGGAGGCCAGGCAGCAGCTTTGGCATCTGGATTCCATCGCCAACGCCCTGTCCATTGCGGAGACGGAGGCGGACCTCAATCAGATCCGGAGGGAAATGAGCGACTACGGCTTTATCCGCAAGCCCCAGACAGGAAAACGGCTCCGGAAGGAGGAGCTGCGGTCAGAGCCCATGCACTTCGTATCCTCCGACGGCATCGATCTTTATGTGGGCAGGAACAATTACCAGAACGAGGAGATCACCTTCAGGCTGGCGGAGGGAAACGACTGGTGGTTCCATGCGAAAAACATGCCCGGCTCCCATGTGATCGCAAAAACGGGAAACCGGGAGCTGCCGGACCGGACCTGCCTGGAGGCGGCGGCCCTGGCGGCCTATTATTCCAGAGCCTGCGGAGAGGAGCACAAGCATATCTCCGAAAAGGTGGAGGTGGATTATGTGCAGAAAAAGGCCCTGAAGCGGGTGCCGAAGGCGGCGCCGGGGTATGTGATCTACCACACAAATTATTCCATAATGGTTGAACCGAAAAAGGAAATTTAGTATAATATCAGTTAACCTTCTGACAGGGAGAGAGGAACGATGGCAGAGATTTGCAGCATGACCGGCTTCGGCCGTTATGAGGTGGTGACGGAAAAATACCGCATTCAGGTGGAACTTAGGTCCGTCAATCACCGATATCTGGATCTGACGCTGAAGATGCCCCGGAGGCTCGGCTGCTTTGAGGCAGGGGTCCGGCAGCTTCTGAAGGAATATATGGAGCGGGGAAAGACCGACGTCTATATCACCTATGAGGACTATGGAGACACCACAAAACGGCTGAAATACAATCAGGCGCTGGCGGCGGAATACGTGGAATACGCAGCCCGCATGGCGGAGGATTTCGGCATCGCCAACGATCTGAAGGTTTCCAATCTCATGCGGCTTGCGGATGTGCTGGCCATGGAAGAGACCAGCGGCAACGACGCGGAGCTCTGGGAGATCATCGAGCCTGCGGTGCGGAAAGCCGCGGAAGCCTTCCGCAGCGCCCGGGAAAAAGAGGGGTGCAATCTGCGGCAGGATCTTCTTCTGAAGCTGGGACATATGCGGGAGTATGTGGCGGACATCGAAGCCTTTTCTCCCTCCGTAACGGAGGAATACCGCAGGCGGCTTACGGAAAAGATCAAAGAGACCCTTTCCGACAGCGGCCTTTCTCCGGATGAGGGAAGGATCGTAACGGAGGTCACCATCTATGCGGACAAGATCTGCACGGATGAAGAGATGGTCCGGCTCAAGAGCCACATCGACACCATGGAGCAGCGGCTCAGACAGGGCGGTCCCTGCGGCAGGGAGCTGGATTTCATTGCCCAGGAGATGAACCGGGAGGCCAATACCACCCTCAGCAAGGCCAATCATCTCAGGATCGCCGATACGGCCATCGCCCTGAAGACCGAAGTGGAAAAAATCAGAGAGCAGGTGCAGAACATTGAATAAATACAGAGGCCAGGGACTCCTGGTGGTGATCTCAGGCTTTTCCGGCGCAGGAAAGGGCACGCTGATCAAACGCCTGATCGAGACCCACGGAGAGGATTACGCCCTTTCCGTTTCCGCAACCACCCGCAACCCCCGTCCGGGAGAGGTGGATGGAAAGGATTATTTTTTTGTAGATAAGGAACGGTTCCAGGAGATGATCCAAAAGGACCAGCTTCTGGAGTACGCCCGTTATGTGGACAATTACTACGGAACGCCCAGGGAATATGTGGAATCCCGGATGCAGGAGGGCAAGGATGTGATCCTGGAGATCGAGATCCAGGGAGCCATGCGCATCAAGGGCCAGTATCCCGACGCGGTGCTGATCTTTGTGACGCCCCCCAGCGCCGGAGAACTGAAGCGGCGGCTTACAGGCCGGGGGACCGAAAGCCCGGAGGTGATCCGCAAACGCCTGAACCGGGCCGCCGACGAGGCGGTAGGGGTAGAGGCCTACGATTATATTCTGATCAACGACGACATCGACCATTCCGCAGAGCTTCTGCACAAGGCGATTCAGCTGCAGCATATGCGGACCCAGAGAAAACTGCCTTTTCTCTATGAGATCAGCAGGGAGCTTCGCACCCTGGACTAAAGAAAACAGCCGCCCGGCGGGTTGCCTGCAGGGCGTTTGGAGTTATGTGTTTTAGATTGAGGAGGAACAAAACCTATGGCAATGCTTTATCCGACCTATAACGATATCATGGAGGTCGTAAACAAACAGAACAGCGAACACGACGAGCCCATCATCAAGAGCCGGTATTCCGTGGTGATCGCAGCGGCAAAGCGGGCCCGTCAGATCATCGACGGCGCGCCGGAGCTTCTGGAGGAGCCGGAGGAAAAGCCTCTGACGGTGGCCATCGACGAGCTGTACCACGGCAAGATCGAGATCCTTCCCGGCGAAGAAAAGAGCGAGGAAGCATAAGACTGCTTATGGAAAAGGATAATCTGAGGGACAGAAGGCTTCTGTGCCATCTGGTGTCCCTTGGCTGTGACAAGAACCTGGTAGACGCGGAGAAGATGCTTGGCATGCTGTTTTCCGAGGGTATGGAGTTCACCGATGCGCCGGAGGAGGCGGATATCATCCTGGTGAATACCTGCTGCTTCATCGGCGACGCCAAGGAGGAAAGCGTCCAGGCGATCCTGGAGATGGCGGAATACCGGAAAACGGGCCGCTGCAGGGCGCTGATCGTTACCGGCTGCATGGCGGAGCGTTACCGGGAGGAAATCCTGGAGACCCTTCCGGAGGTGGACGGCATCCTGGGCACCAATTCCTATCAGGAGCTGCTGACGCTGCTAAAGGAGATCTTCGCGAAGCAGGAGCAGGAGGAGCGGCTGATGCCCCTTTCAGAGCGGTTTTTCCGGGAACAGGGACGCTGTGGCCGCATCGTTACCACAGGAGGTCATTACGCCTACCTGAAGATCGCAGAGGGCTGCAACAAGCGCTGCACCTACTGCATCATCCCCTATCTGAGAGGACCTTATCGTTCTGTTCCCATGGAGGAGCTTTTGCAGGAAGCCCGGGAGCTTTCGGAAAAGGGCGTGAAAGAGCTGATCCTGGTAGCCCAGGAGACGACCCTTTACGGCATGGATCTCTATGGAGAGAAACGGCTGCCCAAGCTTCTGGAGGAACTGAGCGCCATCGAAGGGATCCGGTGGATCCGGATCCTTTACTGCTATCCGGAGGAGATCACGGAGGAGCTTATCGACGCCATCCGGCGTCTGCCCAAGGTCTGCCATTACCTGGATATCCCGATCCAGCATGCGTCGGATCATATCCTGAAGCGCATGGCCCGGAAGACCACCCGGGAGGAGATCGGGGAACGGATCAAACAGCTGAGAAAGGAGATCCCGGATATCTGCCTTCGGACCACCATGCTGTCCGGCTTTCCGGGAGAAACGGATGCAGATCATAAAATTCTTCTGGAATTTGTTCGTGAAATGGAGTTTGACAGGCTCGGTGACTTCGCCTACTCCAGAGAAGAAGGAACAAAGGCGGCGGCATTTAGTCATCAGGTTTCAAAAAAAGTAAAGGAAGCCCGCCGCGATGAGGTCATGGCCCTGCAGCAGCAGATCGCCTTCCGGAAGGCGGAAAAACAGGTGGGCAGGACCCTTCGGGCCATCATCGAGGGCCGTCTTGCGGATGCCGGCGCCTTGTCGGAGTCCCTTAGGGGCGGCCGGGAGGAGGCGCTGCCCGCATATGAGGGAAACGTCTATGTGGCCAGAACCTACATGGATGCGCCCGGGGTGGACGGCTATCTGTACATCCATACCGGAAAGCGGGAGTTCATGACAGGAGACATGCCCCTTGTGCGGATCACCGGGGCATACGAATACGATCTGACAGGAGAGCTTGTAAATGAAGATGAATCTGCCCAATAAACTGACCTGCCTGCGGGTCCTCATGATTCCTTTTTTCGTAGGGGTCATGATGTACGGAGACAGGCTTTTGCATTTGTCTGCGGCAGGAACCGAAGAAGGGTTCCAGACGGCCAGGCTTCTGGCCTGTCTGATCTTCTGCGCAGCCTCCTTTACGGACTTTCTGGACGGCTACATCGCCAGAAAATATCATCTGGTGACTACCTTTGGAAAATTCATGGATCCCCTGGCGGACAAGCTGCTGGTGTGCTCAGCCCTGATCCTGCTGACCGCATACGGCCAGCTGCCGGTGTGGGTCACCATCGTGATCATCGCAAGAGAATTCATCATTTCCGGTTTCCGGCTTGTGGCGGCAGATGCGGGGATCGTGATCGCCGCCAGCTGGTGGGGCAAATGGAAGACCGTCAGCCAGATGGCCATGTGCATCCTGATGATCGGTAATTTTTCCTATGCCGCGCCCTACCGGATGATAACGGAAGCGCTGATGTACATCGCAGTGATACTGACGGTAATATCCCTGTTGGATTATATTATCAAGAACAGAAAGGTCATTACAGAAGGAGGTATGTGATGGGAGAAAAAAAGGCACAGGAGCTGAAGCCTGCAGGTCTCATGGATGGGACAGAGACACCGGAGGAGGTGCTGGTAAAGCTGCTGATGCAGGAGGGATTTACGATATCCACGGCGGAATCCTGTACGGGCGGACTGGTATCCACAAGGCTCGTAAGCGTGCCCGGGGTCTCGGAGGTCTTTAAGGAGGGCTTTATCACCTACTCCAACAAGGCCAAGCGCAGGACCCTGGATGTTTCCAAATCCACCATCCGGAAGGAGGGGGCGGTTTCAGAGCAGACTGCAAAGGAAATGGCCATGGGCGCAGCCATGATGGCGGATACGGATGTGGCGGTATCCGTGACGGGAAATGCAGGCCCCGCAGCGGAGGAGGATAAGCCGGTAGGCCTTGTGTATATCGGAATCTATATCCGGGGCAAGGTAAAGGCCTTCGAGTATCACTTTGAAGGAGACCGGGAGGAGATCCGGCAGCAGGCGGCCACCGAGGCCATCTCCGTGACCCTTCGTTCCCTCCGAAAGCTGAAAGAAAAAAAGGAAACGAAAGAAACAAAAGAAACAAAGGATTCAAAATAAGCCATGGCGACGCTTTTGCTGATTTTAAAGGCGGCAGGCTGCCTGCTGCTTTTCCTCCTGGCTCTTTTGCTGCTGCTGATCCTTCTTTTGCTGTTCGTTCCCTTCCGCTACAGGCTCAGGGGGAGCTTTCTTTCGGATCAGGCGGACGGGACGGCCCAGGCCTCCTGGCTGTTCCATGCAGTGAGCCTTTCCGTGACGTATCATCACGGGAGGGCTGTCAGCGGAAGCCTGCGGCTTTTTGGAATCCCTCTGTTCCGCATAGAAGGGGGGCTGTCCTGAATGGAAGAACTGATCAGGAGCCTCTGGGAACTTTTGAAGAGCGGCTTTACGGCGGCGGGGCCCGCCCTGAAACGCCTTTGGGCCTTTCTTTTATCCCTGCGGCAGGAGAGCGAATATCTCCGGCGGCCTGAAAACAAACGCTCCCTCCAGAAGCTGAAACGGGAGATCGCAAAGGTGCTTTCCTCCCTGCTTCCCAAAAAAGGAAAGGGGTGGCTTCGGCTTGGGCTTGGGGATCCCTACGAGACAGGTCGGGTCATGGAGCTTTTTGCAGCGCTCTATCCCCTGTACGGGGAAAAGCGCATCGAGATCCAGCCGGAATTTTCGGAGCGGGTGCTGGAGACCAGGATGGACGTAAAGGGCCGGGTCTATGTGTTTACGCTGCTTTCGGCAGCGCTGCGGCTTTTTACGGATCGGAATTTGCGGAAGATGTACCGGCATTTTACAGAAGAGAGGTATGCAGATGGCAGAGGTGAAAACGGATTATAAGCTCACGGATGACGGAATGGGCATCACCATAGAGGCCCTCTTTAAGGGCATGGAAGGACTGGTGCAGTCCAAAACTGTAGTGGGAGAGCCCATACGGGTGGACGGCGCCACCATCATCCCCCTGATCGAGGTGACGGCTGGACTTGCCAGCGGCGCCCTGGACCGGAAGGCGGCGGCCCAGAAGGGGGCCGGAGCCATGAGCGCCAAGATCTCTCCGGTGGCCATGCTGATCCTGCAGAACGGAACCACCAGGCTCGTGAATGTGAAAAATCAGGATGTGGTGACGAAGCTTCTGGACATGATCCCGGACGCGGTGGACCGTTTTACGGGGGCCAACCGGGTGAGCCGGGCGGCGGAGACCGCAGCCCAGGAGATGGCGGCGGAGGCTGTGCCTATCTATGACAACGTCTCCGGCGGCGCTGTGCCGGAAGAAAAGAGCCAGGGCTGAGCAGTCCTGGAAACGCAAAAAGGCTGTCACGCATGTGACAGCCTTAAATGACGTTCGGTTTTATTCAGCAGTCTTGATCTCTGCCCTCTTAACCTTTCCTGACCTTAAGCATGAGGTACATACATACACTCTTTTATTACCTGCTTCAGTCTGGATGTTAACCTTCTTAACATTGGGCTTCCAGATCTTGTTAGATCTTCTGTGAGAATGGCTCACCTGATTGCCGAAGAGAACAGACTTCTCACAAATCGCACACTTTGCCACGGTAGCACCTCCTTACTTAAAATTGACACAAAGTGTATGATAGCAGAAAGGTTCTGAAATTGCAAGCGTTTTTTGTTCCCTTTTTATCCTTTTTATGCTAAAATGTGGCTTAAGCATGGGATGCCGGGGAGCATTCCATTGTCGTCAGAGTAAGGAGGTCATTCGTGATTATGAAGGGACGTATCAGCAACAGGCTTGGGGAAGTGAATATATCTGAAGACGTCATCGCAACCTATGCGGGATCGGTAGCCGTGGAATGCTTCGGCGTTGTGGGCATGGCGTCTGTCAGCATGAAGGACGGTCTTGTGCGGCTTCTCAAGATGGAGAACCTGCAGAAGGGCATCGAGACGGATATCAGGGACAATGAGATCTCCCTGCGGATGCACATCATCGTCGCCTATGGCGTCAGCATCTCCGCAGTGGCGGATAACCTGATCGAAAACGTCAGGTACAAAGTAGAGGAATTCACCGGCATGAAGGTTCAGAATGTTGAAATCTTTGTAGAGGGTGTAAAGCCGATAGATTAAGGAGGACAATGCACATTATGCAGAGTATGGACGCTGAACTTTTAAAAAGGTGTTTTATCGCCGGCGCCAACAATCTGGAGCGTAATAAGGAATATATCAACGAGCTGAACGTATTTCCGGTACCGGATGGAGATACGGGAACGAACATGACCATGACGATTCAGTCGGCGGCCAAGGCCGTGGCGGCGATTGAGGAACCGGATATGGCAAGCGTCTGCAAGGCCATTTCCAGCGGCTCCCTGCGGGGGGCCCGGGGCAATTCCGGCGTGATCCTGTCCCAGCTTCTCCGGGGCTTCTGCCGGGTGGTCATGGAGCAGGAGGCCATCGATACCGCCGTTTTGGCCCAGGCCTTCGTCAAGGCATCGGAAACCGCCTATAAAGCGGTCATGAAGCCCAAGGAGGGCACCATCCTGACGGTGGCCAGGGAAATGGCGGACAGGATGAAGGAGCTGGCGCCTCAGAAGGAGGATGTGCGGGAGCTTCTTGGCGAGGTGGTTGCCTGGGGAGACGAGGCTCTGGCCAGGACGCCGGAGCAGCTTCCGGTGCTGAAGGAGGCGGGAGTCGTGGATTCCGGCGGTCAGGGACTCATGACTGCCTTAAAGGGCGCTCTTGCGGTGCTGGAAGGAAGAGAGACCGGCGAAGCGCTGCTTTCTGCCGGGGAATCTGCCGGGGCCGTTTCTGAAAGAGCTGTTTCCGGCAAGCTTTCCACCGATGATATCCGCTTCGGCTACTGCACCGAGTTTATCGTCAATCTGGCAAAGCCCCTTTCCGAGGAGGAGCTTTCCGGTTTTAAGGCATTCCTGGAATCCATCGGAGATTCCATCGTCTGTGTGGCAGATGAGGATATGGTGAAGGTGCATGTGCACACCAACCATCCGGGCCAGGCCTTTGAAAAGGGTCTGACCTACGGCTCCCTTTCCCGCATGAAGGTGGATAACATGCGGGAGGAGCATGAGGAAAAGCTCATCAAGGACGCCTCCAAGATCGCGGCCATGGAAAAGCTGCGGGGCGATTCCCAGACGGCGGCGGAAAAACCGGCCAGACAGCCCCATAAGGAAACAGCCTTTATCGCAGTCTGCGCGGGAGCGGGACTGGCGGAGATCTTCCGGGGCCTTGGAGCTGACTATGTGATCGAAGGCGGCCAGACCATGAATCCTTCCACCGAGGACCTGCTGGAGGCCATCGAGATGGTGAACGCAGACCATGTGTTCATCCTGCCCAACAACAAGAACATCATTCTGGCGGCGGAGCAGGCGGCCGGGATCCAGGAGGGGACGAAGCTTTATGTGATCCCCACCAAGACCATTCCCCAGGGCATCACGGCGCTGATCAATTACACTGAAGGCAGCAGCCCGGAGAAAAACGCAGAGGCCATGAAGGAAAGTCTTGCCTCCGTACGTTCCGGTGAGGTCACCTATGCGGTGCGGAACACCTCCGTAGAGGGACGGGAGATCCGGGAAGGGGATATCATGGGCATCGGCGACAGCGGCATTTTGGCCGTAGGACCGATCCTGAACGAGACCACGCTGGAGATGCTGAAAAAGATGACCGCCGAAGACAGCGAGCTCATCACCGTTTACCGGGGAGAGGATGTGGAGGAGGCAGATGCCGAAGCCCTCTGCAGCGACATCCGCAGCGCCTTCCCTCAGTGCGAGGTAGAGCTGCAGGACGGCGGACAGCCGGTGTACTATTATATTCTGAGTGTGGAATAAGGATCTATGACAGCATCGGAAACGAACAAAAACGAGCTCCTTTCCCTGAAGGGGATCGGACCAAAGACTGCCGGGGCGCTTGAGCGCCTCGGTATTTATCGTGTAGAGGATCTTTTGCACTACTATCCCAGGGATTACGAGCTCTACGGAGCCCCCAAGCCCCTTTACCAGTTGACGCCCGGTCAGACGGAGGCGGTGGAGGGGGTGCTGGTCCGGGAGCCGGTCCTGAACCTGTACCGGGGGATGCGCATCGTCAACGCTTACCTGGCGGACATGACCGGACGGCTGCAGCTCTCCTGGTATAACATGCCTTATATCAAGGGGGCGCTGAAGACCGGCCAGCGCTATGTGTTCCGGGGCAGGGTCTATGAAAAAAACGGCAGGCTCCTGATGTATCAGCCCAAGGTCATGGAGGCGGAAAGCTACCGGAAGTCCTGCGCCGGCAGGCTGTTTCCGGTCTATCCCCTGACAAAGGGCGTTACCGGCAGGCTTTTGCAGACTGCGGTGGCGGAGGCCCTGAAGGGCCAGAGCGTCAGGGAATATCTGCCGGAGGAGATCCTTCAGAGGCAGGCGCTTTCGGGGCTTTCCGAGGCTTATCAGGGCATCCATTTTCCCAAGGGAAAAGAGGAGCTTTTGAGGGCCAGGAAACGGCTCAGCTTCGACGAGCTGTTCCTTTTCCTCCTGGAAGGGGGCCGGAGAAAACGCCGTCAGGAGCGCCAGGCCTCCGCATACCGCTGCAGGCCGGACCTTCGGCTGATCCGGTTTATCGCAGAGCTCCCCTATTCCCTGACAGGGGCCCAGCAGAAGGCCCTTAAGGAGATCATGGCGGATATGTCCTCCGGCCGGATCATGAACCGGCTGGTGGAAGGGGACGTGGGCTCCGGAAAAACGGTGGTGGGCTTTCTGGCTATGCTCTACGCAGGGCTGAACGGCTTCCAGTCCGTGCTGATGGCGCCTACGGAGGTGCTGGCGGAGCAGCATTACGAAACGGTCCGGAGCTTTCTGAACCGGGGAGAACTGCCGCTGTCCGCAGTGCTTTTAAAGGGCTCCATGACGGCGGCGGAAAAGCGGGCTGCCCTGGAGCGCATCCGGAACCACGAAGCGGATATGATCGTGGGGACCCACGCCCTGTTTCAGCAGCAGGTGGACTATGACCGGCTGGGACTGGTGGTGACTGACGAGCAGCACCGCTTCGGCGTTGCCCAGCGTTATGCCCTGACGGAAAAAGGAGGCGCGCCCCATGTGCTTTTGATGAGCGCCACCCCGATTCCCAGGACCCTTGCAGGCATCCTTTACGAGGATCTGGCCCTGTCGGTGATCGACGCCCTGCCGGAGGGCCGCAGGGAGATCAAAAACTGCGTGGTAGGGCCCTCCTATCGGAAAACCGCCTGGAAATTCATCCTGGAGGAGCTCAGGAAGGGGCATCAGGCCTATGTCATCTGTCCCATGATCGAAAAGCCTGAGGCCGGCGAGGGGCAGGAGCTGCCGGAAACCACCCTTTTCGGAACGGAAGGGCTGGAAAACGTAACGGAGTACGCCGAAAGGCTGCGGGGCATGTATCCCCCGGAGATCCGCATCGGCGTCCTCCACGGGAAAATGAAGGCCCAGGAAAAGGATCAGGTCATGACGGCCTTTCAGGAGGGAAGCCTGCAGCTTCTGGTATCCACTACCGTGGTGGAGGTAGGGGTGGACGTGCCCAACGCCACGGTGATGATGATCGAAAACGCAGACCGCTTCGGCCTGGCCCAGCTGCATCAGCTGCGGGGCCGGGTGGGCCGGGGAAAGGCCCAGTCCTACTGCATCATGATCAACACCTCTGACAGCGAAAGGGCTGCGGAGCGCCTGGAGATCCTGAATCATTCCAACGACGGATTTTACATCGCCAACGAGGATCTGCGGCTGCGGGGGCCGGGAGACGTGTTCGGCCTCCGGCAAAGCGGAGAGCTGCGGTTTCGGATCGCGGATATCTATCAGGATGCGGAGCTGCTGCAGGCAGCCCGGGAGGAGAGCGGCAGGATCCTTTCGGAGGATCCGGAGCTTCAGGAGCACAGAGCGCTTCTGGAAAGGCTTCGGCATGCGTTTCCGGAGGAATACAGAGGGGCGTGAGCCAAAGCGCCGCTTCCAGGAGCCCGGGGAAATCTGCCGGAGGAACCGGGAAGTGTTCTTGCAGGCTGATCTGATTTTGTGTTATACTAACCTATTATGACAAATAGGGACCTGTGGAAGGTCCCGGGGAGTTTTGCCATGAGAGTCATTGCGGGAATCGCCAGGAGCACGCCCCTGGCTGCGCCAAAGGGGCTGGAGACAAGGCCCACAACAGACAGGATCAAGGAGACCCTGTTCAATATGCTGCAGTTCCAGATCCGGGGCAGAGCCTTTTTCGATCTCTTTGCAGGTTCCGGCGCCATGGGCATCGAGGCGGTGAGCCGGGGCGCCTCCAGAGCGGTGCTGATAGACCAGAGCCGGGAGGCCGGGGAGTGTATCCGGAAAAATATCGCCAAATGCCATTTTGAGGACAGGACGGAATTTTACATGACGGACGTCTGCGCAGGGCTTGCCCGGCTGTGCGGCCGTCCGGAGCTTAAGAGCCCGGTGGTCTTTCTGGATCCGCCCTATGGAAAGGGTCTGGAATTTCCCGTGCTCAGGAAGCTTTCGGAGCTGAGGCTTGTGGACGGCGGCAGCCTGGTGATCCTGGAGACGGATCTTTCCTGGAGCCTTCCGGAAGGGGAGGCGCCTTCCTACGAGCTGGTGAAGGAAAAATGCTATAAGAACCAGAAGCACGTTTTTTTAAAGCTTCGGGAAACGGGAGGCGACTATGCTTAAAGCCATATATCCGGGAAGCTTCGATCCGGTGACCTGCGGCCATCTGGACATTATCCGGCGGGCGGCGAAGCTGGTGGATTTTCTGGTGATCGGGGTTTTGAAAAATAACGCAAAAACGCCGTTGTTTTCTGCAGATGAACGTGTTAATATGTTAAAAGACGTAACGGGCCATCTGGAAAATGTCCAGGTAAAGAGCTTTGAAGGGCTCTCCGTGGATTTTGCCCACAGGGAGGGGGCCTGCGCCATCGTGCGGGGCTTAAGGGCCGTGACGGATTTTGAATATGAACTTCAGCTGGCGCAGACCAACAGAAAGCTTGCGCCGGATATCGATACGATTTTCCTGACCACAAACCTGCAGTACAGCTATCTAAGCTCCAGTACGGTAAAGGAGATCGCATTTTTCGGTGGCGACATTTCTGGCTTGGTCAGTCCGGAGGTTGCGCAAAAAGTTATAGAGAAGATAAAGGAGAAACAAAATGAGCAGAATCGAACAGTTGATCAATGAAATAGAAGAGTATATCGACAGCTGCAAGTACCAGCCCCTGTCCAATACGAAGATTCTGGTAAATAAGGAAGAAATGGAAGAGCTTCTCGTTGAGCTGCGCTTAAGGGTTCCGGATGAGATCAAAAAATATCAGAAGATCATCAGCCAGCAGGACGCGATCCTGGCAGACGCCCGTTCTCAGGCGGAAAATATGATCGCAGACGCCACCGCCCAGACCAATGAGCTGGTGAGCGATCACGAGGTGATGCAGAGAGCCTATGCCAAGGCCAACGAGGTAGTGGAAGAGGCAAGGCAGCAGGCCCAGGCCATCGTGGACGCCGCAGTGGCGGATGCCAACAACATCCGGGAGGGCGCCATGCAGTATACGGATTCCATGCTGGCAAATATCCAGAGCATCATGGAGAACTCCATGGAGTCCACAAGACAGAGATACGAGTCTCTGTTCAATTCCCTCCAGGGCACCTATCAGGTATGCGTGCAGAACCGGCAGGAGCTTCTTTCCGGCATGCAGCAGATGCAGCCCCAGCAGCCGGAAGCACAGCCCCAGCAGTCCCAGGAGGTTCCTCAGGCTGAGGCGGAAGCCGGGGAGCAGCAGTCCTGATGCCTGGGGAGGCGCGGATGAAGGGAATCCTGCAGGATGTAAAGGCCGTGCTCTTTGATCTGGACGGCACCCTGGTGGATTCCATGTGGATGTGGACGGATATCGATATCGAATATCTCGCCCGCTTTGGCAGGAGCTTTTCCCGGGAGCTGCAGAAGACCATCGAAGGGATGAGCTTTACGGAAACGGCAGTTTATTTCAAGGATCATTTTGCCATTCCGGACAGCATCGATCAGATCAAGGCGGACTGGGTCAGCATGTCCATCGAAAAGTACAGGACCCAGGTGCCCTTAAAGCCCCATGCGGGGGAATTTCTGAAGGCCCTGAAGCGGCAGGGGATCCGAACGGGAATCGCCACATCCAATTACCGGGAGATGGTGGACGCCTGTCTTGGAGCCCTTCCGGTGGATGGCCTTCTGGACGTGGTATGCACCGCCTGCGAGGTGGAGCGGGGAAAGCCCTTTCCGGATATCTATCTCCATGTGGCGAAAAAACTGGAGACCCCGCCGGAAAAATGCCTGGTGTTTGAGGACATCCCGGCAGGCATCCGGGCAGGAAAGGCAGCCGGGATGCGGGTCATCGCCGTGGACGATGATTTTTCAAAGGATATGGAAGCGGAAAAAAGAGCGCTTTCCGACTTTTTCATAGAAGACTACAGCGTGCTGTTATAAGGGAAGGAAGCTTCCCTGCAGGCACAGAAAAGGCAAAGGCTTATGGCACAGATCGCAATCGTAACAGGAGCCTCCAGCGGCATGGGCGCGCGGATGGCGCTGCTCCTGGCAGAGGGCCCCTTTGGCATATCCCAGCTCTGGCTCATCGCAAGGCGCAGGGAGCGGCTGTTATCCCTGCAGGAGCAGATCCGGCGGAGGAATCCCCGCATAAAGGTACGGTGCCTGGAGGGGGATCTGCTGTCAGATGCGTTTTTTGACACCTTTTCGGCGGAGCTTTCCAGAGAGACCCCAAGGATCCTGTTTCTCGTAAACGGCGCAGGCTTTGGAAAGATCGGCAGCGTTTCAGCCCTTGCCCTTAAGCAGCAGGAGGCTATGCTCAGGCTGAACTGCCTGGCGCTGTTCCGGATGACGAAGCTCTGCCTGCCTTACATGAAGGAGGGAGCGGGACGCATCATCAACTTCGCCTCTGCGGCGGCCTTCCTTCCTCAGCCGGATTTTGCGGTCTATGCGGCAGGCAAGTCCTTTGTGCTGAGCTTTTCCGAAGCCCTGAACGAAGAGCTCAGGAACCGGCGCATTTCCGTCACCGCGGTCTGTCCGGGTCCGGTGAAAACAGAATTTTTCGGAATCGCAGAAGAATTTCGCTCGGTTCCTTTTTACAAAAAACTCGCCATGGCGGATCCGGATCGGGTGACCCGGCTGGCGCTTTCCGACAGTCTCCGCAGAAAGCCTGTTTCCGTTTACGGAGCAGGGATCAAGGGACTGAGACTTATGACAAAGCTGCTTCCTGCAGCGCCTCTCTTTGCCGCCATGCGGCTCTTCCGATGATCATCGGAGTTTCAAATTCCTATGCAAAAACTGACCATTACCCAAAATGAAGCCGGACAGCGGCTGGATAAGCTGCTGTCCCGATATCTTTCCGCTGCACCCAAAAGCTTTCTGTATCGGATGCTGCGGAAAAAAAACATCGAGCTCAACGGCAGGCGGGGAGAACCCTCTGATATCGTAAAGGAGGGGGACGAGATCAACCTGTGGCTGTCGGATGAAACCATCGCTTCCTTCCGCGGAAAGCCCGAGGAAACAGCCCGGAAAGAAAAGGGACTTCCCGGAGGCTGGAGCCGGGAGCGGATCAGGGAGCTGATCCTGTATGAGGATGAAAACCTGATCCTGGCGGATAAGCCAAAGGGGATCCTAAGCCAGAAGGGAAAGCCCTCGGACCTGAGCATCAATGAGCTCCTCCTGGCCTACCTGCGGGAAAAAGACGCAGGAAAAGAAGGGGGGCTTGCTTTTACTCCTTCCGTCTGCAACCGTCTTGACCGCAATACCAGCGGGCTCATCACCTTCGCCAAGACCTATCCGGCGGCCAGGACCCTTTCGGAGCTTTTTTCCGGCAGACGGGCAGGAAAGTTCTATCTGACCCTGGTGTGGGGGAGCTTTCTGAAAAAACAAAGGCTCAGGGCCTACCTGAGCAGGGGGGAGACGGAAAACCGTGTGCGGATCTCCCGGGAACCCTTTCCGGGGGCGGATCCCGTGGAGACGGTCTGCGAACCCCTAAGGCTCCTTGCGCCGGAAGCAACAGGCCTGCCGGAGCCGGTCACCCTGCTGCGCATCCAGCTGATGACCGGCAAGACACACCAGATCAGGGCCCATCTGCGGCTTTGCGGATATCCCCTGCTGGGGGATCCGAAATACGGTGATCCGGCCCTGAATCGGATCCTTCAAAAAAAATACGGCATATCCCATCAGATGCTTCATTCCAGAGAGCTCATCATGCCGGAGCGGATCGACGGTCCGCTTTCCTATCTTTCCGGAAGAGCCTTTCAGGCTCCGATCCCGGACAGTTTCCAGAAATTGATCGGAACGATCGATAAAACAAAATAAAGGAGCCGGAAGGCGGCAGGGCGGCAAAAGCCCCCTGCAGCTTTTCCGGCGGAACAGGAGAAACGCGTATGTTTGCGAAGATCAAATGCGCAGGACTTTTTGGCGTACACGGGTTTCTGGCGGAGACGGAGGCGGACAGCGGATCCGGGATTCCGGGGCTCTATCTCACCGGCGCCCTGTCCCAGGAAACCAGGGAGGCCCAGTACCGGGTCTCCACCGCTGCCAAAAACAGCGGGATCCCCTTGAAACCGGAAAAGGTGACGGTGAACCTTTCTCCGGCCTCCCGCAGAAAGGAGGGAACGGCCTTTGACCTGTCCATCCTGATGGCGGTGCTGCGGGCCCAGGGCGTCCTAGTGGAAAAAAACTATCCGGCAGCCGGAGAGGCGCTGTTTCAGACCCATGCCTTCCTGGGGGAGCTGGGGCTGGACGGAGGCCTGAAACCGGTGCGGGGCATCCTGCCCATGGCGGACGCCCTCAGGGAGGCGGGCATCAAGGCCCTGGTGGTGCCTAGGGAAAATGCGGAGGAGGCGCTTTTGGTGCCCGGATTAGCGGTGCTTCCGGCAGCCTCCATCCGGGAGCTTCTGGCCTTTTTCCAGTCGGAGCGGCTACCCTATGCAGGAAGGCCTCCGGAGCCGGTTTCCGAAGAGCCTGCCGGCGGGCCGGATTTTTCCGAGATCCGGGGCCAGAGCTATCTGAAACGGGCGGCGGAGATCGCAGTCAGCGGAAGGCACAATATCCTGTTTTCCGGCGCGGCAGGAAGCGGAAAGACCATGATCGCAAAACGGATGGCGGGGATCATGCCGCCCCTTTCCAGAAAGGAGCAGATCGAGCTGACAAAGGTATACAGCGCCTGCGGCCTTCTGGAGGCAAAGCTCCCTCTGATCAAAAACCGGCCCTTCCGGGCGCCCCATCACGGAAGCACCGCGGCAGCCCTTCTGGGCGGCGGCAATCCGGTGCGGCCGGGGGAGCTGTCCCTGGCCTCAAAGGGGATCCTGTTTTTAGACGAGTTGCCCCTGTTCCGCAGGGAGGTGATCGAGGCTCTGCGGGAGCCTCTGGAGGAACGGAAGGTGGTGCTCACCAGGCTTCGGGGCGTTTACGAATTTCCGGCAGACTGCATGATCGCCGCTGCCTGCAACAACTGCCCCTGCGGCTTCTTTCCGGACCGGGAGCGCTGCCGCTGTACCCCTGCCCAGATCCGCATGTACCAGGGCAGGCTTTCCAGGCCGATCCTGGAGCGGATCGACATCTGCGCCGAGGCAAGGCCGGTACGGTTTTCCGACATCCGCGGGGAAGGGCAGGAGGAAAGCTCCGAAACCATCCGGGCTAGGGTAGAGGCGGTATGCCAACGGCAGCGCTTCCGTTTCCGGCAGGAGGAGCGAATCAGGTATAACAGCGAAATGACCCCGAAGGAGCTGGACCGTTTCTGCAGGCTCGGCGGAGAACAGGAGCGGTTCATCCGCCAGGTCTTTGAAAAAAAGGGGCTGTCCGCCAGGACCTTCCACAAGGTGCTCCGGGTGGCCAGGACCATCGCGGATATGGAAGAGGCAGCGGAGATCAAAACAGCGCACCTGGCGGAGGCGGTGCAGCTGCGAAGCTTTGAAGACAGGCTCTGGGGAGGAGCAGGCTATGGAGGATGAAAGAAAAACAACGGAAAAACGAAGGCTGCAGCAGGGGCAGGAGCAGCTGGAGGAGGAAAAGAAAGCCCTGTATCTCCTTACCAGGGTGGAGGGCATGTATCCGGGCCTTTTGCGGAAGATGTATGAATTTGCCGGAGGCTTCCGGGAGGCCTATCAGGTGCCTGCCCAGGAATACCTGAAAAGAGGGCTTATGGGCAGGACGAAACAGGGACAGCCCCTGCTTTTGGCCTATGACCGCAGGAGGCGGCAGGAAGAGAAAATGCTGCGGGAATACGAAGGGTTTTCCCTGGAGGGGATCCGGACCGTAAGCGTCTTTGACCGGGAGTATCCGAAGCGGCTGCTGCCCCTTCCTGACAAGCCCCTCCTGCTTTATGTCCGGGGCAGGCTGCCTGCGGAGGACCGTCCTGCAGCCGCCATCATCGGCGCAAGGAGGTGCTCGGAGTACGGCAGGGAGATCGCCGCCTTTTTCGGCAGGAGCCTCTCCGAGGCAGGGGTGCAGGTCATCAGCGGCATGGCTTCCGGCATCGACGGCATCGCCCAGAGCGCCGCCCTTTCTGCAGCGGGAGAGAGCTTCGGGGTGCTGGGCAGCGGCGTCAAGGTCTGCTATCCTCTGGAACACGGCGGGATCTTCCGCAGGATGGCGGCGGGAAACGGAGGCCTCATCTCCGAGTTCCCGCCGGACAGCCCGGCGCTGCCCTTTCATTTCATCCTGCGGAACCGCATCATCGCAGGACTCTGCGATGTGCTGCTGGTGCTGGAGGCCAGAGAAAAAAGCGGCACCGCCATCACCGTTTCCAATGCCCTGGACTATGGAAAAGAGGTGTTTGCCCTGCCGGGGCGGATCAACGATCCCTTGGGCAGGGGCTGCAACGCCCTGCTGAAGGAGGGGGCTTCCCTGCTGACCTCTCCCGGGGATGTGCTGGAATTTCTGGGGCTTCAGAGAGGGCAGGAAAGGGCG
This sequence comes from uncultured Lachnospiraceae bacterium, assembly GCA_944381405.1. Taxonomy (GTDB): domain Bacteria; phylum Bacillota; class Clostridia; order Lachnospirales; family Lachnospiraceae; genus Avilachnospira. The sequence goes on along the minus strand of CALWLA010000001.1, from coordinate 158,395 downwards.
GAGGCCAGGGAAGCGGAGCGGGATAAAATGATTTCCGCACTTGCCAATCCTGAGAAAATGGTTTATAGTTGTCTGGATTCAGAACCGGAGCATATGGAAAAGCTGCTCGCCCGGACAGGACTGGGCTACTCAACCCTGTCCGAGGCGCTGATCAGGCTTGAGCTTCTGGGGCTGGCGGATTCTCCTCAAAGCGGCTATTACCGGCGGGGCTGAAGGCAGAAGGGGCAGGATCCGGGCAGTAGAATGAGCAGAAAAAGGAATGGAAGATATGGCGCAAAATCTGGTAATCGTTGAGTCTCCGGCCAAGATGAAGACCATCAAGAAATTTCTTGGGCCGAACTATATGGTGGACGCCTCCATGGGTCATGTGCGGGACATGCCGAAATCCTCCTTCGGAATCGACGTGGAGCACGGCTATGAACCGAAGTACATTACCATCCGGGGAAAGGGAGAGCTTCTGGCCGCCCTGCGGAAGGACGTCAAGAAGGCGGACAAGATCTATCTGGCAACGGACCCTGACCGGGAGGGAGAGGCCATCAGCTGGCACCTCATTGCGGCCCTGAATCTGGAAAATCAGAAGGATAAAAAGGTATACCGCATCACCTTCAATGAGATCACCAAAAACGCGGTGAAAAACGCCATCAAAAATCCCCGGGAGATCGACATGAATCTGGTGGACGCCCAACAGGCGCGGCGGGTGATGGACAGGATCGTAGGCTATTCCATCAGCCCCCTCCTGTGGGAAAAGATCCGCCGGGGCCTGTCTGCAGGCCGGGTGCAGTCCGTGGCCTTGAACCTGATCTCCGAGCGGGAAAACGAGATCGCCGCTTTCCAGCCGGAGGAATACTGGACCATCGACGGCATCATCAAAAACGGCGCTCACGGCATCAAGGCGGTCTATTACGGGGAGGACGGGAAAAAGACCCTGGTGAAAAACAGCCAGGAGGCGGACCGGATCGTTTCAGACGTAAAGGACGCGGCCCTTACGGTGACGGAGGTACGGAACGCGGAGCGGCAGAAAAATCCGCCCCTGCCCTTTACCACATCCACCCTGCAGCAGGAAGCCTCCAAGTGCCTGAACATGTCCACCCAGAAGACCATGCGCATCGCCCAGAAGCTCTACGAGGGCGTGGAGGTAAAGGGACATGGCAGCATCGGTCTCATCACCTACCTCCGTACGGATTCCGTCCGGATCTCAGAGGAGGCCCTTGCAGCTTCGGCAGAATACATCCGCAGCCACTATGGTCCCCAGTATGTTTCCGGCGTAAAGCCCCAGGCCAAGGCAAAGGGCAATGTGCAGGACGCCCATGAGGCCATCCGCCCCACCTATCTGGACCTGACTCCGGCAAAACTGAAGGAGGAGCTGGGAAGGGACGAGTGGCGGCTTTACCAGCTGATCTGGAACCGGTTCGTGGCCTGCCGGATGACTCCGGCGGTGTACGCCACCACCCAGATCCGCCTGCGGAAGGACAGCCATGTGTTTACGGCCTCCGGTTCAAAGCTGCGGTTCGACGGCTTTCTGTCGGTCTATTCTGCCATGGAGGAGCCGGTGGAAAAACAGGATCTTTCCGGCTTTGCGGAGGGCGAGGAGGTGCGCTTCCAGAGCGTTTCCGGCACCCAGCATTTCACGGAGCCTCCGGCCCATTATACCGAGGCCTCTCTGGTGAGAAAGCTGGAGGAGGACGGTATCGGACGGCCCTCCACCTATGCCCCCACCATCACCACCCTGCTCCAGAGGCATTATATCTCCAAGGAAAAGAAAAACCTCTTCGTGACGGAGCTGGGACAGGCCGTCAACGATATGATGGTAAAATCCTTCCCCTCCATCGTAGACAGCAAGTTTACCGCCAACATGGAATACATGCTGGACTCCGTGGCGGAGGGAAAGCTCAACTGGAAAACGGTCATCGAAAACTTCTATCCGGACATCGAGGAAGCGGTGGAGCAGGCCCGGAAAAATCTGGATAAGGTCAAGGTGGCGGATCAGGTCACGGACGTGATCTGCGAAAAATGCGGCCGCAACATGGTGGTGAAATACGGGCCCCACGGCAAGTTCCTGGCCTGCCCCGGATTTCCGGAGTGCCGCAATACCATGCCCTTTGTGGAAAAGATCGGCGTAAAGTGTCCCAAGTGCGGCGGAGAGATCATCAAGCGGCGCAGCAAAAAGGGACGGGTGTTCTACGCCTGCGAAAACAAGGACTGCGATTTCATGAGCTGGCAGAAGCCCAAGGCCGAAAACCGGCAGGAAACGGAAGAGCAAGAGGCCTAAGGGACCTTTTCCGAAAATCCCGGAAAAAAGCGGGGAAATCCCCTTGCGCTTTCTAGGTTTCGGTGCTATAGTATAAAAGTAATAACTTGCAGCAGGTAAGGAGTGGACGAGAGTTCACTCCTTACTCTTTGTATGAGAGCCCAAAACGGCAGAGGAAAAAAGAAAGATGATGGAGCGAAGTTATACGGAACGGACGGAGGCCTATCTCAATACCTTTCTGGAAAAGGAAGGCTACAGGCTCCTGAAGACGGAATTTGTGGAGGAGGACCATAACTGGTACCTGCGGGTCTATATCGACTTTGCGGAAACGCCGGAGACAGAGGAAGGCGGGCAGACAGAAGTTATGGAAGCCCCGGAGGCAGCGGAAGAGGAAGCCCCGGAAGGCGGGGAGACCCCAGACGAGGCGGAGGCCCCTGCCGGGATCGGCATCAACGACTGCGTCAAGGTATCGAGACGCCTCAGCAAATGGCTGGACAAAGAGGACTTTATCAAGGAAAACTATACGTTGGAGGTCTGCTCCAGAGGATTTCTGGCAGACGGCGCGGAGACATAAATATACGGAGGAAGAACGGAAATGAACAATGAACTTAAGGAAGCCATCGAATACCTCGGAAAAGAGAGAAACATCCCCAAGGAGGCTCTTTTGGAGGCCATCGAGAATTCCCTTCTGACAGCCTGCAAGAATCATTTCGGCAAGGCTGAAAACGTAACCGTAAAGATCGATCCGGAAACCTACGATTACAAGATCCTGCAGGCCAAGACCGTGGTGGAGCAGGTAGAGGACCCGGTGATGGAGATCAGCCTTCCGGAGGCGCAGATGATCGACAAGAAGGCAGTTCTGGGAGATACGGTGAACATTGCCATCGACTCTCAGAAATTCGGCCGCATCGCCACCCAGAACGCAAAGGGCGTCATCGTCCAGAAGATCCGGGAGGAGGAGCGCAATTCCCTTTACCGGGATTTCTTCATCCACGAGCATGACATCATGCGGGGAGAGGTGCAGCGGTTCCTGGGAAAGAATATTTCCATCAATCTGGGCAAGGCGGACGCGATCCTGGCGGAAAACGAGCAGGTAAAGGGTGAGACCCTGAAGATCGGCCAGCGGGTGGAGGTTTATCTGCTGGAGGTGAAGAACAACCCCAGAGGCCCCAGGATCTCCGTATCCAGGACCCATCCGGACCTTGTGAAAAAGCTGTTTGAACAGGAAGTGGCCGAGGTGAAGGACGGTACCGTGGAGATCAAGGCCATCGCCAGAGAGGCTGGCTCCAGAACCAAGATGGCGGTGTTCTCCAACGATGAAAACGTGGATCCGGTAGGCGCCTGCGTCGGCGTGAACGGAACCCGTGTCAACGCCGTGGTGGATGAGCTGGGCGGCGAAAAGATCGACATCATCAACTGGGATGAAAATCCGGCCTACCTCATCGAAAACGCCCTGAGCCCGGCAAAGGTCATCTTCGTCGTGGCGGATGAGGACATGAAGGAGGCTACGGTGGTGGTTCCGGACTATCAGCTGTCCCTGGCCATCGGCAAGGAGGGACAGAACGCCCGCCTTGCGGCAAAGCTGACAGGTTACAAGATCGACATCAAATCAGAGACCCAGGCTCAGGAAACCGGACTCTTCGACGAGCTGGATATGGAGGCCCAGGAGGAAGCGCCGGTTTACGACGAAAACGGCTATGTGCAGGATGGGTTCTATGATCTGAGCGAGCTGTCTGGAACAGAGGAGGACCAGGCTGAGGAGGAGCCTCAGACCGCAGCGGAAGAGATGCCGGAGCCGGAAGCTTCGGAGGCCGTGGAGCCGGAAGCAGAAGGCGGAGAGGCTCTGGATGAATAATATCGAAGAGAGAAAGTTCCGGGGACTCCTTGGCATCGCGGCCAAGGCGGGAAAGGTCCAGTCCGGCGAATTTTGTACGGAACGGTCCCTGAAGGCGGGGCGGGCCAGGCTGTGCCTGGTGGCCTCTGACGCTTCGGAGCCTACGAAAAAAAGATTCCGGGATATGTGCAAAAGCAGGAATATCCCGATCGCCACAGAGGTCCTGGACAAGGAAGCTCTGGGACATACCATAGGAAAAGAGATGCGGGCTTCCGCCGCCATCGAGGACGAGGGCCTTGCTGAAGGCCTTAAGCGCCTTGTGGGAGCGGAGGCTTTGGGAAAAGAATTGAGCGCTGTCCCGGCAGAGGGGCAAGAAGGAGGATATGCGGATGACGAATGAAAGCAGTGAAAAGAATATAAAGAAACCGGCGGAGGGCGAGGCGAAGAGCCAGAAGGCGGCGCCGGCAAAGAAGAAGCTGAGCGTTGTGTTCAAACCGCAGAATTCCTCCAGCATGAAGGAACTGCCCAAGGGCCTGAAGAACGCCCTTCACGGCGGCAAGCCTGCAGCCAAGGATGGCGGCAGCGGACAGCAGCCTGTAAAGAAGGGCCCGAGACCCCTTCCGGCAGGCACGAAGCCTGTAAAGCCGGCGGTGTTCGGCGAAGTAAAGGAAGAAAGGCGGCCTCAGGCGCCCAGAAAGGCAGCCCCCGCAGCCGGAGAGCAGAGACATGGCGCAGCGGCAGGAGAGCGCCGCGCCGAAAGGGCTCCCCAGACCGGAGCAGCTCCGGAAAAGAGAGAGTTTGCGCGTTCTGAAGGAACCCAGAGATCGGAAGGCCGGAGGGACGCCCAGAGCGGAAGACGCTTTGGTGACCGCAGGACCGAAGGCGGCGAGGGACGCTCCCAGGGAGCCGGTCAGAGAGGTCAGAGGCCTGGGGCAGCAGGACAGGGCCAGAGAGGCGCAAGACCTCAGGCTCCTGCGGCAGCCTTTGAAGCCCCCAAGGGAAAAAATGCCGGAACCCGTGGAAAGAGCAGCCAGAAAAAGGACGGCCGTCACGATAAGAAGGATAAATACAGAGATGAGCTGGTAGCGGCAAAGGCTCCGAAGAAGGGCGCCTTTATCAAGCCGGAACCCAAGAAGGAAGCGCCGGAGGACGATATCAAGGTCATCGTGCTTCCGGAAACCCTTACCATCCGGGAGCTGGCGGAAAAGCTGAAGCTGCAGCCCTCTGTGATCATCAAGAAGCTCTTCCTGACAGGAAAGATGGTGACCCCCAACACGGATCTCAGCTACGAGGAGGCGGAGGAGATCGCCATGGAGTACGATATCCTCTGCGAAAAGGAAGAAAAGGTGGATGTGATCGCCGAGCTCCTGAAGGAAGAGGAGGAGAACGAGGCGGACATGGTGCCCAGAAGCCCGGTGGTCTGCGTCATGGGCCATGTAGACCACGGAAAGACCTCCCTGCTGGACGCCATCCGAAAGACCAATGTCACCTCTCACGAGGCAGGCGGCATTACCCAGCATATCGGCGCTTCCGTCGTGCGGGTAGGAGACAGAAAGATCACCTTCCTGGATACACCGGGCCATGAGGCCTTTACGGCCATGCGCCTTCGGGGAGCCCAGTCCACGGATATCGCCGTGCTGGTGGTAGCGGCGGATGACGGCGTAAAGCCTCAGACCGTGGAAGCCATCAGCCATGCGAAGTCCGCAGGGGTCGAGGTCATCGTAGCCATCAACAAGATCGACAAGCCCGGAGCGAATCTGGACAAGGTCAAGAAGGAGCTGGCGGAGCACGAGCTCATCGCCGAGGACTGGGGCGGTTCCACCACCATGGTGCCGGTATCCGCAAAGACCGGCGAGGGCATCGGCGACCTGCTGGAGATGATCCTGCTGGAGGCGGATGTGCTGGAACTCAAGGCCAACCCCAACCGGAAGGCCAGAGGTATCGTCATCGAGGCTCAGCTGGACAAGGGCCGGGGCCCGGTGGCAACGGTGCTGGTCCAGAAGGGTACCCTGAAGATCGGAGACAACATCGCTGCAGGCGCCTGCTACGGAAAGGTCCGGGCGATGCTGGACGACAAGGGCAACCGGGTGAAGAAGGCAGGACCCTCCATGCCTGTGGAGATCCTGGGCCTGAACGATGTGCCTAACGCAGGCGAGGTGTTCATGGACTGCGAAAACGAGAAGGCAGCCCGTTCCATTGCGGAAACCTTCATCGCGGAGCACAAGCAGAAGATGCTGGAGGAGACCCGCCAGAAGATGAATCTGGACGATCTGTTCTCAGAGATCAAGGCCGGCAATATCAAGGAGCTGCCCATCATCATCAAGGCAGACGTGCAGGGCTCCGTGGAGGCTGTAAAGCAGTCCCTAGGAAAGCTTTCCAACGAAGAGGTTGCGGTAAAGGTGATCCACGCCGGAGTCGGCAATATCAACGAATCCGATGTCAGCCTGGCTTCTGCGGCCAACGCCATCATCATCGGCTTCAATGTCAAGCCGGATGCCACGGCCAAGAGCATCGCAGAGCATGAAAAGGTGGATGTGCGCCTTTACAAGGTCATCTATCAGGCCATCGAGGATCTGGAGGCAGCCCTTACCGGCATGCTGGCGCCGGTATACGAGGAGCGCAGCATCGGCCGGGCCATTGTGCGCCAGACCTTCAAGGCCTCCGGCGTAGGCACCATTGCCGGATGCTATGTGACGGACGGCCTCATCGAGCGGGGCGCAAAGGCCCGTATCTTCCGGGGAGACAAGCTGATCTTTGACGGAAACATCGCATCCCTGAAGCATTTCAAGGATGAGGTAAAGGAGATCAAGACCGGCTTTGAATGCGGTATGGTATTTGAAAACTTCAGCGACGTAGAGGTGGACGACAACATCGAGGCATACAAGATGGTGGAGGTGCCCCGTACGCCCAAGAAGTCTGGCGAGGCATAAAGGAGCGGAATGAGAAAAGGAAGTATCAAAAACAACCGGATCAACGGAGAGGTGCAGCGGGAGCTTTCCTGCATCATCCGGGATGGCGTCAAGGATCCCAGGGTAGACCCTCTCCTCAGCGTCACAAGGGTGGAGGTGACACCGGATCTGCAGTTCTGTAAATGCTATATCTCTACCTTAAGCGGCGGGGATTCCCTGACAAAGACCATCGAGGGATTGAAGAATGCAGAGGGATATATCCGCAGGGAGCTGGCCCATCGGGTCAACCTGCGGAAAACGCCGGTGCTGCAGTTTGTGGAGGATCACAGCATCGAATACGGCGTGGAAATGTCCATGCGCATCGAGCAGCTGGCAAGACAGGAAGCAGGCGGACAGGAAACAGACGGACAGGAAGCAGAAACTGGCGGACAGGAAGAGGAAGCATAAATGGAGCAGAACATCAAAGAACGGTTTCATCAGATGATCCGGGAGGCGGAGAGCATCTGTATCCTGGGCCATATCGGACCGGACGGAGACTGCGCAGGCTCCACCCTGGGGGTGGAGAGCTATATCCGCAACCTCTGCAGCCGGGAGGGCCTGACCAAAAGGGTCCAGGTTTATCTGGAGGAGTTTTCCGCGAAATTCTCCTATCTGCCGGGCTATGACCGGATCTCTCACGATCCGGCAGAGGAAAAAAGCTATGATCTGTGCATCGTCTGCGACTGCGCGGACGATACCCGCCTCGGCAAATTCATCCGGTACCAGAAAAGCGCGGCCCACAGCTTCTGCGCGGACCACCATATCACCAACGGGGGCTTCGGAGAGACCGGCATCATCCTGCAGGACGCTTCCTCCACCTGCGAGGTGGTGTTCGACCTGATGGAGGAGGCCTATGTGGACAGGGACGTAGCGGTCTGCATCTACACCGGAATCGTACACGATACCGGGGTGTTCCGCTATTCCTGCACCTCCCGCCACACCATGGAGATCGCAGGAAAGTGTATGGCCATGGGAATCGACTTCGGGGAGATCATCGACGATTCCTTTTTCGCCATGAATCTGAACCAGAAGCTCATGTTGGGCAGAGTGCTTTCCGAAATGCGTTCCTATATGGACGGGCGCTTTGTGGTGGGAGCCGTGGGAGCCGAGACCATGAAGCTTTACGGCGTCAGCAACAAGGATATGGACGGCGTCATCGACGAGCTTCGGACCACCAGAGGGGCGCTTTGCGCGGCGTTCCTGTATCAGACCCAGAACCGTCAGTACAAGGTGAGCCTGCGCTCCAACTGCGAGGAGGTGGATGTGAGCCGCATCGCCCAGAGCTTCGGAGGCGGCGGCCACAGGAAGGCGGCGGGCTGCTTTATGTCCCCGGCTCTGGAGCAGGACATCCGGCTGCTGATGGAGGAGCTTCAGAAACAGCTTCCCGGAACACAGGAGACATAAGCGTGGAAGTTTTTTACAACAACAGCTTTTCGGAACAGAATCTGCAGCCCTACAGCGGCTTTCTGAACATCTACAAGGAGCAGGGCTATACCTCCATGGACGTCTGCGCAAAGCTGCGGGGCATCCTGGGGATGAAAAAGATCGGCCATGCAGGCACCCTAGATCCCATGGCGGAGGGGGTGCTGCCCGTGGCCCTTGGCAGAGCCACCAGGGACGTGGACCTGGTGGGAGACGGGACCAAAACCTATCAGGCAGGCATGCTGCTGGGAACAGTAACGGACACCCAGGATATTACGGGAAGCGTGCTTTCTTCCCGGGAACCGGACAGGGAACAGCTGACGGATGAACGCATCCGGGAGGCTGTCCTTTCCTTTGCAGGGCCCTATGAGCAGCTGACCCCCATGTACTCCGCCAGAAAGGTAAATGGCAAAAAGCTTTACGAATATGCCAGGGCGGGAAAGGAAGTGGAGCGGAAACGCCGGCAGGTGGAGATCCTGTCCATTACCGTGGACGCCATCGACTTCCCCCATGTGCAGCTGACGGTGACCTGTACCAAGGGAACCTATATCCGCACCCTTTGCCATGACATCGGGGAAAAGTTGGGCTGCGGCGCCTGCATGGAGTCATTGCTGCGGACCAGAGTGGGGGACTTCCAGCTCCGGGACGCTCTGCGGCTCTCCCAGGTGGAGGCCCTCAGGGACCGGGGGATGGTGGACAGCGCCCTGTCCATCCGCCACGGCACTGCGATAGCGCTGGGAAAATTTGACGGAAATCATCTGGGCCATCGGAAGCTTTTTTCAGAGCTTCGGAAGCTGGCCCAGGACAGAGGCCTCAAGACCTGCGCCCTGATCCTGGATACCGGCAGCAGGATGCTGGAAAGCCCGGCAGTGCGCCGCCGGGAGCTTTTGGCCCTGGGCATCGACTATGTGATAGAGCTGCCCCTGACGGAGGAGCTCCGGCACATGGAGGCGGAGGCCTTTGTGAAGGAGCTTCTGATCGGCAGATATTCCATGAAGGCCATTGCGGCGGGGCCGGATGTGAGCTTCGGCTATCAGAAGCGGGGAAATGCAGAGCTTCTGCAGGAACTTTCCGGCAAATACGGCTATGAGGTGCGCCTGATCCAGAAGCTGCAGAGCGCCGATGAAGAGGGACGAGCTCAGGCCGTCAGCTCCACCAGGGTGCGGCAGAAGCTTTCCGAAGGAAATATGGAGGGCGTAACGGAGCTTTTGGGAAGACCCTACCGGATCGTGGGAAGGGTGGTCCACGGCAGACACCTGGGAGGGCCGGTACTGGGCTTCCCAACCCTGAATCTCATTGTGGATCAGCGGCAGGAGCTTCCCCCCTTCGGGGTCTATGCGGTGCGGACCGCCCTGCTGCCGGAAAAAACAAAAGGCAGAAAGGCCTCAGGACTTCCGATCCCGGTTTATGACGGAATCGCCAATCTCGGGAAAAAGCCCACGGTTTCCAGCCAGCCGGATTACGATCCGGATCGGGTCGATCTGGAGACCAATCTCTTCGGCTACGAGGGAGATGCCTACGGCAGGGACATCTGCGTGGAGCTTCTGTCCTTTATCCGGCCGGAAAAACGCTTCGGAAGCCTGCAGGAGGTACGGGACCAGCTGCAGAATCACGATATCGCCGAAGCGAAAAAGAGGCTTGCAAATTTGCAGGCAACATGATATTATTACATGGTTGCAACGCCCCGGCACGGTTTTTTGGACTCCACCGGAGACTTTGTCGGAGGTAAGTCGGAGAGGCCTGGCCTTTCCGGAGTATATTAGGAGGAAAACAAAATGATCGCAAAAGAGAAAAAGCAGGAAATCATGAAGAACTATGGCCGTAAGGAGGGAGACACCGGTTCACCGGAGGTTCAGATCGCAGTTCTTACGGCGAGAATCAACGAGCTCACCGAGCATCTGAAGAAGAACCCCAAGGATCATCACTCCAGAAGAGGCCTTCTGATGATGGTTGGCCGCAGAAGAGGCCTTCTCGATTATCTTGCAAAGAAGGATCTGAACGGCTACAGAGAGCTCATCGCAAAGCTTGGTATCCGTAAGTAATCGAATCCTTACAGAAAATATGACACAAAGAAAAGCAGGATCTGCCGGAGGGCGGGTCCTGTTTTTTTCTTGCAGAGCTCCCTCAGTTGGGTTAAACTTAGGGAAAACAGGCTGAAAACAGCCGGAACCTTTTAGGAAGAAGGTCAGGGAGGAAAAGAATGCTTCAGGAAATCAGGATCAGCGAGATCAGGGACTTTCAGATCGGCAGCGCCTTTGGACTTGCGGCGGGAGACGGGGCCATGGCTTTTCTGGAGGAACAGGGCCTGGGATTTGACGTGGGGATCGGCCGGGTGCCCATCGTCTGCGGAGCCTCCCTCTTCGATCTGGAGCTCGGAAGTTTCGAGGTCCGGCCGGACAAGGCCATGGGCTATGAGGCCTGCAGGGCAGCCTTTTCCGGAGCGGAGCCCCTCTGCGGCAACGTGGGGGCCGGTACCGGGGCCACGGTGGGAAAGCTCCACAACACCAGGGACATGATGAAATGCGGCCTGGGGATCTATGCCGCAAGGGTGGGAGAGATCCTCTGCGGAGCCGTGGTGGCGGTGAACGCCCTGGGAGACGTGGTGGATTACGATACCGGGGAGATCCTGGCAGGGCTTCTTGCGGAGGACCACAGGGGCTTTGCGGATACCTGGCAGTGTCTCTACCGGGAGATGGAACAGGTGCGGGATCTCTGGAGCGGCAACACCACCATCGGATGCATCATCACCAACGCCAGGCTCGACAAAGCCCAGTGCCGGAAGGCGGCGGCCGTGGCCCACAACGCCTTTGCAAAAACCCTGAGTCCCGCCCACGCTACGGCGGACGGGGATACCATTTATGTGATGGCCTCCGGGAAAAAGGACGTGCTGCCGGATGCCTTTCATGCCCTGGCGGTGGAGGTCATGGGAAGAGCCGTCAACCGGGCGGCCCTTTCCGCAAAACCGGCTTACGGACTCATGGCGGCTTCGGATTTCCGGAAGTAAGGGAGGGCCTTGGGCCCTCTTTTTTGAAAAAGAGAAAATATCTTAAGGAAAAAAGCCCTTGTAAATCTCCTCAAAAAAGGTAAAATAGGAAACGGACCGATCAGAGGTAAAAGTAAAGAAATACCCGAATGGGAGGCTCTTCGGACAGGAAGAGCCGGAAGAAAGGAACAAAGATTATGTACGATGAATTCAACACATACTCCAAGCCTTTGAACAGGGAGTATAAGACCTATTCCATGGATCTTTGCGGAAGAACGCTGTCCGTGGATATCGGAAGAGTTGCCGCACAGGCCAACGGTGCGGCTTTTATGCATTATGGAGACACCACCGTGCTCTGCACCGCCACTGCCTCCAAGGAGCCCAGAGAGGGAATCGATTTCTTCCCCCTGAGCGTGGAATACGAAGAGAAGCTGTACGCCGTAGGCAAGATCCCCGGAGGCTTCAATAAAAGAGAAGGAAAGCCCAGCGAGCATGCGATCCTGACCTCCAGAGTCATCGACCGCCCCATGCGCCCTCTGTTCCCCAAGGATTACAGAAACGACGTGACCCTTAACAACCTGGTGCTGTCCGTGGATCCGGACTGTGCGCCGGAGGTGACCGCCATGATCGGCGCTTCCCTGGCTACCGCCATTTCCGACATCCCCTTTGACGGCCCCTGCGCCGCCACCAATGTAGGGCTCATCGGCGGCGAGCTCATCATGAATCCCACCAACGATCAGAAGCAGGTTTCCGACCTGAGCCTGACCGTGGCCTCCACCAGAGACAAGGTGATCATGATCGAGGCAGGCGCCAACGAGGTGTCCGACGAGGTGATGATCGACGCCATCTATAAGGCCCATGAAGTGAACCAGAAGATCATCGCCTGGATGGATCAGATCGTGGCAGAGGTAGGAAAGCCCAAGCACAGCTATCAGTCCTGCGCGGTTCCGGAGGAGCTCTTTGCAGCGATCCGGGCTGAGGTTCCCCAGGAGGAGATGGAAGAGGCTGTTTTCTGCGACGACAAGCAGCAGAGAGACAAGAACATCGACGCCATCACGGACCGCCTGAAGGAGAGATTTGCAGACAACGAAGAGTGGCTGGGACTCCTGGGCGACGCCATCTATCAGTACGAGAAGAAGACCGTAAGGAAGATGATCCTCCGGGATCACAAGCGTCCGGACGGCCGTGCCATCAGCGAGATCCGTCCTCTGGCAGCAGAGGTGGACGTACTTCCCAGAGTACACGGCTCCGGCATGTTTACCAGAGGCCAGACCCAGATCCTCAATATCTGCACCCTGGCGCCGCTTTCCGACGCCCAGAAGATCGACGGACTGGATGAGAACATCACCTCCAAGCGCTACATGCACAACTATAACTTCCCCTCCTATTCCGTAGGCGAGACCAAGGTATCCAGAGGACCGGGAAGAAGAGAGATCGGCCACGGCGCCCTTGCCGAGAAGGCCCTGATCCCGGTACTGCCCAGCGAGGATGAGTTCCCTTATGCGATCCGTACGGTTTCCGAGACCATGGAGTCCAACGGCTCCACCTCTCAGGCTTCCGTCTGCGCATCCTCCCTGTCCCTGATGGCGGCAGGCGTGCCCATCAAGGCAGCTGTTGCAGGTATCTCCTGCGGACTGGTTACCGGAGACACGGATGACGATTATGTCGTGCTGACGGATATCCAGGGTCTTGAGGACTTCTTCGGAGACATGGACTTCAAGGTGGCAGGAACCAAGAAGGGTATTACCGCTATTCAGATGGATATCAAGATCCACGGCCTTACAAGACCCATCGTGGAGGAGGCGATCCACCGCACCCATGAGGCCCGTCTCTACATCATGGACGAGATCATGGCACCGGTGATCTCCGAGCCGAGACCGGAGCTTTCCAAGTATGCGCCTAAGATCACATCCATCAACATTGATCCTTCAAAGATCGGCGATGTTGTGGGCAAGCAGGGCAAGGTCATCAACAAGATCATCGAGGAGACCGGCGTATCCATCGACATCGAGGATGACGGACGGGTATCCGTATGCGGTACCGATCAGGCCATGATCGAAAAGGCCATCGAGATCATCGAGAACATCGTCCGGGAGATCGAGGTAGGCATGATCATGTCCGGCAAGGTAGTCAACATCCTTTCCTTCGGCGCTCAGGTGGAGCTTGCGCCCAACAAGAAGGGGCTCATCCATATCTCCAAGCTGGCGGACAGCCGTGTTGGCAAGGTAGAGGATGTGGTAAAGGTAGGAGACGAGGTGACCGTCAAGGTCATCAAGGTGGATAAGATCGGCGGAAAGATCGACCTGTCCATGCGTCCCTCAGACATCAACGGAACCTGGAAGAAGAGAAGAAACGAGCACAGAGAAGGCTCTGAGGAATAAACAGAAAGCAAGCTATATGAAGAAAATCAAAGGAAGCATGGCAGCAGCGCTGCTGGCAGCCGGAATCCTGGGGGCGATGAATCCCGCGGCAGCCATGGCCGACGTATACTATTCGGGAAACACGGGGGTGCAGAAGGGACCGGGCATCGGCCTCTCCAGCGGGACCCCTGCCGGAGACGATACGGTGAGCCTGGATGCGGCGGACTACGCCGCCACAGGAGGCGTGGCCAGAGGCGGCATGAGCATTTCCTCCGCCATCCCGGCAGGCTGCGTGGAAGCCGCCAGCCTGGAACCGGCGGACCCGGTGGTGATGTCCGTGGACAACTACAGCTACGATTATATGTTCCACGACATGGACGTGCTTTCCCAGCGTTATGCGGGGAAGATGACCTACCGCAGCATCGGAAAAAGCCGGGACGGCAGGGACATTTACGAGATCATCATCGGTAATCGGAACGCCCCTACCCAGGTGCTGTTCACTGCGGCCATCCATGCCAGGGAGCATATCACCACCAATCTGGCCATGAAGCAGGTGGAGTATCTGCTGTACGCCTGGGAGCAGAACGGCGCCTTTGACGGCAGATCCTTGAACGACTGGTTCAATCAGGTGTGCATCCACTATGTGCCCATGATCAATCCCGACGGCGTTACCATCAGCCAGTTCGGAATCGACGGACTGCGGGATCCTTCCCTGCAGTCGGCGCTGCGGACAGCCTACAATTACGACACCAGCAACTACAGGACCAGTTATGATTTTGCGGAGTACTGCAGGCGCTTTAAGGCCAACGCCATCGGCGTGGATCTGAACCAGAACTTCGACGGGGCCTGGGACACCTCCTCGGGAAGCGCCACCCAGGGCTCCTTCAGCGGATACAAAGGTCCCTATCCGGCTTCGGAGCCGGAGACGGCAGCCCTGACCTCCCTGTACAATTCCAGGGACTTCAAGGCGGTGGTGAACTACCATGCCATGGGAAACGTTATCTACTGGGATATCGCCCATAACAAGCTCAGGGAGCATTCCAGGGATCTGGCAAACAATCTGTCCGCCCTGACCGGCTATCAGATGCTGTTTTCCGCAGGGGGCGGCGGCTTCAAGGATTATGTGCAGCTGTGCGCAAATCCCAGCACCTCCGTCACTCTGGAGATCGGCAGCACTGCCGCGCCGGTGCCCTCCTCTGAGATGCCCACCATCTGGGCCCAGAACAAATTCGTCCCATTCTATACCATGAAATGGGCGCAGGAAAAAGGAAAATAAACAGGAGCAGGATCATGAAAATTCGTACACGTTACGCGCCGTCTCCCACAGGCCGCATGCATGTGGGAAATCTGCGGACCGCCCTTTACGCATATCTGATCGCAAAGCACGAGGGAGGCGACTTCCTTCTGCGCATCGAGGATACGGACCAGGAGCGGGAGGTGGAAGGCGCAGTCGATATCATCAACAGGACGCTGGAGGAAACAGGTCTTGTGCATGACGAGGGCCCGGACAAGGACGGAGGCGTAGGCCCCTATGTCCAGTCCGAGCGCCAGAAGCAGGGCATTTACCTGGAGTATGCCAAAAAGCTGGTGGAAAAAGGCGAGGCTTATTATTGCTTCTGCACGCCGGAGCGGCTGGAGAGCCTGAAGACCGTGGTGAACGGCGAGGAGATCATGCAGTATGACAAGCACTGCCTTTCCCTGACAAAGGAGGAGGTGGAGGAAAACCTGAAAAAAGGCCTTCCCTATGTCATCCGTCAGAACAATCCCCGGACCGGCACCACCACCTTCCACGACGAGCTTTACGGGGACATCACCGTGGACAACGCGGAGCTCGACGACATGGTGCTGATCAAATCCGACGGCTTCCCCACCTACAACTTTGCCAATGTGGTGGACGACCATCTCATGGGCATCACCCATGTGGTGCGGGGCAACGAGTATCTTTCCTCCGCCCCCAAGTACAACCGGCTTTACGACGCCTTTGGCTGGGAGGTGCCGGTGTATGTGCACTGCCCCCTGATCACGGACGAAAACCATAAAAAGCTGTCAAAGCGCAGCGGCCATTCCTCCTTTGAGGATCTGGTGGATCAGGGCTTTCTGCCGGAGGCCGTGGTGAACTTTGTGGCCCTTCTGGGCTGGTCTCCGGAGTCCGACGAGGAGATGTTCACCCTGCCGGAGCTGGTAAAGGAATTCGACTATCACAGGATCTCCAAGAGCCCGGCGGTCTTCGATATGGTGAAGCTGCGCTGGATGAACGGCGAGTACATCAAAAAGATGGATTTTGAGCGGTTCTATACCCTGGCGGAGCCTTATCTGAAAAAGGCCATCGCAAGGCCCCTGGATCTGCGGAAGATCGCGGCCATGGTAAAGACCCGCATCGAGGTGTTCCCGGATATCCCGGCCATGGTGGATTTCTTCCAGGAGGTACCGGACTACGATACCGCCCTGTACACCCACAAGAAGATGAAGACGGATCCGGAAAAGGGTCTTGCCCTTTTGCAGGAGGTGCGCCCGCTCCTTGCGGCACAGGAGGATTTTACCAACGACGCCCTCTTTGAGGCCTTGAAGGCCTTCGGAGAGGAAAAGGGATACAAGACGGGCTATATCATGTGGCCCATCCGGACGGCCCTTTCCGGCCGGGAGACCACCCCTGCAGGCGCTACGGAGATCCTGGACGTGCTGGGCCGGGAGGAATCCTTAAAACGCATCGACGCCGCCATCGAAAAGCTTTCTGCGGAAGTTTAAACAAATCGTAAGGAAAGCATGCGGGAGTTTTAAAAACTTAAAATTTGAAATATGGTATGATTATCGCTATACGGCCGGTATGGGCGATGATCATACCTTTTTTTGAAGAAAAACGGCGGAAGCCCTGTCACACAGGCATAAGGGCCCCGCAAACAGGAGGAAGGAATCGGGATGATGAACATAAAAAGGGCGGCAGTTCTTGGAATCGCGCTGAGCACGCTTTTCTGCGTGCCTGCTTTTGCAAAGACCGAGGGTCAGTGGGTCAACGATGGACGGCAGTTCCAGAAGCCTGACGGAACGCTGGCATATAACGAATGGATCGAGGGAGACAACGGCTCCTTCTTTTATGTAGGCGCTGACGGAAATTATGTCACCGGCTGGCGCACCATCAGGGAGACCAACGGGGAAGCGACCCATGAGTACTACTTCAATCCCGCAGACGGCGCCATGTTTTACAGCACCTACACCCCCGACGGCTTCTGGGTAAACGGAGACGGCGTCAAGGTAGAGGATCCGGCGGCGGCAGCCACGGAGACGGCGGAAGGCGCCCAGCAGGAGACCGCGCAGACGGAAGCCCAGACCCAGGCGGCGGAGACTGCTGCGGAGACCGCAGACAGCGGGCAGCAGGCGGAGGCCGGCAGCCTGGCAGAAGGCTATTCCGCAACGGCGGCAGCAGAGCTTCTGGCTCTTTTGAACCAGGAGCGGAGCAACGCGGGCCAGGAGCCCCTTGCGGAAAATGAGGATCTGCGGCTGGCCGCAGAGGTGCGGGCAAAGGAGATCGCCGAAAATCCCGGCGGCAGCAGCATCTATGTGCGTCCGGAGCAGCACTATATGTCCGAAACCGGGGCCATGACGGATTCCTCTGTTACCGCAGTCTCCCAGGAGGCCAGAAAGCAGTTTGTGAGAGGCAACAGCATCATGATCACGGAATCCGCAGCCTGGAGCGTTCAGAGCCCGGAGGAGGCTGTGGCGGACTGGTTCTCCAAAAACGACAGCGGCGAGGACAAGACCAACAAAAAGTACATCCTGGATACCCTGGGATACGGCTTTGATTCCATCGGCGTAAGCTGCTATGTCAAGGACGGAAGGCAGTTCTACAGCGTATTCATCGGCGCTGCATCCCAGAGCTAAAGACAGATGGCATTCAATGAGGCGCAGCTTTGCGCCATCAGACATACCGACGGGCCCATGCTCGTCCTGGCAGGCCCCGGAAGCGGAAAGACCACGGTGATCGTAAACCGCATCCTGCACCTTGTGGAAAAACAGGGTGCAGGACCCGGGGAGATCCTGGTCATCACCTTTACCAGGGCGGCGGCCCAGGAGATGCAAAAGCGCTACGAAAAGGAACGGAGGAACAGCCGGGAGGCTCCGGCGGCAGCGCCGGTCTTCGGCACCTTCCATTCCGTCTTTTTTTCCATTCTGCAGACCTATCTTGGTTTTACCCCGAAAAACATCATCAAAACCGAAGAACAGCAGGCTGTCCTGAGAAAGATCCTGGAACGGCCGGATATTCCCGCGGTCTATACGGAGGACCTGGCGGGCCTGTTGCTGGCGGAGATCAGCCGGGCGAAAAACTGCGGGCTTTCCCGGAGCTTTGTGCCGGGCGCCTGTGACCCGGGCCTTTTTTTCCGGATCTATGAGGCCTACGGAAGGATGCTCCTTTGCATGCGGCTTCTGGATTTCGACGATATGCTGCTTTTATGCCTGACCCTTTTCCGGAAAAGGCCGGAGATCCTCGCCCGGGAGCGGAAGCGTTTCCGGTACATCCTGGTGGACGAATTTCAGGACATCAATCAGGTACAGTACGACATCGTAAGGCTCCTGGCGGCTCCGGAGAACAATCTTTTCATCGTGGGAGACGACGATCAGAGCATCTATGGCTTCCGGGGTTCAAAGCCCGGGATCATGCTGCGGTTTCCGGAGGACTATCCCGGCTGCAAAAGGGTGCTTTTGGATCAGAACTACCGGTCCGGCGGGGAGATCATAGAGGCGGCCCTCCGGCTCATCGAACATAACCGCAGCCGGTTTCCCAAAGAGCTCCGGCCAGGGCGCAGTCTGGCCGCTAGGGTATCGGTACAGGGCTTTGAAAACGAACAGGCGGAATACGAGGCCCTGTCCGCGCTGATCAGGCGGTATCTCGGCCAGGGGATCCCCCTTTCGGAAATGGCGGTGCTGTACCGGACCAACGGAGAGGCCCCGCCTCCGAGAGCCTTCCTCAGAGGCCAGGGCTTTTCGGAGCTTCCGGTATTTTCCACCTTCCACGGGGCCAAAGGGCTGGAGTTTACGGTGGTGTTTCTGATAGACGCCAACGAAGGGGTCACGCCCCATGGAAAGAACAAGGGAAGAGAGGAACTGGAGGAGGAACGGAGGATGTTTTATGTGGCAATGACAAGAGCCCGCCAGTTCCTTCACATTTTTTACACAAACAGCCGCTACAATAGGCCCCAGAAACAGTCAAGGTTTGTGCGAGAGCTTAGGGAGGAAAGAAGAGGAGTTCATGGACGAATTAAAGGTTTTGGTAGTAGACGATGAAGTAAGGATGCGAAAGCTGATCAATGATTTCCTTTCTGCAAAAGGCTTTCAGGTCATCGAAGCGGCAGACGGGGAAGAAGCGGTGGATAAATTCTGCTCGGAAAAGGACATCGCCCTGATCCTTCTGGACGTGATGATGCCCAAGATGAACGGCTGGGAGGTGCTGAAGACCATCCGGAAGATCTCCAAGGTCCCCATCATCATGCTGACCGCCCGGGGAGAAGAACAGGACGAGCTGCAGGGATTTATGCTGGGGGTGGACGAATATATCTCAAAGCCCTTCTCCCCCAAGATCCTTACCGCCAGGGTGGACGCCATCCTCCGCAGGACCCGGCAGGGACAGCCGGACATCCTGAAATGCGGCGGCATCGAGCTGGACCGGTCCGCCCATACGGTAAAGACCGGAGACAAGACCGTGGAGCTGAGCTTCAAGGAGTTCGAGCTTTTGGATTATTTCATGCAGAACAAGGGCATCGCCCTGAGCCGGGAAAAGATCCTGAACAACGTCTGGGATTACGACTATTTCGGAGATGCCCGCACCATCGATACCCATGTGAAAAAGCTGCGGGCCAAGCTGGGAGCCGCAGGAGAGCAGATCAAGACCATCTGGGGAATGGGGTATAAGTTTGAAGAAGCCTGATGCGGACTTCGGAGCCTATGTTTATGTGCTGCGCTGTGGGGACGGCAGCCTTTACACCGGCTATACCACGGACCTGGAGCGGCGCCTTAAGGCCCACCGGGAGGGAAAGGGCGCAAAGTATACCAGAGGCCGGGGTCCCCTTACCCTTTTTTACTGGGAGGGCTTTGCCACCAAGGAGGAAGCCCTGCGGCGGGAGGCCGCCATCAAAAAGCTTTCCCGGAAGGAAAAGCTGAAGCTGCCTTTATGATTCCCTTGAGAAAAACGTGCAGAGGATGGAGAAACTTCTCCTCCTGCTGCACGTATTTTTTGTGATGGGCGGCTATTGAGTTTGCCGCCGCCCTTCGCTATAATAAACCTCGGAATAAGAAAATGCAGCAGAAGAAGATGGAGCAGACAGCATGAGACTGAACAATGGACAGACAGGACGTTCCTACTGCGTGCAGGGACTGGAGCTTCCCCAGGATATGAAGCGGCGCCTTGGCGTGCTGGGAATGACGAAGGGGACCCTGCTGGAGGTCATGAACAATAAAAGCGGAGGCACCATGGTGGTGAAGATCCGGGGGACCCGGTTCGCCCTGGGCAAGCATATCACGGAAAATGTGGAGGTGGCAGAGCAATGATCACAGTCGCCTTTATCGGTAATCCGAATTGCGGAAAAACGACCCTTTTCAACGCCTATACCGGCGCCAGGCTGAAGGTGGCCAACTGGCCGGGAGTCACGGTGGAAAAGGTGGAGGGAAGCTTCCGGTTCCAGGGAGAGGATATCCGGCTCGTAGACCTTCCGGGCACCTACTCCCTGACCTCCTACACCATGGAGGAGCAGGTCTCCAGGGACTTTATCCTTTCCGACGAGGTGGACGTGGTCATCGACGTGGTGGACGCCTCCTCCCTGGAACGGAATCTCTACCTGACCCTGCAGCTTCTGGAGCTGGGAAAGCCGGTGGTGGTAGCCCTGAACATGATGGACATCGTGGAAAAACGGGGCATGGAGATCGACCTTCACAGACTCCCGGAGATGCTGGGAGCGCCGGTGATCCCCGTCAGCGCCAGAAAGCGCCGGGGCCTTGAGGTGCTGATGCATGCGGTGCTGCACCATAAGGAACAGGCGGGGCCGGATCCCCTGATCCACGAGCATAAAAATGCGGAAAAGACCCGGCACAGGCACGACCATCACAGCGAATACGCCATGGTATATTCGGACGAGATCGAGGACCGCATCGACCTGTTTGAGGAGGCCCTGCGGCAGAACTATCCGGGGCTTTCCAATTACCGGTGGCTGGCCCTAAAGCTTCTGGAATCCGACGATGCCATCTGGGAACGGTATCCCGTAGACCTGCCCCGGCAGCAGACGGCAGGCTTTGAGGACCGGGTGATCAATGAAAAATATGATTTTATCGAGGAGATCGTAGAGGAGTGTCTCATGGGAAGGGCCCGGAAGGCGGAGCTGACGGACCGGATCGACCGGATCCTGACCCACAGGATCTGGTCCATTCCCGTATTCTTATGCATCATGGCCCTGGTGTTCTTCCTGACCTTTACGGTGGGCGATTTTCTCAAGGGCTATGTGGAAATCCTGATCGAACAGCTGTCCGGCCTGGTGCTGTCCGGCCTTACGGCGGCCGGCTGCTCCGCGCCCCTGATCTCCCTCATCTGCGACGGAATCATCGCAGGGGTAGGCGGCATCATCACCTTCCTGCCCAATATCTTCATCCTGTTTCTGGCCCTGGCCCTTCTGGAAGACAGCGGATACATGTCCCGGGTGGCCTATGTGATGGACGGCATCATGGGCAGGCTGGGCCTGTCCGGCCGGGCCTTTATCCCCATGCTGCTGGGCTTCGGCTGTACGGTGCCCGCCATCATGGCCTCCAGAGCTCTGGAAAACCGCAGGGACAGGCTGAAGACCATGCTGGTGACCCCCTTCATGTCCTGCTCCGCAAGGCTTCCGGTATACATCCTCTTTTCAGAGCTGTTTTTCCCGGACTACGCCATGCTGGCAGCCTACTCCATGTATGTCATCGGCATCTTCATGGCCATCCTGGTGGCCTTTGTCATCAGCCGGATGGACCGCAGCAAAACGGAAAACGCCCTTTTGATCGAGCTGCCGGAGTATAAGCTCCCCAGCCTGAGGACCGTGTTCATCTATGTCTGGGAAAAGGTCAAGGACTTCCTGCAGAAGGCAGGCACCACCATCTTCGCCGCCTCTGTGGTGATGTGGCTGATCCTGAATTTCGGCCCTGCAGGCTATACCACGGATATGACCCAGAGCTTCGGCGCCCAGATCGGACGCTTTATCGTGCCCCTCTTTGTACCCTGCGGCCTCGGCTTCTGGCAGATCGTGGTGGCCCTCATCGCCGGCATATCCGCAAAGGAGGTGGTGGTATCCTCCTGTGCAGTGCTTTTCGGCGTACCGAACGTCAATTCTTCCGCCGGTATGGCAAGCCTTTACGCCGGCCTTTCCGCCATCGGCTTCGGCCCCCTGAACGCGGTGTGCCTGATGGTGTTCTGCCTGCTGTATGTGCCCTGTGCCGCCACCATCATCACCATCCGCCGGGAATCCGGCAGCCGCAGATGGACGGCCCTTTCCGTGATCTTCCAGCTGGCGACGGCCTGGGTGATGAGCTTTTTGATCTACCAGATCGGAAGCAGGCTTTTGTAAGGGAGGGAGAGCTATGCAGGAAAAAAGAAACGAAAAGCGGGGCATTGTAGCCTTTGATCTGGATCATACCCTTCTGGACAATGCCAGAAACGAGATCTGTCCCTCGGCCCTGCTGGCCTTGAAAAAGCTGCGGCAGCACTATATCATCGCTCTGGCCAGCGGCAGGGATATGGACAATTATTACAGTTATATGTTCCGGGATATGGTGGAGCCGGATGCGGTGATCCATCAGAACGGCACCAGGGTGGCAGTGCGGGCGGAGGAAGGGCCCTATGACCCGGAGCGGGGCAGCAGCCAGTACAAGCTGATCTTCAATCACTTCATGGAGCCGGAGCTGGTGCGGGAGATCGTGGCGTACGCCGCAAGCCACGGCCTCTGCGTGGGGACCACGGTAAACGGCCGGGACTATTTCGTCAACCCCGCCCTGAAGGAGGAAGCGGACAAAAGCTACAACAAGTTCCTAAAACGCCGCTTTGCACCGCCGGAGGAGCTGTGGAAGCTGCCGGTACGGGCCATGTCCTATGTGGGCCGGGACGGCAGGGACAAGGAGGCCTTCCTGCAGCGGTTTCCCATGGTGCGGCTTCTGACCTTTTCCTCAGGGGCAGGAGCGGATATGGTGGAGCTTTGCTGCTCCAAGGCAAAGGGGCTTGAGCGCCTCTGCGAATACTACGGAATCGGGCAAAAGGACACCTATGCCTTTGGAGATTCCGAAAACGACATCGAGATCCTGCAGGCCGCAGGCGTCGGGGTGGCGGTGGGGAACGCCATGGAAAAGACCAAGGCTGCTGCGGATTATGTAACGGAGGATATCCGCAACGACGGGATCTACAAAGCCTGCCAGGCTTTGGGACTTTTTTCAGATGCGGAAGGATAAAGCGATAAAAGCACGCTGAAACAGAAATTTACGAAAATGGGAGGCAGATCATGAGAGAGCAGATTGTAAAAATGAGAGAGCTGATGAAGCGGGAGGGAATCGACGTATACTACGTCACCATGGATGACGATCATCAGTCCGAGTATGTGGGAGATCATTACCGGGAGATCGCGGAGCTGACCGGCTTTACCGGCTCTGCAGGAAAGCTGGTGATCACCATGGAGGAGGCCGGTCTCTGGACCGACGGCCGGTATTTTGTTCAGGCGGGAAAGCAGCTTCAGAACAGCGGCGTCACGCTGATGAAGATGGGAGAGCCGGAGACCCCCGCCCTGGAGGACTATATCCTTTCCCATATGCCGGAGGGCGGAACCTTTGGCTTTAACGGCAGATGCGTGGCCTGCAGCGAGGCGGAGGAGCTCCTCTGGAAGCTGTCCAGAAAAGAGGCCCATGTGGTATGGAACAGGGACCTGCCGGATGAGATCTGGGAAAACCGTCCGGCGCCGGCGGCGGCTCCCTGCTGGATCCTTTCGGAGCAGTATGCAGGAAAGCCTGCCGCAGAAAAGCTTTCCGACCTCAGAAAGTCTCTCGCAGAGCTTTCCGCAGAGGCCCATGTGATCAGCTCCCTGGACGATATCGCCTGGCTGCTCAACCTGCGGGGAAACGACGTGCCCTGCAATCCGGTATTCCTTTCCTTCCTGCTGCTTCAGGGAGACAGGACGGTGCTCTATACGGCAAAGGGTCATCTGACGGAGGAGGTGTCCGCTTATCTGGCAGGCCTTTCCGTCGAGGTGGAGACGGATACGGACCGGGTATATGAAGCCATGGAGGGACTTTCCGCAAAGACCCTGCTTTTGGAAAAGGAAAAGACCAACTACGCCCTTTGCGCTGCGGTCCCGGCAGAGGTCCGGATCCTGGACCGGATGCTGCCCACCACCATCGCAAAGGCCCACAAGAATCCCGTGGAAATGGAAAACCTGAAAAAGGCCCATATCAAGGATGGGGTGGCCCTGACCAAATTCATGTACTGGTTCCGCCAGAATGTGGGAAAGACGCCTCTTACGGAGTGGAAGACGGTGGAAAAGCTCCATGAGCTCCGGGCCATGCAGGAGGGCTTTATCGAGGAAAGCTTCACCACCATCGCAGCCTACGGACCCAATGCCGCCATGTGCCATTACGCGCCCTCGCCGGAGCAGGATACCCCCATTGAGGCAAGGGGCCTGTATCTGGTGGATTCCGGCGGACAGTACCTGGAGGGCACCACGGACGTCACCAGGACCTGGGCCTGCGGTCCCTGTACCCAGGAGGAAAAACGGGACTTTACCCTGAGCGTCATCGCAAACCTCAGGCTTGCGGACGCCAGATTCCTGGAGGGCACCAACGGCGTTGCCCTGGATTATATCGCCCGGGAGCCCTTCTGGAGAAGAGGCCTTAATTTCAACCACGGAACGGGCCACGGCGTAGGCTTTTTGCTGAACGTCCATGAGCGGCCTGTAGGCATCCGCTATAAGCTGGTGCCGGAGCGGCAGGATTCCTATCCGTTTTCAGAGGGCATGTTCGTCTCCGACGAGCCGGGCCTTTATATCGAAGGCAGCCACGGCGTCCGGACGGAAAACCTGCTGATGTGCGTAAAGGATCACCGGAACGAGTACGGTCAGTTCTGCCGGTTTGAAGCCTATACCAAGTGCCCCATGGACAAGGAGGCCCTGGATCCTTCCTATATGCGGAAGGAGGACTTGGCGCTTCTGAACGCTTACCACAAAGAGGTGTACGATGCTCTGGAGGCCTATATGACGGAGGAAGAGCGGGCCTGGCTTAAAGAGGCCTGCGCGCCCCTTCCGGAGACCGATGGAGCCAATGCGTAAAGGAGCGGCGGAAGATGCAGCTTGATATGACCAAGGGGCGCCCGGTGCCGCTGATGCTCCGGTTCATGCTGCCCCTTCTTCTGGGAAATATCTTCCAGCAGCTCTATAACATGGCGGACACCATCATCGTGGGCCGCTATGTGGGCAGCGACGCCCTGGCGGCGGTGGGCTCTACCGGAACCATCATGTTCCTCATCACCGGCTTTGCCCAGGGCATCACCGCCGGCTTTTCCGTGGTCACCGCCCAGTGCTTCGGGGCGGGAGACGGAGAGGGGATGCGGCGCAGCGTAGGAAACGGCATGACCCTTTCCCTGCTGGTGACGGTGCTTTTGACGGCCCTGTGCGTGTTGTCCATGGGAGGCCTGCTGGGGCTTATGAATACGCCGGAGGAGATCTATCAGGACGCCTACCGGTATATCATCATCATTTCCTGGGGCCTTTTTGCCACGGTGCTTTACAACCTGACCTCTGCCTATCTGCGGGCGGTGGGAAACAGCCGGATCCCGCTTTATACCCTGCTGTTTTCGGCGGCCCTGAACGTGGCCCTGGACCTTCTGTTCATCCTGCGGTTTTCCATGGGCGTGGCAGGAGCGGCCTACGCTACGGTGATCTCCCAGTTCCTTTCCGGTCTCCTGTGCCTGTTTTACATCCTGCGCTTTGAGCCCTCGCTGCGGCCTGAGACACAGGATCTTCGGCTCAACCGGAGGGATACGGAAAGACAGCTTTCCATCGGCATCCCCATGGCCCTGCAGTTTTCCATCACCGCCTGCGGCGGCATGATCATGCAGGCGGCCATCAACCTCTTCGGGCCCTCTGCCATTGCGGCCTATACGGCTGCCTGCAAGGTGCAGAACCTGGTGACCCAGGGCATGGTCTCCATGGGACAGATGGGAGCCACCTATGCGGGGCAGAACGCAGGAAAACGGGATATGGGACGGATCAGGGAAGGGGTCCGGGCGGCCCTGCGGATGGATACGGTCTACTCCATCCTTGCGGCGGTGTTCATGATCCTGACGATCCCCTATACCATACGGCTCTTTTTCTCAGGGGACGTGACGCCCCTGATGCCCTACGCCAGGACCTATATCTGGATCAGCGCCCTGTTCTATATTCCCCTGAGCTATATCTTTGTGTTCCGGAATTTCATGCAGGGCTGCGGCTACAGCCTGCTGCCCATGCTGGGAGGCGTGGTGGAGATGCTGGCGAGGCTTCTGTTTGCGGCGGCGGCCATGGGGCTTCACAGCTACGGCCTGGCCTGCTTCTGCGATCCGGCGGCCTGGATCTGCGCCGCGGTATTTCTGGCCCTATCCTACCGGAAGGTGCTGAAAAAAATGAAGATCGACTGGGGCTGTCTGCAGGAATAAGCAGACGGCTCCTTTTTTCGGAAAAGGAAAAAAAGAAAAACCTGCGCCGGATACACTTGACAGAAGGACCCGAAGGCAGTAAGATAGGGATACTTCGATCAACAGATCGTCTATACAATTCTTTTTCATTTGACCGCTGCGTCATTCAGCAGCATTCCGTTTTTCAACAGAAAACCAGTTTTACAACATTTTATCTTTTTTTGACAGTCACACAGGTAGTGATACCGGTCTTTTTCAGATTCTGAAACCATTCCATTTTCAATTCTGATTCTTATCAGTGATCCTGATTTTTATCAGCAACCGGACATTTGTATGAAACAGAAAAAACTTTTTACAGGAGGCATCTCCCGGTGCCTTCTGAACGCGGCCACACTGGCCTTTTTAAGCATCCTTTTTACCCTGTTTCTGCTGCCCCGCACAGGCTTTGCCTTTGTAGAGGTCATGAGCGGCAGCATGGAACCCGGCATTTCCGCCGGGGATATCGTCCTCATCCACACCCATGAGGAAAGGATCCGGGAGGGAGACGTGATCTCCTTTCAAAAGGGCGGCGTCCAGATGCTGCACCGGGTGATCGAAAAGAACGGAGAGGGATTCCGGACCAAGGGCGATGCCAACCGGGAGCCGGACGCCTTTTTCGTCCGCAGGGAGGAGATCAGGGGCGTCTGCATTGCCGCTTTTCCTCAGGGGCAGCGGATCTTTGCCTTTCTGAGATCCCCAGCTTTTCTGATTCTAGGGCTTCTGCTGCTGATCCTGCAGGGTGCCTCCGTGGAAGCGGAAGCGCCTGCAGAGAAGGGCAGAGATCATCCATACATCATTTTACCAAGGAAAAGGAGGAAAACATGAAACGACAGAACACGCAAATGGTTCCAAAAAGCAGAAAGCGGGCGCGGGAAACCGTCGGAATCCGCAGGGGCGCTGTAGCGCTGGCGCTTCTGATGTCCGCAGGCGTCGCGGCGGGGGCAGGCTATGCCGCCTTCAGCGCCAGCGGCGAGACCACCCGGAACACCTTCACCATTCAGGCCGGCCAGGAGGAGGGAAAGATCGATAACGACGAGGACAACGGCACCGGCGTGGTAGAGCCGGACTGGCCGGACCAGGATGAGGACGGCAACGGCATTCCGGACGATGCGGAAAATCTGCAGCCCGGCTCCGTGGTGCCAAAAAATCCCAAATTCGTCTCTCCCTTAAGCTATGACGCCTGGGTGGCCCTGAAGGTGGAGGTGCCTGCGGCCTCCTTTAGGATCGGCGGAGAGACCAAGGATACGGTCCACGACTGCGTGATCCTGACGCAGCTCAATCAGGACAAAAAATGGGAACTATTGTACCAGAAATTAGCCAAAAAGGAGGGAGAAAGCTCCGTTTATTACTATGGCTATAAGGACGTGGTGGCAGGAAGGAGAGACGGCGAGAAACGGGGCGGAGAAACCAGCTTTCTGTTTCAGGGCATCCAGGTGCCGGACATCACCTCCATCAGCGAAAAGGAAGACGGGACCGGTTTTTCCGGAAGCGTGCTGGTGACGCCTTACGCCGTCCAGCTGGAGGGCTATGAAAGCATCTCCGAGGCCGGAGGGCTCCTTAAGGAGCTGGCGGGACTTTCCACATAAAGGAGGCGGTCAGGTGTGAAAAAAAGATTAAAAGCCGCGCTGTGGTTCCTGACAGCGGCATTCCTTATGGCAGCGCCTCCCGCCGCCCTGGCCGCAGAAAGCTTTCCGGTGCAGAGCGCCGTCAGGACAGGCGGCGTAGAGGCTAGGCTCTATACCAGGACAGATCCTGACCAGGGGAGCCTCCAGCCAGGAGAAAGCGCAGGCTACGCGGTGACGGTGAAGAACCAGAAGGCCCCGGCCTGGATCCGGGTGCGGATCGCCTACGAGGGAGGCGGCGGACTTTTTGAACAGGAAACGCCGGTGCTTTCCGGCCTGGGGAAGGACTGCATCTACCGGGAGGGCTTCCTCTACTGTACCAGGCTTTTGCAGGAGGGAGAGGAGCTGCAGCTTTGCACAAGCATCCGGATCCCGGATTACAGCCTGGTGGAGCAGGAAACGGATTTTACCGTAAAGGCCTCCCTAGAGGCGGTGCAGGATCTGGGCATCACACCGGATTTTTCCAAGGCGGATCCCTGGGAGGGGATGGGCTTCGGGGACGCCACCCCCTCTCAGGCGGAGCCTCTCCGGCGGCAGACCGACGGCTCCCTGCTGATCCTGATGGAGACGGGAAAGAGCTCCGTCAGGGGCGGACTCTTTGAAAAGCTGGGAGCCCTGCTTCCGGGAGAGGAAGCCACAGAGACGGCGGTGGTGGAAAATAAGGGAAAACGGGCGGTGCTTCTCAGGCTGTTTCTGGAAAAGGATTCCCTTTCCGGCCTCACAAAGGAAGAGCAGGAGCTTCTTTCAGGGCTTCGGTTTACCATAGAACGGGAGGGCAAAAAGCTGTATGACAACAGCTTCCTGGACGCCTCCCTGCAAAACGGTATCAGCCTCGGTTATTTTTATCAGGGCAGGGAAGCGCTGCGGTTTACGGTTTCCGTCCCGGCCTCCCTGAAAAACAGCTTTTCGGAGCTTTCCGCGGCCCTTTCCTGGCGCTTTACCCTTACGGAACGCGCTCCGGCCAACGGCAGCGGTTCCGGAGGGGGCGGGGGTCAGGCCAGCGCGCCGGGAGAACAGATCTATCCCGATCCGGATCCCTCCCTGACCGCATCCTCCAGAAACGGCATCTGGACGCTTCTGGATGAGAAGACCCATGCCTGGAGCTATCAGACCCAGAGCGGGAAAAAAGCGGCGGGAGGCTGGATGTATATCCACAACCCCTATGCCAACGAGGGGAAGGGAGAAAACGCCTGGTTCAAGTTCAATCAGGAGGGCATCATGGAATACGGCTGGATCCGTTCGGAAAACCAGAACTGGTATTACTGCCATGGCATTTCCGACGGCAGGCTGGGGACCATGGTGCGGGGCTGGTATCAGGACCCGGAGGACGGCAGGCGCTATTACCTGGATCCCCTGAGCGGCATCATGCAGACCGGCTGGCGCAGCATCGAAGGAGCGGATTATTATTTTGCGGCCCTTTCGGACATCCCGGAGCAGACCTGGTTCTACGAGGCCTTTGACAAGGCCCTGGGAGAGACCTCCTTTGGGAAATGGGTATATAAAAAGCTGGGGATCCGTTCCTATGGCTCTCTGTATCAGAACGAGGAGACGCCGGATGGAAGCCGGGTGGACGAGGCAGGCAGGAAGATCGGGGCAACGGATCAGGAAGGAGGCAGGACATGAAAAACAAAAGGGGCTTCAAACAGGCTTTCGGGGGCAGGACCGGTTTTCTGCCGGCTCTGATCCTGTGCATGACCCTCCTTTCCCTGCAACAGGCCTACGCCGGCTATAGCCACAGGGGCACCGCTTCGGAAAATGCCTTTTCCATGGCCTCCGTGGGCCGATTTGAAGCAAGGCTCGTACCGGAGATCGCGGCGGGGAACGGAAACAGGACCAGCCTCCGATGGTATCAGGAAAACCAGAAGGGGGAATGGGAGCCCTACGGAAAGGAGATCGGCCTTTTGGGAAGCGGGTCCATGCAGGAAGCCGCCATTACGGTTCCCGTCAGCTTTTCCGAAAATCAGCGGCGCTTCCGCTATGAGCTGCGAAACGAGGCAGGCATCGTCCTGTCAGAGGTGTTTTATCTGAAAATGTCGGCCAACGGAGGCTCCGTGCAGTGCCTGCGGGAGCCCTATGAGGAGGATCTGTCAGAAAGGAGGAACCGATGAAGGACTATGGAAAAAAGACAGGGCTTTTTCTGCTGATTTCCCTTCTTGCGGCAGGACAGACCACGGCCTTTGGAGCCCTTTCCGGCAGCGGGACCCGGGAGGACCCGGTCTACGGCTCCCCGGAGATCTATCCGGGAGACACGGTAAAGCCCGGCGCCTGGTTCCGCTCCCTGACGCCGGTGGATGGGAAGACCCTGGTGTTTTCGCCGGTGCTATCCCCCAGGGAATATCAGCTGATCTTTGATGCGGAGGGAGGAAACATCCCTCAGTACGGAAGCCGGTTAAGCCTACGGGTCCGGTATAACGACGGCAGCGGCGCCTGCAGCGATACCATCCAGCTCCCGCCGGAGCCGGTTAAGGCAGGCAGCAGTTTTCAGGGCTGGTTTCTGAAGGGCAATCAGAGCCCTGACGGGACCCTGCTGCGGAACGGCAGCCGCTATATGATCGCCACGGAGGATGCGGGAGACCGGTCCAAGGCGGACATGGAAGGGGATTCGGCGGTGGCAAGAGCTCTGTGGAGGACGGCCCAGGCTCCGGATCCCGGGGACGGTCAGGGACCGGATGATCCTGCCGGAGGAGGGGGAGGGGATGCCTGGGAGCCTGCCCACAGCAACAATCATGTGATCGAGAAGATCCCTGAGGCAGAGGACAAGGAGGCCTACCGGCGCCTTCATGGCAGGACGGCCTATCAATATGGCAGGATTCTCTTCGACGCCTCCACCAACCGGGCCCAAAGCTATGTCTGGTATGTGGATGGAAGGAAACAGGCGGAGACAGGACCGGAATTTCTCCTGTCGGATATCACCAGGAGCCTGGAGGGAGCCAAGGTCCGCTGCGATGCGGTGCTGGAGGGAGGAACCTCCCTCAGATATGAAACGGAGCTTACGGTTTATTATCTGCCGGAGATCCGGGAAACCGCATTTTCCTATGAGAAAGTGGAGTAAGGAGGAGTTATGCGTCACAAAGGGGGTAAAAAAACGGCGGCAGGGCTTCCGGCAGGCATGATCCTGCCGGGCATGGTGTCGGGGCTTTTGGTATTGGCTGCCGCCGCGGCGCTTGCGGCAGTGCTGCTGGCGGTCTCCGGCGGTATTTTTCAGATCTCGGAGCTCCATCCAAGAGCCGGGGAGGAAGCAGGCGGCGGGATCGCTGTAGAAACCACGGCGACAGAGAGCACTGCTGCAGAATGGGTGGCAACAGAAAGCACGGCTGAGGAAAGCCTGGCCACTGGAAGTTCAACAACAGAAAACCTGGCCACCGGAGCCCTGCTCCCGCTGAAGGCAGCGGCAAGGTCCGCCACGGTCTCGGACCAGATCGTCAGCGAGGGAAACCTGTCGAGGTATGTCAGGAATCTGCAGGTAACGGTGCGGAAGACCCAGGAGGAGCGCTATGAGATACGCATCACCGGAAAGGTAAAGGGACCCTATCGTACCAGCGATACCAGCTACCATTATTACTGGGGACCCTTCCTGGCCTTTACCAGCTACGGGCAAAAGGCTGCTCCCGGCTGCACGCCAAACGATATGCAGCCAGGGGGTACGGAATACTACCACATTGCGCCGGATGCCTATCATACCTACAGCCTCATGGCGGAATACAGGATGAAGCGCTTTATCAACCAGACGGGAATGCTCTGCGAGCCCAAAAACAGCTTCCGGAGGGGCGGAACCATTATAGGCTACGTTGCGCCAGATCACAGATGGACGGACGACGACTGCGATTTTGAAACGGTCAATATCGCAAAGGTGGTGTCCTATTCCAACAATACGCCTCCGGAGGAGGTGAACGGCAGCAGCGACTTTGACCTGGATCTCAGGCTGGAGATCGAGGATCTGCATGACAGCGTGACAGGGCTTTATGTGGGCATTTTCGAATACAACTATTACAGCGGGGCAGGGACCGACGCCAGCGCCTCCTATGAGGTCAGCGACAATCTGCGGGACTGCTCGGCCCTGCTGGAGAGCGCAAAACGGGGCAGCGTGCGGATCACCTTCGATCCTGGAAAGGGCTCCGGCGGGCCGGGGACGGTGGAGCTTACGCCGGGGAGCGCCTACAGCCCGGCGGCTCCCAATCCGCCTGTAGGGAATCATTTTCTCCGGTGGGATGGCTGGAACGGGACCGTTCCGGCTGCGGATACAGTGTATCGGGCGGTCTACGAGGAAAACCATTACCATGTCCGCTTTGAGGCCGGAGGCCAGAGCTATCAGAACATCGCCTACAGCGAAACCAAGCATACCTTTCCAGAGTATTCCAAAAAGGGGTATCAGCTGACAGCCTGGCGACTCAAAGAATAAAAACAAAAAGGACACAATTTATTCATATGCCGCGTTTATAATGAATCTTCAAAAGGAAAACGTTACGCGAAATGTGGAGCAGAACGATCTGCGAAGGTTCAGGAGAACAGGTTTATGAAGCATTCCATCAGGACAAGATTTACCTTGATCTTTACCGGAATCATGGCGCTGGTGCTCATCGTCATGTATGTGATCAACAGTCAGTTTCTGGAGTCTTATTATATGCGGCAGATGGTGGGGACCCTTCAGACCGCCTACAACACCCTGGATACGGTGGTGCTGCAGACGGAAAAGGCGGGCCGTACCCTGCCGGAGGTGATGCAGGACGAATTCGGGCAGTCCGGAGAGGATTCCACGGTGGTATCCATCTTCCGGGAGCTGAACGATAACTCCAACATCAATGTGGTGATGATCGACCAGAATGGAACGGCCATCATCGCTACCTCCAGAGAGGGTAACTGGCTGGCTCAGAAGCTGCAGTTTTACATCCGGAACCGGCAGGCGCTGCTGGGTGACGGAACCAGGGAGTATGAGATCCAGGGGGATCCCTTTGGAGACAGCAACTTCCCAAGACAGGAGAGGCCGGAGACCATCTTTCAGAATGCAGACTACTGCATCCAGCGTTCGGTGGATTCCCGCTCCAACACAGCCTATCTGGAAAGCTGGGGCTACTTTACGGACGGTAAGACCCAGTTCCTGATGTCCATGCCGGTGGCCCTGATCCGGGACAGCGTCGCCATCACCAACCGGTTTCTGCTGATGGTGGGCGCGGTGATCCTGGCCCTGGGAGGCATCCTGGTGTATCTTACCACCAGCGCCATCACCAGACCCATCAATCATCTGGCAAAGATCTCTGAGCGGATGACCCGATTGGATTTCGGAATCAAGTATGAGGGACGGGAGACGGACGAGATCGGGGTGCTGGGCCGTTCCATGAATACCATGTCGGAACAGCTGGAGAAAACCATCGCAGAGCTCAAGACCGCCAACAACGAGCTGCAGAAGGATATCGACGAGAAAAACAAGATCGACGAAATGCGGAAGGATTTCATCGCCAACGTGTCCCATGAGCTGAAGACCCCCATCGCCCTGATACAGGGCTATGCGGAAGGCCTGACGGAGGGCATGGCGGAGGACCCGGAAAGCCGCAGCTATTACTGCAACGTCATCGCGGACGAGGCCCAGAAGATGAACAAGATGGTCAAACAGCTGACCTCCCTGAACGATCTGGAGATCGGAAATGACAAGATCGAATTCGCTTACTTTGACGTTGCGGAGCTGGTGGGGAGCATCCTGGAGACCCAGAAGCTGGTGATCCGGGACAAGGAGGCCAAGGTGACCGTAACAGGGCTTTCCTCCGCGCCGGTCTGGGCGGACGAATTCAAGATCGAAGAGGTGATCACCAATTACTTCAATAACGCTCTGAATCATCTGGAGGGAGAGCGGAACATCGTGATCCATCTGGAGAGGCTGGAGGAACAGAAACGGATCCGCATCAGCGTTTACAACGACGGGGAACCGATTCCCCAGGAGGATATTCCCAGGATCTGGGACAAGTTCTTTAAGGTGGATAAGGCCAGGACCCGGGCCTATGGCGGTTCCGGAATCGGCCTGAGTATCGTGAAGGCCATCGTGGATTCCCACGGCCAGGAATGCGGCGTGCAGAATGAAGAAAAAGGGGTGACCTTCTGGTTTACCCTGGATGCCGCAGGCCAGGAGGCTTAAAGGGGAAAAGGGCCTGAAAAAAGGCTTTTTCAGAGGTCCAGATACCGCCAGAAGGTTGCCTAAGCGGAAAATTTGTGTTAATATATTATCGAAAACCTGGGGTGCTCGTTAAGTTTATACATTTTACTTCCACAAATTGACATACGGAATCTCTATATTTGCGATGCGGATGCCGGGCCGCCTTGGAGCGGAGGGCTGAAACGGTCCATGCGAGATCCCACCTGGCCTTGGGCTGGGAGTCACTGATAAACTGACGGCACTCTGGGCCAGAGGAACATAACCGGGCGGAAGCACAGGCTCCCGCCCGTTTTCATTAGACAGGACAGCCCGTCTGCTTCCTGGGTGAGGGGCGGTCCGCCGGGCTGGAAAAGCCGGAAAAGGAGAACAGGGATGGAACAGGAAAACAAGCTTCAGAATGACAAACAAAGCGTATATGGGAAACTGGCGGAGACGGCGATCCGCATGCTGCCGAAGGCCTATGCGCCTTATTCTCATTTTCATGTGGCGGCGGCCCTGCTCTGCAGCGACGGCAGCATCGTCACCGGAGTCAATGTGGAAAACGCCTCCTATCCGGCGGGAATCTGCGCGGAGCGCACCGCCATATGCAAGGCGGTGTCAGAGGGAAAGCGGTCCTTTCAGGCCATCGCCATAGCGGGCTGTCCGGAGAGCTGGCTTTCTACGGCGGACTATCAGGAACTGCGTCTGCCGGATCACTGCCCGCCCTGCGGCATCTGCAGGCAGGTGATGCGGGAATTTTCCGATCCTGACAGCTTTGAGATCCTTTTGCCAAAGAGCCCTGAGGCATATCAGGCATACAGGCTGTCAGAGCTCCTGCCGGAAAGCTTCGGACTGGAAAATCTGTCCTGACTGCGAAAGGCTGCTGTACACCGGCCCTATGGCGGAGATTTTACAAAAACTTCATGGAAATCAGAAAAACTTCACGAAAAACAGGTTTATTTATCCACCGTGAAGTGATATGATATTTCTATCAAAGCAGAAGGCTTTTGAAACAGGAGGTAGCTTATGGGAAAGAGAAGTGGATTAGGCGGATTGATCGGAGCGGCGGCGCTGGCAGCAGGCGCAGCGGCCGTGGTAAAATATCTGAAGGATTATACAAACTTCAAGGAGGCTGCAAAAGCTGACATTCATGAGCTGGAGGGCAGCGCAGACGAGGTAAAGGAGGCAGCAAGACGCACCTATACCTCCATCAGCACCGGCAAAAAGGAAGACCTGAAGGCTGCAGCCACGGATCTTGCCAAGGCTGCAGGCGCTGTGACGGCAGACGCCGGAAATCTCGCAAAGACAGCCGGAAAGACCGCTGTACAGCATGTGAAGGACATGAAGGCAAAATACGACGTGGATCCGGAGGCAGCAAAGAGCGAGGTCATCGGCAATCTGAGAGACATGGCTTCCGACGTGACCCAGAAGGTCAGCGACGTTTCCTCAAAGGTCAGCGAAAAGCTGAAGCCCGAGGAGGTGCGCTCCGCAGTGGAGAACGTGAAGGACAGCATTTCCGAAACCGTCACCGACATCAAGGAGGAGTTCGCCAAGAACCTGGAGGAAGAGGAACAGGCGGCAAAGGAGCAGGAAGCGGCAGCAAAGGAAAAGGAAGCAGAGGCTCAGAAGAAGACGGAGGAAGCCCTCCGGGA
Organism: uncultured Lachnospiraceae bacterium; assembly: GCA_944381405.1. Taxonomy (GTDB): domain Bacteria; phylum Bacillota; class Clostridia; order Lachnospirales; family Lachnospiraceae; genus Avilachnospira. The sequence goes on along the minus strand of CALWLA010000001.1, from coordinate 122,514 downwards.
AGAAGCGGAAAAACACGAGACCCGCATCGAAGAGAGCCTGTAAATTTGTATCCCTGACAGCAAAGGAGCATCTTCGTAAGAGGCTTTACAGACTTTTACGGAGGTGCTTTTATTATGCAGAAGAGGAACCCCGTTTTATAAATCCAGGTTATGAAAGCGGAAAAAAAGCCTTGCCTTTTCACGGCTTTCCCTCCGGAAACTTGCGATTTTTCCAAAAGAGCGTATAGTGATACTATTCGTACTTGAAAAACTGCAGTTCCGGAGGTGGCTGCCGGAGGCAGAGGAGACAGACAGGAAGGAGGAACGCCCTGGGCGTTTGCAGGGCGAAAGCAGCAATGGCAAGAGAACTGAAAGATCTGGATTGGAAACATATCGGGTTTCAGTACAGACCCTGTGACTGGAGATATGTGGCGCAATATAAGGAGGGCGCATGGCAGGAAGGCGGGCTTTCCGCAGACCCCAATGTGACCATCAACGAATGCGCCGGTATCCTGCATTATTGTCAGGAATGCTTTGAGGGGCTTAAGGCCTATGAGACGGTAAAGGGAGACATCGTCTGCTTCCGGCCGGATCTGAACGCGGAACGGATGATGGATTCCGCGGAGTACCTCTGCATGCCGAAATTCCCCAAGGAGCAGTTCCTTTCCGCCCTGCGGGAAACGGTACAGGCAAACCTCGCCTATGTACCTCCCTATGGAAGCGGCGCAAGCCTCTATGTGCGTCCCTATATGTTCGCTTCCGGACCGGTGATCGGCGTCAAGCCCTCCGACGAGTACACCTTCCGTATAATCGTCATGCCGGTAGGCCCCTACTATACTGGCGGCGCAAAGCCGGTATCGGTGATGGTCAGCGATTATGACCGGGCGGCTCCTCACGGAACCGGCCATATCAAGGCGGGCCTCAACTATGCCATGAGCATGCACGCCCATGAGATCGCAGCCAAAGGCGGCTATGCGGACAACATGTTCCCGGATCCCATGGAAAGAAAATATGTGGAGGAAGCCGGAGGCGCAAACTTCTACTTCATTTCCGGAGACGGAAAAACCTTTGTTACGCCGAAGTCCGACAGCATCCTGCCTTCCGTGACCCGCCGGTCCCTGGAATATGTGGCGGAGCATATGCTGGGGCTTAAGGTGGAGGAGCGGAGAGTGGCTCTTTCGGAGCTGCCGGAATTTTCCGAGTGCGGCATGTGCGGCACGGCGGCGGTGATCTCTCCCGTAGGCGTCGTAAACGATCATGGAAAGGACATCGTGTTCGGCAAGGGCCTGGCGGAAGCAGGACCTGTGACGAAAAAACTGCTGGATACCCTGACGGGCATTCAGCTGGGAACCGTGGAAGCACCGGAGGGGTGGATCTTCAAGATCGCATAAGGCAGCCAGCTCCCTTTTTGAGACTTGAATAATGAAAAGCCGGATGGTATGATAGCAACATAAAGCTGTCGTGCTTCCGGCTTTTGCCTTCCTTCGGGCAGGCCCATTTCTTATATCTGTCAGAAACAGTCTTTGTTTTCTGATGGATTCTACGATCAGAAGCAGATCTCAGTAACAAAAACCAATCTTGTTTTCTGACGAAACAGGAGCGGAGCAGAAGAAGGAGATCATAGAGCAGGAATACGGGCTGAAGATGAGCCAGGAAACAGAAGGGAGAGTGGAGCATATGTGTAATTTAAGTCAGGGTGTATTGGAAAAAGGATTTACGGAAGGTGAGATGAAAAAAGCCAAAGAGATGGCTTTTTCCCTGGCGGAGATGGGAATTCCCGTGGAAAAGATCGCTCAGGCGGCCAAGGTCAGCGCCAAAGTAGTAGAGGAGTGGCTCTCCGGAAGGGTTGATCTGGCAAAATAAAAGCTGAAAAAGAAACATACAGTCCCTCTGGGAAAGCAGAAGCAGCAAAACTGCAGGGCTTTCCTAGAGGGGCTTTTTTGATTGCATGCGCTGGGGCTTTCAGAGGGAAACGGGCCAAAATAGTTGAGCGGGGGGGGTGTAATGCAGGCCAGGAAGCGCTTTTACAGAGGGGTATGCTATAGGGGAGTCATATACTGAAAGAACAGGGGTGATCAGGTGACCGCACAGTGCTGTTTAAACTGACTGTAAAATTTCTTCAAAATTATAGTGCAGGGGTAGATAAAAAGTGTTCATTTTTATTGAAAAAGGGGGTAGATTATACTATAATAATTGATTATGAATGCATGCTGGAAAACGTGCATATTTTATAAACGAGGATGACCATATGAAGGATATTCTTGTAACCGGGCGCACCGGTCTCCTGAAAAAAAATATGTTTGCAAGCCTCGGCGATGAAATCCGCGTTATTTTGGCTGACAGCGATGAAACAGCGGGGAAGGGGATCAAGGGCCGCCGTTACCGTTACGGACCGGAGGATCGATCCTTTGCCCAGCTTTTTGACGTGTATTCCTTTCACACGGTGGTATTTGTTTCCGGCTATGCGGACGGCGGTGTAGGACAGGACAACGAACTCCAGAAGCTGGAACAGACCCTTCTGCAGGCGGCCCATGCCCAGGTGGACAAGGTGATCATCCTGTCCTCTGTGGAAAGCCAGAACTACGTTCCGTCCATTGGGACCGGCGGTGTGGAAATGGGAAAGGACTACTATCAGGCCCTCTCTCTGAGAGCCGGACAGGTGGAGGAAATGTGCCGTTTCTTTGCACGCACAACGGGACTGAAGCTCATTACCCTGAGGCTTCCCTATCTGGCAGACGAGATGGACAACGAGGGAGCCTTTCTCGGCAGGATATTCACCAGAGCCTACAAGGATAAAAAGATCCTTCTGCCCTACAGGGAAAACGATCCTCTGGATATGATCAGCCAGAGAGACCTGGGGGATCTGCTGCGGCGCATCGTGGATGAGGACGAGGATGAGAGCGGGAGCTACATCCTTTCCAGCGGATACAGCCACACCTATGGAGAACTGGCGGCAGTCCTGGAGATGGAAGAGCCGGAGCTCAGGGTCGTCTATGAAAAACGCGCCTATGTCATCAGCCAGGAAACCTATCCCTATGGCTTGAGAAAGCGCTATGGCTGGATTCCCAGGGATGACATGATGGAGCGGATGGGAGCTCTCTATGAACGCTTCTGCCGGAATTATGGAAAAAACAAGGGCGGCATCCTGGAATATCTCAGCCGCCTTTTGGAGGAAGCCCCGGCCCTCATCCAATATGTGGAGCTGGTGGTGCTGTTCTTCCTGTCAGAGCTTGTGCGGGCTTATATGGGAGACGGCGTGTATTTCCGGTTTGTGGACGTCAGGCTCTTTTATATCGTGACCATGGGTACGGTCCATGGACTGAAGATCGGCGTGTTTGCGGCGGTGCTGTCCAGCATCGCGCTGTTTATCCAGTACCTCCTGGGCGGTATGGACTGGACGATCCTGTTTTACAACGTGGAAAACTGGATCCCCTTTGCCATTTACCTGATGGCGGGCTCCATTACCGGCTACGTCAAGAACAAGAAAACCGAGGAGATTAAGTTCGCCCAGGAGGAGTACAACCTGCTGCGGGACAAATATATCTTCCTGAACGAGGTATACCAGGGAGCCGTCGAAAACAAGGGCGAATACAAAAAACAGATCCTGAGCTTCAAGGACAGCTTTGGCCGGGTGTTCGATGCGGTGCAGAAGCTTGACCATGTGCTGCCCCAGGAAATCTTCCTGGAGGCCATTCTGATCATGGAGGATATCCTGGAAAATCATTCCATCGCCATCTATTCCGTGGGACAAAAGGAAAGCTTCGGACGCCTGGTGGCCTGCTCGGATCAGATGCGCCAGAGGCTTCAGAAATCCATTGCGGTGGATGAAGCCCAGGAGCTGTTCCGCACCGTAAAGAGCGGGCAGACCTATAAAAATACCAGCATGACGGAAGGAATGCCGGTTTATGCCAACGGCATCTTCCGGGAGGACAGGCTGGTGTTGGTGGTGTTTATTTATGAGGCGGATGCGGAGCAGTACGGCATGAACTACATGAACCTGTTCCGGATCCTCTGCGGACTGGTACAGACCTCCATCCTGAGAGCCCTGGATTATATGGCCCTTACGGAAGAGAAAAACTATTATGCAGGAACCAACGTCATGCGGCCGGAGCGCTTTATGGAGCTGCTTTCCGTACAGAAGGAAATGCAGGAAAAGGGCGTAGCGGAGCATGTGCTGGTGCAGCTGGGTACTTCGGATAAACAGCGGGCGAGCGATATTCTCTCCCGGATCATCCGGACCACGGATGTCATCGGAGAAGGGTCTGACGGCAGGCTCTATCTGGTGTTGACCCAGGCTAACGCCGACAGCTTCCGGTTTGTGGAAAACCGGCTTGCGGGCAGCGGGCTTACCTATCAGGTAAGGGAGAAGGTAGGGTGATGGAAAGATGCTGATGTGGTTTTTTGTCATTCTTCACTGTCTTCTCTGCCTTGGGGCATATCTGCTGATGAAGATGCGCATTTTGAAGAGCCCCTCCATGATCATGCCGCTGGTGATCTTCGTCCCGGTGTTCGGCTTTGCCTGCCTGGCGGTACTGGAGTGGCGAACCAGGATGCATCCGGAAGCGGACATGGAGGTCGGAATCGAAAAGCTGAAGATCAACGACGAGATCTACCGGAGCATCCTGATGGAGGAGGATCCGGCGAAAAACCTCATGGTGCCTCTGCAGGAAGCCCTGCTGATGAACGATGGCAGGACACGGCGGGAACTGATCATGGATATTCTGTATCATGATACGGGACAGTATGTGGAGGTGCTGCAGAAGGCCAAGCTCAACGACGACGTAGAGGTGGTGCATTACGCCACCACTGCCATGGTGGAGCTGCAGAAGGATTATGAGGCGGAGCTTGTGCGCAGGCGGGAGGCCTTTGAGGAACGAAAGGAATCGGAGGAACGGCGCCGCGCATATGCGGACGTGCTGGAAGCCTATATCGGCAGCGGACTTCTGGAAGGAAATGTGAAGCGCGTCCGGCAGGAGGAATACTGCGATCTGCTGAAATATATGATCGAACGAAGCAAGGAAGATGAGAAACTCCAGCGGGAGCTTTATCGCAAACGCTTCGATCAGCTGCTGGCTTTGGGCAGACTCCAGGAGGCTTTGGAAAGCGCGTTATATGTTACGGAGCGCTGGCCGGATATGGAGGACGGCTATCTGTTCCAGATCCGGCTTGCGGTGGAAAAGAATGAGGGCAGCGAAGTGCGCCGGCTCATCGGTCTGCTGGAGGAAAAGGGAATCTACCTGTCGGCGGATGCCAGGAAGATCGTCGCCTTCTGGAAGGGAAAGGATGAAGGAAAGCAGGGAGAAGAAAAAGAAAACATCCCGAAAAAGCGGATTTCATAAGCTGTTGTTTGGCAGGATGCAGGTGGCAATGACCCTGTTTTTGTTCATCGTCTGCGTTCTGGTGGCGGAACGGCACAACGTGGCTGTGAAAAAATCCGAGCTGCGCCTCGACGTGCTGGAGCAGGAGGCCTTTCAGGAACCGCCCTTTGAAAAGGAACCAGAATGCCTGCTGCTTTGGAACAGCCAGGAGGATAATTCCGTGAATGCGGCTGAGGAGATGCGGGCGGTGCTCCGGCAGATGCGGGTCAGCTATGAGGAGCAGGACGTTGCCATAGAACCGGAACTTGCGCTTTCCGGTTATCCGAAGGCGGTCCTGGCCTTTGGGCTGTACGATGCCCTCGGGGAAGAACTTTTCGAGATCTTCGACAGCGTAAAAGAAGGGATGGATCTGTTGATCGCCTGTCCGCCGGAAGCCGATCGCTATTACGACATGGTATTCCGGCAAATGGGAATCCGGGAAACGGACCCTTCAGAACGATATACCGTGCGGAGGCTTCGGTTTAAGAAGAATTTTATGGTAGGAGGAGCTGGAAAGGACTTTGCTGTATCTGATCCCTTCGATTCCGCCAATCGGGTCATTCTGGATCCGGAGTGCCAGGTGTATCTTGCCAGCGCGGACGAGACGGAAGTGCCTTTGATCTGGAAATATACCTATGAAAAGGGCGATGTGGTATCCGTCAATCTGAACTACTTTGAAAAGGCCTACCGGGGGTTTTACGCCGCAGCCTACAGCCTGCTGTCCGACAGCTGCGTCTACCCTGTCATCAACGCTTCCAGCTTTTATCTGGACGACTTCCCCTCCCCAGTGCCCCATGGGTCCGGCGAGTACATCGAACGGGACTACGGCATGGACGTGGAAAGCTTTTATACCAACGTCTGGTGGCCGGATATTCAGGAACTGGCGGAAGAACACGGGGTCCGCTATACGGGCCTTGTGATCGAGAATTATTCCGACGAGCATGCAGCGCCTCTTTCCGGCAACACGGATACCAGACGATTTCAGTATTTCGGAAACGAACTATTGAACATGGGCGGGGAGATCGGCTTCCACGGCTACAACCACATGCCCTTGGTGCTGCCCAATTTCTATTACGGGGAAGAATACGAATCCTATCGCCAGTGGGAAAGCCCGGAGGATATCCGGACAGCCATGGCAGAGCTGAACCGGTTCTGCACGGCCCTTTATCCGGATGAAAAGTTTCAGGTGTATGTTCCCCCTTCCAACGTCCTTTCCCAGGAAGGAAGAGCCATTTTGGCAGAGGATTTTCTGGATATCAAAGCCATCGCCAGCATTTATTTTGAAGGGCAGGCGGAATACACCCAGGAATTTGAGGTGGCGAAAGACGGAATCATCGAGACCCCAAGAATCATTTCCGGCTGTGTGATCGATTCCTACATGGAAATCGCCGCCCTGTCGGAGCTGAATTTCCATTTTGTGAATTCCCATTTCCTCCATCCCGACGACGTGCTGGATGAGGACCGGGGCGCGGCAAAGGGCTGGGAAGCCATGCGGAACCGTCTCGGAGAATACATGGACTGGCTCTATACGGCGGCTCCGGAGATCCGGAATCTCACGGGCACGGAGATGGCCGGGGCTGTTCAAAGATACTATTATCTGGATCCTCTGGTGGAGGAGGGGGACGGGGAGATCGCCATTCACCTGTCTAACTTCCAGGACGAGGCCTGGCTATTTGCCCGGGTGAACCGGGGAACCGTTTCCCAGGTGATAAACGGAACCGCCACAGAAGTGGCGGAGGATCTGTATCTGGTACAGGCATTGGAGAACGAGGTCATTTTGAAGCTTAGCTATGAAGACGAGTAAAGTATTGCGGTTTTTGCCGGTTTTGATCATATGCGGACTGTTTACCCTGCTGGGGTTTGCCCTGGTTGGGCAGCAGTTCTATGGAAGCTATACCCCTAGAGAAAGAACCGTGGAGCTCTTGGCCGCTTCGGAGTTTGAGGCCTCGCAGGAAGCGGACGGCGGGGAAGAAGCAGCCGCCAGCGCCAGCACGGCGGAACCTGCCGCGGAATGCCTGGTGCTTTGGAATAGCCGGGAGGCCAATTCCCAGCTGGCCCAGGAGGATATCCAGGGACTCTTTGCCCAGATGAAGGTGGATGCGGATTTCGTGGACATTTCGACGGATGCGGTTCCGGATTGTTCCGCCTATGAATACCTGGTTTTTGCCCTGGTGGATTCCTCTAAGCTGGGGGATAGGGCCTACGAGATCCTGGACTGGGTGGGCACCGGCGGGGGTCTTATGGTGTACTTTCCGCCCCAGGGAGATTATTTCTTCCGCGCCCTCGGCACCCAGATGGGAATCATCGAGTCCGGCTGGGAAATGTACGAAGTGCCGGGCTTCCGTTTTCAGACAGACCTGATGCTGGGAGGTCAGGGGCACGATTTTATGATCGAGGATCCTTACGAAAGCGCCCACACCTTGTCCATATCTGAGGACTGCCTGGTCCACATGGTCAGCGCCGACGAACGGGAACTGCCTCTTATGTGGGAGCGGGACTACGGCGAGGGGCGGATCGTTTTTATGAACTTCGGCATCATGGGCAAGGCTTATCGTGGAATCTACGGGGCGGCCTACAGCCTGTTGGATGACGCTGCGGCCTGGCCGGTGATCAACGGCAGCGCCTTCTACCTGGACGACTTCCCCTCCCCGGTACCCTCGGGCACCAGCACCTATATCGAGCGGGATTACGGCCTCAGCGTCAGCGATTTTTACACCAATGTCTGGTGGCCGGACCTGCGGGAGCTGGCGGAAACCTACGGCATCTATTACAGCGGCATGGTGATCGAGGATTACAACGAAGAGCTGGAGCCTCCCTATGCAGCCAACAGCAATACCCAGCGGTTTCTGTATTTCGGAAATTCCCTGCTGCGGGACGGCGGGGAGATCGGCCTTCACGGCTATAACCACATCCCTCTTTGCATGGAGGGCTTTGACGCGGACTTCGGGCCGGACTACCGCAAAGGGACCTACGAGCGGCTTTATGACTACGATTACTGGGCCAGCCGGGAGGATATGCGGGATTCTGTTTCGGAGCTGATCCGTTTCACGGAGGATCTTTATCCGGGAAATAAGCCCCAGGTATATGTGCCCCCTTCCAACATCCTTTCGGCGGAGGCCAGGGAGATGCTGGCGGAGGAATTTCCCCAGATCCGGGCGGTTGCCAGCATCTACTTTGAGGGGGACGTGGAATACACCCAGGAGTTCGAGGTGGCAGAAGACGGCATCGTGGAAACACCGCGAGTGATCTCTGGCTGCATCATCGACGACTTTATGGAGATCGCGGCTTTGTCGGAGCTGAACCTTCATTTTGTCAATTCCCATTTCATGCACCCGGACGATGTGCTGGACGAGGACAGAGGCGCGGAAGCGGGCTGGGAAGCCATGCGGAACCGGCTTTCGGAATATATGGACTGGCTCTATACAGCGGCTCCGGAGATCCGGAATCTGTCCGCAACGGAGCTTGCGGGCGCGGTGCAGCGCTATTACTACCTGGATGTGCAGAAGGAGATCACCGAGGATGAGATCATCCTGAATCTGTCCAATTTCCGGGATGAGGCCTATCTTTTTTTGCGGATCAACGGCAGGGAGCCGGATGATCCTGCGGAAAGCATCCGGGGCGGAGAACTCACCTCCCTGGGAGGCGGCCTTTATCTGGTAAAGGCGGAACAGGGCCAGGTGGTCATTGAAAGAGGCGAAGGATAAACCATGCGGATTTGTGTATTGCTGGAAGGATGTTATCCATATGTGACAGGAGGCGTTTCCACCTGGATCCATCAGTATATGCAGGCCATGCCGGAGCACGAATTCGTGCTCTGGGTCATCGGCGCATCCTCAGAGGATGCGGGAAAATTCAAATACAAGCTGCCAAAAAATGTGGTGGAGATCCATGAGGTTTTTCTCCAGGACGCTTTGAAGCTCGCCCCGGTAAAGGACCGGTATAAATTTACGGAAACGGAGCTCAAGGCGCTGACGGACTTTGTCCACTGCAAACGGCCTGACTGGGATGTGCTTTTTGAAATGTTCAACGAACGCAGGCTATCCCCCATGTCCTTTCTCATGAGCCAGGAGTTCCTGAATATCCTTGTGGCCATCTGCGAGCGGGACTATCCCTACACCGCCTTTTCCGATATGTTCCACACCATGAGGTCCATGTTCCTGCCGGTGCTCTATGTGCTGGGGCAGGAGGTGCCGAAGGCGGATCTGTATCACACCATCGCCACCGGCTACAGCGGCATACTGGCGAGGCTCGGCAGCTACAAATACGGGGTCCCCTTCATGCTGACGGAACACGGCATCTATACCCGGGAACGGGAGGAGGAGATCATCCGGGCCAGGTGGGTCCCGGCGGGCTTCAAGCGCACCTGGGTGCGGTTTTTCTATATGCTGTCCGCGGCGGTCTACGACAAGGCGGACATGGTCACGAGCCTTTTTGACAATGCGAGGAAGACCCAGATCGACATCGGCTGCAGGCCGGAGCAGTGCAGGGTCATCGCCAACGGCATCCATTTTGAACGTTTCCGGGATATTCCCCTGAAAAAGGAAGACGGCTGGATCGACATCGGGGCCATCGTGCGGCTGGCCCCCATCAAGGACATCAAGACACTGATCTATGCCTTCTATGAGCTGAAATTCCGCATGAAAAACGTCCGGCTCCATATCATTGGCCCGGAGGACGATGAGCAATACGCAAAGGAATGTTATGAACTGGTGGAACAGCTGGGGGTTTCTGACGTGCTCTTCACGGGTATGACCGACGTGCTGAAATATATGGAAAAGCTGGACTTTACGGTGCTGTCCAGCATATCCGAGGGACAGCCTCTTTCTGTTTTGGAATCCTTTGCGGCAGGCAGGCCCTGCGTCACCACCGACGTGGGCTGCTGCCGGGAGCTTCTGAACGGCATGGAGGGAGACGATCTGGGATGCGCGGGGCTCTGCGTGCCGCCTATGGAGCGGACCGCCCTCTGCAACGCCCTGGAACGCATGAGCACCCATACGGAGGAACGGTACCTCATGGGAAAGGTAGGAAAAAAACGGGTGGAACGGTTTTTCCGGCACGAGGACATGATCGCAAACTATGAAAATGCTTATACAGAGGTAATGCGCAAATGGCGGGAATCGGTTTCTCATTAAAAAAATTGTTTCAGAAAAAGGGCGTGTTCAATCTCTGCCGCGCCTATGGCTATGCGGGGCTGATCTGCGCAGGTCCCATGATCCTGGGCGTGGTGCTTTTGGTGAGCATCGCCTTTCTGTCCATGCTGGCCGGCATGAGCCGCCACAACAGGGAGCTTCTGAACTGTATGCTGACCTACTGCCTGCTGGCTTCCCTCACCACCACCAGCATTTTCAACATGTCCGTGACCCGGTATGTGTCCGATATGCTGTATGAAGAAAAGCCGGAAAAGATCATGCCAAGCTTCTACGGCAGCATCGGCATCATGCTGGTAGGGGGCTGTATCCTGTGGGGGATATTCCTGCATTTTTCCGGCGTCAGGATCCTTTACCGGCTTTTATGCCTGTGGTTTTACGCCATCCTCATCGTCACCTGGATGGAGATGAACTATCTGACAGCCCTAAAGGATTACAAGGCTCTGGTGCTGGATTTCGCTCTTTCCCTGGGCGTGGGACTGTTCCTTGCCTTGCTATTTGTGCTGTTCCGCCAGGTGAGCATTGCCACGTTGTTTTTCTGCGTGATCCTGGCCTATGGCCTTTTGATGGCCCTTTACTTCCGGCGGCTTCTGATGTATTTCCCAAAAGGAGAGGGCAGCAAGTTTTCCTTCCTCAGGTGGTTTGACAAGTTCCGTTCCCTGGCCTTTACCGGCATTTTCGTCAATCTGGGACTTTTCGCCCACCTGGTGATCATGTATTTCGGCCCTCTGCAGGTACAGGTGGAAGGCTTGTTTTACGGAGCCCCCATGCACGACGTGCCGGCCCTGTGCGCCTTTTTCTCCATCCTGGTCACCACCATCAACTTCGTCACCTCCGTGGAGGTGCGGTTTTATCCCAGATACCGGAACTATTACAGCCTTTTTAACGACAACGGCTCCATCATGGATATCAAGCAGGCGGAAAACGAGATGATCTCGGTGCTGAGCCAGGAGCTGGCCTTCAACGCCCACAAACAGCTGATCACCACCCTGCTGTTCATCGTCATCGGTTCCATCGTTCTGGAGACCCTGCCTCTAGGCTTTAACGACACCTCTATGGGCATCTACCGGATCCTCTGCGCGGGCTACGGCCTTTATGCCGTCAGCAATACCATCATGCTGATCCTGCTGTATTTCGAGGACTATGCCGGAGCTTTGGCAGCCACTGCCGCTTTTGCAGGCGTCAGCATCATCGCCACGATCCTGCAGATCTTCTTTGGAGAGGTGAACTACTACGGCCTTGGATTTCTGCTGGGAGGGCTCAGCTTTTATCTGGTGAGCTGGCTGAGGCTGGAGTGGTATACGAAACGGCTGCCCTACTTCCTGCTGGGCCGCAGGGAGCTTGTGGCAAACGACAAGATCGGAATCTTTTCAAGACTGTGCAATTATCTGGAACGGAAGGAGGGCGCTGCCCATGAAGCTTAAGAGAAAATGGATGCTGCTGCTTGCGGCGGGAACGCTTTTGCTTTCAGGCTGCTCCGATCAAGGGGAGACGGCTATGGAAACGGAGGCAGCTGCGGAACCTGCCGCAGTGGGAGAGTATGTGGAAAAGGTGACTCCGTCTTTGGCGGATTTCCATCTGCGGGACAACGATGCCGTCTATGCGGACGATGACGAAGACAGCGTGGTGACCATGTATCTGACGGTGCGGGAAGGAAATTCCGCGGAACACACGGATCACACCTGGACAGAGGTCAATACCTATTCCAAGTACTGGTACGATGAAAATAATATCCCCCAGTATGCCGTGGAAGGGATCCTGCAGGTGGGAGATGAAAACGGCCCTGTGCCTGGAGAGGTGGGTTATGGAGTCAATATTCCAAATGCCATCGTGAAGATCCGCGGACAGTCATCCACAAAACGAGAGCAGAAAAACTATAAAATCGAACTGAAGGATGATGCAGGGGAATGGCGGGGACAGCAGACCATCAATCTCAACAAACACGGCGGAGAGGGACTGCGTTACCGCAATAAGCTGGCATATGACCTCATGAAGGAGATTCCCCAGATGATGTCCGCAAGGACCCAGTTCGTCCATCTTTATGTGAAGGACGAAACCGCCGGAGGAAGCGGCGTATTCGAGGATTACGGCCTTTACACCCAGGTGGAGCAGATGAATAAAACCTATCTGAAGACCCATGGGCTGGACAACAACGGCCAGATGTACAAGATCGAGTTTTTTGAGTTCCTGCGGTACGAGGATGCCATCAAACTTGCAACGGATCCCACCTATGATCTGGATGCCTTTGAGGACTACCTGGAGGTGAAGGGAGACGACGATCATACAAAGCTCATCGAGATGCTGGAGGACGTCAACGACTATTCCATTCCCATAGAGGAAACGGTGGAAAAATGGTTCGATACGGAAAACCTGTTCTACTGGATGGGATTCCACATTCTCATGGGAAATGAGGATACCCAGTCCAGAAACTATTATCTTTACAGCCCCTTGAATGTAAACAAATTCTACTTTATTTCCTGGGATAACGACGGTATGATGAACACCCTGGAAGAACGGATAAGAGGGGTGCAGAGCCATCGGGGAAGCTGGGAGGACGGAATCAGCAACTACTGGGCGAACCTTCTTTACCAACGGATGTTTAAGGTCAAGGAATACCGGGATGGTCTGACCAAAACCATAGAAACGCTGAAGGCAGAGTACATTACCCCAGAAAAGATCAACGCGCTGACGGACATGTACCGTCCGGTGGTAAAACCCTTTGTTTACAGGATGCCGGATATCATGTATGCGCAGCTGACGGAATCGGAATATGAGATCGTCGCAGACAGCCTGGTGGATCAGGTGGAGGAAAATTACCAGGCCTATCTGGAATCTTTGGAAAAGCCGATGCCATTTTATATCGGAGAACCCCAGAATGTGGATGGAAAGCTTTTGATAAACTGGGAGACAGCCTATGATTTTGACAATGAAAGCATTTCCTATGATGTGCGGGTCGCTACGGACTATTTATATCAGAACCTTGTTTATTCCGAAACGAATCTTCGGATACCCCAGATTCAGATCGATATGCCTTCAGCCGGGCAATATTTTGTGGAGGTGATAGCGCGAAACGAATCGGGCAAGACCCAGACGGCCTTTGATTATTATCCCATCGACGGAGATAAGATGTACGGTACGAAATGTTTCTATGTAATGGAGGACGGATCAGTTGAGCAGTATGTTGAAGTGGAAGGGGATTCCTAAAACAGGTCAAGCGCCCGGTTCCCCGCTATTCCGCAACGAGTGGAAGTATTACCTGGCTTCCTGGGACTGCGGGCCCATGCGGGAACGCTTTGAGGCGGTGATGCAGCGGGATCCCTACGCCAAAGATGGAATCTATATGATCCGGAGCCTTTATTTCGACGATTACTGGAACAGCTCCTACAACGAAAAAATGGCGGGGGTCCAGCATCGGAAAAAATACCGGATCCGCATTTATAACTGCAGCGATTCCTCCATCAAGCTGGAACGGAAGCTGAAAAACGGCAGTTACATTTTCAAGGAATCCGCGTCCCTGACAAGACAGGAATACGAATGGCTCATGGAAGGAAAGTACGATTTCCTGCTTTGCCATAAACACAGGCTGTGCCGGGAGTTTTACTACGAATGTATGGTAAACCTCATGCGGCCAAAAGTCATCGTGGACTACGAGCGGGAGCCTTTTATCCTGCCGGAGGGAAATGTGCGGGTGACCTTTGACTGGGACGTGCGGGCGGCGGAACCGGACAAGGACATCTTCGATCCGAACATTCCCACCTACAAGGTGATTCCTTATGGGAAAACGGTGATGGAAGTGAAGTTTACGGAGTTCCTGCCCCAGATGGTGAAAGAGGTGCTGCCTCCGGGAGGACAGGAGTTTTCCGCCATCTCCAAATTTACCTTATGTTATGAAAGGGTCTACCACCGTACCGAGCCGCTGTTCTTAGTATCCCGGTCGGAAAAATCATGGTAAACAAAGCTGCCCCAGGCGGCAGAAGGGTGAAAAGAGTATGAATTTACAGGATTATTTCAAAAAATCAGTATGGGAGTCCTTTGTAAGCAGCCAAACGCTTACCGGGGACGTGGCGCTGCAGATCATTCTGGCTATGGCAGCGGCGCTGATCTTGGGACTTTATATCTATAAGATCTACCAGATCTATTTCGGAGGCGTGGTGTTCTCCCGCTCCTTCGCCACGACCCTGGTGGGCATGACGGTGCTGACCGCCATGCTGACCCTGGCCATCAGTACCAACATCGTCATCTCCCTCGGTATGGTGGGCGCCCTGTCCATCGTCCGTTACAGGACCGCCATCAAGGACCCCATGGATCTTCTGTATCTGTTCTGGTCCATTTCCGTAGGCATTACCTTGGGGGCCAATATGTTTATCCTGGCCATCACGGGAAGCGTGCTGCTGACGGTGCTGATCCATGTGCTGTATCACCGCCAGAAAAGCGGCATGATCTATATCATGGTGGTGCATTACGAGGGAGAGCTTGTGGGAGACGAGGTGCTCCGGGCCATGAAGAAGATAAAGTATCAGATGAAATCCAAGACCCTGCGGGGGAATGAGACGGAAATGATCCTGGAGGTCTATTGCCGTACCGACAGTACCGTATTCCTGGAGAATATTCGCTCCATCGAGCACGTGAAAGACGTTACCCTGATCCAGTATAACGGAGAATATCATGGCTGATCGCCTGAAAAGAAAACTGATCGCCGCCGCAGTGATCTTTTTGATCCTGTTTGTGGCCCTGGCGCTTTTCGTCATCATTCCAAGGATGTATCATCTGTCCGCAAGCATCGATTTTCAGGAGGATCCGGAAGCCGGTCACAAAAACCCCCTTACCGGCTATGCCCCCTGGGGAGATGATGAAGAGCTTGCGGAAGAAAGCCGTCTCGTCTATATGGATGTGACCTGGGCGGAATGGGAGCCGCGGGAGGGGGAGTACGACAGAAAGGGCCTGGAGGAACGGTATCATATCAGCCGCTGGAAGGAAGAAGGAAAGCACGCCGTGCTGCGGTTTGTCTGCGATAAGCCCGGCGAAGAAGAACATATGGACATCCCGAACTGGCTGTATGAGCAGACGGGAGACGGGGTGTTCTATGATCTGGATTACGGCAAGGGCTACGCGCCGGATTATGAAAACGAGACCTTCCTTGCGGCCCATGAACGGGCCCTCAGGGCCCTTGGGGACTACTGCAACCAGGATACCTTCGTGGCCTATGTGGAGCTGGGAAGCCTGGGGCACTGGGGGGAGTGGCATACGCAGCATGAGAACGGCGTTCCGCCGATGCCGGATGCGGAGATCTGCTGGGAATATGCCAATCACTATGCGGACAGCTTTTATAACGCCAGGCTTTTGATGCGCCGCAACTACATTATGGCGATAGACGGAAACATGGGACTTTACAACGACATGACTGGAGACGAAGAGGATACCCTGGAGTGGCTTCAATGGCAGGAAAAGGGGGGCGCATATGCGCTTCCCAACGGAGAGATTCCCTATAAGGAAGCTCCGGAGCAGTGGAAAATGGCCCCAATCGGCGGGGAGTTCACGCCTTCCGGTTCCATGGAGGAAATGCTGGGCAACGGTTTCGCAAAAACTATGGAGCTCATCGAAGCGTCTCACATGAGCTTTATCGGCCCCAACACGCCTTTGGAATACGAGGTGGATCCGGCTGCAGCAAAGGCGGTGGAGGACAGCCTGGGCTATCGTTATTGGATCTCCCATATGGATGTGGATATGGATTATGCGGGCAATGAGTTTCAGGTAAAGCTGACCTGGGAAAACAGCGGTTCTGCGCCGATCTATTTTCCATGGATGCCCATGATGTATGTATATGACGAAACCGGAAAGCTGAAATACTGGGAAGAGATCCCGCTGGATTTAACGGAGCTTATCCCCGGAGAGCAGATGCAGTCCGTCAATCATATCCCCTTTAACGATATGTTCCGTGAGGGATATGCCATCGGCGTAGGCATTTCAGATCCTCTGACGGAGGAACCGGAGATAGAGCTTTGTATGAATAAACAATATAAGAATGGCATCAATATGATCTATTCCTATGACGGAACCAGAGGAATGACATTTGGGGAAGAAGCGTAGGGAGGTACCGGCACAATGAGCAAAAAGGACATATTTCGGACCACCGTGTTCGGCGGCTATCAAAAAGAAGACGTAATGGATTATATACGCTCCCTGGAAAACGAGAACGAAACGATCCGGATCCTGAACAAAAAGGAAAACAGCGGTATCAAAGCGCAGCTGGAAAAAGAGATCGCGGCGGGAAACGAGCTTCGGGAGGCCCTTGCCCGGCTGAAGGAGGAAAACAGCAGGCTGGAGGCGGAAAAGGAAGAAGCGCCTTTGGGCATGCAGGAAGCGGCTCAGGCTGCGGTGGATACAGAAGCCGCCGAAAAAGCCCGGGCGGAAGCGGAGCAGCGCTGGAAGGAAGAAACTCTGGACAGGGATGCCCGCCTGCAGGAACTTCTGACAGAGCTTAAGAAAAGCAACGAGGCTCTGGAAGAAGAACTGAAAAAGGAGATTCGGCAGCTTCGGGAATACATGTCCGGCCTTGCGGAACGGGAAGCAAAACCGCAAACCGAACCGGAATGGGAAGCAGAGCTGAAAGCCGAGGCGGAGCCGAAATCGGAAATCGAACCGGGACCCGAGCCCAAAATAGAATTAGAAATCGAACCTGAACCAGAGCCGGAATCAGAACCGGAAGCCGAGCCTGAATCTGAGCCTGAGTTCGAGCCGGCGGCTGCGACGGAGATCGAAGTGGAGATCCCTGCGCCTAAGCCAAATCCGGAACCGGAGGCAGGCCCCGAGGAAAAACTGCCGGAAGCAGCCCTGGCCGCGGAAGCCAAGGTGCCGGAAAGGGAACTTGTGGAAGAAGCGGAACCCGCGGAAGAAGAAAACACACAGGAACAGGAAGAACCGGAAGAACCAGATCCGGATCACGGATACCATGAAAAGGCATACCAGTCCCTGCGGGACATCAAGGAGAAGGCAGCGGGACTTCTGGCATCGCTGGAGGATACCGGCGGTTTCAGTTTATAAGCGGAAAAAGGAAATACGAGGAACAGAACGATGAAGGAATTTCGAAGCGTATTTTTTAACGGATATCAAAAGGCGGAAGTAGACGAATATGTCAGCAGCCTGACGGAAGAATTGGAAACTTTGAAAAGAAAGAATACCGACAGCCTGCTGGAAAAGGACCGCCTGATCGAGGAACTGCGGGAAAAACTGCGGGTCCAGGAGGAGGAAGCACAAAAGGCCCAGTTCCAGAAAAGAGAACTGGAAGAAGAACATCAGCGGCTGAAAGGGCTGGAGGAGGAATTTTCCGGCAGCCAGGAACGGCTGAAAAAGTACGAAACGGGCTATTCAGATTTTGTGGACCTGATGGCAGGGATGAAGGCTCAGGCCAGAGCGATGGTGCAGGAGGCCAGCAAAAACGCCGAGGAGATCATCAGTCTGGCAAAAAAAGATGCGGACGAGATCACCACCTCTGCCCGTACCGGGGCCAAGGACATCACCGACGCTGCGCGGCTGAACGCCGAAAGCTATAAGCTCAATGCAGAGCAGGAGATCGAGCGGAAACGGCTGGAGGAGGATGCCAGACTGAATGCAGCCAGAGAACGGCTGGAGGCTTATCTGGATTCCGTCAAGCAGGCCCAGTACAACCTCATCGACGTATACGAGCAGCTGGGCAGAGTGGTGCGGAACATGCCCCTGCAGCTTTCCGACATCTACACGGACGATCAGGCGGTGGAGCTTCTGGACTGCGGCGATACGGAAAACGAGCCTTCGGACAAAGAAAACTAAAAGGGTTTCAGGAACAAAAGGGACGGCGGAACAGACAACCTGTTGGTCCCTTTTCCGTTGTTTAGAAAAAGTTTAGAAAATAATCAGCACTCGAAGCTTGACAGTGCTAACAAGACGGATTATAATATGCTCCAGTGAGTGGGAGAAGTCAAAAAGGACATTCTTCCCGCAGAAAAAAATCAGATTGAAAGAAAGATTCAGGAGGCTTTAGACATGAGGTTAGTTCCACTTGACGACAAGGTTGTACTTAAGAAACTGCAGGCTGAGGAGACCACCAAGAGCGGCATCGTGCTGCCGGGTCAGGACAAGGAGAAACCGGCCCAGGGCGAGGTCGTTGCGGCAGGCCCCGGCGGCGTGGTGGACGGCAAAGAAGTCAAGATGCAGGTGAAGGAAGGGGATAAGGTGGTTTATTCCAAGTATTCCGGCACCGAGGTCGAGCTGGAAGGCGAGAAATATCTGATCGTAAAGCAGTCCGACATACTGGCGATCATTCAGTAAACAGCAGGAAGCAGATACAGAAATCAGGAGGAAAAAGAAATGGCTAAGGATATTAAATATGGCGTAGACGCCCGGAAAAAGATGGAAGAGGGCGTAAACAAGCTGGCTGATACCGTAAGAGTGACCCTTGGACCCAAGGGCAGAAACGTTGTTCTTGACAAGTCCTTCGGGACCCCGCTGATCACCAACGACGGCGTGACCATCGCAAAGGAGATCGAGCTGGAGGACAGCTTTGAGAACATGGGCGCGCAGCTGGTAAAAGAGGTTGCCACCAAGACCAACGATGTGGCAGGCGACGGTACCACCACTGCAACGGTCCTGGCGCAGGCCATGATCAACGAGGGCATGAAGAACCTGGCTGCAGGCGCAAACCCCATCGTTATGAGAAAGGGTATGAAGAAGGCCGTAGACGCAGCCGTTGAGGAGATCAAGAAGGAAGCAAAGGCTGTCAGCGGCAAGGATCAGATCGCCAGAGTCGCAGCGATCTCCGCTTCCGACGATTCCGTCGGCGAGATGGTTGCAGACGCCATGGAAAAGGTATCCAAGGACGGCGTTATCACCATCGAGGAATCCAAGACCATGAAGACGGAGCTGGACCTGGTAGAAGGCATGCAGTTTGACCGGGGTTATGTTTCCGCATATATGTGCACCGACATGGAGAAGATGGAGGCAAATCTGGACGATCCCTACATCCTCATTACCGACAAGAAGATCTCCAACATCCAGGATCTGCTTCCGGTGCTGGAGAACATCGTCAAGATGGGCGCAAAGCTCCTGATCATCGCTGAGGACGTAGAAGGCGAGGCCCTCACCACCCTCATCGTCAACAAGCTGAGAGGTACCTTCCAGGTGGTTGCCGTAAAGGCTCCGGGCTATGGCGACAGAAGAAAAGAGATGCTCAAGGATATCGCGATCCTGACCGGCGCGCAGGTAGTTTCCGAGGAGATCGGCCTCGATCTGAAGGATACCTCCATGGAGATGCTGGGCCGGGCAAAGAGCGTAAAGGTCACCAAGGAAAACACCATCATCGTGGACGGCCTTGGAGACAAGAAGGATATCGCAGACAGAGTTGCCCAGATCAAGGGACAGCTGGCAGAGACCACCTCTGATTTCGATAAGGAAAAGCTTCAGGAGAGACTGGCAAAGCTGGCAGGCGGCGTAGCGGTGATCCGCGTAGGCGCAGCCACCGAGACCGAGATGAAGGAAGCAAAGCTCCGCATGGAGGATGCGCTGAATGCGACCCGCGCAGCTGTTGAGGAAGGCATCGTTGCAGGCGGCGGAACCGCTTACATCCAGGCCACCAAGGCAGTGGCAGAGATCGTGAAGTCTCTGGAGGGCGACGAGAGGACCGGCGCTTCCATCATCCTGAAGGCACTGGATGCGCCTCTTTACAGGATCGCTGAAAACGCAGGCCTTGACGGCTCCGTGATCGTCAACAAGGTAAAGGAAGCGGACAAGGGCGTTGGCTTCGATGCTTACAAGGAAGAGTATGTGGATATGGTAAAGGCAGGCATCATCGATCCTGCAAAGGTTACCCGTTCCGCTCTGCAGAACGCCGTATCCGTAGCCTCCACGCTGCTGACCACCGAGGCAGTTGTGGCTACCATCAAGGAGCCCCAGCCGCCGGTTCCGGCAGGCAACCCGGGCATGGGCATGATGTAATGGCCCGCCATTTGGACTGAGCATTGAGATGAATAAGAAGATGGCCGAAGCAGGACCTCCTGCCTTCGGCCCTTTTCTGGTTTTTGAAGCAGAGTCGTATATCTGCAGGTACAGGAGAAAGAGGACAAATCGGAGGAAACTGAAACACAATGGAACTTTACGTTGGAATTGACGTCGGCTCCACCACCACAAAGGCCCTGGCCCTGGATGTGGAGACCGGCAGACCGGTCTATGGTTCCTATAAAAGACATGGGGCGGTACAGGTGCGTAGCGTGCGGGAATGCCTGGAGCAGATCAAAAAGGAATTCCCAAAGGCAAGCCTGTATCTGATCCTGACAGGCTCCGGGGCAAAGCAGCTTTCCGAAGGGCTGGGGCTTCCCTATGTGCAGGAGGTGGTGGCCAATTCCGAGGCCATCCGCAGGCTGTATCCAATGACCAATACGGCCATAGAGCTGGGAGGACAGGACGCCAAGATCATTTTTTTCCGAAGGGATGAAGAAACCGGCGCGCCGGAAACCTCAGACATGCGGATGAACGGCAGCTGTGCCGGCGGAACGGGGGCCTTTATCGACGAGATCGCCTCCGTCCTTGGCGTGCCTGTGGAGCAGATGAACGCCCTGGCAGAAGCAGGGCATACCCTTTACGATGTTTCCGGCCGCTGCGGTGTCTACGCAAAGACCGATATCCAGCCCCTGCTGAATCAGGGCGTTTCCAAGGAAAATCTGGCCCTTTCCGCCTTTCACGCCATCGCCAAGCAGACCATCGGCGGGCTGGCCCAGGGCATGGATATCAAGGGGCCGGTGATCTTTGAGGGCGGCCCCCTGACCTTTAATCCGGCCCTGGTACAGGTGTTTTCGGAGCGGCTGGGCCTTTCGGAGGAGGATATCATCCTTCCGGAGCGGCCGGAGCTGATGATCGCCTATGGCGCGGCCCTTTCCCTTCCGGTGCTGGCAGGTCCCGGGCAAAGGAAGCCTGTTGACCTGGAAGGACTCCTTTCCCGTCTTAGGGAAACGGAGCAGGAAGCGCCGGAGGGCGGAGAGAGCACGCCGCCTCTTTTTGAAACAGAGGAGGAACGGGACCGGTTTTTGGAAAGGCACAGACGGCTTCCCTTAACCTCCTATGAGCCGAAGCGGGGGGAGCATGTCAGAGCCTGGCTCGGAATCGATTCCGGCAGCACCACCTCCAAGCTGGTCCTGTTGGATGAACAGGAAAATCTGCTGGATCATTTTTATGCCAACAATCAGGGCCAGCCCCTCAAGGTGGTGCGGGAGGCCCTGCTTGATATCTTCCGGAAATATCAGGCTGTAGGGGCCAGTCTGGAGATCCTGGGGGCCGGTACCACCGGCTACGGAGAGCTCATGTTCCAGAAGGCCTTTTCCACGGAGTATCACGGGGTGGAAACCGTGGCCCATGCCAGAGCCGTGGAGAAATATGTGCCGGATGCCAGCTTTGTGCTGGACATCGGCGGACAGGATATGAAGGCCATCTGGCTGGATCAGGGCGTCATCACCAACATCGTGGTGAACGAGGCATGCTCCTCTGGCTGCGGCTCCTTCCTGGAAAACTTTGCCGCCTCCCTCCACATCCCGGCGGAGCAGATCGCCCGGGAAGCCTTCCGGTCAAAGTATCCGGCGGCCCTGGGCAGCCGCTGCACCGTCTTTATGAACAGCAGCATCGTAACGGCCCAGCGCTGCGGCAAGCAGCCGGAGGACATCATGGCGGGGCTTTGCCGGTCCATCATCGACAACGTCTTTACCAAGGTGATCCGGATCTCCAATATCGATTCTCTGGGAGACAGGATCGTGGTACAGGGAGGCACCTTCCGGAACGATGCGGTGCTGAGGGCCCTGGAGCAGTATATCGGGAAGGAAGTGACGAGAGCCCCCTATCCCGGCCTGATGGGAGCCATCGGCGCAGCCCTTCTCACAAAGGAGCATATGGAAGAGGCGGAGCGGAAGGGGGAGGCCCATCGCAGCTTTATCGGGTTCCATGGGCTTCTGGATTTCTCCTATACCGAGGAGGAAAACGTTCCCTGCCCCTACTGTGGCAACCATTGCAAGCGCACCATCGTCCGTTTCTCCAACGGAAACGCCTGGGTCACCAACAACCGCTGCGAGCGGGGCGCGGTGCTGCCGGAGGGGGTTCAGGCTCCCCGCAGGCGGCAGAACGCGCCGGATCTTTTTCAGATTAGGGAAAAGCTCCTGTTCCAGGAGTACCCGGCGGAGCAGGTGTGCCCGAAAAGGAATATGGTGGTGGGACTGCCCCGAGTCCTCGCATTCTGGGAGACCATGCCCTTCTGGAACACCTTGTTCCGTTCCCTGGGCTTTACGGTGCAGTTTTCCGACCACAGCACCAGGAAGCTCTATGAAAGAGGCCTGGCCTCTGTCACCTCCGACACGGTCTGCTTCCCCGCCAAGCTGGTCCACGGACACATCCGGAATCTGGCGGAGAAAAAAGTGGATTTCATCTTCATGCCCTCCGTTGCTGTCATGAAGTCGGAAAATACGGAAAAAACCAGCGAATCCATGTGCGCGGTGGTAAAAGGGTATCCCTTTGTGCTGAAAAACTCCGACGATCCCATGGAGCGATTCGGGGTACCCATGGAAACGCCTCTCTTTTACTGGTATACCGACGGAGACAGGAGAAAGCAGCTCCAGCAGTATCTGCAGGATCGCTTCGGCATCGCTCCAAAGGCTACCAGGGCAGCCATGCGGGCTGCGGAAAAGGCTCAGAAGGATTTCCTCCGGAGCCTGCGGGAGTATGCAGCGCGGGTGCTGGAGGAGGTGCGGGCAGAGGGCCGCTTTGCGGTGGTGCTGGCCTCCCGGCCCTACCAGAACGATTCTCTGGTGAACCACAGCCTGCCGGGACTCTTTACCTCCATGGGAATCCCGGTGCTGACGGCGGATTCCCTGCCCCTCATCGGGGAAACGGACCTGAGCCAGAGCCGTCTGGACATCGTCAACAATTTTCATGCCAGGATGCTGTCCGCAGCGGTACTGGCAGCAGAGGATCCGGCGCTGGAATACGTCCAGATCGTCAGCTTCGGCTGTGGCCACGACGCTTACCTGTCGGATGAGATCGCCCGCATGATGCGGGAGATATCCGGAAAAACGCCTCTGGTGCTGAAGCTCGACGAAAGCGACGTCCAGGGACCGCTGCGCATCCGGGTCCGTTCCTTCCTGGAGACCCTGCAGCTTCGGCGAAACCGGAAGCAGGAGGAGGAAGAACGGAAGGGCGCAAGGCTTTCCGAATGGCAGAAGGAGGAGGAAAGAAAGCCCCGGCCTCTGCCGGATCCCTATCCGGTGAAATTTGAAAAACAGGATAAAAGGGAACGGGTGGTGCTGGTGCCCAATACCTCCCATGCCTTCAGCCGGGTCATGTCGGCGGCCATGTCCGCCCAGGGACTTAAGGCAGTGCCGCTGGAGATCGGCCGGGAGGAGGCCATCGCCTACGGAAAACGTTACGTCCACAACGACATCTGCTTCCCGGCCCAGATCGTCATCGGAGAGGCCATCTCCGCCCTGAAAAGCGGCAGATACGACCTGGATCATGTGGCGGTAGCCATGGCGAAGTATGTGGGAGACTGCCGTCTGACCCATTATTCCGCCCTGCTGAGAAAGGCCCTGGACGATGCGGGCTTTGCAAAGGTGCCCATCCTCACAAACGACGACCGGGACTACCACGACCTGCATCCCGGCTTCCGCATGAATTTCATCACCTCCGCCCGCATCGCCTTTGCCATGCCGGTGATCGACGCCATGGAGGCGCTGCTGCGGCGGATCCGTCCCTATGAGCTTGTGCCCGGAAGCGCGGACGCAGCCTTTCAGCGAGGGATGGATCTCATTGCCAAAGGGTTGGAAAAAGACGGAATCAAGGGACTGGAGCAGGGCTTTGCAAAAGCCATCGAAGAAATGAAGCAGATCCCCTATGATGAAAAGGCCCGCAGGCCAAGAGTGCTGATCGTGGGAGAATATCTTCTGAACTTCCACCCGGGAGCAAACCGGGAGATCGAACGGTATCTGGAACGGAATGGATTTGAGATCATAGAGGCCCACATGACCGACGTGATCCGAAAGACCTATTTTGCCAGGGATACCCAGATCCGGGAGTACCACATCCATAAACCCATAACGGAAAAGGGCTTTTACCGGATCGCAGACATGCTGTTTGAAATGGCGCACGATATGGCGGACCGGGTAGGGGCGGCCCATCCCCTGTACGAGCCCCCGGTACGGCTGCCGGAGCTGGTGAAGGAAAGCGACGGGATCATCCCCCATACCTTTGATACGGGGGAAGGGGTGCTGATTCCTGCAGAGATCCTGCATCACGCGAAAAACGGCTGCCGGGCCTTTGTGATCCTGCAGCCCTTCGGATGCCTCCCCAACCACATCGTAGGGCGGGGCATTGCCAAAAAACTGAAGGAGCTTTATCCCGACGCCCAGATCCTGTGTCTGGACTACGATCCCGACGTCAGCTTCGCCAACATCGAAAACCGGCTGCAGATGCTGATCATGAACCGGAAAGCAGCAGGGCAGCGGCCAGAAGTACAAGGAGAAACAGCAGGTTCCAGCCGGTAAAGGACCGGAGGAAGGCGCCGGTTTTTTCCGGGAATTCCCGGGAAAAATATTTGTAGGAAATGAGGCTCGCCAGGGAGGCCACCAGAGTCCCCAGGCCGCCCAGGTTGACGCCGGTAAGCAGGGGCTGATATTGGCCAGTAAAGCCTGACAGCAGGATGGCGGCAGGCACGTTGCTGATGACCTGGCTCAGGAGAACGCCGGAAAGAAGCTCCCGGCCGGCCACCAGGGAGGAAAGGGCCTCGCTGATGAGGTCGATGCGCTTGATGTTCCCCACGAAGATGAAGAAAAACAGGAAGGTCAAAAGCAGCAGATAATCCACGGAGCGCAGCACCTTTCTGTCCATCAAAAGCATCGCCGCCAGCAGGAAAACCGTCACAAGGCCATAGGGCAGCACCTTAAAGACCACCAGCAGGCACAGAAGGAACAGGATACCGTAAACCGCCAGCTTCTGGAAAAATCTGGGATCCCGCTCAATGGTGGACCGGTCCGTCTGGATGTTCAGGGTGGTCTTTTCCCCCTTTCCCCAAAGGAGGCACAGGGCCAGCAGCGCCGCTGAAAGGAAGGAGTAGGGCAGGATGGCTGCGGCAAACTGGGAAAAGGACATGCCGGACAGTGAGTAGAGGAAAATGTTCTGAGGATTGCCGATGGGCGTGGACATGCTCCCCAGGTTTGCGGCGATGGTCTCCAGCACCACCACCCGGAGCAGATGGTCCTCCCGGCGGATCAGCCGGTAGATCAGGATGGTAAAGGGAATAAAGGTGATGAGGGCCACGTCGTTGGTGATCACCATGGAGCTGAAAAAACAGAGAAACACCAGGAGCAGGGACAGGCTCTTGAGGCCTGCCGCAAGCTTCAGAAGCAGATAGCCCAGGATGGAAAAAAGCCCGATGGACTGGAGCCCCGCCACCACCGTCATGAGGCAGAAGATCAGGCACAGGGTCCGGTAATCCGGATACTGAAAATAAGCCCCGTCCGGCGGTACGATCAGAGCGGACAAAAGGGCGCAGAGCGCCGCGGCGAAAAACACCGGCTCCTTTTTGATAAAAGCGGTAAGCTTTCCGAAAACTGTCATGAAAAATCTCCTTATATGATGATGTCATAGCCATTCTATACCAGACCGTCCATATCATATACCAAAGCGGCTCTGGGCACAATGGCGGATCGCCGGAAAACTGCAAAGAAAATGGGCTGCATGAAAAAAGAAAATATGCAGCATGAAATTTTTTCGGAAAATAGGCTCTTATGGGGCCTGTTTTTGTGAATCTTTTCCAGTGCCGCGGTGCTATAATAAAGGCGTAACAAGAAAAGATACTTAACAACCTCTTTGCAGAGCAAAGTTGAAGGCCGCTAAGCAATCTCAGATTTCACCCGGAATTCCGGGCGGCTTAAGGAGGAAGAGACAAATGGATACTTTAAAAGCTGAGAAAAGAGATATGGCTGTAAAGGCAAAGAAATTAAGACGCGAGGGCTATGTTACCGGCAGCGTGTTCGGACGGGAGATCGAAAACTCCATTCCGGTACAGTTCAGCAAAAAAGACGCCGACCGGCTCATGAAGACCAGCACAAAGGGCAGCAGGATCGTCCTGGAGCTGGAGGGACAGCCCATGAACGTCCTCATCAAGGAGATTGATTTTGACGCCCTGAAGCGCCAGATCAACGAGATCGATTTTCAGGCGCTGGTACAGAACGAAATGGTAAATTCCGTGGCGGAGATCGTGCTTCTGAACCACGACAAGGTGCAGGAGGGCGTATTGGAGCAGCATCTGGAAGAGATCTCCTACAGAGCCCTTCCGGCGGCTTTGGTGGAAAAGGTGGAGATCGACGTCAGCAGCTTAAAGGTTGGCGACACCATCTGCGTCAAGGATCTGCCCATCGCTTCCGATAAGGACGTGCATCTGACGGTAGACCCGGAGACCCTGGTAGTTTCCGTAGCGGCTGTCCACAATACGGACATCGAGGAGACAGAGGCCTCAGAGGGCGAGACTGAGGCGGCTCCGGAGAAATAAGCCGCGGCAGCTTCCGGAAGGAAGCCCGGTTACAACAGAATAGAAATGAAATGCAGAGCACAGGCTTTCCGAAGGAAGGCCTGTGCTTTTCTGTCTGCGGCGGTCATTTTCAAAGTGTTACAGTTTGTAACGGTTTCATTTCCTTCATCCTTCAGACGTTTTTTCGTTACACGCCAATAAGTTTGTGGATTCTGTTGACATCCTGGTTTTTTTGTTGTATAACGTAGATATGATATATAACGTTATATAATGATATTGCCCTAAAGGCAAACAAACGTGCGTAAAACAAAAACAACACCATCTTATTTCATGGAGGACGGAAGCTATGAGAAACGAAATTGTTGCACAGATCGATGCGGCGGTAAAGGCAGTGGCAGGTAAGCAGGTCAATCATTTTTACTTTGTAGCCTGCGGCGGCTCTCAGGCGTTTATGATGCCGGCACAGTTCATGTTCGACCGGGAGATCGAGATTCCGGCGAGCATCTACACTTCAAACCAGTTCGTACACATGGAGCCCAAGGCCCTCAACGAGAACTCCGTTGTCATCACCTGCTCCCATTCCGGAAACACCCCGGAGACCGTAAAGGCCGCCGAGGTAGCAAGAGCAAAGGGCGCCGTTACCATCGCCCTGTCCCATCTGGTGGATTCACCCCTCTGGAAGGCTGCGGAATTCCCCATCTTCTACGACTGGGGACAGGAGGCGGACACCTCTGATCTGAACAAGGCAGTGCTTTACTCCCTGCTGTTCAGAATCCTCAACCAGATTAACCCCTGCGAGAAGTATGAGAAGGGCCTCGAGGCCATCAATCATATCCAGGAGGCTACCGACAAGGTGAAGGCTCAGTATGCCGACTTCGCAAAGGAGTGGGGAAAGAGCTACAAGAGAGAGCCCCTCATCTACACTATGGGCAGCGGCGCATGCTACGGCGAATGCTATTCCTATGCCATCTGCCTGATGATGGAGATGCAGTGGATCCATTCCAGCTGCATCCATTCCGGCGAATATTTCCACGGACCCTTCGAGGTAACGGATTTCGACGTTCCCTTCATCATCGTAAAGGGCGTTGGCTCCACCAGATACCTGGACGAGCGTGCTTATAACTTCTGCAAGAAGTATTCTCAGAGGATCGCCCTCATCGATGCGGCAGACTTCGACTGGTGCGGTATCGACGAGTCAGTAAGAGAGTACTATGCGCCCCTTCTGGTGGGCTCCGTGCTGAGATGCATGGCAGACGCCATCGCTTACGAGAGAGGCCATGACCTGGGCGTTCGCAGATACATGTGGAAGATGGAATACTAATAGAACGATAAGGGGGGAATCAAATGAAATTGAAAAAATATAATGTTTTGGCGGCAGCAGTCCTTGCAGCCTTTGCCCTGACCGCCTGCGGCGGCGGAAGCGAAACCGCCTCCAATGAGGGGGCAGGATCTGGTGCAGGCGGGGATCAGATCGAGATCGATTTCTTCCACCGCTGGCCCAACGACCCCAAGAACGCCATGTTCAAGGAGCTCATCGCCAGATACGAGGAGGAAAATCCCAACGTCAAGATCAACATGGACTGCATCCTGAACGATCAGTACAAGGAGAAGATCCGTATGATCGTGTCCACGGATGAGGTACCGGACATCTTTTCATCCTGGTCCGGAACCTTTGCCCAGGAGATGATCGATTCCGGCAACGTCATGGACCTGACCTCCGTATTCGAGGAGGATCCGGAGTGGAGCGATACCATTGCGGAAGTCAGCAAGGGCCCCTTCACCTTTGACGGAAAGCTCATGGCGATTCCCTGGTCCCAGGACGGCAAGGCCTTCTTCTACAACAAGCGGATCTTCGAGGAAAACAACCTGGAGGTTCCCACCACCTGGGAGGAGTTCATCGACGTTCTGGACAAACTGAAGGCAGCGGGCTATGAGACCCCCATCGCCGAGGGCCTTAAGGATCAGTGGGCGATCCTCCATTATCTGGGAACCATGAATCAGAGAATGGTGGATCCGGAGGTACTGGCTGCGGACTACGATCCGGCCACCGGAGAATTCACCGACCCGGCCTATGTGGACGTTCTGGAGAAATGGCAGCAGCTCACCTCCTACATGGGAGAGGTTGCGGTAGCCATCGATCACGAGACTGCAAGAAACACGCTGTTCGCCACCGAGGAAGCGCCCATCATGTACCTGCAGTTTGCAGAGATCTCTCTCATGACTGACACGGTAAACTTTGATTACGGCTATTTCAATTTCCCGGCCTTCGAGGAAGGAAAGGGAGACCCCAATGCCCTGACAGGCGCGCCGGAGGGCTTTATGATCTCCAACAAGGCGGAGCATCCGGAGGAGTGCATCAAGTTCCTGAAGTGGCTGGTAAGCCCCGAGGGAGGCGCTGTACAGCTGACAGTGGAAGGCGGCGACCTGACCTGTGTCAACGGTGCGCTGACAGAGGAAAATGCTCTTCCGGCCCAGATCGAGGCCCTGGAGACCATCGACGCAGCGAGCCAGATGGCTCCCTGGTTTGACAATGCCTGCGATGCTTCCATCTACACCGTATTCGGTCAGGGCGCATCTGCGGTAGCTACCGGCGACATGACGCCGGAGGATGCCATGGCTGACGTACAGGCAGCTGCGGCAGACCTTCGCACAAAGCAGTAATTGCGATCTGAGGGAAACCACGAATCATTGTGCAGGCGGCCGTTTCAGGCCGCCTGTATCGTTAAAGGGCCTCCGGCGGAGGCCCGCCCTGAAAGCGCGAGATGCGCGGAAAAGAGGGAACTATGACGCAAAAACGCAATCGAACCGCCTTTTTCTACATCCTGCCCTGTCTCATTGTCCTGGGACTGTTTGTGTACTATCCGCTGATCATGAATCTGGTGTACAGCTTTCAGTCCTTCGGCATGTCGGATACCACCAGGGAGTTTGTAGGACTGGCTAATTTTAAAAAGCTATTTTCGGACGAGATCATTCTTACCAGCCTGAAGAATAACGTCCTTTATGCGGTGATCTCCGTGATCATCCAGGTGGGTTTTGGCCTGGTGCTTGCGGCTGTTCTGGAGGACCGGGTATTTCAGAAATTTTCACCCTTTTTCAGGACCACCTATTTTATCCCAACCCTGCTGTCCATGACGGTAGTGTGCCTGCTGTTCGAATTCATCTACAATCCCCAGATGGGACTTTTGAACAGCTTTCTGGAGCTCATCGGCCTGGATGGCCTCACCAACGTATGGCTTGGAAAAAGCTCCATCGCCATGTATGCGGTCATCGCCGTATCCCAGTGGCAGAGCACTGGTTATGTGACCATGCTGTTTATCGTTGCCATTCAGAAGATTCCGAGAGATCTGTATGAGGCGGCGGAAATGGACGGAGCGGGAAAGATCCGCCAGTTTTTCTGCATCACCGTGCCTCAGGTCAAGCAGATGTTCTTCGTTACCATGGTCATCACCGTGGTAGGCGCCTTTACCGTATTCAACGAGCCCTACATCCTGACGGGCGGCGGTCCCGGCACCTCCACCATGACCCTGGCGCTGCACATGTACCAGACCGGCGTGGTGAAGAATGACATGGGCTACGCATCCACCATCGCCCTTCTGATCTTTGTCATCACGGCGGTGCTCTCCAGCATCCAGTTTTTGACCATCGGCGGAAAGGAGGAGGAAGCATAATGAAAGATTTCTCTGCCAGAAAACGCATCGGCATCGGAGAGGTCATCTGGATGATCCTTCTCGTGGTGCTGGCGGTCCTGATCATTTATCCCATGTTCTGGATCGTCATGTCCTCCTTCAAGGACTACAACGGCATTTTCCAGGACGTGTGGGGACTGCCGGAGACCTGGCTTTTTGAAAACTATGTGACCGCCTGGGACCGGGGTATTTCCAGCTATTTCATCAACTCCGTCATTGTCAGCGCAGGCACCATCCTGGGCGTTGTGCTGCTGACCACCTTTGCGGCCTTCGGCATCTGCCAGATGAAGAGCAGGCTCGCGGATTTCTGCTTCCTGGCCATCCTGGGCGGGCTTCTGCTTTCGCCCCAGGTCTGCCTGATGCCCCTTTACATGCTGCTGAAGAATCTCGGCATCAAGGATACCTACCTTGCGCTGATTCTTCCATACATCGCCTTCAGGATACCGGTTTCCGTAATGTTGATTCGTTCCTTCTTTATCGGTATCCCGAAGGACCTGGAGGAGTCCGCCATCATCGACGGCGCATCCTTCTTTGAGATCTACAGGAAGATATATCTGCCTCTGTCAAAGCCCATTATTTCCACGGTGATCATCATGACCGCCTACTATTCCTGGAACGAGTTCGTCTTTGCCACCATGTTCATCGACTCTTCGGAGCGGCAGACGATCCCGGTGGGCCTGATGGTGTTCTCCGACGGCCTTATGACCAACTGGGGCGTCGTCATGGCAGGTATGGTCATCGCCTGTCTGCCTATCTGCGTTTTGTTCATCCTGATGCAGAAGAGCTTTATCAGAGGTATCACGGCAGGCAGCGTCAAAGGCTAAAGCCCTGGGCGCAGGTTCCTGGCTGCAACGAGGAAATTACTTGAAAAGAGGACAAAAAGATGAAACTGATCGCAGTAGGAGATAATGTAACGGACTGCTATGTGGATGAAGGGGTGTATTTCCCCGGCGGGAACGCGGTGAATGTGGCGGTGAACTGCCGCCGCAACGGCGCAGAAGAAGCAGAATACATCGGGATCTTTGGCGATGATGAAAACGCCGCATGGATCAAGGCTTGCCTTGCGGAAGAAGGCGTTGGAACAACGCGCTCCAGAAAAGTTTATGGACATTCCGCACAGCCTCGGGTATACTTAAAGGACGGGGACCGCGTGTTCGGACCGGGACCGAGGGACAGCTGCCAGCACCTGTACAGCATCCGAATCGTCCCGGAAGATCTGGAGCTCATCCGTCAGTTCGACATCTGCCACACCAGCTGCTATTCCAACATCGAATACGAGCTGCCGGCCCTGGCAGAGGCCTGTGACGTCAGCTTTGATTTTTCCGACCAGCGGGAGGAAGCCTATCTTGCCCGGGTCTGCCCCTATGTGACCTATGCCTTTTTCTCCGGCGCAGAGCTTTCCGAGGAGGCCTGCAGGGGGCTTTTGGAAAAGGCCTGTGCGCTTGGGGCAAAGGTGGCAGGCGTCACCAGAGGAAAGCTGGGTTCCCTGTTTTATGACGGAAACCGCTTTTATGCCCAGGGCATCAAGGAAGTAGAGGCGGTGGATACCATGGGGGCGGGAGACAGCTTCATCGCGGGCTTCCTGACCAGGTACGGGGATACGAAGGATATGGAAAAGTCCCTCGATTATGCTGCGGAACGGTCGGCGCTGACCTGTACCCAGCGGGGCGGCTTCGGACATCCCCATCCCCTGAAGGGATAAGAAAAAGGAAACACCCTCGGGTGTCCCTTGAGGCCGTGAAGATCACGGCATAAAAAAGAAAGGATAACTGAGGGTGCGCCTTTGGTTATCCTTTTTTCATACCGCAAAAGGCGGAAAGGAAGGAGCGGCACATATGTCATTTGCAGCAGACTATCACATTCATTCCTCGGTTTCTCCGGATTCCAAAGAAAGCTACCAGGCGATCTTTCAGGCGGCCGGTCAGCAGGGGCTTTCAGAGATCATGATCACGGAGCATTATGAATGCTACACCCCGGGCTATCAAAGCCGGTTCTTTCAGGAGGGGTATCTGGAGGGCTATGCGGAAGCCTTTCAGAACGCCCGGCAGCAGTACCAGGGGCCCCTGTACATCGGCTTTGGCCTGGAGCTTGGGCAGTCCAACGAGAATCCGGAACGGGGAGAGGCCGTTTTAAGAAAATTCCCCTTTGATTTCGTGATAGGGTCCTGTCATAAAATTGACAATATGGATTTGTCGCAGTATGATTATAACAATATAGATACAAATGAGCTTCTGGACCGTTACCTGGGGTCTCTTCTGGAGATCGTCCGGCAGGACCGGTACGACTGCATCGGCCATTTTGACCTGCCGAAGCGTTATGCAAGGCGTCAGGGAACGGATCTTGAGATCGATCCGGCGGATCCGAGAGTGGAGGAGATCCTTCGCCTGGTGATCCAGAACGGAAAAGGCATCGAGATCAACACCTCAGGCCTCCGGCAGGGAGCGGGAGACTGCTTTCCTTCCCTTCCCCTGCTGAAGCGTTACAGGGAGCTGGGCGGGACCATCGTCACCATCGGCTCCGACGCACACCGGGCCATGGACGTGGCGGCGGATATCCAGACCGGACGGGAGCTGCTTATGGAGGCTGGCCTGAAGCACATCGCCCGCTTCCGCAGCAGAAGACCGGAGCTCATCGATCTGTAGGCAAGGCCATGCCGGCCTTACGATAAAGAAACGGAGTAAGGGATGACATGTTGGAACAGAACGCGCTAAAGCCGCTTTACGAACAGCTGATGGATGCGATCCGGGAGGATATCCAGAAGCAGGTCTATAAGCCGGGAGACCGGCTCCCTACGGAGACGGAGCTGGAGCAGATCTACGGCGTCAGCCGGATCACGGTGCGCAGGGCGGTAAAGGAGCTCTGCGACCAGAAGATTCTGATGAAGAAACAGGGAAAGGGGACCTTTGTGCTGAATCGGGGCTTCCATTCCCACCTGGATGGAATCGGCGGTTTCCATGAGGGCATCGGCGAAGAACGGCAGACGAACACCAGGCTTGTGAGCCTTACCGAGCAGGCGGCCGGCCAGGAGATGGCAGGGTATCTGGGGATCCCGGAAACGGAAAAGGTCATCGTGGTAAAGCGTGTGCTTTGCGCAGACGAGGTGCCCATGATGATCGACACCTGTTATATCCCCGCCTCCCGGTTTCCGGAGATGCTGGACCGGCTTACGGGAGATTTTTCCATTTACCGGATCTTCCATGAGGATTACGGCATAAGCTTTGCCACGGCGGAAAAGGTGCTGAAGGTCCGCGTGGCCACAGAAGAGGAGGGAGAACTTTTGGAATGCAAGCCCGGCTGTCCGGTGTTCGACATTTTCAAGATCGTCTATGATGAGCATAAGGTGCCGGTGCATGTGTCCGTTGACATCACCAACGGAGAAAACACCTCCTACATCATCTCCACTGACAACACCAACCATCTGAAATTCAAGCGGGAAAGGCTTGGGATCCAGGTCATCCCCCAGCCCTGATGCCCGGGAACGCCAAAGGCCCCCTGAGGGCCTTTTTCAGTATGGCAAAAGCGGAAGGTCTATGCTATAATATCCCAAAACAGATCTTGGATCTGTATGGGAGGGTATGATGGAAAAAAACAGACGGGTGATGCTGAAGCTTTCCGGGGAGGCCCTGGCAGGCGACAAGCATATGGGCTTTTGTGAGGACACCGTAAAGGAGGTGGCCGCAGAGGTCCTGGAGGCCTACAAGGAGGGTGTGGAGATCGCCGTGGTCATCGGCGGCGGCAACTTCTGGCGGGGCCGCAGCAGCGATGCCTTTGACCGGGTAAAGGCGGATCAGATCGGCATGCTGGCTACGGTGATGAACTGTATTTATGTTTCTGAGATTTTCCGGAATGCCGGGATGAAGACCCGCATTTTCTGCGCCTTTGAGATACCGGGCATCGCGCCGGTATTTGAAAAGGACGCGGTGATGGAGGCGCTTTCTGCCCACGAGGTGGTGTTCTTTGCCGGAGGCACGGGACATCCTTATTTCAGCACCGACACGGGCATTGCCTTAAGGGCCATCGAGATCGGCGCGGACAGCATCCTTTTGGCCAAGGCCGTGGACGGGGTATACGACAGCGATCCGGTGAAAAATCCGCAGGCAAAGCGCTATGACAGGCTGAGCATTTCAGAGGTGGTGGAGAAAAAGCTTCAGGTCATCGACCTTACGGCCAGCATCCTCTGCATGGAAAACCATATGCCGCTGGCGGTCTTTTCCCTGAACAAAAAGGGCGCCATCACCGACGCACTGAAGGGAACGATCCACGGCACTGTGGTGACGGCGGATTAAAGGACAGCGGATCAAAAACAGGAAAACAGATCACAACAGAAATAAATCGAAGAGCAGGAGAATAAGAACATGACGGAAGAACTGAAAAAATTTGAAGCGAAAATGAAGAAATCCTACGACAACCTCTGCGAGGAATTTGCAGGCATCCGGGCAGGCCGGGCCAATCCCCATGTGCTGGACAAGATCAAGGTGGATTATTACGGCACACAAACGCCCCTGCAGCAGGTAGGCAACATCTCCGTGCCTGAGGCCCGGATCATCCTGATCCAGCCCTGGGAAAAGAGCCTCATCAAAGAGATCGAAAAGGCCATCAACATGTCCGATCTGGGCATCAACCCCACCTCTGACGGAAGCTCCATCCGGCTGGTGTTCCCGGAGCTCAACGAGGAGCGCCGTAAGGAGCTGGCAAAGCAGATCAAGAAATACGGCGAGGAGGCCAAGGTGGCGGTGCGCAACATCCGCCGGGACGCCAACGACGCCGTCAAGAAGATGGAAAAGGCCGGGGAGATGACCGAGGACGACGTAAAGGCGGCGGACAAGGACATCCAGAAGATGACCGACAATATGATCCAGGAGATCGACAAGGCGGTAGAGGCAAAGACAAAGGATATCATGACCGTATAACAGCGTGTCAGAATAAATTCAGAAACTGCATCAGATGGGCCTACGGGGGCTTTTGGAGCGGAGCTTGATCCCTTTCATGACACCGGGGGCTCATCTTGCAGTTCAGGAGAAATCGAGCTATGGCAGATGAAAAAACAATGGCTGTTCCCGACCATGTGGCCATCATCATGGACGGGAACGGCAGATGGGCAAAAAAAAGAGGACTGCCCCGCACCTTCGGCCACAAGCAGGGCTGTAAGGTGGTGGAGCAGACGGTAGAGGATGCGGCAAGGCTCGGCATCCGGTATCTGACGGTATATGCCTTTTCCACGGAAAACTGGAAACGGTCCGCGGATGAGGTGGGAGCGCTGATGCAGCTGTTCCGCTACTACATGGTGCGGCTTCTGGATGTGGCTACCAAAAACAACGTGCGGGTACGGATGATCGGCGACCGCAGGCGTTTTCCGGAGGATATCCGGGCAGGCATCGAAAAGCTGGAGACGGAGACCAGGGAGGCCACGGGGCTGACCTTTGTGATCGCGGTCAACTACGGCGGCCGGGATGATATCCGCCGGGCGGCCATCCGTTATGCGGAGGATGTGCGGGAGGGCCGCAGGGAAGCTGCGGACAGCTTTACCGAGGCGGATTTCGGGAAATATCTGGACACGGCGGGGATGCCGGACCCGGATCTTCTGATCCGTACCTCCGGCGAGCTTCGGCTCAGCAATTTCCTGCTGTGGCAGTGCGCCTATTCCGAGATCGTCATCACGGATGTGCTCTGGCCTGACTTCAACAAGCAGGTGCTCCTTTCCGCCATCGAGGAATTCAACCACAGAAACAGAAGGTACGGAGGCGTCTGATGTTCAGAAAGCGACTGATCAGTGGAATCGTGCTGGTGATCCTGGCCGTCATTCTGGTGAGCCTGGGTGGCGTTCCCCTGCTCTTTGCAGTGGCCCTGATCTCCCTGGTAGGACAGTTTGAGCTGTACCGGGCACTTTCCATCGAACACAAATCCATCGCATTTATCGGCTATGCTTCCACAGTGATCTATTACCTGTTGGTCATGTTTGAGGGCAGGGCCTATATGACGGCCATGATCGTAGGCACCCTGATGGTGTTCATGACCGCCTATGTGGTGACCTTTCCGGAATACAAGACCGAGGAGATCACCACCGCCTTTTTCGGCATGTGCTATGTGTCCGTGATGCTGAGCTACCTGTATCTCACCAGGGCCCTCGGGGACGGAAGATATCTGGTTTGGCTGATCTTTTTGAGCTCCTGGGGCTGCGATACCCTGGCTTACTGCGCAGGCATGCTCTTCGGCAGGCACAAGATGGCCCCGAAGCTGAGTCCCAAGAAGACCTGGGAGGGGGCGGTAGGAGGCGTGCTGGGCGCGTCCCTGCTGGGCTTCCTTTTCGGCACCATCTTTGCCGGATACATGGATGAGATGCAGAGCCCGGCCTATACCTGTGCCTTTGCCTGCGGCGTTGGGGCGGTGATCTCCATGATCGGAGATCTGGCGGCCTCTGCCATTAAGCGCAACCACGATATCAAGGATTACGGCAATCTGATCCCGGGACACGGCGGGGTGTTGGATCGTTTTGATTCCCTGCTGTTTACCGCTCCGGCGATCTACTATGCGATACAGTTTATGAACGAGTTTGTGATCTGAGGGTCCGGGCGGCAGAGGCTGCCGCAGCCGGCCTGATCACGGAAAATAAGGAGACAAGATGGAGAAAATCCTTTCGGTTCTGGGCAGCACCGGTTCCATCGGCACCCAGACCCTTTCTTTGGCAAGGCTCGATCCAAAGATCCGGATCGGAGCCCTTTCCGCAGGCTCCAACATCGACCTTCTGGAGCAGCAGATCCTGGAGTTCCGCCCGAAGCTGGCCTGCGTATATAGGCAGGACCGGGCAAAGGAGCTTTCGGACCGGCTTTCCCAAAAGGTGGCGGAAGGGCTCCTGCCTAAGATGCCCAGGATCCTGAGCGGCATGGAGGGGCTGTTGGAAGCGGCAGCGCTGCCGGAAGCGGACACCGTCATGGTTTCCGTGGTGGGAATGATCGGCATCAGGCCTACCATCGCGGCCATCAAGGCGGGAAAGACCATCGCCCTGGCCAACAAGGAGACCCTGGTGTGTGCAGGACATATCATCATGCCCATGCTGCAGGAATACGGCGTAAAACTGATGCCGGTGGATTCCGAGCACAGCGCCGTTTACCAGTGCCTTGTGGGTGAGCCGAAGGAAGCGGTGGAAAAGATCCTGCTGACGGCATCGGGAGGACCCTTCAGGGGCTACACAAAGGAAATGCTGCAGGATATTCAGCCGGAGGACGCCCTGAAACATCCCAACTGGAGCATGGGAGCCAAGATCACCATCGATTCCTCCACCATGGTCAACAAGGCCCTGGAGGTGATGGAAGCCCATTGGCTTTTTGACGTGCCCATCAAGGACATCGAGATCGTCATCCAGCCTCAGTCGGTGATCCACAGCATGGTGCAGTTTCGGGACGGCGCGGTAAAGGCCCAGCTGGGGGTTCCCAGCATGCTGATTCCCATCGAATACGCTCTTTGCGCGCCTTGCAGGATGCAGCTTCCCCCGGAGGAAAAGCTGGATTTCGGCAAGCTCCGGGAGCTGAGCTTTTCCAAGCCGGACCTGGAGGTGTTCAAGGGGCTTAAGCTCGGCATCGAGGCAGGGGAGCAGGGGGGAACCATGCCCACCGTGTTCAACGCAGCCAACGAGGAGGCGGTGGCGGCTTTTCTGCAAAAAAAGATCCGCTACACCGACATTGCCGACGGCATCGAGGCAGCCATGGAGGCTCACAGCCTGCAGGAAGCCCCAGATGTTGCGGAAATACTTGAAACAGAGGCCTGGGCCCGGTCCTTTATCCGGGAACGCTATGGCCTTACACAGGAGGAAAGCAGCGGTTGTTCAGCCTGATCATATCTATCCTTGCCCTGGGCTTTATCATTCTCTTTCATGAGCTGGGGCATTTTCTTATGGCCAAGCGCTTTGGCGTAGGCGTGGTGGAGTTTTCCCTGGGCATGGGACCCAGGCTCTGGTCCGTCGTAAAGGGGGAGACCAGGTATTCCCTGCGAGTCCTGCCCTTTGGGGGCTCCTGCATGATGGTAGGAGAGGATCCGGAAGAAAACGGCATTCCCGAGGGAGACTTTCGGCAGCCGGAAAAGATGGAGGTAAGCCCGGCGGAAGCAGCCGGGGAGGAACCGGAGTCGGCCGGGGCGGCGGAAGAGTCTGAAGGAATCCTTCTGGACGGCAGATTTTTCCCGAAGGGAAAGGCCTTTACGGAGAAACCTGCCTGGCAGCGGTTCTGTATCATAGCGGCAGGTCCGGTATTCAATTTTATCCTGGCGCTGCTGCTTTCTCTGGTCATTACCCAGCAGGCGGGCTACGACCCGGCGGTGATCCTCGCTGCGGAAGAAGGAGTGCCTGCGGCGGAAAGCGGCGTTGCGGAAGGGGATACGGTCCTTTCCATCAACGGAGACAAGGTGACGGTATACCGGGATGTCCAGCTGTATCTGCTGACCCATCAGCGGGAAATGGCGGAGGGCATGCCCATCTCCCTTGCCTTAAGGACCCAGGAGGGAACGGAAAAAACCGCGGTGATCCAGCCGGTCTATATGGAAGATACGGGAAGCTACCGCATGGGGATCTATTTCAGCGCAGGCTACCGGCCGGTGGAGAGCCTGGGGGAGCTTCTGAAGTACGGATGGTATAACGTGGAGTTCTGCGTCAAGACCACCGTGGCTTCCCTGGAGATGCTGGTGCAGGGAAAGGTGCAGCGGGACGATGTCATGGGACCGGTGCGCATGGTGGCTACCATGGACGATACGGTGGCCGCGGCAGCCTCCTATGGCCTGTGGACCACGGTCATGAGCCTCATGGATCTGATCGTCCTGATCTCGGCCTCTCTGGGAGCCATGAATCTGCTGCCCCTTCCGGCGCTGGACGGGGGACAGCTTTTGTTCATCCTGATAGAAATGGTGCGGCGAAGGCCGGTATCGCCGGAGCTCGTGGGCCGCATCAATATGGCGGGCATGATGCTCCTGCTGATGCTGATGGTGCTGGTGATGTTCAATGATTTCAGCATCATCCTGGGGTAAGGGGAAGAACACATAAAAAGTCCGGCGGCATTGCGTCAAAAAGCTCCGGAAGCACTGAGTCAAAAAAGCTCCGGCGGCGCCGGAGCATAAATTCCGGTAATCGCCGGAGAGAAAGAAAAAAAGAGGCGGTATCAAATGGAAAGAATGAAAACAAGGGAAGTCAGGATCGGAAACGTCACCATCGGAGGCAATCATCCGGTGGCTATCCAGTCCATGTGCAACACCAGGACCTCCGACGTGGAGGCGACGGCGGAGCAGATCCGACGTCTTACGGAAGCGGGCTGCGAGATCGTCCGGGTGGCCATCCCGGATATGGCGGCGGCGGAGGCCATTCCAGCCATCCGGGAGCGGATCGCCATTCCTCTGGTGGGGGACATTCATTTCGATTACCGCCTGGCGCTTGCCGCCATCGAACGAGGCATTGACAAGATCCGCATCAACCCCGGAAACATCGGTGGAGCGGACCGGCTGGAAAAGGTGGTGTCCGCCGCTGCGGCCCGGAACATCCCCATCCGGGTAGGCGTCAATTCCGGCTCCCTGGAAAAGGAGCTGATCGAAAAATACGGCGGCCATGTGACGGCGGAGGGACTGGTGGAATCCGCCCTGGATAAGGCCCGCATGATCGGGGACATGGGCTATCATAACATCGTCATCAGCATCAAATCTTCAGATGTGGTGATGTGTGTCCGGGCTCACGAGCTCATTCGGGAGCAGACGGACTATCCCCTCCATGTAGGAATCACCGAGGCAGGCACGGTGTGGGCAGGCAACATCAAGTCCTCCGTGGGCCTGGGGATCATCCTCCATGAGGGCATCGGCGACACCATCCGGGTGTCCCTTACCGGGGATCCCGTGGAGGAGGTACGCACGGCAAAGCAGATCTTAAAGACCCTGGGCCTTCGGAAGGGGGGCATCGAGGTTGTCAGCTGTCCCACCTGCGGCAGGACCAGCATCGATCTCATAGCCCTTGCGGATCAGGTAACGGCCCTTTGTCAGAGCAAGAAATACGAGGGCCTCACCATGAAGGTGGCCTGCATGGGCTGCGTGGTAAACGGCCCGGGAGAAGCCAGGGAGGCAGAGCTTGGCATCTGCGGCGGCAAGGGCGAGGGCCTGATCATCCGCCGGGGAGAGGTGCTCCGGAAGGTTCCGGAGGACCGGCTGTTGGAGGAGTTTCAGAAGGAGCTGGACCGCTATCTATGAGCAGCAGTTTTTTAGAGGTATTTGAAAACCTGAATATCAGCCCGGAGCATGCCGGGCTTTTTTCCGGCGCGGAAGTGGTGAAGATCGTGATGCCCAGGGACCGCAGCGCCCTGACGGTGTACATCCGCTCCAGGGAAGCCCTGCCCAGGGAGGCAGTGACGGAGGCGGAACGGGCCATCCGGGAACGGATCTTCGACAATAAGGACGTGGGAGTCCTGCTGGTGGATACCGCCCCCCACGGAGAACATGCCAATACGGCGGCGGCAGGCGGCGGAAGCAGACAGAGCCAGGGGACAGCAGGGGAAAAACGCCCTGCCCAGAGCCAGGCCCCCAAGCCGGGGCAGCAGGGCTTCAAAAAGACCGTCAATCAGTGGACCCCCAAGGTGGATAAAAAATCCGACAACCCGGATGTGATCTATGGCTATGATTTCAAGGGAGAGCCCTTGAAGATCAAAACCCTGGAGGAGGGTATGGGAGGGGTCATCATCACCGGCTTTGTCTTCGGAACGGAGCTGGTGAAGACCCGAA
The DNA here is from genome assembly GCA_944381405.1 of uncultured Lachnospiraceae bacterium. Taxonomy (GTDB): domain Bacteria; phylum Bacillota; class Clostridia; order Lachnospirales; family Lachnospiraceae; genus Avilachnospira. The sequence goes on along the minus strand of CALWLA010000001.1, from coordinate 81,080 downwards.
ACGGAAAGTTCATCATCAAATTCAACCTTTCCGACAAGACGGATTCCATTTCCTGCAGGCTGTTCTGCGAGGAAAACGAAGCGGATGCGGTTTCCGGAGAGCTGAAGCCCGGCAAATGGGTGGCGGTTTCCGGAGAGGTAACGCCGCCGGACGGAAAGTTCAACACGGAGCTGACCATCTCCCGGATCAAAGGCATCAAGCGCTGGAAGGACAGCGCAGGGGCCCGTATGGACCGGATGCCAGAGGGAGAAAAGCGCATCGAGCTGCATCTTCATACAAAGATGAGCGATATGGACGGCGTGGGAGACGTGGGGGCTTATATCAAGCGGGCAGTGGACTGGGGCTGGGAGGCCATCGGCATCACGGACCACAACAGCGTCCAGGTATTTCCCACCGCAGCCCACTCCATTCCCAAGGGCAGCAAGCTGCGGCTTCTGTTTGGGGTGGAGGGCAGGATGGTGGACGATACGGAAAAATGCGTCCAGCGTCCCATGGGCCAGCCCCTTTCCGGGGACTTCGTGGTTTTCGATATCGAGACCACCGGATTTTCTCCCCTGAAAAACAAGATCATCGAGATCGGCGCGGTAAAGCTTCGGGACGGCAGAGTGGCGGAGCGGTTCTCCCAGTTCGTGGATCCGGAGGAACCGATTCCCTACGATATCCAGAAACTCACCAGCATCACAGACGCAGACGTTATGGGACAGGGCACCTACGAAAAATGGATCCCTGCCTTTCTGGAGTTCTGCAAGGATGCGGTGATCGTGGCCCACAACGCCCGGTTCGATACCAATTTCATCGGCCATTACGCAGGCCTTCTGGGGCTTCCCTACAGCCCTACCATCGTGGATACGGTGGGCCTGAGCCGGATGCTCCTGCCCCAGCTTGGCCGTTACCGTCTGGATACGGTGGCAAAGGAACTGGGGGTTTCCCTGGAAAACCATCACAGGGCCGTAGACGATGCGGAGGCCACCGCAGGGATCTTCTTAAAGCTCTGCCAGCGGCTTAAGGAGCAGGGCATCGAAGACATGGACACCCTGTGGCAGGCGGAGACCTTTGACGAGGCCATGATCAAAAAGCTGCCCCCGAAACACGTTACGATCTTCGCGAAAAATGATCTGGGCCGGACCAACATGTACCGGCTGCTTTCCGCGGCCCACATCGACTATTTCCACGGACAGGCCAGGATGCCCAAGAGTCTCATCGCTTCCCTGCGGGACGGGCTTTTGCTGGGCTCCGGCTGTCAGAGCGGCGAGCTTTACGACGCGCTTTTGCGGGGCGTGTCGGATCAGGAAGCGGAAGCCATCGCCTCCTTTTACGATTATCTGGAGGTGTTGCCCCCGGAAAATCTCATGTATATGACCCTGGATGAAAAATCCACGGTAAAATCCCGGCAGGACATCGTGGAGATCAATACCCGCATCCTCCGGCTGGGAGAAAAACTGGGAAAACCTGTCTGCGCCGTGGGAGACGTGCATTTCCCCGAGGAGGGGGACGCCATCTATCGGCAGATCATCAAATATTTTGACAAAAGCATCCACTTTATGGAATCTCCCCAGTGGGCCGCCCCGGTGTATCTTCGCACCACCGAGGAGATGCTGGCCTGCTTCCGGGACTACGATGCGGAAACCGCCCACCGGATCGTCATCGACAATCCGAAGCTGATTCTGAGGATGTGCGAGCCCATCGCTCCCGTCCGCCCGGACAAGTGCCCGCCGGTGATCGAAAACTCCGACGAGACCCTGCGGGAGATCTGCAATCAGAAGGCTCACGAGATGTACGGCCCGGAGCTTCCGCCAGAGGTAAGCGTCCGGCTCAACAAAGAGCTTGATTCCATCATCTCCAACGGTTACTCCGTCATGTACATCATCGCCCAGAAGCTGGTGTGGGATTCCAATGACCACGGCTATCTGGTGGGCTCCCGGGGCTCCGTAGGTTCCTCCCTAGTGGCTACCATGGCGGGTATTTCCGAGGTAAATCCCCTGCCGCCTCATTACCGCTGTCCCAAGTGCCACTATGTGGACTTCCACAGCGAAGTGGTGCAGGAATACGCCGACAAGGCGGGCTGCGACATGCCGGATGCGGTATGTCCCGTCTGCGGGGAAAAACTCATCAAGGACGGCTTTGACATTCCCTTTGAGACCTTCCTGGGCTTTAAGGGAGACAAGGAGCCTGATATCGACCTGAACTTTGCGGGAGATTACCAGGCCAAGGCCCACGCCTACACCGAGGTGATCTTCGGCAAGGGCCAGACCTACAAGGCGGGGACCATCGGCACCGTGCAGGACAAGACCGCCTACGGCTATGTGCTCCGGTACAACGAGGAGCACGGCATCACCGGCATGCGCCGGGCGGAGGTGGAGCGCATCGCCATGGGCTGCACCGAGGTGCGCCGTACCACGGGACAGCACCCCGGCGGCATCGTGGTGCTTCCCCACGGGGAGGAAATGTCCACCTTTACGCCCATCCAGCATCCGGCCAACGATATGCAGAGCCCCATTACCACCCATTTTGACTACCACAGCATCGACCACAACCTGCTGAAGCTGGATATCCTGGGAAAGGATGATCCCTCCATGGTGCGCATGCTCCAGGATATGACTGGGGTGGATCCCATGACGATCCCTGTGGACGACCCGAAGATTATGTCCCTGTTCCAGAACACGGAGGCCCTGGGGCTCACCCCGGAGGACATCGGGGGAACCCAGTGCGGCACCCTGGGTATCCCGGAGTTCGGCACCGACTTCGCCATCCAGATGCTGCTGGACGCAAAGCCAAAATATATTTCCGACCTGGTGCGGATCGCGGGCCTGGCCCACGGCACCGACGTGTGGGTGGGCAACGCCCAGAAGCTGATCAACGAGGGAAAATGTACCATTCAGACCGCCATCTGTACCCGTGACGATATCATGATCTACCTCATCACCAAGGGGCTGGAACCCGGGGATGCCTTCAAGATCATGGAGCTGGTGCGAAAGGGAAAATTCCCCAAGGATCCAAAACACGAGGAATACTGCGAGATGATGCGGGCCCACGGCGTGCCGGACTGGTATATCTGGTCCTGCGACACCATCAAGTACATGTTCCCCAAGGCCCATGCGGCGGCCTATGTGGTCATGTCCCTGCGCATCGCCTATTACAAGATCTATTATCCGCTGGAATACTATGCGGCCTACTATACGGTAAAGGGTAAAGGCTTCGATTACGAAAAGATGTGCGTAAGCTTCCCGAAGCTTAGGCAAAATCTGAAGGAGCTGAAAGATTACATCGCCAACAACCGGGATACCACCGCCAACGACAAGCTTCTTTTGCGGGATATGCGCATCGTGGAGGAAATGATGGCAAGAGGCGTGGAGTTTACTCCCATCGACATCTTCAAGGCCAAGGCCCGGGAGTTCCAGGTGGTGGACGGCAAGATCATGCCTGCCCTGAACTCCATCGCAGGTCTGGGAGACAACGCAGCGGAAGCCATCGAGCGGGAGGCGGCAAACGGCCCCTACTTAAGCGTGGAGGAATTCATTTCCCGCACCAAGGTCTCCAAGACCAACGCGGATCTTTTAAAGGAGCTGGGGCTTCTGGGCTCCATTCCCGACACCAACCAGCTGAGCATCTTCGATCTGGTATAGGGATTTTTCAATCTGGTATAAGGGCCCCCTTGTCTGCGTTGCCGGAATGTGATAAACTAGGCGTTGCGCCCTCCGGCGGCTCAGACCGCCAGGGCGCAATCGTTGCAGTAAAGGGAGTGTGTGATTATGGAAAAGAAAAGAGAGACCTTTGCCAGCCGCATCGGGTTTATCCTGATCTCGGCAGGCTGTGCCATCGGTCTCGGAAACGTATGGCGTTTCCCGTACATCGTAGGACAGTACGGCGGAGCGGCCTTTGTGCTGGTGTATCTTGCATTTCTGGTGGTCTTCGGCCTGCCCATCATGGTGATGGAGTTTGCCAACGGCCGTGCCTCCCAGAAATCCGTGGCCCTTTCCTATGAGGAACTGGAGCCCAAGGGTAGCAAGTGGCATCTGGCCAAGTGGTTCCACATTGCAGGAGATTATATCCTGATGATGTACTACACCACCATTGCAGGGTGGCTTTTGTACTACTTTGTCAAGTTTGTCCGGGGAGATTTCCATGCGGGTATGACCGCTGAGGCCTCCGGGGCGGAGTTCAACAACATGCTGGCAAATCCGGCGCTGATGGTGGCCTTCATGCTGATCGTAGTGGCTCTGTGCTTCTTCATCTGCAGCCGCGGCCTGCAGGCTGGCGTGGAAAGCATCTCCAAGAAAATGATGGTATGCCTGATGGTGCTGATGGTGGTGATCGCCATCAACTCCTGCCTCCTTCCCGGCGGCAAGGCAGGACTGGAATTTTACTTAAAGCCTGATTTTTCAAGGATGAAGGAGGCCGGCGTCTTCAATGCCCTCTATGCGGCTCTGGGACAGTCCTTCTTTACCTTAAGCATCGGCATCGGCGCCATGTCCATCTTCGGTTCCTATATCGGAAAGGAGCGGAGGCTGGCAGGAGAGAGCATCAACATCATGGTGCTGGACACCTTCGTGGCCTTTACGGCAGGACTGATCATCTTCCCCGCCTGCTTTGCCTATAACGGCGGCGAGACGGGACAGGGACCTTCCCTGATCTTTGTGACCCTGCCTAATGTCTTCAACAACATGCCCTTTGGACGGGTATGGGGCGCCCTGTTCTTCATCTTCATGTCCTTTGCAGCCCTTACCACGGTGATCGCGGTGTTCCAGAACATCATCGCCTTCGCTACGGACCTGACAGGCTGCTCCGTAAAAAAGGCGGTTGTGCTGAATGGTATCGCCATCGGCGTCCTGTCCCTTCCGGCGGTGCTGGGCTATAACCTCTTAAGCGGTATCCAGCCCCTGGGAGCAGGCTCCACCATTCTGGACTTTGAGGACTTCATTGTCAGCAACAACATCCTGCCCATCGGTTCCCTGATCTTCCTGTTCTTCTGTACCAGGAAATGGGGCTGGGGCTGGGAAAACTTCACAAAGGAAGCCAACCAGGGCAAGGGCCTTCGGTTCCCCACCGGAAAGCTGGCAAAGCTCTATGTCTGCTACGGCATCCCCCTGATCATCCTCATCATCCTGGTGATGGGATATGTGGAGAAGTTCTTCTAAAATAAGAAATGGCTATGAAAGCTGAATAGGAAAAACAGCGCGGTTCCTGTGTGATCCACACAGGGCCGCGTTTTGTCAGTTGCAAAAAAACATTGGAAATGTTAGAATATATTCCTGCCTACACATAAATAATTGTAATAAATAATACGTAGTACCATTTTCAACGGGAAAATATAAATTCAGAGAGGAATTTCATATGATAGACGTAACAAAGCTTTTGATTATCACCAACAACGATGTGACGGAGGATTATTTCAAGGGACAGATCCGCACGGAGATGGTGGAGACCCACAAGGACGTGCTGTTAAAGGTGCGGGACTATATCTATGCCGGGGGCTGGAAGCTCATCACCCATCCCATGGCCAGCTCCATCAAGCCCAACCAGACCCCCTTCCGGTCCATTATCCTCATCGAGTCCAAGGAAGACAACACCGACGATATCATCATGATCCAGGAAGCCATCGAGAGCTTCGAGAAATTCGAGCATGACAAGCAGCCTACGGAATGGTACCGGGAGACCACGGATGCCGATTTCAAAAAGATCGATTTTTACATGATCGAGGATGCGATTCCCCATCTGACGAGATAAAGGAGGCTGAAGCTATGTGGGAGCTGGAAAAGGCGACGATTGTGACCAACAATCCCAGAGTTTACGAAAAATACAAGGATGAAACCAATGTGATCCTGCTGCACACCTACGGGGAGGTGCTCCTTAAGGTGCGGGACCTGGTGTATGACAGGCATGTGCTGCTGACCCATCCCCAGGCCTCCAGCCTGAAACCAAATCAGACCCCCTATCGTTCCGTGGTGGTGTACCCCAAGGGAGAGGAGGACAACATGAAGGACGTGATGCTCATCGAAAAGTGCATCGAGGTCTTTCAGCAGTGGCAGCACATTGCCCCCACCCCGGAAAAATACGCAGACAACGTTGCCTATGATTTCCAGACCATCGACCTGTCTGTGATCGACAACATCATTCCCCGGATCTGCTGATGGCTCCGGAAGTCCCAGACAGCATCAGACAGCATGAAACAAAGCGACATGAAGGAAAAGAAATATTTTAAGGACCTATCCAGAAGGGATTACATCGAAAAGGCCAATGAGATCGTAAGAAGGGACGGGGTGCAGGGCCTGACCATCCGCCGCATCGCCCAGGAGATGAACTGCTCCAGCGCCTGTCTCTACCATTATTTTGAAAATGTGGAGGAGCTCCTTTTCTATGCCCAGATCGGCTTCCTGAACTATTACCTGGAGGAGATCAACCGGCACGAAAAGCAGTGGAAGGATGCCTGGGATCTCCATATCGGCATCTGGGAGTGCTATTCCAGGGCCGCCTTTACCTATCCCGAGGCCTTCAACACCATTTTCTTTTCCTCCATGAGCAAAAAGCTCCCCAGCGCCCTGCGGGAATACTACGAGCTGTTTCCGGAGCACATCAATCTGGTAAGCCCCCATCTCCGGGCCATGCTGGAGACCCCGGACTTTTTTGACCGGGATATGCAGATGTGCGAAAAGTGCGTGGCGGCAGGGGTCATCAGCGAGGAAAAGGCCCGGTACATGAACCGCTACGTCTGCATGCTCTATAAGGGTTATCTCAAGGGCATCCTGGATTCCGGCATCGAAAGCCAGGATATCGAGGGCCTTGTGGAGCGGTTCCTGCGGGAGGTGCGGCTGTTGATAGCCCTGCTGGCAGACGATGTACAGGGACATGAAGAGCTGCTTCCCGAAAGTTATTTTTGAAGCTTTTTGAAAAGAAAAGAAAGTTGCACAAAGAGAAGCTTCAAAAATATACAAAGTTGACAAAAATGGGAAAAGTAACACAAAGTTACAGAAAATAAGAAAGTTTTGATTGCAAATGATCGCGAAACATGTTATTTTATTAACATAAGTTATCGCGATTATTTTTGTGATAAAAGTCAAGTGTAACCACCACCAAAAGAGGAAGGCCGCCACCACAAAACAGGCTTTCCCCTTACAGCACGGAAGCGTATAGCTTCGGCTTTCCTGTCAGGAAAGTATCGCGATGGCCAAATTAAAAGGAGGGGTTCAAATGAAACTTGAATTAGGTAAGATTAAAATCAACGATATCAAGTTTGCAGACAAGACAGAAGTGAAGGACCACGTTCTTTATGTAAATAAGGAAGAAGTGGAGAAGCTGGTTCTTGAGGATGACAAGCTCATCGGCTGCCACCTTGAGATCGCTCATCCGGGTGAGTCCACCCGTATTACGCCGGTTAAGGATGTTATCGAGCCGCGTGTAAAGGTTTCCGGCGGAGAGATCTTCCCGGGCGTAATTGGTAAGGTTACACCGCCGGTTGGTACCGGAAGGACCCATGCCCTGGATGGTATGACCGTTGTAACGGTTGGCCGTATCGTTGGCTTCCAGGAGGGTGTTATCGATATGTCCGGCGTTGCAGCGGATTATTGCCCGTTCTCCAAGACCGTTAACCTCTGCGTAGTGATCGAGCCGGCAGATGGTCTTGAGACCCACGTTTACGAGAAGGCCGGACGTATGGCTGGCCTGAAGGTTGCAGCTTATCTCGGCGAAACCGCCAGAAATCTGGAGCCCGATACTCTGGAGACCTTTGAGACAAAGCCGATCTTCGAGCAGGCTGCTGAGTATCCGGATCTTCCGAAGGTTGGATACGTTCACATGCTTCAGTCTCAGGGACTTCTGCATGACACCTATTACTATGGCGTAGACGCAAAGAACTTTGTTCCCACCTTCATGTATCCCACAGAGATCATGGACGGCGCCATCGTTTCCGGTAACTGCGTAGCTCCTTGCGACAAGGTTACCACCTATCATCATTTCCATAACCCGGTAATTGAGGACTGCTACAAGCACCACGGCAAGGACATCAACTTCATGGGCGTTATCCTGACCAACGAGAACGTATTCCTGGCAGATAAGGAAAGACATTCCGACATGGTTGCAAAGCTCGCTGAGTACATGGGCCTTGACGGCGTGCTCATCACCGAGGAAGGTTACGGCAACCCGGATACCGACCTGATGATGAACTGTAAGAAGGTAGAGCAGAAGGGCATCAAGGTTTGTCTGATCACCGACGAGTTCCCGGGCAAGGATGGTAAGTCCCAGTCCCTGGCTGATACTTGTGACGAGGCAACCGCTCTTGCATCCTGCGGACAGGGTAACATGACCCTTCAGTTCCCGGCTATGGATAAGATTATCGGCACCCAGGACTACATTGAGTCTCAGATCGGCGGCTGGGCTGGCTGCGTAAATCCGGACGGCTCATTCGAGGCAGAGATTCAGATCATTATCGCTTCCACCATTGCAAACGGCTTCAACAAGCTGGCTGCAAGAGGCTACTAATGAAGTCTGCGGAAAGGAGAAGATGAGATGGCTAAATATAAAATTGTTCATTATCTGAACCAGTTCTTCGCTGGTATCGGCGGCGAGGAAATGGCTGATTACAAGCCCGAGCTTAGAGAGGGCGTTGTAGGACCTGGCGGAGCGCTTGCCGCTGCACTTGGCCCGGATTACGAGATCGTTGCAACCGTTATCTGCGGTGACAACTATTTCGGCGAGAACCTGGACGAGGCTACCGACACCATCATCGAGATGGTTAAGAAGTACGAGCCCAACGTATTCGTAGCAGGACCTGCTTTCAATGCAGGACGTTACGGCGTTGCCTGCGGTACCATCTGTAAGGCAGTTGAGGAGAGACTTGGTATTCCGGTACTCACCGCTGAATACGAGGAGAACCCGGGTACCGATATGTTCAGGAAGGACGTTATCATCGTTAAGACCGGTAACTCCTCTGCAGACATGAAGAATGCGATCCCCACCATGGCGAAGCTCATCAAGAAGATGGCTACCGGTGAGGAGATCCTCGGACCGGCTATCGAAGGTTATCATGAGAGAGGCATCCGCGTGAACTACTTCGCAGAGAAGAGAGGTTCCGAGCGTGGTCTTGAGATGCTGATCAAGAAGATGAAGGGCGAGCCCTTTGAGACCGACCTTCCGATGCCCAAGTTCGACCGTGTAGCACCTGCTGAGCCCATCAAGGACATCAAGCACGCTACCATCGCGGTTGTTACCTCCGGTGGTGTTGTCCCCCAGGGCAACCCGGATCACATCGAGTCCTCCAACGCAACCAAGTTCGGTGAGTACTCCATCGCTGGCAAGGATTCCATGTCTCCCGATGAGTTCACCACCATCCACGGTGGATATGACAGACAGTTCGTTATGGCGAACCCCAACCTGGTAGTTCCGCTTGACGTTCTCCGCGAGCTGGAGAAGGCCGGCGAGTTCGGAAAGCTGTATGACAGCTTCTTCACTACCACCGGTACCGGTACTGCAACCGGTTCTGCTGCAAAGTTCGGCGATGCCATCGGTAAGAAACTGAAGGAGGACGGCGTAGACGGCGTAATCCTCGTATCCACGTGAGGAACCTGCACACGTTGCGGCGCAACGATGGTTAAGGGTATCGAGAAGTATGGTCTTCCGGTAGTTCACATGGCAACTGTTGTTCCGATCTCTCTCACGATCGGCGCAAACCGTATCATCCCCGGTGTAGGTATCCCGTATCCGCTTGGCGATCCTACTCAGGGCGAGGTAGATTCCAAGAAGATCCGTATGCGGATGGTCAAGAGAGCGCTTAAGGCTCTTCAGACCCCGGTTGACGGACAGACTGTATTTGAGAAGGACGATTTCTAATCCAATTCTCACACACTGATCAGAACAGTGCGGTGCGCACCGCGCGCCGCACTGTTTTTTTAACAAAGGATTGTTACTTTTTTTACAATTTGTAAATCTGCGATGCTGCAGGCGGCGTGACATTCCTTTGAAATTTATTTACATTTTTAGGAGGGTGGTTTATGGGCGGAAATGAAAAAGTGAACTGGGGCAGAGTCCTGATTCTCGCTGGTGCGGTTATAGCCTTCACCATCGGTTCCGGTTTTGCAACCGGACAGGAGATCATCCAGTATTTTACGGCATACGGCGTAGAAGGTGTTCTGGCTGTACTGCTGTTCCTCGTCATTTTCCTGTACTACAACTTTAACTTCGCCAAGGCAGGCGCAGAGGAACGTTTTGAAAAAGGTAACGACGTATACAAGTATTTCTGCGGAAAGTACATCGGTACCTTCTTCGATTACTATTCCACAGTATTCTGCTACATGTCTTTCTTCGTAATGGTAGGCGGCGCTGCTTCTACGCTGAATCAGCAGTATGGCCTGCACCCCTATATCGGCGGTACCATCCTGGCGGTGGTTACGATCCTGACTGTAGTAGGCGGACTGAACTCCCTGGTTGACAAGATCGGTGCAGTAGGTCCCGCGATCGTTGTTCTTTGTATCGCCATCGGTCTCATCACGGTTATCCGTGACGCTGCCAACATCCCGGCAGGTCTTGAAATCATCAAGACCGGAGCCTTCACCGGCGCGACCGAGACCAACACCATCAAGAATGCCGGCGCCAACTGGCTCATGTCCGGTATCAGCTACGCAGGCTTCGTACTTCTGTGGTTCGCAAGCTTCACCGCAGCTCTTGGTGCACAGAACAAGAAAAAGGATCTCTATCACGGTATCCTCTGGGGCGCTGTTGCAGTCTGCGTTGCCATCGTTCTGGTATCCTTTGCGCAGATCGCAAACATCAACACTCCGGACAGCACCGGCACCATGTATGTATGGAATGCTGATATCCCGAATCTGATCCTTGCAGAGCGCATCTGGAAGCCCTTCTCCGCGATCTTCGCTATCGTGGTATTCGGCGGTATCTACACCACGGCGGTTCCGCTTCTTTACAATCCGGCAGCCCGTTTTGCAAAGGAGGGTACCTCCCAGTTTAAGATCCTCACCATCGTGCTGGGCCTTGTAGGTCTGTTCGTTGGTCTGTTCCTTCCCTTCCGCGTACTGGTTAACATCATCTACGTTCTGAACGGATATCTTGGAGCAGTTCTGATCATCTTCATGGTTTGGAAGAACATCAAGGATCTTATGGCAAAGAAGAAAGCTTAATCGCTTCGACATTTGAACTGAATACAGTTTATCTGGAAAAAGAGACGAGAAAAAAGCGGCGGACCGATTTAGTCCGCCGCTTTTGAAATGGATGCACGCACCAGCTCCTGGAACAGGGGCAGCATGGCGTCGTCATAGGGCAGCATGCCCTCGGGATGCCACTGGATGCCCATGCCGTAGGGATAGTCCTTCACCTCCACGGCCTCCACGATGCCGTCGGGGCAGCGGGCGGATACCGTAAGGCGGTCTGCCACTTTTTTCAGGGCCTGGTGATGGAAGCTGTTGGTCCAGATCTGCTTTCCGAAGAGATCGTAAAGCTGGGTGCCTTCCTGAATCTCCACGGGATGGGTCACATCCCCACGGTTTGCTTCCTGGATATGCTTTGCAACCTTTTCGGAATACTCTGTCACGTCCTGATACAGGGTGCCCCCAAGGGCTACGTTCAGGACCTGGATGCCCCGGCAGATGGCCACAAAGGGCTTCCGGCTCTCCAGCACCATCTGCATCAGCGGAATCTGAAAATCATCCAAAAGCAGGCTGGTGGAACCGCAGAGACGGCTCTGGAGCTCTCCGTATCTCATGGGAGAGATATCCTGACCGCCGCTGAAAAGAAAACCGTCGCAGAGGCCGGTGAATTGCTGCAGCACCTCCCGGTCCGTGGTGACCGGCAGCATGACGGGGGTGCCGCCGCCCCGGATGACGGCCTTGGGGTAGTGCTCGTTGGTAAAGATTCTGGGGATCGGGCTTTCGTCGTGGACGGTGACGATGCCGATGACTGGCTTTTGGGACATAAGTTGCCTCCTTATCAAATCCTTGTAAAATGATTTAACCAGTATACCACATTTTGGGCTGTTGAAAAGAAAAAAATACAATAACTTCAAGTTATGCTTTTTATAAAAACCGATAAGGTTTGGTAATCATATTAGTAATCTTATTTAATGAAAACCGGTCGCTTTTTGAAAATAATTGTTGAAAAATCATAAAAGGTGTGTAATAATAAGCAAAATCTGTTTGCAAACAAATGTCCGGTGATAAAAGACATTTGGGCGCGTAAAACTGAAGGGAGGAGAGAGTATGAAATGTAATAAACGCCGTTTGGCGTCCTTTTTTCTTATGGCGGGGCTGATCGCTTCCATGACCGCAGGCTGCGGCGGAAGCCAGGAAGCCGCTGAGACCACTGCCGCCCAGAGCGCGGCCCAGACCGGGGCCGGGGAGAGCAGCGGGGCTGAGACAGCCGAGACACAGGCCCAGCAGACCGCCCTTCCGGTATCCGCCGTGGTGCCGGAGGTCCCCGCAGGAGAGTCCGTCTCCCAGGAGACCGATGTGGTGGCAGCCATGCAGGTGGATTTCATCACCATGGATCCCCTGGATACCTCCGATACCCTTTCCGGAGGCATTCAGCGTCTGATGATGGACGGCCTCTTCGGCTTTGACGACGACATGAAGATCATCCCCATGCTGGCAGAAAGCTACGAGGCCAACGACAACGCCACGGAGTTTACCATCCATCTGCGCCAGGGCATCAGCTTTACCGACGGGACCCCCTTTGACGCGGCGGCGGCAAAGGCCAACTTCGACCGTTGGGGAGACAAGACCCTGGGCCTGAAGCGGACCACCCTGTTGTGCAACATCCTGGAGTCCACGGAGATCGTTGACGATTACACCGTAAAGGTGACGCTGACGGAGCCCTTCGGCGCCTTCATCTCCACCCTGGCCCATCCGGCTTGCGTGCTCATGAGCCCCAAGGTCATCGAGCAGGGCAGCGCGGCCTGCGCAGAAAACCCGGTAGGTACGGGACAGTACATCTTCCAGGAGTGGGTGGCAGGCGACCATGCCACCGTGACTCTGAATACCGACTGGTGGGGCTATGATGCGGAGATCTGCGGCGGAACCGCCCTGGCGGAGCCGGATGCAGGCTTCAAGAGCATCACCTTCCGTCCAGTAGGCGAGAACGCCAGCCGTGTGGCCATGCTCCAGTCCGGGGATGCGGATTTCATCTGGCCGGTACCCACCGAGAGCATGCAGCTTCTGGCAGAGGATCCGGACGTGTATGTGGACGCAGGCGAGGGCATCGTGGTACGGTGGCTGTTCTTGAATACCCAGAAGGAGCCATTCACCGATGTGCGGGTACGTCAGGCGCTGAACTACGGCGTGGACAAGGACGCCTACATCGCGGTGGTGAAGAACGGACTTGCCTCCCAGGCAACCTCCATCATCGGCCCCTCCGTACAGCACTATAAGCACAACGATCCCTATCCCTACGATCCGGAAAAGGCAAAGGAGCTGCTGGCTGAGGCAGGCTATCCCGATGGCTTCGATACCACCATCATCTGCCGCAGCACTACTGCGGACCTGAAGCAGAGCGAGTTCTTACAGCAGCAGCTGGCCCAGATCGGGGTGAACGTGGAGATCAGATCCTTTGAGAACGCCATCGTCAGCGAGATGGTAGAGGGTGCGGAAGGACCCGGCGCAGAGGCTGAGGTAGATATGTACATCAGCGGCTGGTCCACCTCCACCGGCGATGCGGACTGGGGCATCCGTCCCCTTCTGGCAAAGGAATCCGAGCCTCCGGCAAGCTTCAACATCAGCTATTTCGAGAGCGATGAGCTGGATGAGCTGCTCTACAGCGCTCTGGAGACCGCAGACGAGGAGAAGCGGGGCGAATATTACGCCGAGGCCCAGGATCTGGTATGGCAGGAGTGCCCCATGGTATTCCTGGCAAACGACTACAACACCTGGGGCAGCAAGGCCAATGTTGCCAATGTCAAGATCTATCCTGACGGCTGTCTGAACATCCGGAACGCCCGGATGGCCGCTGAGTAAAACCGGCCGCAGCGGAAGCGCCCGGGGAAGGCTGGATGCCCTCCGGGTACTCCCCAGGGAAGACACAACATCAGGAAAAGATTGACAGATGTATTATTCTGAGAGATAATAAGGGTTAGTTTTATAAACTGTCTTATTTTATGCTGCGGGCTTTAGCCATGCAGCGCTGTAAATTGAAAAAGGAAGGAACGAGGATTATGAAAAAGAATCTGAAAAGACTGGCAGCCCTGGCGGCAGCCGGCGCTATGGTGGTTTCCATGGCAGGCTGCGGCGGCGGAAGCCAGACCAGCGACAGCGGAGCACAGACCACCGCAGCAGCAGGCGGCGAGGCCGCTGCCGAGGGCGAGACTGCTGCCCAGGCTGCAAAGCCGGTATCCACCTTTACGGTAGAGGTTCCGGAGGGCGAGTCCGTATCCCAGCAGACCGATGTAGTAGGCGCTACCAACGTGGACTTCACCACCCTGGATCCCATGGATACCTCCGATACCCTTTCCGGCGGTCTCCAGAGACTGATCATGGACGGCTTCTTCGGCTTCAACGACGACATGGAGATTATCCCCATGCTGGCGGAGAGCTATGAGGCAAACGACGACGCTACGGAGTATACCCTCCACATCCGTCAGGGTATCACCTTCTCCGACGGCACCCCCATGGACGCAGCGGCAGCCAAGGCAAACCTTGACCGCTGGGGCGACAAGGAGCTGGGCCTTAAGAGAACCACCCTCCTGTGCAACGTCATCGACCACACGGACATCGTAGACGACTATACCGTCAAGGTTACCCTTTCCCAGCCCTTCGGTGCATTCATTGCGACCCTGGCACATCCTGCCTGCGTGCTCATGAGCCCGGAAGTGATCGCCCAGGGCAACGAGGCCTGCGCAACCAGCCCGGTTGGTACCGGACAGTATCTCTTTGAGGAGTGGGTTGCAGGCGACCACGCTACCGTAACCCTGAACCCCGACTGGTGGGGCTATGACGCAGAGATCTGCGGCGGAACCGCTCTGGCAGAGCCGGATGCAGGCTTCAAGAGCATTACCTTCCGTCCGGTAACGGAGAACGCTACCCGTGTTGCAATGCTGCAGGCAGGGGACGCCGACTTCATCTGGCCGGTTCCCACCGAGAGCATGGCTACCCTGGCAGCTGATCCCAACGTCTATGTGGCAGCTGAGGAAAGCATCGTTGTTCGTTACATCTTCATGAACAACCAGAAGGAGCCCTACACCGACAAGAGAGTCCGTCAGGCTATGAACTATGCCATCAACAAGGACGCTTACAACCAGGTCGTAAAGAACGGCCTTTCCACAACGGCAACCTCCGTTATGGGACCGGCTACCCAGCACTACAAGGCAAACGAGCCCTATCCCTATGATCCGGAAAAGGCAAAGGAGCTTCTGGCTGAGGCGGGCTATCCCGACGGCTTCGAGACCACTCTTACCTGCGCCAGCACCACGGCAAACCTGAAGCAGGCTGAGTTCATTCAGCAGCAGCTGGCACAGGTTGGCATTACCGTAAACATCAACGCTCTGGAGAGCGCAGTCGTAAACGAGATGATCCAGGATACGGACGCACCGGGTGCGGAGGCTGAGGTTGAGCTTTACACCATCGGCTGGTCTTCCTCCACCGGCGACGCAGACTGGGCGCTTCGTCCGCTGCTTGCCATCGAGTCCGAGCCGCCCATGAGCTACAACATCTGCTACTATGAGAACCCGGATTTCGATAACCTGCTTTACGAAGCGCTTTCCACTGCAGACGAGAGCATCAGAGCAGAGAAGTACGCTGAGGCGCAGGATATCGTCTGGGAGGACTGCCCCATGGTATGTCTTGCAAACGACGACAACACCTGGGCAACCTCCAACAAGATCGCCAATGTGAAGAACTTCGCAGACGGCTGCCTGAATGTCAGAAACGCAAGAATGCTCCAGTAATGGATCTGACCTGCTCTGGCAATAAGGAGACAGAACAGGCATAAAGCGTAAGAAAAATGGCCTGGCGGCAAGTGAAGGCCTGCCGGGCCATTTTCATATTATTAGGAACGGGAGAGTAAAGGATGCTGAAATACGTTATCAAGAGAATTATCGGCGTGATACCCACCCTGATCATTGTGGTCACCTTTGTATTTTTCTTTGTCCGCATGATTCCGGGAGATCCGGCAAGGCTTGTGGCTGGACCTCAGGCAACTCAGGAAGACGTTGAGGTGGTAAGAGAGGAGCTGGGACTCAATCAGCCCATCACGACCCAGTATGTGAAGTATGTTACGGGACTGCTTCACGGAGATCTCGGGGATTCCCTGAGAACCAAGCGCCCCGTAGCCCTGGAGGTAAGCCTCCGCTATATGAATACGGTAAAGCTGACGGTATTCAGCCTGGTATGGAGCGTGATCGTCGGCGTGCTGCTTGGCGTCTGGTCCGGACGGCACCGGTCGAAATGGCAGGACTATACTGGAATGACGATCGCCATATCCGGCATATCGATGCCGTCATTCTGGATAGGCTTCCTGCTTATTATGCTGTTTGCGGTCAAGCTGAACTGGTTCCCCACCACCGGCGCTGACTCCTGGAAGAGCTTTATCCTTCCGGGTATCGCCCTGGGCACCAGTATCGCGGCCATCATCGCCCGCTTTACCAGATCCTCCATCATCGAGGTCATGAAGGAGGATTACATCAGAACGGCCCGGGCAAAGGGTATCCGGGAAAACACGGTGATCTGGAAGCACGCTTTCCGTAACGCCATGATCTCCGTGGTAACGGTCGTAGGCCTGCAGTTCGGTTTCCTGCTGGGCGGCTCCGTTGTTACCGAGACGGTATTCGCCTTCCCGGGACTTGGTTCTCTGCTGGTTGAATCCGTAAACTATCGTGATTACAACGCGATCCAGTCCCTGATCCTGATCTTTTCACTGCACTTCATCGTGATCAATCTGGTGGTAGACATACTCTATGCTCTGCTTAATCCGGAAATCAAGCTGAGCTAAGGGAGGGAGCACGGTTATGGCAAAAGAAAAAGTATTGAACGAGCGGACAGACATCAACACTCCATTCAAGGACTTTGTGAGAAAGTTCAAGAAGCAGAAGACCGCCCTGGTGGCCATGTGCTTCATCATCTTTCTGGTGATCCTGTCCTTTATCAGCTATCAGATCGCCCCCTATGGCATCAACGAGTACGATTATATGGCCATCCTTCAGGGACCCAGCGCGGCCCACTGGTTCGGCACCGACGAGTTCGGACGGGACCTGTTCTCCCGGATCATCTGCGGTACCCGGATCTCTTTGAGCGTAGGTCTGTTTTCCGTCAGCATCGCCGCCATCTGCGGCACCATCCTGGGGCTTCTGGGCGGTTATTACGGCGGCCTGCTTGATTCCGCCATCATGCGTGTCTGCGACGTGCTATTCGCATTCCCCGGCATCATCCTGGCCATCGCCATCATCGCCATCCTGGGCAGCGGCATGACCAACGTGGTGATCGCCGTGGCGGTATTCAGCACCCCCACCTTTGCCCGTCTGGTGCGAAGCACCACTCTGGCGACCAAGGGCAACGTTTTCGTACAGGCTGCCCGCAACATCGGCGCCAGCGACGCCAGGATCCTGTTCAGGCACATCCTGCCCAGCGCCGTACCCAACATTATCGTACAGTACACCATGTCCATCGGTACTTCCATTCTGACCGCATCCAGCCTGAGCTTCCTGGGAATGGGCGCTCAGCCGCCGACGCCGGAATGGGGCCTGCTTTTGAGCAACGGCCGTACCTACATGATGACCAGCTGGCATACCACATTGTTCCCGGGTCTTGCGATCTTCCTGACGGTGCTCGCCTTCAACCTGCTTGGAGACGGCCTCAGAGACGCCCTGGATCCGAAGCTGACTGACTAAAGGAGGAGTAAGAGATGGAGACGGGAAAAAACATTCTTGAGATCAAAAATCTGCACACCTACTTCTTCACGGACAGCGGCGTTGTGAAGTCTGTTGACGGTGTGGACATCGAGCTGAGAGAGGGAACCACCTTGGGTATCGTGGGTGAGTCCGGAAGCGGAAAGAGCGTCACCGCCCTTTCTGTCATGGGCCTTTTGATGGGAACCACCGGCAAGATCGTAGAGGGAGAGATCCTTCTGGACGGCCAGGATATCACAAAGCTCAGCGACGAGGAGCGGCGGAAGATCAGAGGCAACAAGATCTCCATGATCTTCCAGGAGCCCATGACCAGCCTGAATCCGGTCATGAAGATCGGCGACCAGATCGTGGAAGCCATCCGCATGCACCAGGACAAGAGCAAAGAGGAAGCCCGGAAGATGACCATCGAGATCCTGAAAAAGACAGGACTTCCCCGGGTGGAGCGTCTGGTGGATGAGTATCCCTTCCAGCTTTCCGGCGGACAGCGCCAGAGAGTCATGATCGCCATGGCCCTGGTGTGCAATCCCCGCATCCTGATCGCGGACGAGCCCACCACGGCTCTGGACGTGACCATCCAGGCCCAGATCATCGATCTGATGAACCACCTGCAGAAGGAGATCGGAACCTCGATCCTCTTTATCACCCACGACCTGGGCGTCGTGGCGGAGACCTGCGACGACGTGGTAGTCATGTACTGCGGCCGCGTGGTGGAAAAGGGCAATGTTTACGACATTTTCGATCATACCGCCCATCCGTATACGGAGGGGCTTCTGAACTCGATCCCGAAGCTCGGGGAGCATGTGGAGGAGCTGGATTCCATTCCCGGAAACGTGCCCAATCCCAAATACATGCCCAAGGGCTGCAAATTTGCGCCGCGGTGCCCGTATGCGACGGAGCGCTGCCAGGAGGAGGAACCTGGATTTTTCGATCTGGGCAACGGCCACCTCAGCAGATGCTGGCGCTGTGAGAAATAGGGAGGACGGATATGGCAGAAGATTTATTAAAGGTTGAAGGATTAAAACAGTATTATCCGGTTTCCGGCGGTCTGCTTGAGAAAAAAATCTTTGTCAAGGCAGTGGACGGCGTGGATTTCGAGGTAAAAAAAGGCGAGGTCTTCGGAATCGTAGGCGAGTCGGGCTGCGGCAAGTCCACCCTGGGCAAGTCCATCTGCAAGCTCATCGAGCCCACGGACGGCAAGATCATCATCGACGGCGAGGAGATCCAGAGCTACGACCGCAAGCAGATGCGGAAGGTGCGGAAAAAGGTGCAGATGGTCTTCCAGGACCCCTACGCATCCCTGAATCCCAGAATGTCCATCCACGATATTCTGGCGGAGCCCCTGATCATCCACGGACTTTGCAAGGACAAAAAGGAGATCGACGAGACGGTCATCCGGCTGCTGCGGGAGGTAGGCATGGACGATTACCATGCAAACCGGTATCCCCACGAGTTCTCCGGCGGCCAGCGTCAGCGTATCGGCATCGCCAGAGCCCTGGCGGTACGCCCGGAGCTGATCGTTGCGGACGAGCCGGTTTCGGCCCTGGACGTATCCATTCAGTCCCAGGTGCTGAACCTGATGTCCAAGCTGAAGAAGGACTACAATTTTACTTATATCTTCATCGCCCATGACCTGAGCGTGGTAGAGCACATCAGCGACCGGATTGGCGTGATGTATCTGGGCAACTTCGTAGAGGAGGCCAGCAAGGAAAACCTCTACAAGAACCCCATGCATCCCTATACCCAGGCCCTGCTGTCCGCGGTGCCGATTCCCAATCCCCATGCCAAGAAGGAGCGCATCATTCTGGAAGGAAACATCCCCTCGGCCATCAATCCGCCCTCGGGCTGCAAGTTCCACACCAGATGCCCCAAGTGCATGGAGATCTGCAAGCGGGAAGCGCCGAAGAAATATCAGGTAGGGGACGATCATTTTGTATACTGCCACCTGTATGACAAGGAAAATCCCGAGGTCAACGGAACGGCGGCGAAAAAGACAGAAGAGACAAAAGCGGAAGCTCAGGAGGCATAAGCAAAGCAATGAAGCTGTTTATCAGTGCGGATATCGAGGGCTGCGTCGGAACAACCCTGAGTGCGGAAACCCACAAGAACGAGGCGGTCTATCAGGCCTTTGCCAAGGAGATGACGGCGGAGGTCGCCGCCGTCTGCCAGGCGGCCCTGGAGGCAGGCGCCGATGAGATCGTGGTCAAGGACGGACACGGAGACGCCACCAACATCGACTTTACGGCTCTGCCGGACAAGGTGACTCTGATCCGGGGAAAAAGCGGCCATCCCATCAACATGATGTTTGGTCTGGACGAGAGCTTTGACGCGGTGCTTTATGTAGGCTATCATGCGCCTGCAGGCTGCGGCGGAAATCCCATCAGCCACACCTCTACCGGAAACAGCAATCACATTTATCTCAATGGCAGGCTCATGAGCGAGTTCATGCTGAACACTTATACGGCAGCCTATTTCGGCGTGCCTGCTGTATTCATTTCCGGCGATGCGGCCATCTGCGGCATGGCGCAGGAGCTGGTGCCCTCCATCACCACCGCCGCCGTCAAGCGGGGCGTAGGAGCCAGCACCATCAACATGAGTCCGGCTGCAGGCATCCGGCTGTTGAAGGAAAAGACCAAGGAAGCCCTTTCCGGGGATTTCTCCCGGTGCCGGGTGGAGCTGCCCAAGGAATTTGAATATGTGGTGAATTACAAGGACCTGGGCAAGGCCTACAAGATGTCCTTCTTCCCCGGCGTGGAGCGGGTGGACGACAGGACCAACCGGCTGGTGAGCAGCGACTACATGGATATCGTCACGGCTCATTCCTTTATCGTTTATTGATGGTATCAATTATATTTTTTTCTTTTTGCGTCCGCCTCGGCGGGCGCAAATGACGTTTGAGGTTTACTGGAGGTAAAAAAATGATCGATTTGAAAACGGTGGAAGATCTGACTAACGCTTTTGGCCCCAGCGGCTTTGAGGAGGAGGTGCTTTCCGCAGTGAAGGCCCACAGCCAGGGCCTGTTTCTGCGAAACGACGCCATGCACAACGTCTACGCTTATATGAGCGAGGCGGAGCGGCAGGCAGCGGCAGAAGACCGGCGGGGAGAGAAACCGGTGCTCATGCTGGACGCCCATTCCGACGAGGTGGGCTTTATGGTGCAGAACATCGAGGAAAACGGACTCCTGGACATCATCTGCCTGGGCGGCATCCATAACACCAACATTCCCGCCCATTCCGTGATCGTGCGGAACGGAGCCGGAAAGAAGATCCGGGGCATCACCACCTCCAAGCCGGTGCATTTCCTGACCGCATCCCAGAAGGCGGACAACTCCCTGGAGATCGAGGACATCCGCGTGGATGTGGGAGCCTCCAGCCGGCAGGAGGTCATGGAGGATTACGGCATCGCCGTAGGCGATCCGGTATGCCCGGATGTGCGCTATGATTACGACGAGGCCCATGGCATCTGCTACGGCAAGGCCTTCGACAACCGTCTCGGCTGCGTCAGCATCCTGGAGACCATGAAGCGGCTTCTGGGTCAGGAGCTGGCGGTGCAGGTGGTAGGCGGTATGGCAGCCCAGGAAGAAGTGGGCACCAGAGGCGCAAAGGTCACCTCCCAGATCGTAAAGCCGGATCTTGCCATCGTGTTCGAGGGATCTCCTGCGGACGATTTCTATTTCCGTCCCGGCATCGCTCAGTGCAGCCTGAAGCAGGGAACCCAGATCAGACACATGGATTCCAGCTATATCTCAAGCCCTGCCTTCATCAGCTACGCCCATGAGATCGGAAAGGCCTGCGGCATCAAATTCCAGGATGCGGTGCGCCGGGGCGGCGGAACCAACGCAGGGGTCATCAGCCTGACGGGAAAGGCGGTACCGGTACTGGTGCTGGGCATTCCCTCCCGCTATGTACACACCCATTACAATTTCTGCGCGGCAGAGGACATCGAGGCTACCGTATCCATGGCGGCGGAGGTGATCCGTCATCTGGACCAGGAGCGGATCGCAGAGCTGCTGCATGTAAACGAGATCTAAAAGGAACAGAACGATATGGGACTTCCGAAAAACAGCGGCCTTGAGCTTCATTCCCGTTGGCCGCAGGGAAAAAATAATCTGATATCAGACGTGCCCGGCGTAAGGGTCGGGCACGTTACCCTGAAAGGGGGAGACGTGCACACCGGCGTGACGGCGATCCTGCCTCATGGCGGCAACCTTTTTCAGGACAAGGTGGCGGCAGGCTATGCGGTGCTGAATGGTTTTGGAAAGAGCACGGGCCTGGTGCAGATCGGGGAGCTTGGCACCCTGGAGACCCCAATCCTCATGACCAATACCTTAAGCGTAGGCACCGTGTCCGAGGGGCTTACGGAATACATGCTGGAGCAGAATCCGGACATCGGCGTTTCCACCGGCACCGTCAACTGCGTGGTGACGGAATGCAACGACGGAGGGCTTAACGACATCCGGGGCCTGCATGTGAAAAAGGACCATGTCCGGGAAGCCATCGCAGCGGCCTCAGAGGATTTTTCCGAGGGCTGCGTGGGGGCCGGCACCGGCATGCAGTGCCTGGGCCTTAAGGGCGGCATCGGCTCCGCCTCCAGGCTGGTGGCCATCGGAGAAAAGGACTATACCGTAGGAGCTCTGGTGCTGGCCAATTTCGGGGCGGCCGGGCATCTCATGATCGGCGGCGACCACATCGGCCAGCGAATCAAGGAACAGATGGAGCAGGAGGGAGGCGCAGGCCTTCCCAAGGACAGCAAGGACAAGGGCTCCATCATCATGGTCATGGGTACGGACATCCCCCTTACCAACCGGCAGCTGAACCGGCTTTCCAGGCGGGCGGCCATCGCTCTTGGCAGAGTCGGTTCCTATATGGGAAACGGCAGCGGAGACATCGCTTTGAGCTTCAGCACCGGAAACCATATGCCCCATTATGGAGAAAGCCCTCTGGAGCCCTTCCATATGCTGCGGGACGATAAGCTGGATCCGGTATTCGAGGCGGGAGCAGAGGCGGTGGAGGAAGCCATCATCAGCGCCCTGTACCATGCAGAGGATACCCATGGCATCCGGGGCAGCCACAGCCGCTGCCTGCGGGAGTTTTTGTAGGAGGAGAGACATGCTGGGAGTTATTGGCGGAATGGGCCCTCTGGCCACATCCCTGTTTTACGATATGGTAACGGAGAAAACCTGCGCAAAATGCGATCAGGACAACATCAACATGCTGATCTTAAGCGACGCCGCCATGCCGGACAGAACGGCGGCGATCCTCTCCGGCGATACGGAGACGGTGCGGCAGCGGATGCTTGCGGACGCCCGTTTCCTGGAGAAAAACGGCTGCGAGGCCATTGCCGTTACCTGTAATACGGCCCACTATTTTGTGGATATGATCGAAGAGGAGGTAGGGATCCCCTTTATCCATATGATCCGGGAGACTGCAAAGGCCCTTTCAGAGCAGTTTGCAGGAAAGCGGGTGGCGGTGCTGGCTACTGACGGCACCATCCAGACAGGCCTCTATCAGAAGGCCCTGGAGCAGCAGAACGTGAAAGCCTACGCCCCGGAGCGGAATATCCAGGCGGCGGTGATGGAGACCATCTATGGAAGGATCAAGCAGAACAAGCCTGCGGATCCAGAGCTGTGGCAGCGGATCGAAACCGCCTGCAGGGGCGCCGGATGCGATGGAGCCCTCCTGGCCTGCACGGAGCTTTCCGTGGTGAAAAAGCAGCTTTCCCTGCCGGAAAGCTACTATGTGGATCCCATGGAGGTCATGGCCCAAAGGTGCGTGGAGCGCTTTGCCAAGGCCTGAAACGGGGCCTGGGACCGGCTGCGGCAGGGCAGGAAAACCGGCTCAGGAAGGGCAGGAAAACCGGCTCAGGAAGGCTTGGGAAAAAACTGAAAAAAAGTTGAAAAATACCGTTGACATTTCAGAAGATCTCGGGTATAATACGTCAAGTGTTCAGCAGTAGCGCGGCAAACTAAAAAACGCCTGCGATACACATCGGCATCGAGGCGTGGCTCAGTTTGGTAGAGCGCTGCGTTCGGGACGCAGAGGTCGCAAGTTCGAATCTTGTCGCCTCGATTTATCAGAAATCTTCTGATCATGGCTCTGTAGTCAAGCGGTCAAGACGTCGCCCTCTCACGGCGAAGGCCCGGGTTCGATTCCCGGCAGAGTCACTGAAAAAGCAGCAGATCCGCTGCTTTTTTTATACGCAGCTCCGGCTGAAAAAAAGTGAAAAAAGTGCTTGCCCTGAGGGCGCTTTTCATGTATACTATAGAAGTTCGCAAAAATGCGGCGAGCCGACGTAGTTCAGTTGGTAGAGCAATTGATTCGTAATCAATAGGTCGCGGGTTCAAGTCCCGCCGTCGGCCTGGTAGAGGAGAGTGCGGTATATAAAGGTAAACAGTCAGGCTTTTATACATCGCGCCTCACCATTATAACGGGGTATGGCGTAGTTTGGTAGCGCGCTCGGCTGGGGGCCGAGAGGTCGCAGGTTCAAATCCTGTTACCCCGATTTTCAGGAAGACCCGTAGGATGAGGGAAGCTTTGCAGCTCCTTTATCTGCGGGTCTTCTTCTTGCTTGCGCTTTCTGCCGGATGGTGCTAGAATGGTTACAGGAATTAACATGACGGAAACAGGCTATGAAATTATCTACGATAACTGCAAATGAGGTGACCAGTAAGAGCGCCATTCTGTTGCTATGCTGCCTGATGATCACCGGCTTTGCCCAGTTCCGGCTGGGGCTTCTGGTGGAGTATTTTACTATCTCCCTGGGCATCGTGCTGGTGCCCCTTTTCTATGTGCTCATCGACGGGCTCCCCATGTTTCCCCTGGCGGCCCTGTCCGGCATCATGGTGGCTTTCTCCCGGATGCTGGTGGATGCCTACGGAGGCGGCCCCCAGGGCGCCTTTGTGTCCAATTATCTGCCGGAAACCTTTTTTTATATACTTTATGGCATGCTGTTCGCCCTGTACTGCCGGTATCGGGGAAAAAAGCTGGAACGGGTAGCAGATGCGGTGGCCCTGACCTTTATCGACTACGCCTCCAACATGCTGGAGCTTTTCCTGCGGGAAGGGGTGTCGGAACTTACGGTGGCCAATCAGCTGAGCATCCTCACCATCGGCTGCCTCCGGGCCCTCGTGATCCTGGGCATCGGCCTTCTGGTGGCCACCTATCGGGTGAGCCTCATGCGACAGGAAGATGTGCGGATGTATCAGCAGCTCCTGTTTACCGCTACGGAGCTTTCCGGAGAGATGGTCTGGATGCGGGAAAACACCCAGATGGTGGAGCAGACCATGAACGACGCCTACAGGCTTTACGATACCCTCAAGGCCCAGAACTCCCCGGAGGCGGTAAAGGCCCTGTCCGTGGCCACCAAGGTCCACGAGATCAAAAAACAGTACCGTTCCATCATGACGGCGGTGAATTCGGCCCTCAACCGGAACCTGGAGGAGGGGGCCATGCCGGTTTCGGAGATCTTCAGCATCCTTTTGCAGCAGAACAAGGCCATGGCGGCGGAAAAAAACATCGAATTCAATTTCCGGATCGACTGTCCCGACAACCTCTATACGGTCAAATATTATTATCTGATGACGGTGTTCAACAATTTCTTTACCAATGCCGTGGAGGCGGCAAGAGATGACCGGGAAAACCTGGAGGTAACGGTGCTGGAGCAGGGGGACCACTATCAGTTTACGGTGTCCAACGACGGAAAGCCCATTCCGCCGGAGACCATAGAAGATATCTGGAACGCGGGATTTTCCACAAAGATCGACTACGAAAGCGGCATCGTGGGCAGAGGCCTGGGGCTGCTCATCGTCAAGAGCATCGTGGAAAAAGAATTTAGCGGAACCGTCCGGGTCTCCTCGGACCGTTATAAAACCTCCTTTGTGGTGGAGATCCCCCGGGAGGAATTTCAGCTGAAAGAATAATGCGGCCCCCTTTTCAGAAGAAGGCGGCAATAGGAGGAACTATGAGAATCTATATTGTGGATGACGACAGAAACGTGGTGAGCATTCTGAAACAGATCATCACAGAGCGGAAGCTGGGAGAGATCTGCGGCACCGCAGTCAACGGCCAGGAGGCCCTGGAGGAGGTGGCGGCGGTCAATCCGGATATCGTCATTGCAGACCTTTTGATGCCGGAGCTGGACGGCATTTCCTTTGCGGAAAAGATCAAAAAGATCCTTCCGGAGCTCAGCGTCATCATGCTTTCCCAGGTGGACAGCAAGGAGATGGTCTCCAGGGCCTATGAGAGCGGCGTGGAGTTTTACATCCACAAGCCCATCAATGCCATCGAGATCGAAAACGTGCTGAAAAACATCGAGGCCAGCAGGGCCATGCGGCGGATCATCGCCAAGGCCCAGGATCTGTTTGCAGGCTCGGCGGCGCCCCAGGGCATGATGCCTGCGGAGCAGCCTGCAGCCAGGCCGGTCCTGATGGGCTCCGGCAAGCCCTATATGCAGCGCCTGAGGGGCATCCTCCAGGGCATCGGCATCAGTTCCGAGTCCGGCAGCCGGGATATCATGGCCATCGTAGAATATCTGATGGAGCACGACATGGATATTACGGAGACCACTCTCAACGAGCTCTGCGGCAGGCTGGGACAGAACCCCAAGTCCGTGGAGCAGAGGATCCGCCGGGCGGCCTTTGCGGGCATGGTCAATCTGGCCAACAAGGGCCTGGAGGACTATGCGGATCCGGTGTTCAACGAGTATGCCGCAAGGCTTTACAATTTTGAACAGATCCGGAAGGAGATGAATTTCATCCGGGGAAAGAGCGACAAGCACGGCAACGTCCGCATCCGCAATTTCATCAGCGGGCTGCTGGCCTATTGCCGGGAGGCATGATCCTGAAACAAAAAAGAGATGCGGCGGCAGGAAAACTGCTTCGCATCTCTTTTGTCCTATAACGCTCTTTTGGATTGAATGTTAGAAAACGCTGATGGGGCAGTCCGACAGGGTGTCGGTGTAGCCGATGACGGCTGCTTCCGGAACAACCTTTTTCAGGTCCTCCAGGATCCGGTCCACCTGCTTTGCCTCCACCGCATACAGCAGGCCGCCGGAGGTCTGGGGATCGTAAAGGAGGTCCACCAGGCTTTCGGGAATGTTCCCGGCGATCTGGACCTTCCCCTCCAGATTTTTCCGGTTCCGGTAGGCGTTTGCAGGAACAAGCCCCATGGCGGCGTACTCCTGGGCTGCGGAAAGCAGTGGAATGGAAGAGGAGTCGACGTAGGCGGTGCAGCCGGAGCCGTCGCACATCTCATAGGTGTGGCCCAGGAGAGCAAAGCCTGTGACATCGGTGCAGGCGTGGACGCCCTCGTATTTTGTGACGATCTCCGAGGCGTATTTGTTGAGCCGGGCCATGGTGGAAACCAGCTCCTTGTGCTGGGCCTGGGTGAGAAGCCCGCCCCGTTCCGCGTTGGTGAGGACGCCGGTGCCGATGGGCTTGGTGAGGATCAGGGCGTCCCCGGGACGGATGCCGTTGTTCCTGAGGATCCTGTCCGGATGCACGAAGCCTGCCACGCAGAGACCGTATTTGGGAATGGGGTCCTTGATGGTGTGGCCGCCTACCACGATGGCGCCTGCTTCCCGCACCTTGTCATAGCCCCCCAGCAGGATGTTGTGCACATCCTCGTGGGGCAGGCTCTCCGGGAACATGAACACGTTCATGGCCAGCTTTGCTTCGCCGCCCATGGCCCAGACGTCGGAAAGGGAATTGGCGGCAGCGATCTGGCCGTATTCGTAGGGATCGTCCACCGCAGGAGGGAAGATGTCCACGGTCTGGATCAGGGCCACCTCATCGGTGATCTTGTAAACTGCGGCGTCATCCGCCGTATCATATCCGACTAAAAGACGTTCATCCTGGAACGCCGGAAGACCGCGCAGAACCTGCGCGAGGTAATCGGGACCTATTTTGGAGGCTCAGCCGCCGCATTCGCCGGAGAGCTTCGTGAGCTTGATATCTGACATATGTTTCTCCTTTCTTAGAGGACCGGTTTTTCGATGTTGTACTCGTTGATCTTGTTGAAGATCTGGCGGGAGCTCATATTGAGCCGCTTGGCAGAGGCGGAGATGTTCCAGCCCATGCTCATGAGCACGGATTCCAGGAATTTCTTTTCGCTTACCGCCTTGAATTCCTTCCAGGTGAGGATGCTGTCGGGAAGCTCCATTCCCACATCCTTTTTGGCCTCCCGCTTCAGATTGAACAGGATGGGGATGCCTTCGCTGGTGATGGTGTGGTTGCTGCTCAGGACCACCATGCGGGAGAGGGTGTTTTCCAGCTCCCAGATATTGCCTGGATATTCATAGTTGGTCAAGAACTGCCAGGCCTTGTCCTCGATGGTGTCGATGCGGATGTTGTTTTCCTTCTGGGCCTTGTCCAGGAAGAACTGGATCAGATCCACCAGGTCCTCCTTCCGCTCCCTGAGGGCGGGGATGCGGATGCAGATGGTGCTGATCCGGTAATAAAAGCCCTCGTTGATGTTGTCTCCGATGATCTTTTTGGAAAAATCCTTGGAGGTGGAAGAAATGAGCCGGCAGTCCATCTGGTTCTGGCTGAGGGTGCCCAGGGGCTCAAAGGTCTTTGACTCGATGGCAGACAATAGCCGCAGCTGGGCCATGATGTCCGCATCCAGGATCTCCTCCAGGAAAAGGGTGCCGTCCCCTACGGCGTTGAGTTTTCCGGTGCGCATGCCCTGCTGGCCGGAAAGGCCGTCGCAGCCGTGGCCGAAAAGCTCGTCCAGAAGCCCGTCCCCCGTATAGGCCTGACAGTTGACAGAGACGAAGGGAGACAGGGAGCGGGGGCTGCAGGCGTGGATGTAGCGGGCGATGGTCTCCTTGCCGGTGCCCGGCTCTCCCAGGATCAGGACGTTGACGTTGGAGGCCGCCACCTGTTCGCACTCGTTCAGGGTGCGCTTGAAGAGCGGAGACGAGGTTTTCAGATAAAAATGTTTGAGCATTTGCTGTTTGTCCATAGTTTCGGATACCTCCGCGATGATATGCGAAAAAAGTTGCCTCTTTTTGCAGGTTTTATAAAAAAGCTGCTTTCATTATAATAGAAGTATCTTTACAATTCAAGAAAAAAAGTTCAGAAAAATACGGAATTTGAAAAATAATTCTGAAAAATAACAAAAAGTACGAAAAGAAAGGGGAAAATGCAGTTTATTGCCGTGATACTTTTGTAAAAAACGGTAGCCTTGTGAAAAATATACACAAAATGAGCTTCTGAAAGGGATAAGAATTATGGAAATGTGATAAAAAACCGTTGACTTTTGACCTTCCTTTGTTATAATAGTAGCCGTAGACAAAAAATTAACAATTTTACATCTGTTAACAAATTTCTGTCTGCAACGAAACTTATCTCATAGAAGGGGGAAATTGTATGGATGCTTTTAACCAATTAGTACTTTCCGTTCAGAACATCCTGGCAGGCTATGTGCTGCTGGTAGTTCTGGTAGGTGCCGGTATCTGGTTCACGGTTAAGACCGGCTTCGTACAGATCAAAGAGTTCGGAAACGGCTGGAGACGTCTCCTTGGCGGCCTTGGCGGCGGCAAGAAGGAGGGCGAGGGCGGCCTTTCCTCATTCCAGGCGGTTACCACTGCAATCGCAGGTCAGGTAGGTACCGGTAACATCGCCGGTGTTGCTACGGCTATCGCAGCCGGCGGCCCTGGCGCAGTATTCTGGATGTGGGTATCTGCATTCCTTGGCATGGCTACCATTTTCTGCGAGGCGGTTCTGGCACAGGTTACCAGAAAACAGCAGCCGGACGGAAGCTACATCGGCGGTCCTGCTTACTATATCCGCGAAGCTTACAAGGGCACCTTCGGTAAGGTGCTGGCTGCTATCTTTGCAGTCCTGATCGCTCTGGCTCTGGGACTTTTCGGTAACGCGGTACAGGCGAACTCCATCAGCGACGCGTTCCATTCCGCATTCTTTGCAAATGTAACTGCAGGCTTCGAGTTCATGGGACAGCACGTTACCTACGACAAGCTGGTTTGCGGTATCGTGATCGCTGTCCTGGCACTGGTTATCTTTGCCGGCGGCGTATCCCGTATCGGTTCCGTAACTGAGAAGCTGGTTCCCGTTATGGCGATCTTCTACCTCATCGGCGGACTGATCATCGTGATCGCAAACTTCACGGCTATCCCGTATACCCTGCAGATGATCTTTGTAGGCGCATTCAATCCTAAGGCGGTAGCCGGCGGCGCCTTCGGTATCGCTGTACAGGAAGCTGTTAAGCTTGGTATTGCAAGAGGCCTTTTCAACAACGAGGCAGGTCTTGGTTCTACCCCGAACGCTCATGCACAGGCAAGAGTTGATCATCCGGTTCAGCAGGGACAGCTGGCCATCGTGTCTGTATTCATCTGCACCATGATGCTGACCACCCTGACTGCTATCGTTATCATCATCACTGGTTCACTTGAGCCCGACTCCTTTGCACGCACTGCAGATGGTGCGCTGTTCACCGGTGTATCCCTTACCCAGGCAGCATTTGCTACCCTGTACGGTTCCTTCGGTAATATCTTCATTGCCATTGCGATGTTCTTCTTCGCATTCTCTACCGTACTTGGCTGGTACTTCTACGGTGAGTCCAACATCAGATATCTGTTCGGAAACACTGGCGTTAAGATCTATCTTGCCATCGTTTGCGTATTCATCATTGTTGGTTCTCTTGCACAGGTTGAGACGGTTTGGAACCTTTCCGACTGCTTCAACTCCATGATGGTTATCCCGAACATCCTCGGCGTACTTGCTCTGACCAAGCTGGTTCAGAAGTACTACAAGGATTACAAGGAGAACTTCTGCCCGAACCATCCTGAGGACGGTTCCACCTGGGCCAAGAAGGCTGCAAAGAAGTAATCTTTCGGGAAACCGTAAATATTCTGACAACTAAATAAGCATAACATCACCTGCCGGTTCATCCGGCAAAACACACACAATCGAGATATGTTTCAGAACAAACGGCGCCCTTGACAAACGAATGCAAAGGCGCCGTTTTGTGAAATAAAAGCAGACAGAATGCAAAAAAATACCGTATGTACAGTTTGAATAGAAGAAAATGTAACCTTCTGTAAAAATAAGAAGAAAATTTCTGAATTCATTGTGTATTTGAAAAATAATTCGTAAAATACACCGATAACTTCTTGACAAACTACACAATTATGGTATGATAATTTCAGAACGAATGGGGAAGGTGCGGAAATAAAATTCGCACACATGCGGAAAACTACGCAGCGTCCCTTTCGAGCTAAAACCAATGTAATCATTATTTAAGGAGGGTTCTCATGAAGAAACTTGAATTAGGAATTGTTCCGATTAAGGACATCCAGTTCGCTTCCAAGTCAGAGGTTAAGGGTGATACTCTTTATGTAAATAAGGAAGATATCATCGACCTGCTGAAGGAAGATGAAAATATCGAGAACATCGAGCTTTTCATCGCTAAGCCTGGAGACAGCATCCGCATCATGCCCGTTAAGGACGTGATCGAGCCGAGAGTAAAGGTTTCCGGCAACGGCGCAATGTTCCCGGGCATGGTGTCCAAGGTAGACGTTGTGGGCGAGGGCAGAACCAATGTTCTTCGCGGCATGGCAGTTGTTACCACCGGTAAGATCGTTGCATTCCAGGAAGGTATCATCGATATGACCGGCGAGGGCGCTAAGTACACCCCGTTCTCCCAGCTGAACAACCTGGTTCTGAAGGTTGACACCAAGGAGGATATCGACAAGCATAAGAGAGAGGCTTCTGTTCGTATGGCTGGCCTTAAGACCGCTGATTTCGTAGGTAAGCTGGCTAAGGACATCGAGGCTAAGGAAGTTGAGACCTTCGAGACCCTGAATGTAAAAGAGGGCGCTGAGAAGTATCCGAACCTTCCGAGAGTAGCATACGTTTACATGCTGCAGTCTCAGGGACTGATGCACGACACCTATGTATACGGCGTTGATGCTAAGCAGACCCTGTCCACCATCATTTACCCCACCGAGGTTATGGACGGTGCAATCGTTTCCGGTAACTGCGTATCTGCATGTGACAAGAACACCACCTATCATCACCTCAACAACCCGGTAATCAGAGCTCTGTTCGCTGAGCACGGCAAGAGCATCAACTTCGTAGGCGTTGTTATCACTAACGAGAACGTTTACCTGGCTGATAAGATGCGTTCTTCCGACTGGGCTTCCAAGCTTTGCGATTTCCTTGGCGTAGACGGCGCGATCGTTTCCGAGGAAGGCTTCGGCAACCCGGATACCGACCTGATCATGAACTGCAAGAAGATCACCGCTAAGGGCATCAAGACCGTTCTTGTTACCGACGAGTACGCTGGACAGGATGGTAAGTCACAGTCTCTGGCTGACGCTGATGCATCTGCAGACGCAGTTGTAACCGGCGGAAACGCTAACATGGTTATCAACATCGGACCGCTTGACACCGTTATCGGTTATCCGGAGGTTGCTGATGTAATCGCCGGCGGTACTGCTGGTTCCCTGAAGCCGGATGGATCCATCGAGGCAGAGCTTCAGGTTATTACCGGAGCTACCAACGAGATCGGCTTCAACAAGTTCAGCGCAAGATAAGGAGGAAGTATCAATGTTAAAGTGCGTACATTATATTAACCAGTTCTTCGCTGGAATCGGCGGCGAGGAGAAGGCTGATTACAAGCCGGAGCTTCGCAAGGGCGTTGTAGGCCCGGGCGCTGCTATGAACGCAGCATTCAAGGGAGAGGCAGAGATCGTTGCAACCGTTATCTGCGGTGACTCCTATTTCAACGAGAACGAGAAGGAAGCTCTCGCAACCATTCTTGATATGATCAAGTCTGAGGGCGCTGACTTCGTAGTATGCGGACCTGCATTCAACGCAGGACGTTACGGCGTTGCCTGCGGTACCGTAGCTAACGCTGTTAAGGAAGAGCTTGGTCTTCCGGTAGTAACCGGTATGTACGAGGAGAACCCGGGTGCTGATATGTTCAAGACCAAGGTTTACATCGTTCCCACCAAGAACAACGCTGCAGGTATGGGAGAGGCAGTAGGCTACATGGCTCCTCTGGCTCTGAAGCTTGCAAAGGGCGAGAAGATCGGTGTTTCCTCTCAGGAGCACTATATGCCCAACGGCGTTCGTACCAACTTCTTCGATGAGAAGATCGGTGCTGAGCGTGCAGTTGACATGCTGATCGCAAAGCTTGCTGGCAAGCCGTTCGTAACCGAGTATCCGATGCCCTCCTTCGACAGAGTTGAGCCCGGCCCGGCTATCACCGATATGAAACATGCCCGCATCGCTCTGGTTACCTCCGGCGGTATCGTACCGAAGGGCAACCCGGACCACATCGAGTCCTCCAACGCTCAGAAGTACGGCCAGTACAGCATCGAGGGCGTAAACGATCTGGATGCTGAT
Source organism: uncultured Lachnospiraceae bacterium (assembly GCA_944381405.1). Classification (GTDB taxonomy): domain Bacteria; phylum Bacillota; class Clostridia; order Lachnospirales; family Lachnospiraceae; genus Avilachnospira. Next base: position 47,888 of record CALWLA010000001.1, on the reverse strand, counting down.
CACTATGAGACCGCTCACGGTGGATACGATCCCTCTTATGCAAATGAGAGACCTGACCGTGTCGTTCCGCTTGATGTTCTTCGTGACATGGAGAAGGAAGGCGTTATCGGTTCTATCCATCCTTACTTCTACTCAACTGTTGGTAACGGTACTGCCGTTGCTTCCGCTAAGAAGTATGGTACCGAGATTGGCCAGAAGCTGGTTGACGATCATGTTGACGCTGTCATTCTCACCTCTACGTGAGGAACCTGCACACGTTGCGGCGCAACGATGGTTAAGAACATTGAGAAGTACGGCATTCCGGTTGTTCACATTGCAACCGTAACCCCGATCTCCATGACGGTTGGTGCAAACCGTATCGTTCCGGCGGTAGCTATCCCGCATCCGCTTGGAAATCCGAAGATGTCTCCGGAAGAGGAGAAGGAGCTCAGAAGAGGTCTTGTTGAGAAAGCTCTGAAGGCTCTTGAAACTCCGGTTGACACACAGACAATCTTTGAGTAAAATGAACTTATATTCATAAGTGCGGAAAATTACATGCCGGCTTTGCCGGTATGTAATTTTTCCAAGCTGTGATATAGCAAAACTATTCAAAGAAGAGGAGAGCAAAAGAAATGGGAAAGGTTTATGACTTAATCATTCTCGGCGCAGGCCCTGCAGGACTTGCAGCAGGACTTTACGGCGGAAGATATCGTCTTAACACGCTGGTTATCGAGAAAGGCCAGGATGGCGGACAGATCGCCATCACCAACGAGATCGAGAACTATCCGGGTCAGATGGTTGACCAGGAGGAGTCCGGTCCGTCCCTGATCGCCCGTATGACCAAGCAAGTTGAGAAGTTCGGTGCAGACAGAGTCTGCGACACCATCGTAAAGGCTGAGCTGGAAGGCCCGGTTAAGAAGCTGACCGGCGTTAAGGGCGATGTTTATGAGGGTAAGACCGTTATCATCGCAACCGGCGCTCATCCGAGACCAATCGGCTGCAAGAACGAGAAAGAGTTCCTTGGAAAGGGAATTTCCTTCTGCGCGACCTGCGATGCAAACTTCTACGAGGGCTTTGAGGTATATGTAGTCGGCGGCGGCGACTCTGCCGTTGAGGAGGCTATGTACCTTACGAAGTTCGCCCGCAAGGTAACCCTGATTCACAGACGTGACAAGCTTCGCGCTGCTGAGTCCATCCAGGAGAAGGCATTCAAGAACGAGAAGCTTCACTTCATGTGGGATACCGTTGTAGAGGAAGTAGACGGTGACGGCATCATGGATACCATGATCGTCAAGAACGTTAAGACCGGAGAGCTGACCACCATCAAGGCGGATCCGGATGACGGAATGTTCGGTCTGTTCGGCTTCATCGGCTATCTTCCCAACACCGATAACCTTCAGGACTGCGGTCTGGAGATGGAGAATGGCTACATCAAGACCGACGACAACATGCACACCAACATCGAAGGCGTATATGCTGCCGGAGACGTTAGAGTGAAGTCTCTTCGTCAGGTTGTAACCGCTGCTGCAGACGGCGCAATCGCTGCATCTCAGGCAGAGCACTATTGTGCAAATCTGGAGTAATTTAATCACTGTTTTCATTGATTATCATGCACGTTTGTGCTATATTGTAATCGGTGGTTACATTTGAAAGGAGTGTTTATCATGGTTGATTTAACAAAAGACAACTTCGAGGAAGAAGTGTTAAAGGCTGAGGGCACTGTTCTCGTAGATTTCTACGGCGACGGCTGCGTACCCTGCGCTGCACTTATGCCCCACATTCATGGCTTTGAGAAGGTATACGGCGACAAGATCAAGTTCACCTCTCTCAACACCACGAAGGCAAGACGTCTTGCAATCTCTCAGAAGGTTCTTGGCCTTCCGGTAATCGCAATCTATCAGAACGGCGCTATGGTTGATTCCCGCGTTAAGGAAGAAGCTACGCCGGAGTCTTGCGAAGAGATGATCAAGAAGTACGCTGAATAAGCTGTGCTTCACGGCCTTCGGGCCAAATGCTTTGGTTACCGTTCCGCGAAAGCGGGATAGTAATAAAATAAAAAAAGGATAAGGAGGATACTGAGATGGCAATTCTTAACGGAAAGCATGTCATTATCATCGGTGACCGTGACGGTGTACCGGGACCCGCTATCGAAGAGTGCGCTAAGACAGCAGGCGCTGAGATAGCATACTCCTCTACCGAATGTTTCGTCTGAACATCCGCTGGTGCTATGGATCTTGAGAACCAGAAGAGGGTACTTAACATTAGTGAGGAGTTTGGCGCAGAGAACGTTGTCGTTCTTCTTGGCGCTTCTGAGGCTGAGGCTGCTGGCCTTGCCGCAGAAACTGTTACTAATGGAGACCCCACTTGGGCAGGACCTTTAGCAGGAGTCCAGTTGGGACTGACTGTTTATCACATTTGTGAGGACGAAATTAAGAGCGAAGTAGACGCAGGTGTCTATGACGAGCAGGTAGGTATGATGGAGATGGTTATGGACGTTCCCGCAATCCACGAGGAGATGGAGAACATCCGCAGCCAGTATTGTAAATATCTTTAATCTCTTGTCATGGAGATGAGTTTACAGTAGCTGATCCTTTAGGCTGTCGCGGAAGCTTATCTTCCCGGCAGCCTTTTTTAACAAAGCTTGTAAAAGGCAACACCGGCTTTATGCCGGAACTTATCAAATATCACGTTATTAAACGGGGGAAAATTAGAAATGAACGGTTATCCTGTAGTAAAGGGCGCAGCATATACCCTTGCAGCGACCCCTTCCATGGTAATTTACAACGGAACCACCCAGACGACGGAGAGAGTCGTAAATCCGTCTTCTGAGTATCTTGTAGAGCTTCCCAAGCATCTGAGAAGCTACGAGGATGTGATCTCCTACATCCCGAACCAGGTTTACATCGGAAATGCGCACTATGACGATCTTGCCAACACCGAGTTCCCGTACTACGACAAGAAGTGGGAAGGCGCTAAGGAAGACGGTAAGTTCGGCTGCATCATGCCTGAGGACGAGTTCTACGGCGTTATGCACATCTGCGACGTATTTGAGCTGGTTATGCTGGAGAACTCCTTCGCTGAGCAGGTAAAGGAAAAGCTTGCAAAGCGGGAGATGTTCACCGAGGAGCAGCTGGAGTCCATCCTGAAGAACAATGCAGATCAGGCAGAGCTGGAGAGACTGGTTAAGGACGAGCATTCCGAGGGACTTTACATCGACCAGACCCATCTGGTAGGCGTAGTGAAGAGAGCCCACGACGTTGACGTAAACCTTTCCGCACACGTTATGCTGGAGAACCTTGTATCCAAGGCTTCCAACGTAATCTCCCTGATCGAGCTGAAGAAAAAGAACAACTTCGACCCCGCAAGCGTTGAGTATGTGATCGACTGCTGCGAGGAGGCCTGCGGTGATATGAACCAGCGCGGCGGCGGAAACTTCGCTAAGGCTGCTGCTGAGATCGCAGGTTATCCCAACGCTACCGGTTCCGATGTCCGTGGCTTCTGCGCAGGCCCGGCTCACGCTATGCTGCACGCTGCAGCTCTGGTTAAGGCAGGCACCTTCAAGAACGTTGTTGTAACTGCCGGCGGCTGCACCGCTAAGCTCGGCATGAACGGTAAGGACCACGTTAAGAAGGGCCTTCCGATCCTTGAGGACTGCATCGCAGGCTTCTCCGTACTGGTATCTGCTGACGACGGCGTACATCCGCAGATCAGAACTGACATCGTAGGACGTCACACCATCAGCACCGGTTCCGCTCCCCAGAAGGTTATCGGTTCTCTGGTAGGCGATCCGCTGAAGGCAGCTGGTCTCAAGATCACCGAGATCGACAAGTACGCTCCTGAGCTTCAGAACCCGGATATCACCAAGCCCGCAGGCGCTGGTGACGTACCGGAGGCTAACTATAAGATGATCGCAGCTCTGGCTGTTATGAGCAAGGACCTTGACAGATCCGAGATCGCAAACTTCGTTCAGAAGCACGGTATGCCTGGCTGGGCTCCCACCCAGGGACATATCCCGTCAGGTGTTCCCTACCTTGGACCCCTTATGGACGACTGCATGAGCGGTAAGGTTCAGAAGGCTATGATCATCGGTAAGGGATCCCTGTTCCTTGGCCGTATGACCAACCTCTTCGACGGTGTATCCTTCGTTGTTCAGGCAAATGACGGCACCGTTGGCGGAAAGAGCGCAGCAAAGAAGGAAGTTAAGGTCTGCAAGACCGCTAACTACTACGGAACCAAGATCGCATTCGCATCTGAGGGCTCCGAGCATGGTCAGGACAACATCGACCTGGCTGTAGAGCTGGCAGCAAAGAAGGGCATCGAGGCTATCGTTTCCGAGGGCGAGACCGCTCACAAGGAGATGGAGGCTGCTCTTAACGACGGCACCGCTCAGGCAGCTGTTACCATGCACTATCCCTTCCCCATCGGCGTTTCTACCGTAGGTAAGGTCATCACCCCGGCTCGCGGAAAGGCTATGTACATCGCCAACACCACCGGTACCTCTGATACCGACCGTGTATCCGCACTGGTTAAGAACGCTATCGCCGGCATCATCGCTGCAAAGGCAGACGGCGTAGAGCATCCCACCGTAGGTATTGCAAACATCGACGGCGCAAGAGCATGCGAGAAGGCTCTGAAGAAGTTAAAGGACAACGGCTTCGACATCACCTTTGCTGAGTCCGCAAGAGCTGACGGCGGCGTAGAGATGAGAGGTAACGACCTCCTTCTTGGAACGGCTGACGTAATGGTTATGGACAGCCTGACCGGTAACCTGATGATGAAGATGTTCTCCTCCTACACCACCGGCGGACAGTACGAGGCTATGGGCTATGGCTATGGTCCTGGCATCGGCGAGGGCTACGACAAGCTCATCATGATCGTATCCCGTGCTTCCGGCGCTCCGGTTATCGCCGGCGCTATGGAGTATGCAGCAAACCTTGTTGCAAACGACTGGAAGAAGATCGCTGACGAGACCTACGCAGCTGCACACGCAGCAGGTCTCGACGATATCCTGAAGGCATCTGCTCCTGCTAAGGCAGCTGAGGCTGAGGAAGAGGAAGAGGATGTTCCGATGCCCGCTAAGGAAGTTGTAACCGCAGCTATCCCGGGTATCGAGGTTATGGACATCGACAACGCTGTTAAGGCGCTGTGGAAGGCTGGCATCTACGCTGAAGGCGGCATGGGCTGCACTGGACCGATCGTACAGATCTCCGAGGCGAACAAGGACAAGGCGGTTGAGATCCTGACCAAGGCTGGCTACATCGGCTAAACCTTGCAGGGAGAAAAAATCCCGAAATCCTGAGATTCAGCTTGACTCTTATTGAGAAATAAAGTATACTTTACAGCGGCGGTGGGAAAGAAATTTCCCGCCGTCGGATGTAAAGGTAACGACACCGTACATTCAAAACTAAACAGGCAGCCATTGGCTGCAATGCTTAGGTAATATGGAGGCAGATAGGTGACTGGTGTGCCTCGCGGTCTTCAAAACCGTTGTGTGGGGTTTAGAGCCTCACGGGTGGGTTCGATTCCCACCTCCTCCGTTTCCTTTATTATCTCAGCAGCTGAACATTCAAGGAGAAATAGAAATGGATAATATGCAAAACATTTTGCGTAGGATCCCTAAGATAGACGAGGTGCTGCAGGATCAGCGCCTCGTTTTATTTTACGGAACTACGCCCAGATCTGTCATCGTGGAAAGCGTCCGGGAGACCATCGACCATCTGAGACAGGAGATCCTTTCCGGAAATACGGAGGGACTGGACAACGCGGAGGCCCTGATGGACGAGATCGTGGATTCCATCCTGCAGAAAAAGCGTAAGACCCTCCGCCGGGTGATCAACGCCACCGGCGTTGTACTCCATACCAATCTGGGCCGTGCCCAGCTGTCAAAGGAGGCAGCCCAGGCCGTGGCGGATATCGCGGACAATTACAGCACCCTGGAATATGACCTGAAGCGTGGCATGAGAGGCAGCCGCCAGGATATCGTGGAAAACATCGTAAAAAAGGTTACCGGGGCAGAGGCGGCCATGGTGGTGAACAACAACGCTGCAGCCACCATGATCGTACTGGCAGCCCTTGCCAGAGGCAAGGAGGTGGTGGTATCCAGAGGCGAGCTTGTGGAGATCGGAGGTTCCTTCCGGATCCCGGAGGTCATGAGCGAGTCCGGCGCCATCTTAAAGGACGTGGGCACCACCAACAAGACCAAGCTTTCCGACTATGAAAAGGCCTACGATCCGGAGCTTACCGGCGCGTTCATGAAGGTCCATACCTCCAACTACCGCATCATCGGCTTTACGGAGGACGTGGCGTTGCCGGATATGGTGGCTCTGGGCCATAAAAAGGGCATTCCCGTGATCTATGACATGGGCAATGGCCTGATGGCAGACCTGCATAAATACGGCGTCAACGAGCCTACGGTGCTGGACGCCATGAAGGCGGAGCCGGATGTGATCCTGTTCTCCGGGGACAAGCTCTTGGGAGGTCCCCAGGGCGGCATCATCATCGGTAAGAAAAAGTATATCGACCTGATGAAAAAGCATCCCCTGGCACGAGCCTTCCGGGTGGACAAGATGACCCTGGCAGCTCTGGAGGCTACCTTCTTCCAGTATCTCGATCTGGAAAAGGCCAAAAAGGAGATCCCTACCCTGGCCATGATCTGCATGGAGCCGGAGGCCCTCAAGGAAAAGGCAGAACGTCTTTCCGCCATGATCGCCAAGGCGGCTCCCGCATACCGGCTGGGCCTCGAGGAGGTGACGGATCAGGTGGGCGGCGGTTCCGCTCCTGCCAATTACCTCAAGGGCTATGCGGTTTCCCTGGAGCTTTCCGGCATGACGGCGGAGCAGATGGAGCGGAAGCTCCGGAAGGCGGAGGTGCCGGTGATCGCCCGCATCGGACACGAGAAGATCCTGATCGACGTGCGCTGCATCAAGGAAGAGGAGTTCTCCCTGGTAACAGAGGCGTTTGTTCAGATAGAAGGCGGTGAAAAATAAATGCAGAATATTATCGTTGGTACGGCAGGCCATGTGGACCATGGAAAAACCTGCCTGATCAAGGCCCTTTCCGGATACGACACCGACCGGCTGAAGGAAGAAAAGAAGCGGGGAATCACCATCGACCTGGGCTTTGCCAATCTGCCCAACGATGAGGGCCTTCACATCGGCATCATCGACGTGCCCGGCCATGAAAAGTTTGTGAAGAACATGCTGGCAGGCATCGGCGGCATCGACCTGGTGCTGATGGTCATCGCCCTGGATGAGGGCGTCATGCCCCAGACCACGGAGCATTTTGAGATCCTGAAGATGCTCCACATCAAGGAAGGCATCATCGTGCTCACCAAGTCCGACACCGTGGAACCGGACTGGGCGGAGATGGTAGAGGCGGACGTGCAGGAGATGGTAAAGGGCAGCTTCCTGGAAAAGGCTCCCATGATCCGGGTCTCCGCCTATACCGGCGAAAACATCGAAAAGCTCCGGGCCATGATCATCGATATGGTGCGGGAATGCGGCAATCGCCGGGAGGACCCGGAGCTGTTCCGCCTGGCGGTGGACCGGGCCTTTACCATGGAGGGCTTCGGCACCGTGGTTACCGGTACCCTGCAGGAGGGCTCCCTTTCCGTGGGAGAAGAGGTGGTGCTGTATCCCCAGGGCCGGAGGCTTAAGGTCCGGGGCATCCAGAGCCACGGCAAGCAGGAGGACAAGGCCTACGCGGGACAGCGTACCGCCATCAACCTGCTGAACATCAAAAAGGAAGAGATCCACAGAGGCGAGGTGCTGGCTTATCCCGGCTCCGTGCTTCCCGGAACCATGATCGACGTAAAGCTGAGCCTCTTCAAGTCCTCGGACCGCCGCTTAAAGAGCGGAGACCGGGTGCACCTGAACTACGGCGCTTCCCAGGTCATCGCCAAGGTGGTGATGCTGGACAAGGATATCATCGAGGCAGGGGAATCCTGCTATGCCCAGCTTCGCTTCGATGAGCCGGTGGTGGTGAAGAAAAACGACCGCTTCATCATCCGGTTTTTCTCCCCGGTGGTGACCTTTGGCGGCGGCATCGTGCTGGATGCGGCGCCGGTGAAGCACAAGCGCCACGACGAAGCGGTGGTGGAATCCCTGCACATCAAGGAAACGGGAGAGACGGAAGAGGTGGTGCTCCTGGAGATCAAGGAGGAAAGCCGGCGATTCCCCATGCCGGAGGTGATCTCCGCCATCATGGATATGTCCCGGCTCCAGACGGAATTTTACCTGAACCGGCTGAAGGAGAAAAAGAAGATCATCATCCTTTCCGACGGCAGCGTCATCCATATGGACTACTGGAAGCTGATCTCCGATTTCGCTTCGGAGACCCTGAAGGAGTACCATATCAACAATCCCATCACCGAAGGCATGGACAAGGAGGAATTCAAGTCCAGGCTCTATGAGAAATTCCATCTGCCGGATCAGAAAAAGGCAGATGTGCTCTTGGCGGAGCTTGTAAAGCGGATGATCGCAAAGACCAGCGGAACCTATGTGTCCGTCAAGGACTTCAACACCGCCTACAACGACGAGCTCACCAGCATGCGGATCCAGATCGCAAAGCAGTACGCGGCGGCGGGCATCGAAGCGCCGCCTACGGCAGAGGTGACCAACTCCTTCAAGGATAAGACCAAGGCCCGGCAGATCATCGAAAACATGCACAAGGAGGGGGCTCTGATCAAGCTGTCCCCCACCACCTATATGGATAAAAAATCCTATGACGAGCTGATGCAGAAATTCAGCGAGTTCATGGACAGCCACGATCAGATCACCCTGGGAGAATTCCGGGATCTGGCGGGAACCTCCCGGAAATATGCCATGCAGTTTCTGGAGTGCCTGGACAAGCAGAAGATCACTAAGATGGTGGGAGACGCCAGAATCCTGCTGTAAGGCGGGCCCTTCCGGAGGGCCGGCGCTCTTTTTGCGGGAGAAAGTCCCAGGAAGCCCGATTTATAAGCGCCAGAAGGGCACTTATTCAAAAGTTTTATAAACTTTGAGAGGCCCGGGGCGGCAGGGGTATAATAACAACAAACGGCAGAAGCTGTTGGAAAATCATAAGGGGGACAAGAGTTATGGATTTAGCGAAAAACAAAACAACGCTCCTGATCTCAGGAGCAATACTGGGTCTGATCGCCGTGATCCTTGCGGCAACCGGCAACCCTGGAAACATGGCCTTCTGTATCGCCTGTTTCATCCGGGATTCCGCAGGCGCAGTGAAGCTGCACACCACGGCTACGGTACAGTACTTCCGTCCGGAGATCGCAGGCATGCTGTTGGGCGCCTTCCTGATCGCAGTGGTGACCAGGGAGTACCGTTCCACAGCCGGATCCTCACCCATGACCAGATTTATCCTGGGCTTCATCATGATGGTGGGCGCTCTGGTATTCCTGGGATGCCCGCTGCGGATGATCATCCGCATGGCGGCAGGAGATCTGAACGCTTATGTGGGCCTCGTAGGCTTTGTGGCAGGTATCGGAACCGGTATCGTGGCACTGAAGAGGGGATTTTCCCTGGGACGGTCTCATGAGACCACGGCTGCGGCAGGCGCGGTGCTTCCCGTTGCCTGGACCTTCCTGTTCATTCTGTCACTGGCAGTACCGGCGCTGTTTGCCCTCAGCGAAAGCGGCCCCGGCTCCATGCACGCGCCCATGATCCTGTCTCTGGCAGGCGGCATCATTTTCGGTATCGTTGCACAGCGCATCCGTATGTGCACCATCGGCGGCATCCGGGACCTGATCCTGACAAAGAATACGGATCTCTTTGCGATCCTGGCAGGATTTTTTGTGATCATGCTCATCGGCAACCTGGCCCTGGGCAAGTTCACCCTGGGCTTCAGCGGACAGCCCATCGCCCATGCACAGCATATCTGGAACTTCCTGGGACTTTATGCAGTCGGCTTTGCAGGCGTTCTGGCAGGCGGATGCCCTCTGCGCCAGATCATCCTGGCAGGCCAGGGCTCTTCCGATGCGGCAGTGACCTTTGTGGGCATGTTCGTGGGAGCAGCCTTCTGCCACAACTTCGGTCTGGCATCAGCGGCAGCTTCAGCTGAAGCGGCAGGCGGCCCCTCCATGGCGGGCAAGGTGGCTCTGATCATCGCCATTGCAGTGACCTTTGTCATCGGATTCATGCCGAAGAAAAAGTAATTCAGCAAAGTATGAAAAAGCAGCGCCGGAGGCCCTGCTGGTCTCCGGCAGCAAAAGAGCAAAACGGAGGATATGATTATGTACGAGGTTGATGCAAGAGGCCTTTCCTGCCCCGAGCCGGTCATGATGACGGCAGAGGCCATCAAGAACCATGGCGACGATACCATCAAGGTACTGGTTTCCGAGCCCCACTGCTATAAGAACGTGGAAAAGTATGCCCAGTCCCAGGGACGGAAGGCAGAGGTCCACGAGGTGGGCTCCGAGTTTGAGGTGATCATTACCAAATAAACGCTTCAGCGCCAGGCCGCAAAAAACAATGGAAAGAAGATAAGGAATTATGAGACAAAAACAACTTAGACTGATCACCACCTTCCATACCACGGCAGACGCCCTTGCCTGTGAAAAGGCCTGCAAGGCCCAGGGGTTTTCCGGAAGGATCATCCCGGTGCCGCGGCAGCTTTCTGCAGGCTGCGGCCTGGCCTGGAGCTGCGAACCGGAGCTGGAGGGAGAATTTGCCGGCTTCCTTAAGGAGCATCAGGTGGAATTCGACGAGATGGCCGTGATCCTGTTCTAAAAACGGCAAAAAGGAGTTAGCAAAATGATGGGGGAAATCAAACGAGTTTATCTGGACAATGCCGCCACCACCATGCAGAAACCGCCTTGTGTGGTGGAAGCGGTGACGGCTGCCCTGACCAGCTTCGGCAATTCCGGCAGAGACACCGGCGGCCACGCTCTGGATGCTTCCAGGGTGATCTACGAGGCCAGATGTCTTGTGAGCGATATGCTGAATCTGGGCAATCCCAAGCAGGTGGTATTTACCTGCAATTCCACGGAGGCTTTGAACATGGCCATCCGGGGACTCTTTCAAAAGGGAGATCATGTCATCAGCTCCGTCATGGAGCATAATGCGGTGCTGCGTCCTCTCTACGACATTGAGGAGGAGCAGGGGGTGTCTCATACCTTTATCGGTGTGGATGAAAAGGGCAGGCTGCTGCTTTCAGACATTGAAAAGCACATCCGCCCGGAGACAAAGGCCCTGATCTTTACCCATGCTTCCAATGTAACGGGCAATGCCAACGACCTTATGGCCATCGGCAAGATCGCAAAGGCCCACGGGCTTCTGTTCATTGTGGACGCCTCTCAGACGGCGGGAGTCCTGCCCATCGACATGAAGGCCATGAACATCGACGTGGTGGCCTTTACGGGACACAAGGGCCTTTACGGGCCCCAGGGTACCGGCGGCATGGCGGTACGGGAAGGCCTTGAGATCCGGCCTATGAAGTCCGGCGGCACCGGAGTGCTTTCCTATCTGCAGCACCAGCCGGAGGAGATGCCCACCCATCTGGAGTGCGGCACCATGAACGCTCACAGCCTGGCAGGCCTTCGGGCATCCCTTAACTGGCTCACAAAGGAGGTGGGGATCGACCAGGTCCACGCCCATGAGATCGCTCTGGCAAAGCGTTTCTACGACGGTCTCAAGGACCTTCCGGTCATCCATTTTTACGGAGACTACGATACGGACCAGCGGGCAGCCATCGTTTCCCTGAACATCGGGGATTACGATTCCTCCGAGGTATCGGACCAGCTGGAGGGAGATTACGGCATTTCCACCAGACCCGGCGCTCACTGCGCGCCCCTCATCCATGAGGCCATGGGCACCGTGGAGCAGGGTATGGTGCGTTTCGCCTTTTCCTGGTTCAACACCGAAGAAGAGGTGGATTACGCCATCAAGGCGGTCCGGGAGCTGGCGGCGGATGTTTAAGGAGACCAAAGGGAGAGCTCCTGGAAGGCTTCCCGGCGGCATCTCATCCAGCAAAGCAAGTTGTAGAACGAATAACAGGAAAGAAGGGTAAAAACATGATAGAAGTAAATGCGATCGGCGATGCTTGTCCGATCCCGGTAATCAAAACGAAAAAGGCAATGGCCGGAATCACCGGCCCAGAGACGGTAAAGGTCTATGTGGATAACGAGACCGCTGTTTCCAATGTGACCAAGATGGCCCAGTCTGTAGGCGGCAAGGTAAGCTCCCAGCAGGAGGCGGAAAAGAAGTATGTCATCACCATCGAGATGGAGGGAGCTCCCAAGGAGGAGCAGCCGGAGGGGGCAGCCCCTGCCGGAGACACCATCGTCGTGGTCTCCTCCGACAGAATGGGAGAGGGCAACGACGAGCTGGGCAAGGTGCTCATCAAGAGCTTTATCTTTGCAGTGACCCAGCTGGATCAGCTTCCCAAGACCATGATCTTCTATAACGGCGGCGCGACCCTCACCTGCGAGGGAGCGGATACCCTGCCGGATCTTAGGAATCTGGCGGAGCAGGGGGTTGAGATCATGACCTGCGGCACCTGCCTGGATTATTACCATCTGAAGGAAAAGCTGGCGGTAGGTACGGTCAGCAACATGTACACCATCGTGGAGACCATTGCCAAGGCCGGAAGGGTCATCAAGCCCTGATCTTCTGAAAAAATGTTCATGAAAAAAAGCGGGCTGTCTCTTGAAAATCGGCGGCCCGCCTTTCATAAACCCAAAATCGGCTGATTCAAGGGAATCAGAGCAACAAAATTCTGAAAATAAAGAAAGATTGTTATGCGTAAGAAAAATATTACAGAAGGTGCGGAAGCGGTTCCGGTTTCCGCCTATGACAGAGAAACCAGCCGGAAAAAACGGACGGAAAGGATCGCCCTGATCGCTGTGGCTCTGGCCCTTGTGGCTGTCTATTTCCTGGTACCCTCTGTTCACAGCTTTACCAACAGCATGTTCGCCATGTTCGCCAGCGGCGACTTTACGGTGGTGCGGGAGTGGATCGCAGCCTATGGAGGCTGGGCGGCCTTTATCTCCTTTTTCCTCATGGTCTTTCAGTCCATCGCAGCGCCGCTACCGGCCTTCATGATCACCTTTGCCAACGCCAATCTCTTCGGCTGGTGGCAGGGAGCGATCCTGTCCTGGTCCTCCGCCATGGCGGGGGCTGCGGTGTGCTTCTGGATCGCCAGGATCCTTGGCCGGGACGCGGTGGTAAAGCTCACCTCCCACAAGGCCCTGAGATCCGTGGACGAGTTCTTTGCAAAGCATGGAAGGAACGCCATCCTTATCGCAAGGCTTCTTCCTTTTATGTCCTTTGACATCGTCAGCTATGCGGCGGGGCTTACTTCCATGAGTTTCGGGTCCTTTTTTATCGCCACGGGCATCGGACAGCTGCCTGCCACCATCGTGTATTCCTATGTGGGCGGCATGCTGACGGGAGGCGCGCAGCTTCTGGTGACGGGACTGCTGATCCTTTTTGCCTTGTCGGCCCTGATCGTGCTGCTGAGGCAGATCTATACGGAGCGGCAGAAGAAAAAGGCAGACCGGCCCGACGCTTACAGCACGGAACAACATGAAAGCTAAGCTGGAAAAATGGAAAAAGCCGCTGCTTTTTTTGCTGCTGATCCTGGCCCTGCTCTGGCTCAACAGCCATTTCGGCTGGTCCAGGTGGCTTTCTGATTCGGAAAACTTCGGATTTTTGCGGGAACTGATCCGGGAAAATATGGCTGCGGCCTTTTTCCTGTACTGCCTGATCACCGTGGTGGCCTGCGTGGTGCTGGCGCTGCCGGGAATCACCTTTGCGATTCTGGCAGGGGTTTTGTTCGGCCCGGTGCTCGGAATCATAGCCTGCGATCTGGCCTGTACCATCGGGGCATCCCTTGCTTTTCTGGCGGGGCGTTTCTTTCTGAAGGACGTGGTAAAGCCCATGCTGGAAAAGAACAGGCTGCTAAAAAAACTGCTGTTTTCAGGAAGCAGGAAAAACGACGTGACCCTGCTGATGATCACCCGGCTGGTGCCGCTGTTTCCCTATAACCTCCAGAATTTCGCCTATGGGGTGACGGACATGGGCTTTTGGACCTACACTCTGTTGACCTTTGTGTTTATGTTTCCCGGGGTTTCCTTTTACACCATCGGAGCGGCGGGCCTTACGGCAGGGGCGGAGGCCTGGAAATATTTCCTCACAGCCGGGGTGCTGGCAGTGCTTGTCACCCTGCTGGGAATCTTTGTCAGGAAAAGATTTCTCACGGAGGAGGGGAAAAAGCAGGCCTATGTGATCATGACCAGGGTGCCGGAGGCGGGCAAGACCAAGACAAGGCTCATGCCCTTTTTGACAGGAGAGGAATGTAAAGAACTCCACGAGGCCTTTCTGCGGGATATGCGGGAATTGTTTTTGCCCGAGACAAAAGGAAAGGAAGAGGCGGCGGGGACTGCGGAAACGGATGTGATCCTTTACTACCTGGCTTCTGTCCCTGAATCCGAGGCGCAGATCAAAAGGCTTTTGCCCGGAGCGGCCCGGTATATCCCCCAGCATGGGGAGGGCATGGGAGAGCGGATGAAACATATTTTCCGGCAGCTTTTTGCAGAAGGGTATGAGCGGGTGGTGCTGACGGGAACGGACATACCGGAGCTTACGCCGAAGCTTGTCCGGGAAGCCTTCGTTGCTTTGGAAAACTACGATTCCGCCATCAGCCCCACGGCGGATGGGGGCTACTATCTGCTGGGGATGAGAGGTTTTCAGGACATTTTTTCCCTCAAGGCCTATGGCACGGGAAGCGTGTACGAAGAGACCTGCCGGAATATCCGGGAAAAGGGGCTGTCCCTTTGGAAGGGTCCTATGCTTTCCGATTTGGATACCCCGGAGGATTTTAAGAAGATCCGACAGGCCTACAAAGAGGCGGTGCAGGAGGGAAAGCAAGTATTCTGGCAGCATACGGCAGCCTGGATGGACCGCCCCTGGGAGGCCTGCATCAGCTGCGGGCGCTGCACCAAAAACTGTGCCTTTTTAAAAAAGTACGAGATCGATCTGAAGGGATTGGCGGGACGGCCCGATCTTTTCTACAGCTGCTTTCTCTGTGGACGCTGCCGGGAAGTGTGCCCTATGGACATCGACGGCAGGGAAATTGCCCTTTTTGGACGGCGGCAGGAGATGGAAAGGCCTGTGGCGGAATATAGCAGCACTGGGAAGCGGCTTCCAGGCAGAAGAGAAGAAAAGAAGCCTGGAAAGGTCTATGCCGGCCTTTTATGGGAAAAGGACCCTTACCGCTTTGCCAACTACCGGCACGGCGGAACCCCATCCCTGTTTTTTCCGGGCTGCAATCTGACGGGCTTTTTCCCGAAAACCGTGGAAAAGCTGACCGGGTTTTTCGCAGAACGGGGCATCGGCACCGTTTATGACTGCTGCGGAAAGCCGGTGGAGGAACTGGGGCTTTCCAAGGATGGGGAACGAAATCTGGAACACCTGTCAAAGCGCCTTCTGAAGTCCGGCTGCCGGGAACTGATTCTTGCCTGCCCTAATTGTTATTACTACCTTCGGGGAAAGCTTCCCGGGGAGATCAGACTCACCACGGTGTACCATAAGCTTTCCGAGCTGCATTTGGGAAATAAACTTAAGGAAGTCCCCATGCCGGTTTACCTGCCCTGTCCCGACAGAAAAGAACGAATCTTCTTCCAGGACCTGCTGCCCTTTTTGCCGGAAACTGCGGAAACAGGAACCTTTTCCGGACTGCAGTGCTGCGGTCTTGGAGGCTGCGCTTTCCTGCGAGAGCCGGAGCTTGCGGAGGAACTGGCGGAAAGCGCCATGGAGGCGGGAAAAGCTGCGGCTTTGCCGGAGGAGCAGGAACCTGTTCTTTACACCTACTGCGCTTCCTGTGTGTCCCAGTTTCAGCGGAAGGGCTTTTCAGGAGCAAGGCATCTGCTGCCCATGATTTTGGAAACGGAAGAGCCCCTTCCCATGGGAGCTCACCCCTTCCTGCACCGGGCCCTGCAGACCATAAAATGATGAAAACCATAATAAAAAAACATAAAGGAGAAGCTGCATGAATACTTACTACGATCCAGAAGATCTAGCGAAGTTTTCCACCATGGGCGAGGAAGCGCCCAAACTGTGGGAAGCATTCATGAACTACTATGGACAGGTATTTGAGGAGGGGGCTCTTT
This sequence comes from uncultured Lachnospiraceae bacterium, assembly GCA_944381405.1. Classification (GTDB taxonomy): domain Bacteria; phylum Bacillota; class Clostridia; order Lachnospirales; family Lachnospiraceae; genus Avilachnospira. The sequence continues at coordinate 31,807 of CALWLA010000001.1, read as the reverse complement.
CCGCCAAGGAAAAATCCCTCATCGCCTATGCCGTAGCCCTTGCGGTGCAGTGCCCCTACTGTATCGACTCCTATACCAACGACTATCTGGAAAAGGGCGGCAATGAGGAAGAACTGACGGAAGCAGCCCATGTAGCCTGCGCCATCAGAGGAGGCGCTTCTCTGGTTCACGGGGTGCAGATGAAAAATATCGTAAAGGAACAGATGTTTTGATGATGAATCTTTGCGAAACGGCGGACTGTATCCCTCCCTTTCAGGAGGTTTGCCCGGAGGCCTTTCAGTATACGGCAGAAAAACCATCGGTTTTACAGATCAACCTGGGCAGAAAATGTAATCTTGCCTGCAAACACTGCCATTTGGCCTGCGGTCCAAACCGGAAGGAGATGATAAGCCGGGAGGTGCTTGAGGCCTGCCTGCAGGTCTACCAGCGCCATGGCTACGACACCATCGACCTGACCGGAGGCGCACCGGAAATGTGTCCGGACCTGAAATGGTTTATCGGGGAAGCGAAAAAACTTTGCAGCCGCATCATCCTGCGTTCCAACGGGGTCATCTGGCTGGAAAAGGGGTATGAGGACTTTCCGCAGTTTTTTGCGGATCACCATGTGGAGCTTTATCTGTCCCTTCCTTATTACCGGGCGAAGGAGGCGGACCGGCAGAGGGGAGAGGGAACCTTTGATCGGGAGATTCGCTGTATTCAAGCGCTGAACGGTCTGGGATACGGCAGGGAACCGGACAAGGTGCTGAACCTTGTGTATAATCCCAACGGAGCGCTTTTGCCGCCGCCTCAGGAGGCCATGGAAAAAGAGTATAAAGAACGGCTTTTCAAGGACTATGGGATCCGCTTCAACAGCCTGTTTTGCATTACCAACAACCCCATGGGACGTTTTTCCCAGTTCCTGCAAAAAAGCGGCAATCTGGAAAAATACATGCGGAAGCTGTATCAGGCCCTGAATCCTTCCACTTTTGAGGGGATGATGTGCCGGAGGCAGATTTCCGTGGGCTACGACGGACAGGTTTACGACTGCGATTTCAACCAGGCTGGGGAACTGCCTGCGGCAGGCGGAAAAACCATCTTCGACCTGGCCCACGAGGCGTATCAGAAACGGCGCATCGTGTTCGGAAGGCACTGCTACGGATGCACGGCAGGCTCCGGTTCCAGCTGAGGCGGGGCAACAGTTTAAGTTCCGTGGGAACGAAAATAGTATGCATCAGTAATGATAAAGTCAAAGGGGAAGTTGAAATGAACGAGGAAAAGATCGCAGCTTATTTTGCGGAAGGTATCGACTGCGGGCAGGTGACCCTGCTGGCCTTAAGCGACAGCCTTGGCATTTCCGAAGAAGAGGCTCAGAAGCTGGGCGCGGCCTTGGGCGCCGGGATGTTCCAGGGCGAGCAGTGCGGCGCTTTCCTGGCGGGGGTCATCGTCATCGGACTGAAATACGGCCATGCGGACACCATGCGGGCAGAGGCGCTGCACAAGGCCAAGGCGGAAACCATGGCGGCCCTTTCTGCATACCGCACGGCCTTTGAAAAACAATTCGGCGGCACCTGCTGTGAAAAGCTTTTGGGGTATAAGATACCCGAGGAGATGCCGGAAGCCATAGAAAGCGGACGTATGATGAGCTTTTGTCCAAAACTGGTTGAAAAAAATATCGCTATTTTGAAAGAACTGTTTCAAAAATAAAAGACGGAGGATCATATGATGAAGAAAACAGTAGTATTGAGCTTGGCCGCCCTGGCAGCCATGTCTCTGGCAGCCTGCGGCGGCGACACCGCTGAGACCACCACAGCTGCGGCAACCACCGCAGCAGAAACCGAGGCTCCGGTCACAGAAGCAGAAACAGAAACAGAAGCGGAGACCGAGGCTGTTTCCAAATCAGAAAACGGCCAGATCGATTATGCAGCGGTTTTTGCTGAACTCAGCGAAGAAAATCCGATGATCGTGGACGAGAAAAACAAGGTCGTTCACATGCTCTGCGATATCAATGGAAAGTATTTTACGGAATCCACGGGCCATGGAATCGTTTTCAAGGACGGAGGCAACAAGGACATCAGCATATTCCGCGGCTACGCAGATGAGGTGGATTTTTACCATGCGCTGGAACAGCTTGGCGCAAAGCCGGGGAATAACCTGACTATGGACGATATGGATGCCGGTCCCGGGGAAGGTAAGACGACAGAAGGAGATAAGATCGAAGCGGTCGTGACCTGGGAGGGGCAGAGCGCCCCTGTGCCTCTCGAGGAGGTTTTGAACATGTCCACAGGCACGCCGTTGGACCTTCGGTTCAGCGGAAATCTGGAAAATGCAGAAAAATACAATTCCGGCTGTGTTGTCTGCCTGAATTCCTGTTGTGTCGGGATCGTTTCCAATGCGGCGAATCCCACAGGAACATGGAACGATAAAAATGCTGTTTTCCAGGCAGATGAAAGCGTGCTCCCCGGCGACGGAGAGAAGATCATGGTAAGCTTTTCTCTTGCCGGCTCTGGAAAAACAGCAGAGGCTGCTTCCGAAACAGAAGTCACGGAGGAACAGATCTTTGTTCCGGTTGATTGGGTGGCAGAAGTTGTGGCAGATCAGGTTCCCGGCTATGAGGACGCCATCATCGCAGAAGCATCCTGGGGGCCAGTAGATCAGAACGAGCCTTATCAGACGGCCCATATCCCGGGAGCGATTCATATCGATACGGACTCTGTAGAGGATTATGACAAGTACAACATTTTCCCCTTTGAGGTGCTGTCGGAAAACCTGGCAGGCTACGGAATTACAGCTGACACGCCCCTGATCGTTTACGGAGACGATCCTTCCGCCGCTTCCCGGGTGGTCCTTGCCGCATCTTACGCAGGCGTGAAAAACGTGAAGCTGATGAACGGTAACATGAGCACCTGGACCGATGCCGGAAACGAGACGGAAGAAGGCATTGTGGAACCGGTGGCAGCAGAAGCATTCGGTGCGGAAGAAGCCGCGCATCCGGAATACCTGATCAGCTGCGCCGATGTCCGGGAAAAGATCGACAGCGACGAAAACTTCCGCCTGGTGAGCATCCGTTCCACCGAAGAATTTGAAGGGCTTACCAGCGGCTATTCCTACATCGATTACGCGGGAGAGCCCAAGGGGGCTGTCTGGGGCCACGCAGGCGTCGATCCCTATGATATGAGCGATTATGTCAATGAGGACGGAACCTTTGTAGACTATGAAACCGTCGTTTCCTATATGGATGAAGCAGGCGTTTCCCAGGAAAACGAAACCGCCTTCTACTGCGGGACCGGCTGGAGAGCCTGCGTTCCCTTCCTGATCTTAAAGGACAACGGCTGGGACAACGTGGAAGTCTATGACGGCGGCTGGTATGAGTGGCTGATGAACCCGGATTATCCGGTACAGGTGGGAGATCCGGCTTCTGAAGACTGCATATATACCACTGTGGATCAGCTGGAACCCGGCAAGGCGGCAAAATAACCTATGAATAGGTCAAAAAAGCTGCTTTTGGGAAGCATGAGTCTTTTACAGCTGGTCAGCCTTGCAGGGTTTTATATTTTTGAGATCTCCAGAAAAAGCTACATGGGTATGAACCGGTGGATCGTCTATCAGAACCGGAAGATCGCAGAACTGGAACCTTGGCTGCATCTTGGATGCGCTGTGCTTTTGCTGCTGATGGCAGCAGTTGGCATAGGAAGCCTGCTCCATAGAAAGAAACTGGGCATCAAGCTTTTGAACTACGGGAATCTGCTTTGGGGGATGAACGTGGTTCTAGCCATCCTTTTGGCAGCGTATCTGCTGTTTCAGTCTCCTGCACAAAACCGGTATTATTATTTTCATGGGGCGATCTGGGCGGTATTCGTGCTTCCCCAGTTTCTAAAAGCAGCGGCCCTTTTTCGGGGGCATGGAACATCAGACAGAAAAGCCTGACAGGCTTTTCAATATACATCGCCTTATGGCGAAAAGGAGGATTAGATTATCATGAAGAAAACAGCATTGCTGAGCCTGGCTGCCCTGGCGGCCATGTCTCTGGCAGCCTGCGGCGGAAGCGAAACCGCAGAGACCACCACAGCTGCGGCTACCACCGCAGCGGAAACTGAGGCCGCGGAAACGGAAGCCGAGGCTGAGACCGAAGCAGAAACTGAGGCGGAGGCAGCAGAGGCAGAAGGAGAGGCCCTTCCGGACCTTTCCGGCGTAGAGCTTACCATGATGGTTCCGGACTGGGGCAACCCGGGAGAGGAGCTTCTGGCAAGATTTGAGGAGGAGACCGGCTGCAAGGTCAGCGTCACCGAGGTATCCTGGGACGACATCCGGGACAAGGTATCCATCGCGGCAGCAGGCGGACAGGCAGCAGCAGACATTTTTGAGGTAGACTGGTCATGGGTAGGAGAGATGAACTCCGCTGGCTGGCTTGCCCCCATCGAGATGACGGAGGAGGACATCGCGGACGAGCCCACCCTGGAGACCTTCACCATCGACGGCAACATCCTGGCGCTGCCCTATGCCAACGACTACCGCATCGCATATTACAACAAGGATCATTTTGCACAGGCTGGTATCACCGAGGCTCCCAAGACCTGGGATGAGGTAGAGGCTGCCATGAAGGCCATCAAGGAGGCCGGTATCTGCGAGTATCCCTACTCCATGCCCATGAACGCCGACGAATCCGCCACAACCTCTCTGACCTGGCTTGCCTGGGCAAAGAACGGCGTGGTATTCAACGAGGACGGCACCTTCAACAAGGATTCCGTACTGGATGCTTTGACCTTTGAAAACAAGATGGTGACCGACGGTTATGTAGATCCGGCCATGCGCACCGCTGACGGAATGACCTGCTACAACAAGATCTGCTCCGGCGAGACCAGCTTCATGGTTGGCCCCACCAAGTTCGTAAACTTCATCTCCAATCCGGAAAAGACCGCTGAGGATGTGCTGGGCAATGTGGAAGCCATCCTGCTTCCGGGCAAGGATGACGTATCCGACCGCACCATGCCCCTGCCGGAGGCTTACGGCGTATCCGCTTTCTCCGAGAATCAGGAAGCAGCCATCACCTTTGTAAAGTGGCTCAACTCCCCGGAGATCGAAAAGGAGCTGTACCTTGCCAACGGATCCATCCCCAACAGAAACTCTGTCATCGAGGAGATGATCAACGACGGCACCATCAAGACCCCGGGCGCTATGCTGGAGCAGGCAAAGCTCATCAAGAGCCCCTTCCCCAACGGTGTGCCGGATTACTATGCGGAGATGACCAACGCCATGTATAACAACATCAACCAGATGGTGCTCGGCAACCAGACCCCAGAGGAGGCCTTTGACGCCATGGACCAGAAGGTGAAGGAGCTCCTGCAGTAACCCCCTGGGACGCTCTATCAGGCTGCGATCGCCGGAGACGGACGGTCTTGCGGAGACGGACAGTCTTGCGGAGACGGACAGTCTGAAACAGAAAGCGCGGGGCTCCCGGCGGAGCCCTGCGCATTTGAAAAGAGGTATGCCATGCACAGATTTTCACAAAAGATCCTGCCATATATCCTCCTGCTGCCAATGGGACTTCTGATGGTGGCCCTGGTGTATTATCCCATCGCCGTCACCTTCAGCTACAGCTTAAGGGAGATGAAACTCACAAGACCCAACGATACGGCCTTTGTGGGCTTTGAGAACTATGTCTCGGTGCTGAAATCCCAGGATTTCTGGTACAGCCTCCAGAACACGCTGTTCCTGTTGGCAGCAGTGGTGATACTGACCACCCTCTGCGGATTTTTTGTGGCCATGATCCTGAGCAAGGAGCACCGGCTTGCGGGCCTCTTTCTGGCCATCGCCATCCTGCCCTGGGCCATGCCTCCCATCGTAAACGGCATCATCTGGCGCTTTATCTTTTTTCCGGGCTACGGCTTTATCAACAAGCTCCTGCTGATGCTGGGGCTCATAGACACCCCGGTGGACTGGCTCTCCAACCGGTGGCTGCTGCTTTCCGTGGTGGCGGTGGTGACCGCCTGGCGGTCTGCGCCTTTTTGCGCCATCGTGTGCCTTGCGGGGCTGAAATCCATTCCCAAGGAGCTTTATGAGGCGGCCAAGATCGACGGCAGCGGAAGCTTTCATTCCTTCCGGTATATCACCCTGCCTCTGGTGTTTCCCTTCATCGGCATCGGAACCACCAGCGCCTCCATCACAGCCATCAACATCTTCGACGAGATCGTGGCCCTGTCGGGTTTTTCCGACGTGGGCAAAAACGTGCTCATCCAGAATTACCTCACCACCTTCAGCTTCCTGGACTTCGGAAAGGGCAGCGCCCTGACCTATATCATCATGGGACTTACGGCGGTGCTGGGAGTATTTTATCTCAGGAGCCTGAACCGGGAAGTGGAGTTCTAGGAAAGAAAAATGACCAGGAAAAATAACAAGGAGGCAAGGCCTTTGAAAGACAGAAACGACCCACAATTTCATAAAAGATCGAAGATCGGACCCGGCTATGTCCTGGCCTCCGCCCTGTTTCTGACCCTGACCCTGGGGCCCTTTCTCTGGGCCTTCTTCATCTCCATCACGCCGGAATATGAGATGTTCACAAATACCCCGAACTTTCTGCCGAAGGAGCCGGTGCTGAGCAATTACACAGAGCTGCTTCTGGGAGAGTCCCAGTATTCCCAGCGGCTTTTTTCAGGCCTCTTCAATTCCCTGAAGGCGGTGCTGGTGACCCTGTTGTGCGGCATCCCCATCGCCACCATTACGGCCTATACCCTGGCGAGGCTCCGGTTTCCCGGAAAGGCAGTGTTCAAGTACGGCCTTCTGATCACCATGGTGATCCCGGTCTTTGCCACCATCATCCCTTTGTTCCGGATCTTTTCCACCCACCGGCTCCTGGACAAGACCTTCTGGCTGAGCCTGGTGTATGTCAGTTCCTTTTTGCCCATGAGCACCTGGCTTATGAGCAACTATTTTGCCACCATTCCCAGGGAGCTGGAGGAGGCGGCCAGGGTGGATGGCTGCGGCACCCTAGGGTGCTTTTTCCGCATCATCCTGCCCAATTCCTATCCGATCCTGATCTCCGCGGCCCTGATCATGTTCCTGTCCGCCTGGGGACAGTATCAGATCCCCCTGATCCTGGCTTCCAGCGCCAACACAAAGCCCGTGTCCATCGTGACCTCGGAGTTCATGACCAAGGACACCATCTTTTACGGCATCACGGCGGCGGGAGGACTCATCGCCATCCTGCCTCCGGCCCTGGCGGCACTTTTCTTCCGGAGATATCTGGTAAACGGCATGATGCAGGGCTCCACCAAGGGATAAGGGCGGCGGATACCGGCGCCTGGGAAGGCAGTCTATGGCTGCGGCCCGTAACATGCAGGAAAAAAGGAGAGCGATTTATGAAAAAAAGAGAAGGGAAGCGGAAGCTTCCCTTTTATGCGGAGATTCCAGAGCCCCTTTCGGACCCCAACCTGGAACAGGTGGTGCCGGGACTTCTTTCCGTCATCATCCCCACCTATAACGAGGAAAAGACCATCGAGGGGCTGCTGCGGACCCTGGAGCCCCTTCAGAAGTCGGGGGCGGAGATCATCTTTTCCGATGGCGGCAGCCGGGACCGGACCCTGGACCTCGTTCCAAAGGACCGAGGGTATCAGGTGATCAGAGCGGAGAAAAAGGGGCGGGCCGCCCAGATGAACGAGGGAGCCTGCTGCTGCCGGGGAGAGTATCTCTTTTTCCTTCACTGCGATTCGGAGCTTCCGGAAGGAGCGGAGGCGGAGCTTAGGCAGGTTCTGTCCCGGTATGAGGCGGGCTGCTTTGGCATCGACTTCCGGGAAAAGAAAAATCTCTTCATGTATACCTGCAAATGGATCTCCAATCACCGGGTAAAGGACCGGAAGGTCATGTTCGGAGATCAGGGGATCTTTCTCAGGCGGGAGCTTTTCTTCCGGGCAGGGGGCTATCGGGAGATTCCCATCATGGAGGACTACCAGCTTTCCCTGACCCTGAAGGCCCTGGGGGTGCCCCTGGGCATGACGAGGCGCCGAATCTATACCTCTCCCCGCAGATTCCAGGGAAATACTGTTCAAAAGCTTCGGGTTATGTGGCAGATGAACCGCCTGAGGGCCGCCTACCGGAAGGGAGTGTCCCCGGAGGTGCTGGCAAGGCGGTACCGGGATATCCGGTAAAGGGCGGATCCTCCAGGGAATCCTCATGGGACCATCAGGAAACACATTGACATTTATCGATCTGAGGTATATACTACAGATTGAAGAATTTCGATTTAAAGGAATGAGAGCAATGAACCAGTATGAGAAGGATGCGGCGGTATTCCGGGCCTTTTGCGATCCGAACCGCCTCAGGGTCCTGGAGCTTCTGCGAAGCGGAGAGAAGTGCGCCTGCGTGCTGTTAAGCGAACTGAATATCAGCCAGTCCACCCTGTCCCACCACATGAAGATCCTCTGCGAAAGCGGGATCGTAAAGGGACGCAGAGAAGGAAAATGGACCCATTACTCTTTGAGCGAAGCCGGAAGCCAGGCTGCGGCGGAGCTTCTGCAGAGACTGACCAGGATCGAGCCTTCTCCGGTCCTTAAGGATATGTCTTACGGAGGAGACAGGGATATGGAAAATGAAAAGACAAAGCTTTATGTACTGACCGGATTTTTGGGCTCCGGAAAGACCACGGTGCTTCTGCGGCTTCTGGAGGCCCTGAAGGGAAAACGGGTGGGAGTCATCCAGAATGAATTCGGCAAGCTGAGCATCGACGGAGAGATCCTCCGGAATGACGACATCAAGATGGTAGAGATCAACAGGGGCTCTATTTTCTGCTCCTGCCTCAGGCTTAACTTTGTGCAGGCCCTTGCGGAGATGGCTGCCCAGAACTTTGAGTATCTCTTCATAGAAAGCTCCGGCCTGGGGGACCCCTCAAACGTGGAGGAGATCCTTGCGGCCTCGGAGCAGCTCTGCGGCAATGCCTATGAATTCAAGGGAGCGATCTGCCTGGTGGACGCCGTGAATTTCTTTGATCAGCTGGATGACCTGGAAACAGTGTACCGGCAGCTGAAGCACTGCAACATGGCGGTGCTTACAAAGACCGATCTGGTGGATGAGGCGCGGATCAGAAGCCTTAAGGAGAAGATCTGTGAGATCAATCCGGTCTGCGAGATCCGTACCAGCGTAAAGGGAGATCTGGACCTGTCCTTCCTGGAGGAGGACCTGATGAAATACCGCTGGGCGGAAAGCGAGGAGACCACGAACTCCGTCGAGACCAAGCCCAAGACCCTCTTCATGGAGTTTTCCGGGGAGGTGGAGCAGGAAAAGCTGCAGGCATTCATAGGGGAGATCCAGGACGATCTGTACCGGGCCAAGGGCTTTTTCAGGATCACTGGAAAAGGCTGGAATCAGGTGGACCTGGTGGGACACAGGATCGACATCACGCCCTGTCCGGAAAAGTCTGTCTCCGAGATGGTGTTTATCTCAAAGATCGGCCCTGCAGTCATCAGGAAGATCTTCGGGGCCTGGGAAGATAAGGTGGGGCTGCCCATGCAGCTGAAAAACTAAGGAGGCGCTATGGATATCAAGGTTTTGGGAGAAGGCTGCGACAAATGCGACCAGCTGTATGAAAATACAATGGCAGCCGTGGAAGAGCTGGGACTGGACGCGAAGGTTGAAAAGGTGGAGGACCTGATAGAGATCGTGAAATTAGGAGTTCTGTCGGCTCCCTCCCTGATGGTGAACGGAAAACTTGTCATCAGCGGACAGGCAGCTTCGAAAAGTACCGTAATGAAGTGCCTGAGAAAGGAATTATCATGAGCAGTCCTGGATTCCTGTGGCTTCTGATACAAAATGAGATCCTGGGAATGAAATGGCTGAACAGATTGATCGGAAATGGACTTTCTGCCATGGGCCTGGATCTGTCCTCTCCGGTGGGGGGAAGCATCCAGTTCTTCCTTTACGATGTCCTGAAGATCACGGTATTGCTCTGCGTCCTGATCTTTGTGATCTCTTATATTCAGAGCTATTTTCCGCCGGAGCGCAGTAAGCGCATCCTGGGCCGCTTTCACGGGATCGGCGCCAACGTGATCGCCGCCCTGCTGGGGACCGTGACCCCCTTTTGCTCCTGTTCCTCCATCCCCTTATTCATCGGCTTTACAAGCGCAGGCCTTCCCCTTGGGGTCACCTTTTCCTTTCTGATCTCATCCCCCATGGTGGATCTGGGGAGCCTGGTGCTTCTGACCGGCATTTTCGGTGTCAGGATCGCCCTGATCTATGTGATCCTGGGACTTGTGATCGCAGTCCTGGGAGGCAGTCTGATCGAAAAGCTCCACATGGAAGCCTATGTGGAGGAGTTTATCCGCAGGGCACCGAGGGTGGACGTGGAGGCAGCGTCCCTGACAAGGCCTGAGCGCCTGGACTATGCAAAGACACAGATGCTGGGCACCTTGAAAAAGGTCTTTCCCTATATCCTGATCGGCGTAGGGATCGGAGCAGTCATCCATAACTGGATACCGGAGCAGTGGATCGAGCTGATCCTGGGAAGCCATAACCCCTTTGGGGTGATCCTTGCGACTCTGGTGGGGATCCCCATGTATGCGGATATCTTTGGAACGATCCCGGTTGCGGAGGCCCTGCTTTATAAGGGGGCCCAGCTGGGCACGATCCTTTCCTTCATGATGGGAGTCACGACCCTGAGCCTGCCCTCGATCATCATGCTCCGTAAGGCAGTCAAACCAAAGCTTCTGGCACTGTTCATCGGGATCTGCACGGTGGGGATCATCCTTGTAGGATACTTCTTTAATGGAATCGAGTTTCTGCTGATCTGATGGCCGGTAATCTGGCAGCTGATGGGCGGATGACCGGATGACCGGTGGTTTGACGGCCGGTACGGTCCTATTGGCCGTGGGGGCAAACATTTTATGGCTGCTTGGGCCGTTTACAGGCCCCAGGACGGCCCGATTTCCATTTTGTTTGATTTTGGGTGTACGTTTCAGGGGCGGATACACCTCAATTTCTAAACTTACACCCCAAATTTGAAAAGATGAAATCCAGACCGTACTGTGGACATTAAATGGAGGAGAGTATCACCCCCCATCCGCCCCCTCAACTCAGACGGCGTAAAGGCAGTAACCTTGCTTCGCGAGAAATCCCGCACATTCCGCGTAACGATATGATCCGCGTGGATCCGTTCCGCTGTCACGCTTTGCAGGGCATCTTCAAAGTCATCCCATTGCAGCCGTGCGGCTGAGGTGAGATCAGAGGGCGATAATTCCGTGAAGGTGAAGATCAGGGAGAGCTTATGCAGGACTTCTTCGATCTGCCCCGGCTCCAGTTCCCTGCGCATGACGTAAACAAGATTGGCAAAGGTCAGAGCAGAAACAAAGCCTTCGGCCTGCCGGGTCTCGCACAGCTTCCAGATGACGGAGGAATCCTTCACGTGGGGGCTGCGGTTCTGAAGGACATCCAGGATCACATTTGCGTCAATCAGCAGTCTCATGTTTTTCTGCTAACCTTTCTGCTTTTTCTTTATCAAGATCATGGTCTCCCTTTAAGATACCGGTAAGGGAATCCGTAAGGTAGGAGACTGCCGTATCCTTTGGAATAAAGCGGCCCACTTCCTTCCCGTTTTTCGTTACAATAACTTCCTGGCCGGAAAGGACAAGATTTAAGTAGCGGCCAAAATTATTCTGCATTTCTGTGGCGGTTGCTGTTGTAATGCTGCTCATAAAACACACCTCCTTTAGCTAATTTAATGATATAATAAATTAGCTAGTTTAGCAAGAGAAGAATACCGGATGCGGCAAGGAGTTTCCACTTCTTTGATGAATTCAGTTTGAAAACCTGTCTGTGAAGATGTATCAAATCCTAATCAACCCCCAATAACCTGAATATCCCTTGAGAATTTTTTGACAGAATGGTATCATTAAATGAAACAGGGCCTAAGCTGGGGCCCCATGCGCGTGATCCCATGGACAAAAGAAAAAGCATAAGCATACATACATAAGCATGCATAAAGGAAGGAAACACAGAATCCATGCCGCTTTTTACAGAGGATGCACTGAAAACCTATCTCAACAGCAGCGCCTTCCGCAGGGCCCTCGCCCTGCCGGAGGAGGCGGAGCTTGCGCCCAGGCTCTTAGCCCAGGGGGAGTGTAACAGGAATTACCTGATCACCCATCCCGTGACGGGGAAACAGCTGGTGCTGCGCGTCAATCTGGTGAGCCAGATGCACCTTCCGGACCAGATCAGCTATGAGTACCGGGCTTTAAAGGCCCTTGCCCCTTCGGGAAGGTCCCCGGTGCCCCTTTATGCGGACCCGGATGCTCCCGGCCTTGGAAACGGTCTCATGGTCTACGAGTATCTGCCGGGTCGTCCCCTCTGCTATGAGCGGGACCTGCCAAGGGCGGCGGCATTGCTTGCGGACATCCACAGCCTGAGGCCGGGGCAGGAAGCCATCGGGCAGCTCCTGAGCCCCAAGGACCCCATCGGGGCGGTGCTTTCGGAATGCAGGGAGATGCTGGGCCATTACCTGAATTCCCCTCTGGCAAAGCCGGAAATCAGCGCAGCGCTATGCCGCATGCTGGAGCGGGGACAGCAGATGGCGGTGGAAGCCCCCGCCTTTTCGGGCTACCGCTGCATCATCAATACGGAGCTCAATTCCGGAAATTTCCTTATGAACGACGCCGGAGACCTGTCTGGGGAAGGCGGGGACCGGGAGGCGGAACAGCCTCCGGCAGCAGGCGCGCAAAGGGATCACCTCATCGACTGGGAAAAGCCCCTTTACGGGGAGCCCGCCCAGGACCTGGGACATTTCCTGGCGCCCACCACCACCTTCTGGAAGACGGATTCCATCCTGTCCCGCAGGGAGACGGAGGCGTTCCTTTCCGAATACGAAAGGGCGGCAGCGGGGCGCTTTGACACCGGCGGTATCCGGGAGCGGACCCTTCTGTTCATCCCCATCACCTGCCTGCGGGGCCTTACCTGGTCCGCCATGGCCTGGGTCCAGTATCAGGATGAGACCTCCGGAGCGCCCAAAAACCAGGACACCTGGAACAAGCTCTGCATTTATCTGAGCCCGGAGTTCCTTTGCAAAATCTGGGAGGAGTATTTGACATGAGATTAAGATGTATCACGGATCTTTCGGCGGACATTCCGGAGGAGCTGGAGAAAAAATATCATATCCTGCAGCTTCCCTCCCCGGTGACCTTTCCCGGCGGAGAAAGCTATTCCGATCTGAAGGAATTTTACGGACTTCTGCGCAGCGGAAAGCGGGCGGTGGTAGGACCGATCTCAGAGGAAGCCTATTACAGCGCCTTCTGCCAGTGCGCGGAAGAGGGAGAGACGGCGGTATACTGCGGCCCCTCCCGGGAGCTTTCGGAGAACCTCCGGCAGGCAGAGGCTGCAAAGGCAAGAACAGAAGAACGATACCCGGAGGCGGAGATATATCTGTTGGATTCCAAGGAGGTTTCCTTCGGCCTGGGACTTCCTGTACTGGCTGCCGCAAAGGAGGCGGCGGAGGGCGCTTCCCGGGACCGGGTGATCAACAAGCTCCACTTTGACTGCAGGCATCTGAAGCTGATCTTTACCCTGGCGCAGCCGGAGTTTTTGTCCGGGTATTTCCCCTGTAAGGCCGGGGCGAACCCCTTTGGGGAGCAGGAGGCCTTTCCTGTCTTTGAGATCAATCCCCAGGGCAGGATCTCCATCGTAGAGCGGGAGCATAAACCGGAGGATGCGGTGGAACGGCTTCTGGAGCTGGCAGGACAGTATGGGACGGACCATGAGGGGAAGCTGATGGGCATCGTTCACGGAGACGATCAGGCGCTTCTGGCGTATGCAAAAGGAGAGCTTTTGCGCCGGTATCATCCGGCAGAGCTTCTGACCAACTGCATCGGCTGCCCGGGAGCCGCCAATCTGGGCCCCGGGGCGCTGGGAATCGCCTTTCAGTATTAAAGCCAGGAACCCGGCGCTGCGGCCCTTTGCCGGAAAAGAAATGTTATCGAGGAGATCATAGATATATGGACAGTAAGGTTGTTTACAAGCTGCGGATGCTGGCGGGAGCCTGCTTTGACTGCGGGGAATGCACCGCCGTGTGCCCGGCCATCTTAAAGGAACACAGCATGACCCTCCAGGGCTTTGCCTACAGCCCGGAGCTTTATGAGGAGTGCCTGCGCTGCGGCGCCTGCACGGAGGTGTGCCCCAAGGGCATCGACGGCATCGAGATCGCCGAAAAGGCAGAGGAGGCCATGCTGCAGAATGCTTAAGATCGACATTCCCGGATACGGAACACTGGAGCTTCGCCATCTGGTGATGGATTACAACGGAACCATCGCCCGGGACGGAAAGGTATTGCCGGAGCTTCTGGAGCCCCTTTCAGCCCTTGCCAGGGACCTTCGGCTGTTTGTGCTGACGGCGGATACCCACGGCACCGCAGCAGCGGAATGCGGGGCCACGGGGCTTCCCCTGCAGATCATGACCTTTCCTTCCGACAAGGCTGCGGCCTCCAAGCTGGAGATCATCCGGGGCCTTGGGCCGGAGGGGGTCTGCGCCATCGGAAACGGCAGGAACGATCTGCCCATGCTGTCCGAAGCGGGTCTTTCCATCGCGGTCCTGGGGCAGGAGGGCAGCTTTGGCGCTCTTTTAGGGGCGGCGGACGTGGTATGCCTGAGCATGCTGGACGCCCTGATGCTTCTGCAAAAGCCCTCCCGGCTCATCGCCACCCTGCGGGGATAAGCGCTTTTCAGGCGGACTTGCCTCCGCCTCTTTTTTTTGTTATACTTTTTAGCTGATGATTTTTTAGTCGGAGGATTTACATGGCAAAGGCACAATACAACGCAGACAGCATAACGGTACTGGAGGGGCTGGATCCTGTCCGGGCCCGTCCCGGTATGTACATCGGCGGCGTGGGCCAGAAGGGACTGAATCACCTGATCTACGAGATCCTGGACAACTCCGTGGACGAGCACCTGGCGGGATTTTGCAAAAACATCCGGGTGACCCTGGAGGCGGACGGCTCCTGCACCGTGGAGGACGACGGAAGAGGCCTTCCGGTGGATCTGCACCAGAAGGGGGTTTCCGCGGTGCGGGTGATCCTCACCACCCTGCATGCCGGCGGCAAGTTTGACCATTCCTCCTACAAGACCTCCGGCGGCCTTCACGGCGTGGGCTCCTCGGTGGTGAACGCCCTTTCCAGCCATATGACGGTGGAGGTATCCAGAGACGGGCTTTTGTACCGGGATACCTATGAGCGGGGCATTCCCACCACCAAGCTGGAAAAGGGATTGCTTCCCGTGGTGGGAAAATCAAAGCACACCGGCACCCGCATCAATTTCATGCCGGACGAGGAAATCTTCGAGCGGACCCAGTTCCGGGCGGACTGGCTGAAATCCAGGCTCCATGAGACCGCCTATCTCAATCCGGAGCTTACCATCGAATACGCGGACCTGCGTGGAGAGACAGAGGAGCATAAGACCTTCCACGAGCCCGAGGGCCTTAAGGCCTATGTGGAGGGGCTCAACAAGGGTCAGACCCCGGTGACCCCGGTGATCTACTTCAAGGACAGCTATGAGGGCTCCGAGGTGGAGGTGTGCATTCAGTTCGTGGACGCCTTTGAGGAAAATATCCATGGCTTCTGCAACAACATCTTCACCCAGGAGGGGGGCACCCATATCACGGGCTTCAAGACCAAATTCACCCAGCTCATAAACCTCTATGCCCGTCAGCTGGGGATCCTGAAGGAAAAGGACGACAATTTCACCGGCTCCGATACCAGAAACGGCATGACCTGCGTCATCGCCCTGAAATACCCGGACCCCATCTTTGAGGGCCAGACCAAAACCAAGCTGGCCTCTGCGGAGGCGGCCTCTGCCGTGGCTGCGGTGACGGGAGAAAAGCTGGAGCATTATTTTGACCGGAACGTGGAGGTGGTGAAGAACATCATCGCCTGCGCGGAAAAATCCGCCAAGATCCGCAAGCAGGAGGAAAAGGCCAAGACCAACATGCTTTCCCGTCCGAAGTTCAGCTTTGACTCCAACGGGAAGCTGAAGGTCTGCACCTGCAAGGATCCGGAAAAATGCGAGATCTTTATCGTAGAGGGAGATTCTGCAGGCGGCTCCGCCGGAACGGGACGGAACCGGGAATTCCAGGCCATCCTCCCCATCCGGGGCAAGATTCTGAACGTGGAAAAGGCCTCCATCGACAAGGTCCTGGCCAACGCGGAGATCAAGACCATGATCAACACCTTTGGCTGCGGTTTTTCCGAGGGCTACGGAAATGATTTCGACATCTCAAAGCTTCGGTACCACAAGATCATCCTCATGACGGATGCGGACGTGGACGGCAGCCACATCGACACCCTGCTTCTGACCTTTTTCTACCGGTTCATGCCGGAGCTTATTTATAACGGCCATGTGTACGTTTCCATGCCGCCCCTTTATCTGGTGACCCCCAAGAAAAAGGGCGGAGAGCCCAGGTATCTTTACGATGACCGGGAGCTTATGAAATATCAGAAGGAACACGATCCCTCCACCTTTGACCTGAAGCGTTTCAAGGGCCTGGGAGAGATGGATCCGCCGGACCTTTGGGCCACCACCCTGGATCCGGAGCGGCGGGTGCTGAAGCAGGTGGAGATCGAGGACGCAAGGCTTGCCTCCGAGGTGACGGAGATGCTGATGGGCTCCGAGGTCGCTCCCCGGCGGCAGTTCATTTACGATCACGCCCGGGAAGCGGAGCTTGACTGGTAAGTCTTTTTGGCAGAAGCTTTCCGCAGGAAACGAGAGAATAACAGAGAGTTGATATAAATGGCAGAAAAGATTTTAAAAACAGAGTACAGCGAAGAAATGCAGCGGTCCTACCTGGACTACTCCATGTCCGTCATCACTGCCAGAGCGGTGCCGGATATCCGGGACGGCTTAAAGCCGGTGCAGCGGCGTCTGCTTTACGACATGAACGATCTTCATGTCAACCATGACAAAAAGGAGATGAAGTCCGCCAGGATCGCAGGCGACTGTATGGGACGCTTCCATCCCCACGGGGATTCCTCCATTTATGAAACCATGGTGGTGATGGCCCAGCCCTTCAAAAAGTCCGTGCCCCTGGTGGACGGCAAGGGCAACTTCGGTTCCATCGAGGGAGACAGCGCCGCAGCCTACCGTTATACCGAGGCAAAGCTGCGGAAGTTCACCGACGACGTGTTCCTCCGGGACCTGGACAAATCCGTGGATTTCATGCCGGCCTATACCAACACAGAGGAAGAGCCGGTGGTGCTGCCGGTGCGGATCCCCAATTTCCTATTGAACGGCTCCGAGGGCATCGCGGTAGGCATGACCACCTCCGTGCCCTGCCATAACCTGGCGGAGCTTTGCGATCTCTGCGTCGCCTATGTGGACCGCCCTGATATGAGCGTGCCGGAGATGCTTGAGATCATGCCGGGTCCGGATTTTCCCACCGGCGGCATCATCGCCAACAAGTCCGACCTTGCGGCCATCTACGAGACCGGAAGCGGCAGGCTCAAGCTCCGGGGCAGGCTTTCTTTTGAACCCGGGAAAAAGCGGAGCGAAAAGGACAAGCTTGTGGTGACGGAGATCCCCTACACCATGATCGGCGCGGGCATCGGCAAGTTCATGTCCGATACGGCGGAGCTGGTGGAGGCGAAAAAGCTGCCGGAGATCACGGATATCGGAAACGCCACCGCCGGAGACGGGGTGAGCATTTTCCTGGAGCTCAAGAAGGATGCGGATATCAGCCGCATCACCAATATCCTTTATAAAAAGACCAAGCTGGAGGACACCTTCGGCGTGAACATGCTGGCCATCTGCGACGGCAGGCCGGAGGTCATGAGCCTTCCCCGGATCCTTTCGGAGTGGCTCCGGTTCCAGCATCAGCTTCTGGACCGGAAGTACCGGGCCCTTCTGGAAAAGGAGGAGGAAAAACGGGAGGTGCAGGAGGGTCTTATTGCCGCCTGCAACATCATCGATCTGGTGATCGCCGTGATCCGGGGATCCAGAAAGCGGAAGGACGCGGAGAACTGCCTCACAAAGGGAGATACCGCAGGAATCGTATTCAAGGACGAGAGCCTCAGGGCCGATGCGGAAAAGCTGCATTTTACGCCCCGGCAGGCGGAGGCCATCCTGGAGTTAAAGCTGTACCGGCTCATCGGGCTGGAGATCATGGAGCTGGAAAAGGCCCATCGGGAAACGGTAAAGCGCATCAAAGAATATAAACAGATCATCTCCGGAAAGGAAAAAAGGGAGGAGCTGATCAAGGAGGATCTCCGGAAGATCAAGGAGGAATACGGAACGCCCCGCCGCACCCTCATCGAGGATGGAGAGGAAGCGGTCTACGAAGAGGAGAAGCTTGCAGAGGCCCCCTGCGTCTTTGTGATGGACCGGCTGGGCTATGCCAAGCTCCTGGATCCTGGGGTATACGAGCGGAACCGGGAAACGGTGGAGGGAGAGAACCGTTTTGTGATCCCCTGCATGAACACGGGCCGCATCCTGCTCTTTACGGACAAGGGCTCCATGCATCAGCTGAAGTGCGCCGACGTGCCTCAGAAAAAACTGAAGGACAAGGGCGTCCCCATCGACAATCTCTCCAGGTATTCCGCCGCAGAGGAGGAGATCGTCTATCTGGAGGCCTTGGAAAACCTGAAGGACAAAAACCTCCTCTTTGCCACAAGGAATGGGTATGTGAAGCAGGTGGCTGCAGAGGAATTTGAAACCAATAACCGGACCGTGGCGGCTACAAAGCTGGAGGAAGAAGACCTTGTGGCGTCCATCCAGCCGGTGGAGGAGATCGGCTCCAATACGGTGGTCCTCTGGACGGACAACGGCTATTTCCTGCGGTTTGCTCTGGACGACGTGCCCATCCTGAAAAAGGCCACCAAGGGCGTCAGGGGCATCAAGCTCTCAAAGGGAGCCCTTCTGGAGGGCGCCTCCATCGTCCGGGAGGATTCCGTCGTACAATACGGACAGAAGGAGGTCCATCTGAAAAATCTGCGGACCTCTGTCCGGGGCGGCAGCGGCACAAAGCAGCGGAGCTAAGGCGGTATGGGAAAGGATTTATTTATTGCGGAAAAACCCTCCGTGGCTGCGGAGTTTGCAAAGGCCCTCCGGATGAACGCCCCCCGCAGGGACGGCTATATGGAAAACGACAGCTATGTGGTGACGTGGTGCGTAGGGCATCTCGTCACCATGTCGTATCCGGAGCGCTACGACGGAGCGTTGAAAAAATGGAGCCTCTCCACCCTGCCCTTTATCCCGGATAAATTCCTCTACGAGGTGATTCCAGGGGTAAAAAAACAGTTCGACATCGTATCCGGGCTTTTGAACCGAAAGGACGTAAGCCGGATCTACGTCTGCACCGACTCCGGGCGGGAGGGAGAATACATTTACCGTCTGGTGGACATGATGGCCGGGGTTTCCGGAAAGGAAAAGCTGCGGGTCTGGATCGACTCCCAGACGGAGGAGGAAATCCTCCGGGGCATCCGGGAGGCAAAGCCGGAAGCAAGCTACGACAATCTTTCCGCCTCCGCCTTTCTCAGGGCCAAAGAAGATTACCTCATGGGCATCAATTTTTCCAGGGTGCTGACCCTGAAATACGGAAACCTGCTGGCCGGGGCCACGGGCCAGCCCTATGCGGTGATCTCCGCAGGCAGGGTCATGACCTGCGTGCTGGGGATGGTGGTGCGGCGGGAACGGGAGATCAGGGCCTTTGTAAAGACCCCCTTTTACCGGGTAGTGGCAGAGGCGGAGGGAAAGGGGGCAGCTTTTTCCGCAGAATGGCGGGCCGGAGAGGGGAGCCGGTACGAGGCTTCTCCGCTGCTGTATAAGGAAAACGGCTTCCAGAAGCGGGAGGATGCGGAGGCCCTGATCCGGGCGCTGCCTGAGACCGGAGTGCTGGAGAGCCTGACGAAGAAAAAGGAAAGCAAATACCCGCCCCTTTTGTTCAACCTGGCGGAGCTGCAGAACGAATGCGCGAAGCTCTACAAGATCAGCCCGGACAATACCCTGAAGATCGCCCAGGAGCTTTACGAAAAAAAGCTCACCACCTACCCCAGGACCGACGCCAGGGTGCTGTCCACGGCGGTGGCAAAGGAGATCGGAAAAAATCTGGCGGGGCTTCGGAACGTGCCCCAGGTTTCCGCCTTTGCGGAGACGATTCTTTCGGAAAAGCGGTATGAGAGCCTCGGAAAGACCCGGTATGTGAACGACAAGGCCATTACGGACCATTACGCCATCATCCCTACGGGACAGGGCCTTTCCGCCCTGGGCTCCCTGTCGCCGGTGGCCCGGCAGGTCTATGAGCGGATCTGCCGTCGGTTTTTGAGCATTTTTTATCCCCCTGCGGAATACCGGAAGCTGAGCCTTACGGTGCTTCTGGAGGCGGAGGGACAGGATGGGGCGGGGAAGCCCTTTCAAAGCCGGGAGCGGTTTTATACCAACCTGAAAGCCCTGATAAAGCCAGGGTATCTGGAGGTCATGGGAAAAAGTCCTGATTCGGGCGGGGAGAACGCCGGAAAAACCGCCGGAGAAAGCGGCGAACAGGAAGCCTCTGCCGTATCCGGGGACGAGGCAAAAACCATTGCGGAAAAACTGAAAAAAGGTGATATAATAGACCTTAAGGGTTTTTCCGTAAAGGAGGGGGAGACCTCTCCCCCGAAGCGCTACACTTCCGGCTCCATGATCCTGGCTATGGAAAACGCGGGACAGCTCATCGAGGACGAGGAGCTCAGAGCCCAGATCAAGGGCAGCGGCATCGGCACCTCCGCCACCAGGGCGGAGATCCTGAAAAAGCTGGTGAACATCAAGTATCTGCAGCTCAACCAGAAGACCCAGGTAATTACCCCCACCATGTTCGGAGAAATGGTGAACGACGTGGTGCAGGCTTCCATTCCGAAGTTGCTGAACCCGGAGCTTACCGCCAGCTGGGAAAAGGGACTTTCCTATGTGGCGGAGGGCAGCGTCAGCGAAGCAGAATACATGGAAAAGCTGGATGCCTTTGTGCGGAAGCGGACGGAGGCGGTAAAGGCAGTGCGCAACGAATCCCAGATGCGCAGCTACCTGGCCCGGATCCCGGCTTTTTATAGGGAGCAGGAAACTGCAAAACGATCATCGGAAAGAAAGAAAGAAAAGCATCCGGAAGGATGAGGCCGCAGGGCGGCAGGAGGAACAGAAAGTATGACGAAAGAAACGCTAAAGATCGAAGGATTGCTGGATCTTCAGCATACGGAGGCGGCAGAATTGTTTGCGGGCTGTACATATCCCTGGGAGGTGCTGCCGAAGATCAAGGACTTTATCCGAAAGCTTGGGGCAGGGCTTTCCGAGGAGGAATACCTGCATCCCGCAGAGGAAGTCTGGATCCACAAGACCGCAAAGGTATTTCCCTCCGCCTATATTGCAGGCCCCTGCATCATCGGACCGGAGACAGAGGTAAGGCACTGCGCCTTTATCCGGGGCTCCGCCCTGATCGGAGCAAACTGCGTGGTGGGAAACTCCACGGAGCTGAAAAACGTGATTCTGTTCGATAACGTCCAGGTGCCTCACTACAACTATGTGGGAGACTCTGTGCTGGGCTATAAGTCCCACATGGGGGCAGGCAGCATCACCTCCAATGTCAAATCCGACAAACAGCCGGTGAAGGTCCATCTTCCCGGAGAGGACCTGGAGACGGGCTTCAAAAAGTTCGGCGCGGTGCTGGGAGACCATGTAGAAGTGGGCTGCGGCTCCGTTTTAAATCCGGGTACCGTTATCGGAAGGAATACCAATATCTATCCCCTGTCCTCCGTAAGAGGCGTGGTGCCGGAAAACAGCATCTATAAAAAGCAGGGCGAGATCGCAAAAAAGCGGGAAGCATAAGGCCGAAGGCCTGCAGGAAAGGAGCGAGAACAAGGTGAAAAAGATCCATGAAAACGTATACGAGCTGACCCATCCCCTGGTACAGCACAAGATTACCATCCTTCGGAACCGGCATACCGGAACCAACGAATTCCGGAAGATCGTGGAGGAACTGGGCATGCTCATGGGCTATGAGGCCCTTTCAGACCTGCCCATGCAGGAGATAGAGGTGGAGACTCCCATCGAAAGCTGCAAGAGCCCGGCCCTTTCCGGCAGGAAGCTGGCGGTGGTGCCCATCCTGCGGGCGGGACTGGGCATGGTGCCGGGGGTGCTGGCCCTGACCCCCTCCGCCAAGGTGGGGCATATCGGCATGTACCGGGATGAGGAGACGCATGAGCCTCACGAATACTTCTGCAAGCTGCCGAGCCCCATCGAGGAACGGCTCATCCTGGTGACGGATCCCATGCTGGCCACCGGCGGCTCCGCCGTGGACGCGGTGTCTCAGATCAAGAAGCACGGCGGCAAGCACATCAAGTTTCTGGCCATCATCGCTGCGCCGGAGGGCGTGAAAAAGCTTCACGAGGCCCATCCGGATGTGGAGATCTATATCGGCCACATCGACCGGGGATTGAATGAGCGGGCCTATATCTGTCCGGGCCTTGGGGATGCGGGGGACCGGATCTTCGGAACAAAATAAACAAAACGGCGGAGGAACGCGCTCCTGGGCGGACCTTCGAAAAAAGCTTTCCAGCCTGCTGTGCCGGAAAGCTTTTTTAGGCTTGTTTCCATCAGGATTCGCCGCGCCGTTCCTTCCTTCTGTAAAAGTTTGGGGAAATTCCGAAGATGTTTTTAAAGGCCCGGGAAAAATGCAGCTGATTCCCGTAGCCGCAGGCTTTGCCGATCTCGCTGACGGGCTTGTCCGTCAGCTTTAAAAGCTCCGCCGCCTGTTTCATGCGGTAGTACATGAGAAAATGCTGGGGCGTCTGATTCATGCTTTCCCGGAACAGCCGTCCCAGGTAGCTGCGGTTCAGGCCGCAGTAATCCGCCACATCCTCCATGGTGATGTCCTCCATGTAGTTGAGTTCCATGAAGTTTACCGCCTCCCGCACATAAAAATCTTTCAGGTTTCCCTGGAAGTTCAGGGGCTTTAAGGCGGAACCCCGGATCAGTCCATCGAAAAAGAGATACAGATGTCCGATCTGATTGATAGGAGAGTGGTAGGGATTGTCGATGATCTCCATCAGCTCGTCCTTGATAAAGGCCGCGTATTCCTTTCGTTTC
This sequence comes from uncultured Lachnospiraceae bacterium, assembly GCA_944381405.1. Taxonomy (GTDB): domain Bacteria; phylum Bacillota; class Clostridia; order Lachnospirales; family Lachnospiraceae; genus Avilachnospira. The sequence goes on along the minus strand of CALWLA010000001.1, from coordinate 8,771 downwards.
AGGCGGTAAACCGGCTGTTCCAGCCGGAGGCCCGCCATCTCCAGAAACTCCCTGGTCTTTACTCCGTCGAACTCCAGCCAGGCGTATTCCCAGGGAAGCTGCTGGTCCGCGCAGTAGGTGGTGATCTGGCCGGGAAGGATCAGAAAGCCCTGATTTGCCTCCAGCTTATAGTGATGGGTCTGCCCTTCCCAGTCGTTGGCGTCCAGTGTCCCTTTTCCGGAAAAAATATAGTGAAAGAGGTAGTGATTCCGCTTTGCGGGACCATAGGAATGGAGGGGCACACAGTGCTCCCATCCGTACTGAAATAGTGTAAGATCGATATTTTTATCGTTCTGAAACACGTCAAATTTGTAGTTTTTTTCCATATCGGCCTCCTGAATATATCAAAATGATAGCATAATCGACAAGAAATGTACATATCTATCATTTTGGTATATTCTGATTTTCCTTGGTTATATATTCGTATTATTTGGATTGCTATAATTTCCCTATCAGTTACTTCTGGTTCTGTGAAAAATGCATAAAAGGAGGGGGAAGTGTGAAAAAAACACAAAAGCTGCTTTTTGCGGCCTGTGCAGCCGTGGCGCTGCTGTCCGGCTGCAGCAGCCAATCGGCGGACGGCAAGACCCATCTGACCTTTCAGATCTGGGATATTGCCCAAAGGGACGGCATGCAGGCGCTCTGCGACGCCTACACCGAAAAGCATCCCGAGGTGGAGATCGAAGTCCAGGTGACCAGCTGGAGCGAGTACTGGACAAAGCTTGAGGCTGCGGCGATCTCCAATCAGATGCCGGATATTTTCTGGATGCATACCAATGAGATCCTGAAATATGCGGACTACGGAAAGATCGCAGACCTGACGGACCTTTACGACGAGGAGGATCCGGATTATTTCCAGGAGCATTTCTCAGAGGTGTCCCTGTCCAACATCCAGGGCAGCGACGGACGCTACTACGGGGTGCCCAAGGACAAGGATACCGTAGGCCTTGTCTATAACAAGGAAATGTTCGATGCAGCAGGGGTGGCGTACCCGGATGAGACCTGGACCTGGGACGATCTCTGCGAGGCTTCCCAGAAGATCTATGACGCCACCGGAAAGTACGGCTACATGGCCTACGGCGACGATCAGCTGGGATACTGGAATTTCGTTTATCAGAAGGGCGGCTACATCCTGGCGGAGGACGGAGTCACCGGCGGCTTTGACAACCCGGCCACCATCGACGCCATGCGGTTCTATATCGACCTGCAGAAGGAGGACTGGTGCCCGGATCAGAACTATTTCGCGGAGACCACGCCTGGAACCGCCTTTTTCTCGGAGCAGGGGGCCATGTTCCTGGAAGGCAACTGGAACATCCTTTCAGAAATGCAGAACTATCCCAACATGGAAGGAAAATGGGATGTGGCTGTGCTGCCGAAATGCCCGGACCCTGCCAGCGGAGACGGACGGGCCACCATATCCAACGGCCTCTGCTACGCCACCTCCCCCACGGGGAAGAATCTGGAGATCGTAAAGGACGTGCTGCGGTTCTTCGGTTCCGAGGAGGGACAGCGCATCCAGGGCGAGTCCGGCGCAGCGATCCCGGCCTACGAGGGCCTGGAACAGACCTGGGTCGGGGTATTCGATCAGTTTGACTACAAGTTGAACGTGCAGTGCTTTGTAGATATGTTCGATTACAGCGTTCAGTCCGTCAACAACAAATACCGGCCCACCTGGAAGCCGGATGTGTCGGAGGCGCTTTTGAAGATCTATTCCGGACAGATCAGCTTTGAAGAAGGCATGCAGCAGATGCAGGACGCCATCTATCAGGCTTCTCTGGATGATTAACGAACTGTAGGAAGGAGGAGGCTATGCAAAACCTCAGTAAACGAGCCAGATCGGAAAGCCTGTGGGGCTACCTGATGGTGGCGCCCACCGTCATCGGCCTTCTGGTGCTGAATATTTATCCGTTTCTGGATACCATCAAGCTCAGCTTTTCAAAAACCAGGCCCTTTGGTCTTTACGAGCTTCGGGGACTGGAAAATTATATCGAAATGTTTACCAGCGCGGAATTCTGGCGGGCCAATGTGAATACCCTGTATTTCTGCCTGCTGACAGTGCCCATCGGCATTTTCCTGGCGCTTATCGTGGCGGTGATGCTGAACGCCAAGATCAAGGGAAGGACCTTTTTCCGTGCGGTATTCTTCCTGCCTATGGTAGTGGCTCCCGCAGCGGTAGCCATGGTGTGGAAGTGGATGTTCAATACGGAGTACGGTATCATCAATACCCTTCTGGGCCATCAGATCAACTGGATCACGGACCCGAACATCGTCATCATCACCTGCGCCATCGTGGCCATCTGGTCCTCCATCGGCTATGACGCCATCCTGCTGCTTTCCGGACTGCAGAACATTTCCAAGTCCTACTACGAGGCGGCCAGCCTGGATGGCGCTTCCAAGCTGCAGCAGTTCTTCCAGATCACGCTGCCCATGGTTTCGCCCACCCTGTTCGTGGTGCTGATCATGCGGCTCATGTCCTCCATCAAGGTTTATGACCTGATCTACATGATGGTGGAGGAATCCAACCCGGCGCTGACCAACGCCCAGTCGCTGATGTACCTGTTCTTCCGGGAATCCTTTGTGACCGGCAACCGGGGACTCGGTTCCGCAGTGGTCATCTGGACCGTGCTGGTGATCGCCCTGGTGACCGCGGTACAGTTCTGGGGCCAGAAGAAGTGGGTCAATTACGAAGTTTAAGGAGGGAGAGAGCGTATGAAATCGTTAGAGCGTTCCAGAAAATTTCAAACCGCAGGGGTTTACGCCTTTTTTATCATCGGCTCCATCATCATGATCTTCCCCTTCGTGTGGATGTTCCTCACCAGCTTCAAGACGGTAGAGGAAAGCATGATCGTACCGCCCACCATCCTTCCGGAGCATTGGCAGGTACAGAACTTCACGGATGCCATGGCTTCCCTGCCATTTTTGGCCCTGTACAAGAATACGGCCCTTATGATCTTTCTGCGGGTGGTATGCGCGGTGCTCTTTTCTTCCATGGCAGGCTATGCCTTTGCAAAGCTGCACTTTAAGGGCAAGAACCTTTTGTTCTCCCTGGTTCTGATCCAGATGATGCTGCCGGCCCAGATCTTCATCACGCCTCAGTATCAGATGCTGGCAAAGCTGGGTCTTACCAATACGATCTTCGCCCTGGTATTCCCGGGCCTGGTGAGCGCCTTTGGAACCTTTTTCCTGCGGCAGGCTTACCTGGGGATCCCGGAGGAGATCGCCGAGGCGGCCTACCTGGACGGATGCAACCAGTGGCAGACCTTCTATAAGATCATGGCGCCTCTCACCAAGGCATCCATGGCGGCTCTGGCGGTGTTCACCGCGGTGTTCGCCTACGGAGACCTGATGTGGCCCTTGATCGTCAACACGGATCTGAACATGATGACCCTTTCCTCAGGACTTGCGACCCTGAGAGGCCAGTTCAGCACCAACTTCCCGGTGATGATGGCGGGCTCCCTTCTGGCGATGATCCCCATGGTGGTGCTGTATCTCTTCTTCCAGAAGCAGTTCATCGAGGGCGTGGCCATGACCGGAGGCAAATAATCGGACAACCGGGAAACCGGAAAAATAAGACAAGGCGGCGCTGCAGTCTCCGGAACTCTGATTCCGGACTGCAGCTTCTGCTGTCAGAAAAGGCAGGATGAAATCATATGGCAATCGTATACAATGAAAACAGCAGAACATTTCTTTTGCACACGAAAAATACCACCTACGGCATGAAGATCAGCCGCTATGGCAACCTTCTGCATCTTTATTACGGACAGAGGATCCCGGACGAAAACCTGGATTATCTGATCCAGCTCCATGACCGGGGCTTTTCTCCCAATCCCAACGAAGCGGGAAACGACCGGACCTTTTCCCTGGATTTTCTGAATCAGGAATTTTCCACAGACGGAAAAGGGGATTACCGAAGCCCCAGCATCCAGGTGGTGAACCCTGATGGAAGCAGGATCTTTTCCGGGAAGGTCAAGGACCATCGGATCTTTCCGGGAAAGTATACCCTTTCCGGGATGCCCTCCCTTTCTTTTCAGGAGGGAGAAGCTGGGGAGAGCCTGGAGATCCGCCTTCTGGATCAGGAAAGCCAGGGGGAGGCGGTGCTCTGTTACTGCGTTTTTGAGGACAAGGATGTCATCACCAGGACCGTCCGCTTTGAAAACCATTCCGATAAGCCCCTTCGGCTGGAACGCCTGATGAGCATGACCTTGGATCTTAACGCCGGGGCTTATGATATGATCACCTTTCCGGGCAGGCATCTGATGGAGCGGGAATTTACCAGGGTCCCGGTGACCCCAGGCCTTCATGCCGTCGGCAGCAGCAGAGGGGCTTCCTCCCATCAGTACAATCCCTTTTTCATCCTGTGCGAGAAGGAAACCTCCGAGGACCAGGGGCTTTGCTACGGCGTTTCCCTGATCTACAGCGGCAATTTCCTGATGGAGCTGGAGCAGGACCAGTTCCACAAGCTCAGGCTGAACGCGGGCATCAACCCAAAGGATTTTTCCTTCCTGATTGGCCCCGGGGAAAGCTTCCAGGCGCCGGAGGCGGTTTTATGCTGTTCCGGGGAAGGCCTTACGGGGCTCAGCCACAGGTTCCACGACCTGTTCCGGGAAAACCTCTGCAGGCTTCCTTATGTGAAAAAGAACCGGCCGGTGCTGATCAACAGCTGGGAGGCCGCCTATTTCGATTTCGATGAAGAAAAGCTCCTAAAGATCGCCGGGGAGGCGAAAAAGATGGGGGTGGAGCTTTTTGTGATGGACGACGGCTGGTTCGGCAGCCGGGACAGCGACAATGCGGGACTTGGGGACTGGAAGGTGAACCTTAAAAAGATCCCCAGCGGCCTTTCCGGCCTTACCGAAAAGATTCACGCCATGGGGCTTCAGTTCGGCATCTGGGTGGAGCCGGAAATGGTGAACGAGGACAGCGAGCTTTACAGGGCGCATCCGGACTGGTGTCTTAAGGCGGCGGGCCGTCCCATGACCAGGGGCCGCAACCAGCTGGTGCTGGATCTGTCCCGGCAGGAGGTGTGCGATTATATCGTTTCCTTTATGGAGGAGATGCTTTCGGAAGCGAAGATTGACTATGTGAAATGGGATATGAACCGCAGCCTTTCTGATGTGTGGTCGGGGGCCCTTCCGGCGGAAAGACAGGGAGAGGTGTTCCACCGGTATGTGCTGGGACTTTACCGGGTCCTGGATCAGGTGGTGCTTAGCCATCCGGAGGTGCTGTTCTGCGGCTGCTGCGGCGGGGGAGGCCGTTTCGATCCGGCTATGCTGTATTATCATCCCCAGATCTGGTGCAGCGATAACACAGACGCGGTAAACCGGCTGAAGATCCAGTACGGAACCTCTTTTGCTTATCCGCCCTGCTGCCTGGAGGCCCATGTATCCACCTGTCCAAACCATCAGACCGGGCGGGAAGTGCCCCTTCGGACCCGGGAGATCGTGGCGCAAAACGGCATTTTCGGCTTCGAGCTGGATTCCACAAAGCTCAGCGAGGAGGAAAAGGCCCAGTGCATGGAACAGTCGGAACGCTACAGGCGCAACAACGCAAAGCTGATCCTTTCCGGGGATTATTACCGGCTTTCAAACCCCTATGAAAACCTTTATTATAATGCCTGGAGCTATGTGTCAAAGGAAAAGGACAGAGCTCTGGTGAGCCTTGTGATCACGGAAAAGGAAGGAAACGACGCCCAGCGGTTCTTAAAGCTCCGGGGCCTTAAAAAGGAGGCCTTCTATCAGATCGAAGGAAGGCAGGACCGTTTTTCCGGAGCGCTTCTGATGCAGGCAGGGCTGCCCATCCCCTGCGGGCTCCGGCAGTATGAGGGCATTTCCTTCTGTCTGAAGGAGGTATAAGGCCTTATGGATATCGGATTTGAATGGATCATTCCCTACCGCCCATCCAGAAATCAGCTGCTCTTGAAGGCGGTTTTGTGGTCCGCGACCCTGGTATTCCTGGTGGACGCCATCTTTTTTGCGGCGGCTATGCTGTTTGTGGCCTTAGTCTGCGGAATCGCGCTTTTCATTTTCACTTTCCGGCTGCGGTATGAGTATGAATACGAATACATCAACGGAGATCTGACGGTAACGAAGATCATCCGCAAGGCAAAGCGGAAGGAAGTGTTCCATGCCATGCGGACGGAGATCAGCCGGATGCAGCCTGGAAGAAAGGGCAGCGGGGGCAAAAAAGTCCTGGATCTTACCTCCAACCGGCCCGGAAAGCTGGTCTGTACCGTGGAAGCGGGAGGAAAGGAACTATGGATCGAGGCAGTTCCGGAATTTCTGGAGGAAATGAAACGGTACTATCCGGAGCTTTCCGCTTTGGATACCGCCAGGTAGGAACCGCCCAGAGGGAGGCAATACGCCGTGCAGCACACGGCAGAAAACAGGAAAGGATACAGGAATGGAGATCAAGGATATATTTAAGGCGCGGCTGGAAAAACACTGGGATGAACTGAAATGGCTGTACTGCGAGCTTTACGAAAACCGGATGGATTCCTTTCAGGAGCTTGTGGGAATCCTGGAGACCTACGGCCTTTCCCGGGAGGAAGGGCTCAGGAAGCTGGATCAGAAAAGAGAGCAGTCGCCGGACTGGTACCGGAAAAACGATCTGGTGGGGATGATGCTGTATGTGGACGCCTTTGCGAAGGATCTCAAAGGGCTTCAGAAAAAGCTGCCCTATCTGAAGGAGTGCGGCGTCAATTACCTGCATCTGATGCCCCTTTTGGAAAGCCCCAAGGGAAAAAGCGACGGCGGCTATGCGGTGTCAGATTTCCGGAAGGTGCAGCCTTCTCTTGGGACCATGGAGGATCTGAAAAAGCTCTGCGGAGAATGCCACCGGCAGAATATCAGCATCTGCCTGGATTTTGTCATGAATCACACTTCGGAGGACCACCACTGGGCCAGGAAGGCGAGAGCCGGGGAAAAGGCGTATCAGGACCGGTATTTCTTTTTCGACGACGACACCATACCAAGGATCTATGAAAGCACCTGCCCCCAGGTGTTCCCCACCACGGCACCCGGCAATTTTACCTGGCTTCCGGATGCGGGAAAATATGTCATGACCACCTTTTATCCCTATCAGTGGGATCTGAATTACCGCAACCCCAAGGTATTCAACGCCATGACGGACAATCTCCTGAATCTGGCAAACCAGGGGGTGGACATCATCCGTATCGACGCAGTGCCGTATATCTGGAAGACCCTGGGCACCTCCTGCCGCAATCTGCCCCAGGTCCACACCATCGTCCGAATGCTCCGGATGATCTGCGAGATCGTCTGCCCAGGCGTACTGCTTCTGGGGGAGGTGGTGATGGAGCCGGAAAAGGTGGCGCCCTATTTCGGCACCCTGGAAAAGCCGGAATGCCATATGCTTTATAATGTCACCACCATGGCCACCACCTGGCACACGGTGGCGACAAAGGACGTTTCCCTTTTGCAGGAGCAGCTCAGGATCGTCAGCGGCCTTCCGACGGATTATCTGTTCCTGAACTATCTTCGCTGTCACGACGACATCGGCTGGGGTCTGAGCTATCCCTGGCTCCAGAGAAAAGGCATGGAGGAAAATCCTCACAAGCGCTTTCTGAACGACTATTTTACCGGAAAATTCCCAGGCTCCGACGCCAGGGGAGAGCTTTACAACGACGATCCGGCCTCGGGAGACGCCCGGCTATGCGGGACCACAGCCTCCCTCTGCGGACTGGAGGCGGCAAAGGAACGGGGGGACGCGGCGGGAACGGACCGGGCCATCGGGCTGGATCTGATGCTGCACGCCTTTATGCTGAGCCTGTCCGGAATCCCGGTGATCTACAGCGGGGATGAGATCGGACAGCTGAACGACTACAGCTACAAGGAGGACCCGGACAAATGCGCTGATTCCCGTTATGTGCATCGAGGGGCCTTCCCCTGGAGGAGAGCGGCCTTAAGAAACCGGAAGGGAACGGCTCCGGAGCGGCTGTTTCACGGAATCACCCGGATGGAAGAGATCCGCAGGGCCCATCCGGTATTTGTCAGCGGCGCTGGGGTCTCTGTACCGGATACCGGAAATCCCTCCGTGCTTTGCCTTGTGCGGGAAGCGGAAGGGGAGCGCCTTACGGCGTTTTACAATTTTTCTCCGGATCCCCAGCAGATCAGTCTGCCGGAGGAGCAGGCGGGGACCGAGCTTTTGTCTGGAAAACAGGCCCTTGCCGGGAGCCTGGAGCTTCCTCCCTACGGGGCGATGTGGATTTTGAAAAGATAAAACTGCTAAGAACGAGAAAGCCTCGAACTGCCTGTGAGATAAAGGAAGTTCGAGGCTTTTCGTATAACTGAATGACTGCAGTGCCGCTGGCCGGACCCGAGAATAAAAATTGATTTCTTTTCGTGCTAATTTCGAGTATAATATTAGCATGAAAGGAAGGTGGGAAAGTGGAAAACATGAGCCAATTTCAACAACTAGACCAATTGATGGAACGTCAGGACGGGATGCTGCGCACCGGGCAAATCCTCGCTGCCGGGATCTCAAAACCTGTTTTTTATCAATTCGTACAGTCTCGTGGACTGAAACGGGCTGCGCATGGGATTTATCTTTCCAAAGATTCCTGGGTGGACGGTATGTATCTGTTGCATCTTCGCTGTCCCCAGGCGATTTTTTCCCATGAAACGGCGCTGTTTTTCCACGACATGACCGACCGGGAGCCGCTGGCCTATTCCATTACGGTCAAGACGGGCTACAATCCGACCCGGCTCAAGGACGAGGGC